>CAKJXZ020000030.1:0-123931 GCA_918234285.1 Pseudomonadota bacterium | reverse complement strand
TACGGAATTGATGCGCTATTGCCTGATTTTACTAAGGCTGATGAGTATTTCAAAAATTCTGCATTTACTGTTGTTCCTCATTATAAAGTATCGGTTATTCCAACTCAGAAAATAGAGCCTATTGCATTGCATAAATAATCAGTATTATCAGGAGATTTAGAGTGTTTAAAACTCGCTTAATTACAGAATCAACAATTAAATGGCGCCGAATTATTATTTTCGGTCTGATGGCTTTGACCACTGCCTATTTAACATTCAAGTGGACGCTATATATGCCAAGCGAATCCTCAATAACTGTCAAGTTTATATTGACGCTATTGTATATGCTTACTACGGCATGGATATCAATGTTTTTCTGGTCAAGCGTGTGTGGTTTTATTGAATTATTACGATATAAAAATCAAGCAGGGTTAAACTGGCCTGAAAAGGATTCTGCTCTTTCTACCAGAACAGCTGTTTTAATGCCGATATATAATGAAGATTCAAAAAGAGTTTTTGCTAATATTGTGTCAATGGCGCAGTCAATTGAACGTACCGGTCAGGCAAAAGCCTATGATTTTTATATCTTGAGTGATACTAATAATCCTAAAATTTGGATTGAAGAAGAAAACACTTGGATTAATGCACGTAAACAAATGCCTGATGACATCAATCTTTATTATCGAAGACGCTCAAAAAATATTGCGCGTAAAAGCGGTAATATTGAGGATTTTTGCCACAAATGGGGTGCCCTTTATGATTTTATGGTAGTATTAGATGCAGACAGTTTATTAAGTGGTGAAACAATTGTTAAAATGTCGCAACTTATGGAGGTTAATGAAACCGCAGGTATTATTCAGGTGCCTCCATTGTGTATTAACAGTAAATCATTATTTTCACGCATTCAACAATTTGCCGGAAAAGTATATGGACCGATTGTAGCTGTCGGCTCCAGTTTTTGGCAGGTGCATGATAGTAATTATTGGGGACATAATGCTATTATAAGGGTGCAGGCATTCATAAACTGTTGCGGTCTGCCGGTATTGAAAGGTCCTAAACCATTTGGCGGATATATAATGAGTCATGATTTTGTGGAGGCAGCCCTCATCAGACGCGGAGGTTGGTTTGCCTGGTTGGTACCGGAATTATCTGGTAGCTATGAAGAATGCCCTCCAAGTATGTTAGACTTTACAATTAGGGATAGAAGATGGTGTCAGGGTAATATACAACACTTAAAAATTTTGTTTTCTAAGCATATTCATCCGATAAGCCGTATACATTTTACAATAGGGATTATGTCATATCTATCTTCTCCTTTATGGTTTTCGTTTTTAATTTTTGGCATTTTGGTAGCCTTAGGACGAATTTATTTTCCTCCTGAATATTTTCCGGTTGAAGAAACATTATTCCCGAATTGGCCTATTTTCAATAAAATAGGAACTATTACCTTGTTTGCAATTTCAATGTTTATGCTGATTTTTCCAAAATTACTTGGTTTGATAGTATATATTAAAAATTATAAAAAGGTAGAAATAGGAGGAGTTTTCGGAGCAATAAAAAGCTTTATATTTGAAATTTTGTTTTCGGCCTTAATTGCGCCGATTATGATGGTTTCGCAAACAAAAATAGTTTTGGAAATTCTGTCTGGCAAGGATTCCGGTTGGAGTGCGCAAAATCGTGACGGGCGAACAAATTGGAAAACTGCCTTCAACAGATATATCGGACACACGATTTTAGGAATTGCAACAACCTTGCTCGTCTATTTTCAACTTAATTCGCTTTTTTATTGGATTTTGCCGATTACCATCGGATTGATGCTTTCTATTCCGCTGGCATCACTTTCATCTTATGAAAGTATTGGTTTAGGCTTATTAAAGAGAAAGTGGTTTGTTATTCCTGAAGAAATACATATCCCGCAGGTTGCAAATAAAGCTAAAAGAATTTATGCCGTACTCAAAAAGGATAAGAAAACAAACGGAGTGCTGGATTTGATTGATGATAATTATTTGCTTGAAATTCATACATATATGTTAAAAACAAACGGTCCGGCTCCCGAATTCGGAAAAAGTGTTAGAAATGAAGCTCTCATAAAATTACATAATTACATAAATTATGGGAAAATTCCGCAATTTACACCGGATGAAGAAATTTCAGTACTTTATGATGCAGATGCCTTACATGATGCAAGTCTGTTGCATTATTTGTATAAATAAAAAAAGCATACTTTCCAAAAACGATGGCAGGCTATAGAAAATCTGCATTTTTTTTACCTATTTCACTGGACTGATGGGCAATACCAAGTGCAGTATAACATTGTTGCATTTGCTCTGCAAAAGCGTTATGCGCGGAGTTAAACGCCGAGAATATAGAGCATATTTTCAAGTTTAATGACAAAGCAGAACACTTTTGCAGGCAAACCCGAAGGGCAAACTTCAAAATTTCATATAAACACCAATTTTCCTCGCACTGTATGCCCAATACAGCCGCTCAAAAAATCACTATTTCTCTGAAATTTTGAAGAATTGTGCGACAAACGTCATATTGTACTTGATATTGCCCCATTTCCAAGCATTCATTGGGTTGTAACGAAAGGAACAGCCATGAAAACAGTTAAAATTTATATGGTCCGGAAGCCCTCAGACATCGACGAAGTAATGGAGTTATGCCGGCGCTATGCTCTGCAGGCCGAGGAAGTTGTGATAGCGGAAACGGTTGAATTACCGGCCGTTTGGTATGATGCGGTTTGTCTATTCCCGCTAGATGATTACATTTTCCTATCCGGCAAGGGTGGCTACGACGACGAAAACCACCGCCAAGTGGTTGCCCTACAATGCCCTGGCAAGCCAACGCTTTACGTCGACCCGTCAGGATCAAGCTACTGCCGTTATATGGGGATTGAATTATGAAAATGCGCAAATATGAGGATATTAAACCGAGCAACCGGACAACTTTTCGGATGTTGTATTATAACGCCTGTCGTACACTTACGCAAATAGAAACGCTGTTAAAGCAGGCCTACGGCAATCCGCTACCGATAAAGCCGCAGGACCGATTATTTCGTATAAGGCACAAGCTGGAACAAATGGTCGCCCTGTACAAACAATGCGAAACCGAGCTAAAGGACGAACGTCAAGCCCGCAAATCCAATGAATCTAAAAATGCCTGACAGCCCTCGCTGATGTCGTCATAACTCTCGTCAAAATTACCGGTGTACCACGGGTCCCGGATATTGCGAGGATGGTCCGTAAAATCAAGCAGGCGATAAATTTTGCGCTCGGTATCCGGACCGACAATCTCCAAAATGTCGTCGATATTGCTGTCGTCCATCGCGATAATGTAGTCAAAATACACGTAATCGCGCGGGCGAATTTGCCGCGAATAATGCTCCTCAAACGGAACTTTCATGGCTTTCAGCTTGTCACGGGTGCCGTGATGAATGCCGGCGTGGCACATCTCGTTAAAGCGCTCGGTGGCGGCAGAATCAATATAAAACTGCTCCGACAGCCCTTTTTCGGCGACCATTTGCTTAAACACAAACTCCGCCATCGGCGACCGACAAATATTCCCCAAACATACAAACAAAACTTTGATCATTAAGACGTCTCCATAGTCCGGAGTATATTAATTTAATTTTTTTTTTACAAGGTTATATTATCGATTATTTTCGCATTAATGTGCTATTTCTTCTCTTTATATGCATTATTTACTGGATATAATTTTATTTCCAAGCATTCATTGTGTTGTAACAACCAAATTGAAAGGATAAAAACATGGCAACACAAAAGAAAAGCTTAAAAACCAAGGCTAAAGCAAAAAAGCCTACATCAAAAATTACCGTAAAACACTCGGGCAACAAATTAAATAAAAACCAAAAATTAGTCGAGCCTGAGGTAACAGTTAATCAGCCCCAGCCTATGGCCATAGACCACCGCGATAAAACAACTTTTATGGTTGTGATGCTCAGCCGCCCGGAAGGTGCAACCTTAAAAGAGATGGCGGAAGCCCTCGGATGGAAAGAAAACTCCATACGCGGTGCGATGTCAGCTTATGCTAAAAAGACTGGTGGAACCATCACCTCCGAAAAGAAAGATAGTATCCGAACTTATTATCTCAAAGCCAATGCCTAAATTACTATCTAATAAAAAAGGGGCTGATTACCAGCTCCTTTTTTTACTTAAAAATCATGGTTACAGCAATTTTTCAATTAAATATATCATATTGATTTTCCAAAATATTTATTTCAAATTCGGTCATTTGTGATTTTTTTATTCGGCAAATTGTGGAGTTTTCGTTTGGTCATTTGTGATTTTTTTGTTTGGCAATTTGTGGAATTTACGGATGGAAAATCTCGGGTGACCAGGCAAGTGACCAGCCAGAAGTGACCAGTGACCAGCCAGAATTTTTCACAATCTCTCAAAACCCTTATGGAATAAGGCTTTCCGCAAAGGGGTGACCAGTAAACAAAAAGTCGTTTGACTAGATTTTCGGCGCGGCTTGCGGCCCCGCATATAAAAATCGCCAGGAAGGACCCGTTGAAAATCTTCGGCATCGATGAATATGTTGTATCAAAAGTTTTTTCTTTTTGACATCTCGCATTTTGCGGTGATAATTAAAGCAACTGTTATTTTTATAAGGGAGATAAAAAATGCCGTACATTGAAGCAAAAATGAGTATTAAACTGGACGCAAACCAGAAAGATGACTTTCAAAAGAAGCTGACCGGTGCTGTATCGGCCGCATTTGGAAAGCCGAAAGCCTATATTATGGCGAACATTGAGGACGATAAATCGTTATATATGGCGGAGAAAAAGCTGGATAAAGGCGCTTATATCGCTATCCGGCTACTGGGCTCGGCGTCTAAATCGGCGTGCCAGGGCTTAACCAGAGAGATTTGCGACATTTTGCAAAACGATTACGGTATTGACGGCGCAAATGTTTACGTAACCTACCATCCGGTCGACCTCTGGGGCTGGAATGGCGGAATGTTTTAAGCACAGTTTTGCTGTAACAACAGCCGCAAGGACTATCTGAAACGGATTGCAAATGGGAACTTTTCTATACATATTGCTGTTTTTCTTCTTGCTCGGCTTATTTGCCTCAAAAAACAAAAAGCCGAAGGTAAAACAGCAAGAGACTAAGAAAGATAAGTCTGCTCCGACGGTTAAAAAGGTCAAAAACAGCCTTTATACGGTATTAAAGGTTACTGAAGATGCTTCGCCTGAAGAGATTAAGAAATCTTATCGTCAATTAGCAAAAAAGTACCATCCCGACCATAATTCAAGCAAAAATGCCGCTTCGCAATTCAGAAAGATAACCGAGGCCTACGATACGCTTAAAGATGAGGACAAGCGTGCGGCCTACGATGCGGTGCTGAAAACATTAGAAGAAGCCGAGCCACAGGAAGAGAAAGTCCTTTGCGTAGCCGGAAGCATTCAAGAGATGCGCGGTAAACTGTCTGAGAGTCTCAAAATTCCGACCGCTTTTATTCAATTTACGCATACCGGAGATATTTTCGTATACAAGCGCTATTTTGCTTGCTGGCGTCCGGTATGGCAAAACGGTTACCGCTATCATCGGCGAATGGTTTTCCATTGGGAACCGATTGTAGAACTTGGATTTGAGTGCTATTTGCCGGCAATGCGCAAGAATAAACAATACCGGCGCGGACAGTTTCAAACGATTATTTTGACGGCACTTGATGTTGAAAACCTGAAAATGCTTATCGGAATGTGCTTTAACCGGCAGGGTTCGAGTGTTGTTTTGAGCGATTCCGGTGATGTGTTTGTAGAAGGCGAATATGCTTGGCGTTGGCGATTAACTACAGACGGATATCTGGAATATTATCTCCCGACCGACGATGATTACGATATTTGGTCATCAGCCGCATTTAATAATAGAAAATAACCTTTCCCGAAAAAGGCGGTGGCATTCCCCACCGCCTTTTGTGTTAACGGTTAAATATATATGCCTTGATCAACCAGTCGGTGTAAGGCAAAATGCCAACCTCCCAGCTTCTTGCCTTTCTGGTTACACCAATCGGTTCGCTCGTAGTGCTCAAAGAAATGATCCACATCAATATCCATATTGTTATTTTTGACATACATTTCAACCTCCGCTCGGTCCGGCGGAAAGGTGTTAAAGTGATATTTTTTTGCCGGAGGCTCCATTTGCCGAGCAAAAATAGCCCCTAAGCTCACAAATCCACCGTTGTCAGGATCAGAAAAACTTTGCCTGCGCGTATAATTTTCTTTCCTTTTAAAATTATTCCCTGGTTTATTTTCTTTAGTCGTGAGCGCCTGATGGTCTGGTTCCGGGCTTATGTCGGGCTCAGGTCGGGCGCTGTCCTTATGTCGACGCGTTCGAAACCGCTGATATTTCAAATAGTTAGGCATTGAAATAAGTAGGGCGTTACCGAGGCGCATCGTCTTTACTTCGCCGATATTTTTCAGTTTGGTCAGCAAATGCTTGACTGTGTCGCGAGGTTTGTGCAAATCTTCGCTCAAATGTGCATAGCTGGTCACATATTCGCCGGGGTTAATCGTCCGTGCACCCCAAAACCGCGTTTTATAATTGGCACGCATTAACAGATAGCACATCATTTTCCACGCCGCGTCGTCGTGAAACAGCGACCAATTCACAAATTCCCGGTCAATAGTAATAAAGCCATACTCAGACGGGATTGTATCCGGAAACGCCAAGCGTTCAGATTTACTCTGATTTTCTGTTGTCATTGAATTTCTCTTATTGTTTAATCTTGGCGAAAGCCGAACATTTTGCGCTGTTCGTTCCAATCCACCGGAATTGTGTTGCGAATCAGGTCTTTAAGCGTTAAATCACGCGGTTGCAGACCGGCCAGAATACTCTCGACGATATCCGGCGCCAGACAGGTCAGGCGAATGATTTTACCCATATAACTGCGGTCCATTTGCTCGAGTTGCGCCAGTTCCTGAATATTAAGGTTGCCGCGCTCGAGTTTATGTTGCCAGCCGAAAGCCCGCACCAGAGCCACAATCATTTGTTTGTCCTGATGTCGTTCTTCCGCTTCGTCACCGACGTAAATCTCGGTTTGCTGTCGGCGCTTCAAAAACGCGACGTTTTCCGTCATTTCATAAGCCGAGGTTTCCGGATTATAAACCCATACGTTATTCTCAAGCAGGCTGTTTTGCACCAGTTTATCCATCGAATTTTTGAGCTGGATTTTGATTTTATCCGGCAAAATTGTTATCCGCGAAATGGCCAGATTAAATAGCTGTTGCCGGGTTTCCGCACCCAAAGCATTGATAAATTTATTGCCTTGCACCACCTTAATCACGTCATATTCGCTTTTATCCGGCAGGCGTTTCGTTACTTCATTGGAAAGCGAGTGAACAACCAGAGGGTCTGTCAACAAATCCTTGAGCTTGTTCATCACATAATTTTCAAGCGCCAACGCCGGCACCGACTTGATCTCGCAGAAGCGGTAACTCTTGCGAATGGCCTTGAGTGAGGTGTAATAGTAATATTCCTTGTTGTGCTTAACCGCCTTGGTCGGCACCATCGCATAGCCGCAACAGCCGCAAAATAAAAGACCTTTAAGTGTTTTGAACTCAAAGGTCTTATTAATCGATGCCTTTTCGGCAAAGGGCTTATCTTTCAGCTTATGCACCTTATCCCACAAATTTTGCGAAATAATCGCTTCGTGTTGGCCGTCATAAAGTTCGCCTTTATAATAAATTTTACCTAAATACAAGCGGTTATCTAAAATCAGATACAAATGCGCGCGGTCAAACAGCTTGCCGCCGATGGTTTTACCGCTTTTGGTAACTTTCATTTTGGTCCGGTAGCCGCTGTTATTGAGCCAATCTGCCAAATATTGCGGCGATTTGCAGACCAAATATTTTTCAAACATTAGGCGCACCACCTCGGCTTCGTCCGGATTAACCACCAGTTTTTTATCTTTCAGGTCGTACCCGAGCGGCAACGGACCGCCCATCCACATACCTTTCTTTTTTGAGGCCGAGATTTTATCGCGAATACGCTCACCGCTGACTTCTCGCTCAAATTGCGCAAATGACAGCAACACATTCAGGGTCAGCCGGCCCATCGAATCATAGGTGTTAAAGTTTTGTGTTACCGAAACAAACGACACTTTATACTCGTCGAACAGTTCCATCATCTTGGAAAAATCAGTCAGCGAACGGGTTAAACGGTCGATTTTATAGACCACAATCATATCAACTTTACCGGCCCGGATATCTTCAAACAGGCGTTTGAGGGCCGGACGATTCATATTGCCGCCGGAATAACCGCCGTCATCATAGTGTTCGGCTAAGGCTTCCCAACCCTGATGCACCTGCGACTTAACATAGTTTAAGCCGGCTTCGCGTTGCGCCTCTAAGGTGTTAAACTCTTTTTCCAGTCCTTCGTCCGTCGATTTGCGCGTATATATTGCGCATTTGATGCTCTTTATAATGTCTTCGCTCATATTAACCTCTCTTTTCCGATAGTCCGAAAAAACTGTAACCCGAACAGTGCCGACCGGTAATTTGCTGTGCCACCGCGGTCAAAGTCTTATAAATTTTGCCGTTATACTCAATTTGCGCCGCACCTTTAATGCGCACGCGATGTTCCACGCCGTTATGGATTTTTACCAAAATCGTGCCGACACTCGGTAAGCGTTCGTCTTTGATAAAAATCGGATTCCGGTATTCTTTCGAATTAAACATTTTAACCAGCATATTTTTTGTTTCCGGTTTCAAACCGCCGTATTTCAATTCCTGTAGCCTGTATCCGATACGGGATACGAAAAAAGCCTTACTGTTTGAACAATAAGGCTTATCAAAGTAGTCCAACCACATTTTCTGTAAATCTTTTAACGGATAGTCCTCTAAATTTTTCCAATTCATCTTTGTCTCCTATTGATAACAATGAATGCTTGCTTTTCGGTAGAAGTCCAGTAGTTTTTTGAAAAACAGGCACAAAAAAAGCCCTCGGAATTTTACTTCCGAAGGCCGGTTAAAGTAGTCCGTTTAAAACGCAAAAAACGTGCGAAATTTAATGCTCTTCTTGCTCCGTAAGCTCGCGCCTTTTTGCGCTTGCTAACTTCGCTTCGGTCACTTGTTTTGTAAATTCGCCACGCGTCGCTTACGCTAGCTTGCTTATTAACAAAACTTCGCTGTTCCAAATAAAAACAACATTTTGAGGTTGTTTTTATTTTACACACGCTTCTCCCGAATTATATCAAAAAAACTAGCATAAAATGGCAAAAATGTCTTATCACAAATTGTTACAAATGCACTTTTTTGTGGATAATTTCTCATATTTTATACTTTTAAGAGTATAACTCATTGATTCAAAATGTTTTTATACTCCACCGCCGATTATACCGGAAAAGCTAACATACCCTTGCGTTTTTAGGTATTACTACCTAACTAAAATAATATAATTCTTATTTAGTAAAGGAGTAGAGATGGATTATAAAGAAATTATACCAATCAGGGCGTTGCGCAAATTTGATGCAATGTGCCTGCATAATAAGTATTTACACCGAAACAAAGAGTTTCAGCAACAGATTTTATCTTGGGCAGCGGATGTGCTTGCCGAAGCCAGAGAATACTGGAGAGAATTACATAATGATACTATTGAATCTGTTATAGAATGTCATACGCGCTCAGAAGCCAAACGAAAATCAGACATTAAAGACCAAAAGTATGCGCCGTTTCGGGAATATTTTAAACAGGTTCAACGAGAACAGTTTGATATTGCTTTGCAAAATGGCGGAAAACTAACAGCAAACAGTTTTGTTGAATGGTTCTTAGCAAATAAAGCAAATGAAGTGCAAATACCTTATGTTGAACAGAATCAAAAAAACAAATTAAGACAGTTGGCGCAACAAAATAATCGAGAGTTTAAAAAGCTTTTGCATGATAAAGCTTAATTTCTGCATGATATAGGGCATATACAAGTCATTTGTTTCCTGTTAGAGTTTTAATCTGAATAGTAATTTAAACTTTTAATAGGAGGATAAAATGCCAATACAATTATTACCAACTGCGGTAAGTTTATTAAAAAAACAATTAATAAAAACTGGAGGTAAAAAAGCTTTTTCCGGAGCAACCGGAATAGATTTAGGGATAAAACCATTAAACGAAAATGAAGATGAAACGGTAAATCTTTTGAGAGAATATCAAAATCCAAATTCACCTATGGCTCAGAATGTCAGCGAAATGGATTTCATTCATGCGGTTTCAGATACTAATTCGCCTTTATATAAGGATGTATCTGATTGGACAAATGCTGATTTAGCAAATGCGTATAATTCACCTCTTTACAAATACAATAAAAAGTTGCAAGATAAAACTCGTGAATATATACAAACAAAGTGGAAATAGCTTGAAGAGATTTAAAATGCCTAAGTTCGGAAGTAAATTGATTAATGTCGCAAAATTTTGGATTTATTGGATTATAATCGTTACATTAACGATAGGTTTGTTCTTTGCTTTTCTGGAAAATACTCCTTTTGAAGGAGATGATTTGGAATTTTATTTAAAAAACAAAGAAACATTAAGATATAACATTCGGATATTTGCCGTTATATCGTTTGTATTGACCTATATCTTGGCTAATCCGCTGATAAACCGCTTTTACAAAAATAAAACTTTAAGTTCCGGAAAACGGCTTTTGTGGCAAACATTGATTTATTTCTTGATACTGATAGTAATAACGACAATTTTTTGCTTAATTTAAAGGTATCCGGTTTCGCCTTTGATATATGATTGCCGGGCATATGGCACGTTTCGGAAGATTTTTGCAAGTGTAGCGAAATTATGTCGCAAATTCAAAGTATTAAAAAGAGAGTGATTTTCCACTACCGTTTCAGGCGTTTTAGTACAAATCAAGCGGATTTACGGAATTTCAAAAGACAAAGACATTGTGGTTTTGATTATTACGGCGACGAGATTGGCTTGATTTTTTTGTTAAAAAATCTGCGCCGCTGCGTCGGCTTTATGCGGCGATACTCTCGTCTCGCCAAGCCTCCTTGTCAAACACGCTCCCTCGCGTGTTCTAATCTGATTGCACGCAATCTACAAACGCAAAAAAGCCACCAAAAATGGTGGCTTTTTGTGTTTGTGGTCGGGGCGACGAGATTCGAACACGCGACATCTTGGTCCCAAACCAAGCGCTCTACCAGGCTGAGCTACACCCCGTCGACCAAAGCTATATTTACACCATATTTTTTATTTTGCAAGAGTTATTTTAAGCTCTGCTTATTTTTTGGTGCGTTTTCGTTTAGGCTCTTTTTTATCTTCAGGCAATTTGCTGTTTTCGCCGCGTTTTTTCTTCGGAACAATTAAGCCTTCTTTGCGAAAGCTGTAAACCCCGTCTTTGGCAACAATCAGATGGTCGAAAACTTCAAAATTCATAACATCGGCCAGTGCCTCAATTTCTCGTGTAATCGCTAAATCATTGGGGGATGGTTTGTATGCACCGGACGGATGATTATGAACGAGAATAACATATACGGCCTGATTTTCTATGGCGGCGCGAATGATTTCTCGCGGGTGTACGGTTGCTTGATTAATTGTGCCGGTGGAAAGCTGTTTTTCGCCTTTATAATGGCCGCTTTCATCCAAAAAGCAAACGTGAAATTCTTCAATTTCGCTATAAGCCAATTTTTGCCAATAATGCTCTTCCAACTGACTCCAATTCAGGATAACCGGCTCCTCGGAAACCGTAAATCCCTGATAAGCCGAACGCAACATACAAGTATGAAGAAGGCGCAACAACACTATGGCGTTCGGGCTTAAATCTGCTTCATCCATCAATTTATGCGCCGGTGCGTTTAAAACTCCCTTTATGTCTTTGAATTTTTCTATTAAATTTTTGGCGATAGGTTTGACATCGCGTCGCGGAATAGCCATAGTCAACAACAGTTCCAATAATTCGTAATCCGGCATACTGCGACCTTCATCCACCATAAAACGAGTCCGCAAGCGCTCACGATGTCCGTAATATGAAGGTTGTTGTTCTTTGGTAGTCATATATGTTTCTTTCTGCAAATTATTTATAAGGCGGTTTATCAAAACCTTTGGGAGAATAAGTGAATACCTCAACCCCGTCTTTAGTAACCCCCATGGAATGTTCAAATTGTGCCGACCAGCTGTGGTCGCAAGTTACGGCGGTCCAACCGTTGGAAAGGATTACCCCGTCTTTTTTGCCGAGGTTTATCATCGGCTCAATGGTGAAAAACATTCCTTCTTCCATAATCGGACCGGTGCCTTTCATGCCGCAGTGCATAACATTAGGTTCATCGTGAAAAACTTTACCCAATCCGTGGCCGCAAAACATATCTACCACCGAATATCCGTATTTGTGGGCGTATTCTTCAATAACCGCGCCGATGTCGCCGAAATGTGCACCCGGTTTTACGACGTCTATACCGCGCATCATACATTCATAAGTTACTTCGCACAGGCGTTTGCCCTTGATTTTCGGCTTTCCGGCATAATACATACGGCTGGTGTCGCCGTAATAGCCGTCAACAATAGCGGTAACATCAATGTTCAAAATGTCGCCGTCGGCCAATTTGCGCTCATAATCCGGAATACCGTGACAGATAACCTGATTAATGGAAATACAGGTTGCTTTCGGGTAGCCGTGATAACCCAAGCAGGCTGATTTTGCGCCTTTGGATTCCATAAATTTAAGGCACAAATCGTCCAACTCGCCGGTAGTTATACCCACTTCAACATAATCGGTAATATAATCCAAACACTCGGCCGCGACTTTGCCGGCTTTGCGCATACCTGCAAAATCCTCGGGACTGTCATAAATTTTTATGCCTTGCTTGTTTTTATACATTTAAAACTCCTGTTGCGTATATTTTAGGCAATAAAACATTTATAAAAAAAATACAAGTAATAAAATGAGGTAATCATCTGTTTTCTAAAAGAAAAAGGTTATGCCTTTTAAGCATAACCTAATTCATCGGAATAATCTGCGGCTCGGTTAAAATTTTGTAGAGGTGTTCTCCGTCATGGAAAAATATGCCTAAATTACGCATAATTACCAAATCGGAATCAACAAAGTACAGGTTTATTTCATAACACTGCACATCCTCGCGGATATGAACCGGCTCAATCAGTACCTCAACTCCGACCCACTCGGGAGCGTCAGATTCTTCATGTAAGAGGATTCCACCATACTCATCGACTACATATATTTCATGTTCGGTATAGAACACAAAAACGCGAACAGTTTGGTTGAAACGCATAAAGTAACGCGGCTCCAGCAAGGTTTTGCGTTTTCGTTTTAAACCGTAGCGCATTTGAGTTCCGGTAGAGTCACGATACTCGCGGATGAGAAGAGAGGTCTTGTTCTGAAATTTCGGCTTTTTTTCTTTGGCCGCAATCGTTGCCGGCATAAAAAGCAGAATTGCCAGCAAGAGAATAATAATCTTTTTCATATAAACTTATTTAAATTATACAATATCTGCCTCAATTATTTATACTTTTTTAAAGCAGTGTCAATATTTTTTACGGATTTAAAATTACAACCGCCCAATTTAAATATGTGGCAAACAACAGCCAAATAAAATAAGGAACCATGATCCAACCGGCGAGATGCTCGGCGAGATAAAACCGCCAAATCAGTAGTGCGGTCGCAAAATCTAAAATAACCAATACTGCCAAACCGCTGAAGAAATATGCGTTATAAAAAAATACATAAGTCCATAAAACCTGTAAAAACAAATTGAATGTAAACAACGTGGCTGCCGGCTGAATAAGCGGCTTATTTTTCGAATTAAGCACCAAGTCAAACGCAAATACCGATAAAGCATACAGCACCGTCCACACAACCGGAAAAACCATATTCGGCGGAGTTAAAGTCGAAAGATTTATCGATGAATAAAAATTTTCCATACCGATACGATTGAAGTAAGAACAAAATCCGGCGGTAATAAGTACCAAGAACAGGCTATAAAGAAAATTGTAAAAAGGTTTTTGAAACATTTTTTATCCTCCTGTTTTGAAAATAATTTTTATTCGATAAATTTCAATGTTTACTTTTCAAACATTTTATTTTACAATGCAAAAAAATACCGGAGGTGAAAGATGAATATAGATACATCAACTATAGCGATGATTATTGGGTTTATTGTAGTGATTTCGCTTTTTAAATTTATTCTCAAATTGCCGATGTATTTGATCACTTTCGGGGTGCTTGGGGCCTTGGCTTACGGAGCATATAAATATTTGTACGGCATGTAAAAAAAATCGGAGATTAACTCCGATTTTTTCTATTTTTTATCTGCGTGGGGTTTTCTGCTCGCAGATTTTTGCGGCAACATCGATTCATATTTTTTTATCTGTTCGGCATTTAAAATCTTTCTGATTTCCGCATCATATTTTTTATTAACCAATTGTTCCTTTTCGTGCAGTTTTTGCATCTGTTCACGCAGCGGGGCCATTTCATTTTTCCGGCGTTCGGAAATTTTTTTCCACTGGGCTTTTTGTTCGTCGGAAAGGTTTAAGTCTTCCATCATGGCCTTGCTCATGGCGCGATGATGGCGCGGTCCTTTTTTAAGGTTTTTCTGCATCGCAATTTCGTGACGGGCAGGATTGTCCGGAGCAGCATTTGTCGGCAACGCATAGCCGAGCGATAAACAAAAAATTATGGTTAAAATCTGTAATATTTTCATATTTTCCTCCATTCAGATTCTGGTTGTAAAATAATATTCTACGCTTTTTTCCAAATATTCAATCACCTTGTTATAGTTTTCCGGAAGATTGGCGATTTTATATTTATCGTTTTTATCAAAATGATAAAGAAAGCATTTGAGAATTTGTCCGTAGATATGGGTTATTTTTTGCGCCGTGCGATTGATGTTGACATTATCTTCGGCGGCGGCACGGATGCTCTCATAAAGTTGTTTGAAGTCGTCTTTGCTGAATGATGATTTTTCGTGCAAATAATACAAAAAACTGTTGTTTTTTTCTTCAAAATTATCTTCCAAAACCTGTTTTGCGTCCATTTTAATACCCTTTTATCCGATATTATCACAATGTATCCCGTTCTATTAAAAAAAACGTTAATAAAAAGATTGTTTTTTAAAGGTAATTTATTTATTATGAGGCTAAGGAGAATAAAAATGATAGTGCGTATAGTTATCGGAGTTCTGCTGGCATATTTGCTGATTGCTTATTTCCCGCTGGTTATGCAAGGTTTGCCGTATTTTGTGATGCTGGCGCTCGGGGTTGCTGCTTTTTGGTGTTTGCGAGCCGCGCCGGAATTGGCCGAACCGCTCGGTTACGGCATTTTGATTGTGCTGCTGTGTTATATGGTTTTTCTGTTTTTGCGGCGCAAGGACAAACTCAAAGAAATTGTGAAAAATGCCCGTAATAAAAAAATTGCTCTGCCGGTGGCAAATATTCCGGAACATCCGCAACTCAGCGTATTGCTGACTTTGGTGCTGTATACTTTAGGGCTGACGTTTGCGCTGTATCTGCTCATTTTGCTGATTTATGTGAAATAAATCGGTGGTGTTTTTCATTTTAAAAAGGGTATTTTTGAAATGTTGGAATTGGTGTTACCGCAAAAAAAAATATTTGCCGAGTGTTCGGGAGGCAATTGCCGAATATAAGGCGGAGCCGTCGGAATTTGAAGTTCATGCCGTAAGCAGAATGGTCGCGGCAGCGGATAATGATTTTGCCGAATATTTTACAACAACGGAAAATAACCGCTTGGGAATAGGTTTGGCTCCCGGCCGCGTGGCGCACACCATTTTTTGGTTGGTGGACGGCGATAAATACATCGGTACATTTGATTTGCGGCACGAGTTAACCCCGGAGTTGGAACAAGTCGGCGGGCATATCGCGTACCAAATTCGGCCCTCCGAACAGCGCAAAGGGTACGTGACGGCCGGTTTGAAATTGTGTTTGCAAAAGGCCGCGGAAATGGGCTTGGATAAAGTTTTAGTAACTTGTAAAGAAAATAATATCGGCTCGTATGCGGTTATGCATAAGGTAATGCTCGAATACAGCGGTTGCGAGGTTGCTCCAACCTTTAAAAACGGTGTTCAGAAGAGACGGGTGTGGATATATACGCAAAAACGCTGGGGCAAAATCCGCGCGGTGGCAATAGCGGTTATAAAAAGAGCAAACAAAGTGTTGGCGGTGGCTTGTCATGATCCGGTCAAGAATGAGAAATTCTATCGCTTGCCGGGTGGAGGAATCGAGTTTGGTGAAACGGCGGCAGAAGCGTTGCAACGCGAAATTAAAGAAGAAATCGGAGTTGAAATCAGCGTGGGTAAAAAGCTCGGAGTGTATGAAAATATCTTTATTTTCGGCAATCAAAAAGGGCATGAGATTATGATTTTGCATGAAGCAACCTTACCGCCGGAATATATGCAAAAAGATAAAATTCCGATGTTGGAAGAAGAATTTGCCGGCCGCTGTTACGAGTTTGTGGAAATAACGGCGGATAAGCGTATTTATCCGGCAATTTTCGGAGATAAAGAATGGCAACAATTCATTTGATGGTCGGTTTTATGGGCTTTGGCAAAACCACGATAGCCAAAGAGCTTGAAAAGAAATTGCCGGCGGTGCGTTTGACGCATGACGAATATATGGTAAAATTATACGGTCGTAATATGCCTTATGAAGACTTTCATATAAACTATGATAAAGTTGACGAGGTATTGTGGGATTTGGCGCAAAAAATTATTGCAAACGGTACCGATGTTATAATGGATTACGGTTTTTGGAATCATGAAACTCGTGAAAAAGCATATAATCGCGCCAAAAAAATAACCGATAATGTCGTTTTTCATAATGTTTTTTGCGATATGCAAACGGCTAAACAGCGAATTTTGAAAAGGTCGGCAGAAAATCAGGATGAACTGTATATCAGAGAAGATGAATTCGATACTTTAGCCAAACAATATCAGCCGTGGGACTATATGGATGATTATCCGGTGGTGCTGCATAATCTGCCGAACACCAAATATATTGGGCAAATCGTGTATGTAAAAATAGACCGACCGTTGGGGAGTAAGCACCCGAAACACGGCTTTGAATACAAGGTAAATTACGGGTTTATTCCATATACAAAATCCGGTGACGGCGAAGAATTGGATGCTTACGTTTTGATGGAAGATAGGCCGCTTGAGGAGTATATCGGGCGCTGTATCGGGGTGGTGCACCGCACCGACGATGACGACGATAAGCTGATAGTGGTGCCGGAAGCATTCGATTTGGCTGACGAAATTATTGAAGAAGATATTGCTTTTCAGGAAAAATGGTTCAAGCATATTTTGTTGCGAGATCCACGCGTAACAAAGGCGCATTTCGGGGTTTACGGCAGCATAATTAAAGACGATAAAATTTTGCTGATAAAAAAAGCACGCGGGCCGTATACCGGAATGTATGATTTGCCGGGCGGCAGTCAGGAGAAGGGCGAAAGCTATGCGGATACGCTCAAGCGCGAGATTAAAGAAGAAACCGGTTGTGAAGTGATTAAGGCGGGAAATGAGCGGCATAAAACTATAATTTTTTCTGATTTCACACCGCAGAGCGGTGAAAAAGGCGTGTTGCAACACGAGGCGGTTTTGTATGATGCAGAAATCAGCGGCACTCCGCGGGCGACGGGCGATGGCCTGGATTCCGGTGGTGCGGTATGGGTAAAAATTGCCGATTTGAGCGATAAAAACGCTACACCGTACGCTTTAATAGCGGCAGGTAAACCGCTGATTGCATTGGCGGATAAAGATGATGATATAATCGGCACACAATTACGCGGAACTCCGTTGAAAGAAGAACGTTTTGTTATGATTGCGGCAGTATTGTTGTTTAATTCAAAAAACGAGTTAGTTTTGCAAAAAATCGCGGCGCATAAAAAATGGGGAGGATTATGGACTTATTCAGCGGCCGGCCATGTCGATGCCGGTGAAGATTATGAAGATGCTGCCAAGCGCGAACTAAAAGAAGAAATGGGTATAGATGCCAAAATAAAGTATCAAATTGCCGCGTTTCCAGTCATTCGTGATAGCAAACAAGTTGCTTTTCACCATGTGTTTGTGGCGCAGTCCGATGAAGAAATTATGCCGGATAAAAATGAGGTGGCTGAAGTGCTAACGATATCTTTGCCGGAATTATATAAAGAAATTGCACAGCATCCGGAGCGTTTTTTCAACGAATTTTTAGTAGCGATAAATCAATATCGGGAGAAAATTGATGAGCAAATATACGTTTCGGAAAAAATTAAAGGGGATAAATTTTGGCTGATTGCAGCAACTGATGTTGGTCGCGCGGAAGAATTTGCGGCGATTGTGCAAAGAAATGCTAAAGAATTTAAATTTTTGCCGCATACTTCGCAAATAAATACCAAAGATAAGGCAATTGCAGAAATTCATAACTACGCCGAAAAGCGCCGGAGCGGAGAAATGTTTTTTTATTTTATAGTTGATGCAAACAACAAAATTCTCGGTTGTGCCGGAGTTAAGGTTAAGGACAACAATGTCGCGGAAGGTTGTTATTGGTTGGATAAACCCCAATATGGTAAAGGGTATGCCACTCAAGCGGTGAAACTGCTTGAAAAAGAGGCCTTCAAAGCCGGTTTTCAGCGGTTTGAAATTTGGTGTAATGCCGACAATTTGCCGTCGGTGAGAGTGCCGCAAAAACTTGGTTATAAGCTTGACAGTGTTTTGAGTGAGGCCGAGTATTTATTCGACACATATCACGATGTTTGGGTTTTTGTAAAAAAAGAGGGTGAATAAATGACGATAATTCTCAACATCAACGGGCCGATAAACGCCGGTAAATCAACCATTTCCAAACTCTTGGAACAACAACTTGAGAATGCTCTGTTTATTGAGGTTGATAATTTAATGAGCGATGCCGAGGAGAAAAAACTCGGTATAACAATGCATGAGGGTTGGCGCGAACGCTTGAAGCGGCTGGATAAGATAATTGAGCAAAGAAAAACGGAAAATTTTCGCTACATTATTTTTGCTTATCCGATGGATGAGGAAAATTATCGGCGGTGGTGTAGGTTCGCCGATTTAAATACAGTGTTTTTAAATATTACATTGGCACCGAGTTTGGAGGTTTGTTTGCAAAACCGCGGCACCAGAAGTCTGACGGAGTGGGAGCAATCTCGTATAAGAGATATGTATGAGGCAAATTTTCATGCGCCTCTGCATTCCGATTTGATTATCGATAACAGCCAGCAAACTCCGCAACAAACCGTTGCCGTAATTAAGGCATTTTTGAGCGAAAGGACGCACGATGAAAACAGTTAATTCGGTCGAAATGAAGAGCAATGATATTTGCTTCCAAACCAATGATAAGCGGCGGTTTCGTTTGCGGGCGGCGGCGATTATCATCGAAAACGGCGCGGTTTTGTTTGCCACCAATGATGCGGAAGATTATTATTACACCATCGGCGGCGGGGTGGAACTCGGTGAAACCGCGGAAGAGGCGGTGCGGCGTGAGGTTAAAGAAGAAACCGGTGTTGATTATCAAATTGAGCGATTGGCTTTTATTCAGGAGAATTTTTTTAAGCGTGATGACGGCGAGTTGAAAGATATAGCGTGTCATGAGGTTACGTTTTATTTTTTGATGAAACCGCGCGGTACTCGGCAGTTAAACAGTCACAGCAAAACCGCAAACAATACCATGGATGAAAAAATGGTGTGGTTACCGCTTAATAAGTTGGGCGAATACGATGCCTATCCGCTGTTCTTTAGGGAAAAACTCAAAAATTTGTCGCCGTATCCGGAGCATATCATAACTCGCTGATAAAATTATCTTCCGCGTTTTGACGGTTTCATCCGCTTATTTTGAACCGGAGTTTTTTTCTTGCCTTTAGATTTAGTCGACGTTTTTGCTGCTTTTTGTGCTTTCGGCGAAGTCTTTGAGATTGCCTTTTGCGACTTTTTCTGCGGAGCAATCGATTTCGGTTGCGAATTTGTATTTTTTATAAAATCTTGAGTGCGTTTTATGGCGTTTTTATACACATTTTTCAGGGTATCGTTAGCATCGATTTTTTGTGCCGCAACCAGAGCTCTCTCATAATTTAAGCGTGCTCGTTCATAATTGCCTAAAGCCTCATAGGCCTTGCCTGCGTTGTAATTTGCCGCCGGGTGTAAATGTTTTTCTCCGGTGTTCAAGACGGCACGACATTCTTCAATACATTCTTGATAATGACCAAGTTTGTAGTGTGTAATGGCAATATCGTTGCGTAAATCGGCACCATCATAGCCGTTGGCGCGCAGTTGTTGAAAACCGGCGAGTGCTTTTTCATAGTTGCCGGCCTCATATTCTTTTAATGCATCGGCATAAGTAAGTTCAGCTTTGGCATTTTCAAAAGAAATGGTATTTTCCCCGCTGTAATAGCGCAGAAAATTGCTTCTTGCTCTTTTATCTTTAATCGTATTTGCCATATCGGCAACAGTATAGTGCTCGCCTTTACATATATACTTCATAATGCAATCTCTGTGTTTGCTGAGCTGGGCAGTGCTGTTGCGATTTAAGTCGTTGAGGACTTTTTTACATTGTTCCGGCGTAGTTTGATTCACCGATGTGGTAGTATAAGCATTACCATGGCTGTTTATGCCGTCTTTGAGCTTAAATGAATAGATTGCGGCGGCGTATTCCGGATACATAAACATGCATGCTTCACCCGCGTGGCGAACCATAATTCCGTCATCATATCTGCTGTCTTTAGGTTTTAATCCGACCAAATAACGAGCGCATGCAATCGGATTATTACGATTTTGCGCATAATATTTGCAAAATTCTAAACCTCCCGATTCACTGTTTACAATGCAACTTGCACAAGCCGCAAATTGATGCAAATTAATTTCACTGCCTTTAAATGCGCTATACATTCTGTTATAAACCGTATTTGTAACTTTTTTGCCGGGTTTTGCAGTCTTGTGTTCATTTTGATCTCTGTCTCTTATCCGAAACCAGGCGTCGGTATAAACCAATGCTTCTTCAAAACTTAATTTGGTATTGGGATGAGAATTTAAGTAGTAAGATGTATGAACCCAATGAGGGTTGTTCGGGTTGCCGTCAATCGGAAACCACCATAAACCGAGGCCTATGGTATTTGATTTCTTTTTCTTTCCGTTCGCACCGTCGTAATATCCTTTTTCTTTAAATATTTCTATCGGAACCAAAGAGGCTTGTATCAACGGCAGAGCATCTTCGTAAAGTTGGCGGAAACTTTCTTTATCGGTGATTTTATAGGTTTTGGTTAACTCCGATTTGATTTTCTCGGCATTGGCGTCGGAACTTTGTACCGATGATGGCAAGAATCCGGAAAAAATATCGCGATTCATATATAAACCGCCGGCAAGTCCGGCAACTCCGGCGACGGCAAACATGCCGCGATGTAATTTTGTTTTGGCATCTTTATTCAATTTATTATACTTGTTATATAATATTTGTGCTGCCTTTTTATTGTATTTTGCGGTTTTAACGAGGGTTTTCCCGCCTACGGTAAGTATTTTTTTACCGATTTTTCCGGCGATTTTGCCGCCTTTCTTTATGGATTTTTTCAGTTGTTCTATTTTCGCTTTGTTTTCTTTATTGCTCATGGGTTTACCTCGTTTTTTGTTTTATACGGCGATTGTATAACAATATATTATCCTTGCCAATATTTTTGTCAAAAAAAGACGTATGCCGGTTAAGCATACGTCTTTTTTTATTCGGATAAATTTCTTAATTCAAACTCTTCCAATAGGCATCCGTTCTTAAGGAGTAGCATTCGGTCAGGCATACAGCCGCCCTTGGAAGTTCTCAGACCGAAGAAGTCACGCAGTTCCCGACTGAGCTCTTTTCTTTCTTTACGCAACTCTTCTTCAGACATATTATGGTATTTCTGACGAATTTTGCGGAGACGAAGTGCCCATACGAGCTCATAAATTCCGTAGCCGGCGCCGATACACGCCAAACATACTAAGAATAAAATATAATACATATTGCTGAAATTAATGCACGATTTTTCCAGTATAAAGATTACGGTGCAACAGCTCACGCATAATTTCCATATATTGCATGAGTTGAAGCCTGTCATCGAGAATGTCGGCATTTATTTTTAACCACCTTTCGGTGTAGATTGCCGAAAGTTTTTCATCTGAAAGCCCGCGCAGATATCTGATATAGCGTACCCGACGAACTTTCCACACAATCTCATAGGTAACAAGGCACATGCCGAGGACCCAGAGAACAATAACAATGCATACCCAGTAATTCATAGATATAATGATTTTTTTGCATGGCTATCATATATTTTATTTTTGTCAAAGTCAAGCAAAATATCGGGTATAAAAAACATCATCCCGGCAATTGCCGAGATGATGTAAGTGAAGAACGCTGAAAAATCAGTAGTTTTCGGCGCGTAATTCAAAATAGCTGCGAGCATGAGCGCAAACCGGACAAGCAGCCGGAGCTTCGGTGCCGACAATAATGTGTCCGCAATTGCGGCATTCCCATACCTTAACCGTTGAACGCTTGAAAACTTCTTGAGTTTCAACGTTTTTCAACAAAGCACGATATCTTTCTTCATGCGTTTTTTCAATCGCCGCAACCCCGCGGAATTTAGCCGCTAATGCCGGAAAACCTTCTGCTTCGGCGGTTTTAGCGAAACCTTCGTACATATCGGTCCACTCATAATTTTCGCCGGCGGCGGCAGCAGCTAAGTTGGCTGCGGTATCGCCGAGTTCTTCCAGTTCCTTAAACCACAATTCGGCATGTTCTTTTTCGTTAGCAGCGGTTTTGGTAAAGATTTCGGAAATTTGTTCGAATCCTTCTTTTTTTGCTACACTGGCAAAATAGGTGTATTTGTTACGTGCCTGACTTTCACCGGCAAAAGCCGTCCACAGGTTTTTTTCGGTTTGTGTTCCCGCATATTTGTTAGCCATAGTTCGTTTCCTTTGCAAAATAAATGTTTACAGAATAGCTAATTTATATGCCATTTTGCGATATTTTGCAAGCGCTTTAAGCAGGGCTGTTGATGAGTCGGTCGATTGTTTAAAAAAAAAGATTAAAATTAAAAATATTATTGACAAAATAAATATTTTTGCTAAAGTATAAGTGTATCAAATATTATTTATCCAAAAAACAAACCAAAAAAAACAATTATGAAAAAATTATGTCTGTTTATGGCTATGATGGCCATGGTGTTGCTTTCTTCTTGTGTGATTGAGGATGGATCACCTGATCTGAATGTCAAAGAGCAGAGCAAGAGCAAGGTGTTGTTCCTGAAATCGGCAAGTTGTAGCAGAAGTGCGGCCGCTGAAAAGTATTTTCGCACATCTTTCGACACCTGGAAAGAGGAACTTGAATTGCCCTCCAACGCCAAGCTGGAGAATTACGTTGAGTTTATCGAGCTTGACGAGGGAGCCCCAGGGTTTAATATGAACAAGGCAAAGGATTACTTCAAATCCGCCAAGTACTATTATAACTTGGGCAAAGACGGCAGTGCGGTTTCCACCCCGATTATTTGTTTCGGGGAGAAGTACATCTGCGGTTGGGATTATCAGAGCGAAGCAAAGGTCAATGTCTGGATAAAGTCTTATCTGGAAAAGTCTAAGAGCGATTGGTAAGCTGCACCGTAGATCAAATTAAAAGAACCTTGAAAATCAGAGCATGATTTTCAAGGTTCTTTATTTATGGCAAATTATTTTTTAACCTTTGGCTTTTTTTACCTGTACGAATTCGGTGCCGATTTTCATAAACTTGTCGGTACGTTGAGTTTTTAATTTATCGTAAGCAATACCCGAAAGCTCCTGCAGATTTTGTTTGAGTGCCGTACGCAAATTTTCTATGGTTTGTTCCGGATTGCGGTGCGCGCCACCGACAGGTTCCGGCACGATTTCATCAATAATTCCCAGTTTTTTCAAATCTTGCGCGGTTAGGTGCAAGGCCTCGGTCGCTTCTTTGGTTTTATCGGCCGAGCGCCACAAAATCGAAGCACATCCCTCCGGTGAAATAACCGAATAAATCGAGTGTTCGAGCATTAAAACTTTGTCGGCAACGGCAATGGCAATCGCACCACCGGAGCCGCCTTCACCGATAACGGTGGCGATGATAGGCGCCTTGATTTGCAGGCATTTTTCAATGGAGGAAGCAATAGCCTCGGCTTGGCCGCGGGCTTCGGCATCTATTCCCGGATAAGCACCGGCGGTATCCACAAAACTCAAAACCGGCAGTTTGAACTTTTCTGCCATATCCATCAGGCGTTGAGCCTTGCGATATCCTTCCGGTTTGGCCATGCCGAAATTATATTTTATACGGGAATCCAAATCATTGCCTTTTTCTTGGCCGATTACGACTACCGGTGTATTTTCAAAATTTCCCAAACCGCAGACCATGGCCGGATCATCACCAAAGCGGCGGTCGCCAGCAAGCGGCACAAAATCGGTAATCAGGGCTTTGATATAATCCAAACAGTGCGGACGTGAAGGGTGGCGGGCAATTTGTGCCTTTTGCCACGGAGTTAAATGGCGATAAACTTGCTCGGTGTGGGTTTGCAGGTGTTTTTGCAACTTTTTGATTTCGCGGCTGATATCCAAATCTTCGGTCCGCGCCATAGATTGCAGATGCTCGATTTTTTCTTCGATTTCAACAATGGTTTTTTCAAAATCCAGCACAAAATTTTCCGTATCGCTCATTTTTTACCTCATTATGTTAACGCTGGCAGTTTATCACAATTTTTTGAAATGTTTAGTGTTTATTTTTTTATTTGTTGATGTTTGTTGATTTCTTAATAAAAAATTTGCGAATTACTGATATTATGGGGCAAAGTTTGAGAATGTTTTTTGTAAAAAGGGATAAATATGCTGTTTTTTGCTTTCTTTTCGGCAGTTTTTTCATCGGCGATTTGGCTGATTTATGCCGTTATGTTTGCCAACTCCAAATTGGCGGAGGAACATTTGATGGAGCAGGATCCGCAGACGATGTTGGTGTTGCTTTCCGTTGTAGTGTTGCCGATTTTGGTTATTTGGATGGTGTTCGGTTATTTCAGTCAGTTTTTATCCAATCGGGCGATGAATCGTAAACAATCGGAATTATTGACGCAACTGCAGAAGAATCAGGACTATACTGATTTGGTGGTGCGGGTTATGCTTGATGCCGAACACGAAATTAAGGACGGTTTTGTGTTGAATAAATTTGATGTATTTATCCAAGATATGAATGAAACGCTGAGCGAGATTATCCAGCGCTGCAATATTGCTTCGTCGGCGCAACTTGATTTGTTGTGGCAACGGGTGCGTCGAGGCGAAAAGTGGTCGCTCGGTAAGGCGATTTTGGATGCCAGCAAAAATCAGAGCACATTTGATGCGTGGGTACGCGAAAAGGCTAATCGCGACAAGGTGTTTCGCGGTTCGTTGCTGGAGTTTTGTTCGCGCTACCAAAATCTTTTGCAAATGCTTGAAAAGCACGACCGTGACAGAATTTTCCTAAGTATGATTGAGAGCGGGGTTTACGGCAAAGTATATTCGATTATTGCACCGCTCAGCGACGGCATTAAGGGTTTGGCGGCAAATACTCAGGAGCGCGCTCCGCAATCGGTGCCGGAACATAAAACCAACGATTATGCATCGGTTTTGAAATTGGCCAATATGGAAGAACCGAAAGCTACCGAAACGATAGTAAATGTTGATCGAGATGACGATGAAATCGAGGATCAACGTGCCGACGATGAGCTGGTAAAGGCTAAAAAACGTCCGTCGTTTTTTGCGCGCTTTAATCCGTTTGCTTCTCGTGAATTCGACACGGCACAAAATGAGGAAGATGAAGCAGATCCGTTCTTTCAGGCACTGCACAATAGTTTCAACGGCGGGGCAGGAATGGAACAATCACCGTTTGCAGGCGGCGGATTAGAGCCTTCTTTTGGTGAGGAAAACAGCGAACCTACTCTGCGCGCCGAAGTGCCACAGCCGATGGAAAGGGAAATATCGGCACCTTCTTTCGGTAATTTGCAAAACACGCTTAATTCGCTCAGGGCGCAAAACGAAAATAATCCGGATTATCCGACGGATACCGAGTTTTCGGCAGCAGCTCCGGCGGAGCCTGTTGTTGCCGCGGTTCAGAGTATGCCGCAGCCGCAATCGCAAAAACAAGAAGAAAAAGACGAAGATTTGGTATATCCTTTCGGCGGTTGGACAGATGAAAACAATTATAACGGCTAGTCTGATATGGATTTGCGCCGTTTGGGGCGTGCAGGCCAAAATCGTCGACCGAATTGCATTATACGGTGAGGCAAAGTATAACGGCGATTTTAAGGCATTTGAATATGTTAATCCGCAAGCGCCGCAGGGCGGAAAAATCGTGTTGCCGGCATACGGCACGTTTGATAATTTCAATCCGTATATTTTTAAGGGTGTGGCAGCAACTTTTGTGGCTGGTTTGAGTTTGGAAACACTCGGCACTTCGCCGACCGATGATCCGTTTACGGTATATCCGTTGTTGGCTGAAAAATTTGATATGCCGGACGATAAGAGTTATGTCGGTTTTATTCTGAACAAAAAAGCAAAGTTTTCTGACGGTACGCCCGTAACTGCCGATGATGTGGTGTTCAGCTTCAATGCCATTATTGAAAAAGGCTCGCCGATTTATCGAATGTATTACGGCGATGTCGACCGCGTGGAGAAAGTCGGTGAGCGGGAAGTGCGTTTTTATTTCAAAGAAGGCAGCAACAATAAAGAATTGCCGATGATTTTGGCGCAGTTTGCGATTTTTTCGCAAAAGGATTGGGATGGACGCGAATTTGATAAGCCGACATTGCAAGTTCCGCTCGGGAGCGGCCCGTATGTGGTGAAGGATTTTCAGGTAAACAAGTTTGTGGAGTTGCAAAAAAATCCGGATTATTGGGGCAAAGATTTACCGTCGCAGCGCGGGTTTAATAATTTTGACACCATTCGTTACGACTATTACCAGGATACGACAGTCACTTTGCAAGCGCTGTATTCGGGTGATATTGATGCCCGCGAGGAATATATTGCCAAGATTTGGATGACCGGTTATGATAACGATTTAATCAAATCCGGTGCCATCAAAAAAGAAAATATCGAGCATAATAATCCGGCGACTTTGCAAAATTTTGCCTATAACGTGCGGCGCGACAAATTTAAGGACCGGCGGGTGCGCAAGGCTATCGATTTGGCTTTCAATTTTGAATGGGCCAACGAAAAACTGTTTTATAATCAATATAAGCGGCTGTTCAGCTATTTTACCAATACCGGTATGGAAGCAACCGGTTTGCCGCAGGGCAGAGAGTTGGCAATTTTGGAACAATATCGCGATAAGTTGCCGGAGGAAGTGTTTACAAAACCGTATGAGTTGACCACGAATCCGGATATCTATGATTCCCGTGAAAACCTGAAAAAGGCGGTGGCTTTGTTGCGCGAGGCCGGGTATGATTTTGTTGACTCCAAGATGACCAACCTTAAAACCGGCGAACCGCTGGAGCTGGAGATTTTGAGTAATTCCGCCAACGGAGCAACCTTTACCAAAGTGATGTTGCCGTTTATCGAGAACTTGCGCAAAATCGGAATTAAGGCGGTGTTTCGCAATTTGGAAGTAAATATTTTCAAAAATCGCTTGGATAATTTTGATTTTGATATGGCGATTGTGTCGTATCGGGTGTCGCAAATGCCGGGCAACGAACAGCGCGATTATTGGGGTAGTGAATCTGCCGATATTAAGGGAAGTAACAATATTATCGGCATTAAAAACGAAGTGGTTGATGCGCTGATTAAAGGGTTGGTTTCGGCTCAGGAAAAGGCGGATTATGTGGCGTATGTCAAAGCGCTCGACAGGGTATTGTTGCACGAAAATTATATGATTTTTCAGTGGTATTCGCCGTATTCGCGGGTGGCTTATCATGATAAATTCGGGCAGCCGCAAACCGATATCAAGGTCGGGTTTCAACCGTTTACCTGGTGGATAAAGGAGAAGTAAGATGCGCCGCTATATATTAAAACGATTGTTACTGATTCCGTTTACTTTGTTAGGCATTATTACCGTAAACTTTGCCATTATCCAGCTGGCACCGGGAGGCCCGGTGGATTATGTATTGGCGCAATATCGCGGGATGAATACCGATGCAAAGTCGCAGATTACCGGCACGGCGGAAGTAAATAGCAGTGCTTCGACCGAATCCTCATCTTCAAAATATGTGGGGGCGCAAGGGGTGCCGGAAGATTTGATTAAGGCTTTGGAGAAGCAGTTCGGATTTGATAAGCCGTGGTATTATCGTTACGGTAAGATGATTAAAGATTATCTGTGTTTTGATTTCGGCAAAAGTTATTATCGTGATAAAACCATTACCGAGCTGATTAAGGAACGTTTGCCGGTATCAATTTCGCTCGGGTTGTGGTCAACGCTGATTATTTATCTGATTGCCATTCCGCTGGGAATCCGCAAGGCACAAAAGGACGGATCCAAATTTGATATGATTACCTCGTTTATGATTGTGGTGGGCTCGGCAATGCCGGTATTTTTGCTGGCGGTGTTTTTTATTGTGTTTTTCGCCGGCGGGGTTTATTGGCAATGGTTTCCGCTGCGCGGGTTGGTGTCGGATAATTGGGACAGCTTGAGCCTGGGCGCAAAAATTTTGGATTATTTTCGGCATATTACGTTGCCGGTGCTGACGATTGTCATCGGCGGTTTTGCCGGTTTGACCATGTTGACCAAGAACTCGTTTTTGGATGAAATAAATAAGCAATATGTGCTGACGGCGCGGGCTAAAGGGGTGCCGGAAAATAAGATTTTGTACGGCCACGTTTTCCGCAACGCCATGTTGATTATCATTGCCGGATTTCCGTCGCTTTTGATTAAAATGCTGTTTACCGGCTCGTTGTTGATTGAGGTGATTTTCTCGCTCAACGGTTTGGGTTTACTCGGTTATGAAGCCATTACCACCCGCGACTATCCGGTGGTGTTCGGTACGCTATATATTTTCGGACTATTGGGATTGATTTTGAAACTAATCAGCGATTTGACTTATTCGCTGGTTGATCCGCGGATTAATTTTGAGAGCGCACAAGGGTAGAATTTAAAAAGAGAAAACCGTCTGACCGTATGCTCTTACATTCAGACCGAACCGCTTGTTACTAGGTGGGCACCATATAACCGGACCACGATCCGGACAGAGACAGTTCCCGAATTGATAATGTTGGCTCGAGAGACATGCGGTTAATACGCGTCAGACAGTCTTCCTATTTATGATTTTACTGTAACATAAATCATTTGATTTTACAAGCAAAAAAAACGGACAAAAGTGGCCGAAACGACGCAAATCAGATATTTTGCAGAATTTGCGCAATTTTAGCCGTTTGCGAATCGATGACTTGAGCGGCCTCGGCATCGGCGTGGCGAATTTTATCCGGGGAATCAAATTCGACTGCTTTGCCGGCGGTAATATCGGAGAGTTCATCGGCTAACAACAAACCGACCATCGCCAGTTTCATATTCTCGTTAATGGTGGCGGAATTGGCGGAGAGCTGCTTGGCTTTCTCATCCAAAATGCGCGACAGTTTCATAATATGTGCTTCCTGACCGTCTCCGCAGGCAATCACATATTCGCGCTTATCAATTGTTATTGTCACTTGTCCCATGGTCTTCCAATACCTTTTCTAATCTGGCGACAACATCATCGATGTTTTCGGTGGTTTGAGTTATGGTTTGTTGCATTTCGGCAATTTTTTGTTCAGCCTGTTGATAATTCTGCGTTAATTCGTCTTTCTGCTTTAACGCTTCATCTAAACGCGCCTGAATTTGTGCATCGGCATTGTTTGCGGCAGCGGCGGCATTCTCCAGTTCGGCAATACGGCCTTGCGCGGCGGCAAACTGCTGTTTTAATTCGTTATTTTGGGCGGTCAATTCTTCAATTTGCGTTTTGCGATTGTTCAAAGCAGTGTTCAAATTCTGGATTTCGGTTTGTAAGCCGTTCATTTTATTGTTGCGGGCTTCGGCCTCGGCTTGCAATTCTTTAACCTTGTCGGCGGCTTCGGTGTTGTTTTGCAGCGCGATTAATTCAACGTGCAATTTTTCCTTTTCGTCGGCAAGAGCTTGGGTTTGTGTTTCTAAAACGGCAACTCTGGCTTCGGCCGCATCTTTTTGATTTTTCTGTTCTGCCAGCATTTGGGCATAGCGCTGCTTTTGCTGAGCGACGGCTGCGGCCAGTTCATCAATGATATTATTTAAACGAATGAGAGAATTGCGGCTCTGTTCCATATTTTCCATAACCATAATAAAAACACTTTCCTTTCTGCAAAATTGTTGTATATTTAACCATATATTAACATTGGTAACACAAAGATTTTTAAAATGCAAAACTTTATCGTCAGAATTACGCAAGAAAATTTTAAGCTGTTAAATCGGGCCGAAATCGGCTGTTTTATTTTGCCGGATACAACTTCGCCGGAGTTTGCGGCAGAGTTTATCAAACGGGCACAGGCAGCTGGCAAATTGGTGTTGGCCGAGGGCGAAAAAGCGCTCGATTTTTATTTGCAATATAATCCCGACGGGCTGATTTTAAATACCGCAAAAGAGGCGAATCCGGCCAAAGCAATCAAAGAAGTGCAGAAAAAAGCCCAAAAAGCGGTGCTCGGGGTAGTGACGCGCAACCGGCGTCACGAAGCAATGCTTGTCAGCGAATGCGAGCCGGATTTTGTGATTTTTAAGTTTTGGAAAGACGGTTTCGAATCCAATAAGGAATTGCTCGATTGGTACGGCGAATTGTTTTTGATTCAGAACGCGGCGCAAATTGAAGATGATTGCGACTTCTCCGCCCTCAACGCCGACTTTATTATTTTAGATGACGTGAAGTATACGATTCTGCTTGCCAAATAAAAAAAAATATTTTATGTTGCGCTCATCAAAGCGAATCGTTTAACGCTTGAAATAAATCAATCATTTTTAAAATTGTGAATAGGAGATACTAATATGAAACAACTTGCAGGAGCCATCAGAATCGGCTGGGTTATCGAATATAAGGGCAAACCGTGGACCATTACCAAGGCCGTACACATTAAACCGGGTAAGGGCGGCGCGTTTATGCAGGTAGAAATGAAAGAAGTTGAAGCCGGCACCAAAACCAACGAGCGTTTCCGTACCGAAGATACGGTGGAAAAGCTGATGGTTGAAGACCGCGATTGCCAATTCTTGTTTGAAGATTCTGCCGGTTTGACTTTTATGGAAAACGATACATTCGAGCAATTCTCGATGCCGGCCGATATTTTGGGCGATGCCCGTCCGTTCTTGACCGACGGTATGCAAGTTCGCGTTTCTTATATTGACGGTCGTCCGATTTCGGTTGATTTGCCGTTGCAGGTTGTTTGCACCGTGGTAGAAACCGAACCGGCGCTGAAAGGTCAGACTGTTTCTTCGTCATATAAACCGGCAATTTTGGATAACGGTGTTCGCATCGGTGTTCCGCCGTTTATTAACGTGGGAGATAAAATCGTGGTCGGCACATCCGAAGCCAATTATGTGGAAAGAGCAAAATAATGGCTTATATTTCCCCAACATTGAACCTGATGATTGGTGCCGTGAAAAAAGCGGCAGCGGCTTTGGGACGTGATTTTAACGAATTGGAGCATTTGCAAAATTCGGTGCATGCCGACAATTCGTTCGCGCAACGCTCGTACGAAAAAGTGCAGAAGATCCTGCGTGAAGAATTGAGTAAAGTGAAAGCCGGATATCCGGTGGTTTTTGCGGCGCAGGATGCCTTGCCGGCGAGCGGTAAGTTTTTTGCGGTGTGCCCGATTGACGGCTTTGCCAATTTTGCGCACGGCAACGCGGCGTTTGCTTTGGCGGCGGCACTGATTGAAGATAATAATGCCGTGGCATCGGTGGTTTACAGCCCGATTAACGACGAGCTGTTTTTCGCCGAAAAAGGCAGCGGTGCCTTCAAAGAGGGTTTTCGCAATCACGAGCGTTTGCGTGTGGCAGCCGCTAAAAATTCCGATAAGGCATTGGTTGCGGCCAATGCTGATGAGCGCGCGGTCAAAAGCGCATTGGCCGTCAGCGCGAATCCGCGAATCAGCGGAACAACGGTGCTGGATTTGGCTTATGTCGCGGCCGGTAAAACCGATGCGGCGATTGCGGTAAAAAGCGATTTTTGCACATTGAGCGCGGGCGCTTTGTTGGTTAAAGAGGCGGGCGGTTACATTTTTGCCGCGGGTGAAACCGATACCCGCTCGGAAAACCTGCAAAAGGCGTTGTTCGGCGGCAGTATTTTTGCCACCAATGAGGCCTTAAAGCAAAAAATTGCCGAGGCAATCGCGAAAAACTGAAAAAAATTAAAAAATCGTGAAAATAATGCTTGCATATTGAAATCGCTTAATGTATAAAGGCGTAAAAACTTATGTAAAGCATTTGAAGTGGAGAGAAAAATGAAAAAGGGAATTCATCCGGATTATCACGAGATTACTTATGTGATGACAGACGGAACGGAAGTTAAGACCAAATCGACTTGGGGTAAGGCCGGCGATACCATGAAGCTGGAAATCGACCCAAAGTCGCATCCGGCGTGGACCGGTGTTCGCCGTATTGTTGATAACGGCGGTCAGGTCGGCAAATTCAACAGCAAGTTTGCCGCTTTCGGTTTGAAATCAAACTAATCTCGGTTTGAAACAAAAGCTTGAGCCTGCAATTTTGCGGGCTTTTTGCGTTTATAAAATAAAAAAAATGTTTGTATATTATAATTTGCATGTCTATTGTAGATACAGTAGAAGTTTTTTATGAAAGGATAAAAATATGGCAGCTCCTTTAATGCCGAAAGCCACGGCAGTATGGCTGGTTGAAAATACAACTCTGACTTTCCGTCAGATTGCAAATTTTTGTGAAATTCACGAATTGGAAATTCAGGCGATTGCCGACGGCGATATTGCCTCGAATATTCAGGGTTTGAGCCCGATAAACAACGGCCAGCTTTCATGGGAAGAAATTCATCGTTGCGAAGCTGATGCGGCCGCAGATTTGGTGCCAAACAAGCTGGAAAACGATGTGCGTGAACATAATGCTAAGGCTAAAAAGGTTTTGTCGCCGACACAGCGTAGCGAAAAGCAAGCGGCAATTTTGTGGGTTATGGTCAATTATCCGGAAGTTGCGGACAAGGAAATCCGTCGCTTATTGCAAACAACCGATACCACCATTAAAAAGATTCGTTTTGGTGTAGAAAGTAAGGATCCGGCATTTGCCGATTTGAAGCCGAAGAATGCAATTCATCTCGGATTTTTCAGCGAAAAAGAATTAGAAGAAGCACGTTTGGCTTCGCAGAAAAAGACGAGCGCCAAGAAAGCTACCAAGAAAAAGGCCGCCAAGAAGAAGACGGCTAAAAAGGTCGCTAAGAAGACAACTGCGAAGAAGACCGCCGCGGCTAAAAAGACAGCTTCCAAAAAGACAGCGGTGAAGAAGACCGCGGCTAAAAAGAAGGCAACCGTCAAGAAGACTGCAACTAAAAAAGCGACTGCCAAAAAAGCTACAGCTAAGAAAGCAACCGCTAAAAAGGCAGCCGCTAAAAAGCCGGTAGCCAAGAAGACGACAGCTAAAAAGACAACCGCCGCCAAAAAAACAACCGCTAAAAAGGCAGCCGCAAAGAAAACCGCAGCCGCTAAAAAGACGGTAGCAAAGAAGACGACAACTAAAAAAACAACAGCAAAAAAAGCAGCTCCGAAAAAGGCTGCGGCAGCTAAGAAGCCGGTAGCTAAAAAGGCCGCAACCAAAAAGGCCCCGGCTAAAAAGGTTGCGACTAAGAAAACCGTAGCCGCCAAGAAGCCGGCAGCTAAAAAGGCAGCATCGAAGAAACCTACGGCTAAAAAAGCGGCTCCGAAAAAAGCTGCAGCAGCTAAGAAAACGGTTACTAAGAAGGCTCCGTCCAAGAAAGCCGCAACCAAAAAAGCTCCGGCTAAAAAAGCAACTGCCAAAAAGCCGGCCAAGAAAAAATAATTTTTCAAGCGCTAAAGAAAACCCGTCGTTAATTCGGCGGGTTTTTTAATTTGGTATAAATCTTCAGATAGTAATCTTTTGCTTGTTATAAGTGATTTCCATTGTCCCGGCGGGATATATGCTTAAAACGCTTCCGTTCGGCAACAGCTTTTATATTTGGTTTTTGATTAATTCGACATCTCTGATTCCCTTGCTCGTCAATAGGTAATCTCCGCCCCAAATACGCTTTAAATTGGCCTCAGATTGTAAGTGTCTGATTAAATATATCACTAAACTTCGTCGGATTGAATGAGTAACGAGGTGCTGATAAGCCAGATAATCAAGGTCGGCGCCGCTACCGACAGCCAGACCGGAATATAGCCGTTTACGCCAAAAGCGTAGACCACCTGCGACAGAAAATAAAAAGAAAACCCGGTAACAATGCTGATGACCACGCGCCACATAATTGCCGAACCGCGCAGAGTATTTTGCAACATAAATACCGCTGCCAACATTAACATTCCGACCAACAAAAACGGTGATATCAGCAGATTAAGAAACCGCATGCGATGCAATCGCGCCGAAAAGCCGGATTTTTCATAAAAATTGATGGTATCGGGCAGGCGCCAGAAGGAAATTGCTTCCGGATCAATAAAATTATCCTTAATTCTTTGGACGTCGATGGTGGTTTCGTAGGCATAGTCAGATTGTGTTTGTACCGGCTCGCCGTTTATCATGATTTTAACGTCTTTCAGGTGGAAAGTATTGCCATCCAGCGTGGCAAACGAAGCATTATAACTTTTCTTGATTTGCGAATTTTCATCCAATTCGGTAATGGTTACATCACGCATCCAAACCGACTTATCATCATCCTGACGTAAACTCTTTGCCTGAATCAGCAAAATTCGCCCCGCTTCATCGGTTTCGCGAATCCACAAACCTTTGCTTGAAAACAAAACGGCATTCGGGTTGTGCGATTGCAGACGATAAGACAGAACTTCGTGCCATTCGAACATTTTGGCCGCCACCGGATTGAATAATAAAACGTTGGCCATACCCAAAATGAAAGTTGCCACCATCAACGGTTTTAAAAAGCCGAAAATGGAAACACCCGTAGAACGAATAATCACAAATTCGTTGTTTTTGCTCAGACGCCAAAAAGTTATCATTGCTGCCACCATCAACACAAACGGGAATACAATCTCCACGGTTTTGGTAATGCGGGTAACGGCATATTGCACCGTAAACCAGAAAGAAATATCTTCGCGACCGGAAACGCGACGCAGTGCTTCAATGGTGTCAAACATCAAAATAATGCCGAGGATTGTAAACAAAACCAGGAAGAAGTTTACAATCAGCTGGCGGGTAATATAGCGGCTCAAAATTGCAAAAAGGTTCATTATTCTTCCATCGGCTCCTTATGCTTGTAGAAAGGATTTGATAGGTAACGCTCAACGCTGTCCGGCAAAATGACGACAATATTTTTACCGCTCATTTCCGGACGCTGTGCTAGGTTGACGGCACCGCAAACCGCAGCGGCTGCCGAAACACCTATCGGCAATCCTTCGGAGTGAGCCACGGTTTTAGTCATTTCCAGAGCTGCTTTTGAGGCTACCGGGAATACTTCGTTAACCAGAGCGGAGTTATAAAGCGGCGGAACAAAACCGGCGCCGATGCCGCCGATTTGATGCGGACCGGCTTTACCGCCGGACAATACAGGACTTTCTGCCGGCTCAACCGCCATCACATATAAATCGGGATTAACCGTTCGCAAAGTAGAAGCAACACCGGTCAAGGTTCCGGAAGTGCCGACACCACAAACAATCGCATCAACCGCGCCGTCAGTGTCTTCTAAAATTTCTGCTCCGGTAGTAAGTTTATGGGCTTCTACGTTAGCCGGATTTTCAAACTGCTTAAATTCAATGATATTGGCAGAACGCTCCTTTAAGATTGCAACTTTTTTGATGGCGCCGGACATGCCTTCGGCCGCCGGAGTCAGCATAACTTCGGCGCCGAATTGGCGAATTAATGCGATTTTTTCTTCGGTCATATTTTCCGGCATAACGATAATCAACTTATAGCCGCGGGCGGCACAAAAAGCTGCCAGGGCCGCACCGGTATTGCCGGAAGTTGCTTCAATGAAAAGAGTGTCTTTATTAATTTTGGAAAATGGCGCTTTGTTTATCATATTCAGCGCCACGCGGTCTTTGATTGAAAAAATCGGATTATAAAACTCGCATTTTGCCAGAATATCCGCATTCAGACCAAGCAGTTTTTTCAGCTTATTCAGGCGCAACAGCGGGGTATGACCGACCATATCCTCGATGGAATCATAAATTTTCTTCATTTTTATTTATCCTTACCAATAAATTTTTAATCCCAATCATCTGCGTAGCATTAAACATAACTTTTTTGAGGGCAATATCCCGGATGGTACACCATTGTAAAGGGGTATCGGCCAAGTCGACATCTTTAACGTCATAAAAGCGATAAGTTTGAGTTTCTTTTATGGGGTGCTTGTTTTCATACACATAAGACAGAACCGTAAATGCCAACGTCGGTTCGGCAACTATTTCGACATCGTTATCGGATGGTAACGAATAAAGCTCATCGTCGGCATTATAACCGCATAACAAAGAGGAGTCTTTTTTGATGATAATATAATTTCTTTGCCGCACAAAAGTCAGCGCGTCGATGCAGTAGGTAATTCGTCCGTATTTGTTGATAAACGGCAACTTATCCATTTTTTACCTCATCAATCAGTTTTTGCGTAAATTCAATCAGGCCGATTTGGCGTTTGCGTTTCATTCTTTCGGCTGAAAAAATCTGGCGAATCGTATCGACGGTTTGGTCTAAATCGCCGCAAATAACCACATAGTCGTATTCGGTCCAATGCTGCAATTTTTCGAGCACCAACCCCATGCGTTTTTCAATGATTTCTTTGCTGTCGGTACTGCGTCCCTCCAAACGGCGGCGCAGTTCTTTGATTGACGGCGGCAATAAATAAACCGAAACCACGTCATCGGGAGCTTTGGCCTTCATTTGGCGCATACCTTCCCAATCCATATCAAACAACACGTCTTGTCCGATATTTAAAAATTCATCGACCTCGGAGCGCAGAGTACCGTAGCGGCTGCCGTATTGCGAATCCACGTGTTCGTAAAAAGCATCTTCTTGCAATAATTTATCGTATTCTTCATCGCTGATAAAGTAGTAGTCGACGCCGTTTTGTTCGCCGGCGCGCGGAGCACGGGTGGTTACCGAAACCGACCAGTTCAGTTTTTTATCCTGTTCCAAAAGTTTTTTTACAACGGTGGTTTTACCGGTGCCGGACGGTGCTTCGATAATAAACATAACACCGCGGCGGACTTCGTTTAAGCGATTTAAAATTTCGGCCATATCTTCCTCTTGCAAAATAAAAGCATACATTGTAGACTTTACTCACTTATATTATAATAATCGGTAAATTTCCAGAAGGATATTACGAATATGCAAAAGAAATTTAATAATGTTCTGATTACCGGCGCATCGTCGGGTATCGGAGAAGCGGTGGCGCTGCGTTTTGCACTTATCGGTGCCAAAAATTTGTTTTTAAGCGGGCGCAATGCCGAGCGGCTCAATGATGTTGCGGCACGTTGTCGGGCTTTAGGAGCAACGGTTTATCCGCAAATTATCAGCGTGTGCGATAAAGAGGCGATGGCAGCATGGATTAAGGCTTGCAACCAAACGGCGGAGTTGGATTTGGTGTTTGCCAATGCCGGAGTTTCCACCGGCGAAGAAACCGCGGAAAATGTGTATAATACCTTTAATACCAATGTGTTCGGGGTGCTGAATACGGTAACGCCGGCGGCCGAAATTTTTGCGGCGCGGGAGGATAAAAAAGCGGCGAAAACCATCGCGATTACCGCGTCAATTGCCGGCTATCACGGTTTGCCGAGTTGCCCGTCATACAGCGCGACCAAAGCTTGCGTTAAGGCTTACGGCGAGGCGTTGCGCGGCAGTCTGAAAGCGGATAATATTGACGTGTGTGTAATTTGTCCGGGGTTTGTGAAGTCGAGAATTACCGATAAAAATACCTGCCCGATGCCGTTTTTTATGAGTGCGGAAAAGGCGGCTGAAATCATTGTGGCGCGGCTCGAAGATAATGTGGGGTTGATAGCGTTTCCGTGGCCGATGCGTCTGGCAACGTGGTTCTTGTCGATTTTGCCGAATCGACTGACTGATTGGATATATGCGCTTTTACCGCACAAGGTGTAAAAAAATCGTCCGAGGTTAGTCGGACGATTTTTCTTTGTACTTACTTTATGGTACGCCAGTTTTGTTTGGGTGGGAATTGGCGATGCCAAAACTCACCGTACTTGGCGTCAATCTGCGGCAATTCGATTTTGATTTCCTGAACCAAACCGTGTTTGTTCCACCATTGAAAGACATCGCTTGTCGGGCGGAAATGACAGCCCATGCCGCGGTGAATGTCGAGATATTGTTCAAACTTCATCTGCGGGTAGGGAACAACACGTCCGTCTTTGTCCGACTTGTTGCCGTAACCTTGTGCCTTGCATTCCATCAGGTCATTTACAATCAGCATCAGGAATTTTTCCGGAGCGGTTTCCGGAATCACATAGCCCTTAGTTTCGCTGAAGTGTTCCAGAAGATAGCAGTTGCCGTAAACATCGCTGTGCTTGCAGTAGTGAAAACCGGCACCGTAACCACCCGGAAATCTGCTGACCATGGTGTCGCTTTTCAGACGGGTAAAGAAGTTGCCGCGAATAACCGCATCAACCTCGGCATACGAAAAATCGAATTTCAACATCGTTTGATGATGCGTTCGTTCGACTATGCCGCCGACCAATTCTTGTACAACATCCAAGAAAAGGCACCAGCCGTAGAGCGAAATGTTGCCGTCATGCGAGCTTTCCTGCTTGATGATAACGTTACCTAAGCCGAGCGTATTTACCAAATGTTCGGCGCGGAATTGAAACCACTCGGAAAATCGGTTAAGCACGTCGGATTTAGCCTGTCCGCTGTGATCCCACTTGCCTTTTTCCCACTCTTTTTCCATCGCTTCAAGCCACGGATTTTCGGGAAAAAGTCTTTGCAGATTGGCCAACGAAAAATCCATCAGCCACACCGGGCCGCCGAATTCGGCACTGCCCCAGCTGCTTGAAGTCACAACCGTGCGGAACATTTCCCACAGGGTGTCGTATTCTCCGAACTTGCTGCAGTCGTCTTGCTGCCACATTTGCATTTCATGCAATACTCTGTTTTTATCCATAATTATAGTGTTTAAATGTTTGTAAATAATACTAATTCCGGCGGATACGCTAACATATCCGCCGGAAAAATGCAATGTTTTTATGAAATAAATTAATCGCCGCTGTATTCTTTTTGAAAGCGCAACCATGCCGGAGTCGTTTCCGTAGCACGCTTTTGTTCGACAATCGTGCGAAGTTGGCGCGCCGAAGCGATTTGCCGTTCTTGTTGCAGGCGTTGTTCTTCTTGCGGCGTCTGCGGGAAATGCGGCGCGATTTGTGCGGCGTGCTTTTGTTTGTAATCTGCCGTTTTGGCGGTCTTTTCCGCAATCATTTGCATTCTTTCGCGACGTCTTTTTTCAAAGGCGGCGGCTTCGGCATTTTTCCGCTCGGAGAGTTCAAACATCTGGTTGACGCTACACACTTTGAGAGTGGATTCGCCGCCGGTTTGCCGCATTTTGCGGTAGCTTTCTTTGATTTGCGCTTCCAAAAAAGAATATTGATTCATAATTCCCTTATACATCGGCGAATTTTTCGGGGCCTGCGGTTTGGGAAATTCTACCGCGACATCGCCGTTATCGTCTTGCAAATAGATGGAGCCGTACAGGCGCGACAGCGGCTGGTTGCTGATTTGCCGATGCAGCATAATCCGGCTGAAATAAATTTGGTCGTGAATAATGCCATCGCTCGGCGCGATGTCAATATATATATCGTCCGAGAATTTAGGCTGCGAGCATACGACTTTGTACTTTTTTATTTCCATTTTTCTTCTTTCAATAATCACGGTGCAATAATTGCTTAATTTGCAAAGATGTCAAGTTATATTTTGTGTATTTTTCATCGCGGCGACGTAAATATTCCGCAGTTTGTGCACGGTTGCGGTCGGCGCGGTTGCGGCGCTCGGCGAGGATTTTGTTTTGTTCTTCCGCCGGTGATTGCGGTGCTTTGGCGGCTTGCAAAGATGCTTCCAACGCGTTTTTCATTCCGTCAACAATGCTGTTGACGTATTCGTGATGGATTTCCGGTCTTACCGTGATGGTGCTTTGCTGATTTTGCGCCATCATTTCCTCAAAACGCAGAGTGATTTTGCGGCGCAAAAGGTTTTCTTCGGCCGTAGAAAGTTCAACTTCCGGCAGACCACCGTTTTCCGGCGGCAAAAATATAATTTCCGGACGGTTTCCTTCGCCCATATCATAAAGCTTTATCGATCCGGCAATAACTTCGGCTGCATTGTTGCGTTGCGCCCGTTCTTTGAGAATAAGCTGATGCAAGGCATTGTCGGCGGGAGCAATGTCAATAAAAGTGTGCTTGTCCGGAGTTTGTGAGCAAACAACGCGATATTCTTTACCGATACAACGCATTTAATCTCCCCGATTTTTAGCCTGTTTCCACAAAAGAACGCTGATTCGATTGTGTTGCGAATCCTGATGAGCCCTGACTGCTTCTGCCTGTTCTACATCATGTTCGCGTTTTATGCGGCGCAACGACTGTTCTTTAATTTGTTCTTCTTGTGGATTTTTGGGGGCAAAGTCCTCAATTTTACTCATCAAATTGCGACCGGCAAATTTTTTGTTAAGTTCTTCATGTTGGGCAAATACTCTATCCCAATAGTCATCACTGGCAAAATCTTTGGAATGATCAATATGTAATGTGGCCTTTTTACCTTCGGCACGCATTTGTTGAAATCTTTGCTTTATTAAAGGTTCCAAATGCGGTATAACTCGCTCGTCCCAATCCCAATATTGAGTAAGCATGGAGGGAAATTCGAGAGTATCGAATTTAACTAAAGGCTCTTTGCCTTCACCCATATCGTAGAGCAAAACGCGGCCGGCCATATCGCGTGCCGACGGATTGCGCCGCATAATTTCGAACATAATATCCTCATGCAAAGTATTTTTGCTGGGTGCGATATGAATACATTCTTTGCCATTAATGATATCTTTGGCGCAGACAACGCGGTATTCGACATTCTCAAGTTTTTTGGTGCGTTGCCATTTGTCAATTGTTTCCGGTGTTAAGACAAATTGTTTTTTACGAGTCATAGATTTATTCCTTTTTCGATTTTTTGTCAATTTAGCATTTTTCGCCGGACTTGTCCAGTATTTTTTACATAAAAAGTAAAAGCTTTAAAAAAAATGTGTTTTTAGCAAATTAAACTGTTGCAATTTGAAGTAAAATAGAATAATAAGGATACGTTTTAAGGTGAGATGGCAGAGTGGTCGAATGCGGTTGACTCGAAATCAATTGTACGTTTTACCGCGTACCTAGGGTTCGAATCCCTATCTCACCGCCACTTTATTTATAAGCATTTGTTTTATCACAATAATTTTTGCTGAAAAATACCTTTAAAAAAGGTGATGCAAAGGGGTGATACAACAAATGCTTTCTTTATATCCACATCTGACAATAAGGAATCATACCTATTATGCACGATTCGTTGTGCCTAAACATCTGGTGGAGATTGCCAAACGCAAAAACTTCTTCTATTCTTTATTCACAAAGGATTATTACCAAGCACTCCATAAAGTTAAGGAATATGCCTACAAAACAGATTTGCTCATACAATCCTATGAGAGGAAGTATCAAGAGATGTTGAAACTGCGACACAAACACACCAAGGAAATAAGGTTATGTCTGACTTATACTGAGGTTAAGCATATCTTCGTGCAGTGGTGGTTGGATGTGTTGAAGAAAGTTGAACGATACGAGAGCGACATTAAGTCGGGCAAGAAAACATTTAAGGACTTCTGCTTCTATCGCCCAATTCACTTGACAGATATGGAGCGACTCGCAGATGTTGAATACGAAACACCTGATGGTGAAACAATTTTTGAAACGCTTATAAAGCAAGATGTTTATGACGGATACAAGGTAAGAACCATTGAAGAAGAACGAATCGCCAATCCGTCAGAAAGTGTGAAGTATAACCAACTATACGATTACATACTCAAAGTATTAAATAAGGATATTGTGAATCGTAATGTTGATAGAGAGTTGGTGGATATTTTGCAGGACAATCCCAATGCAATCATTTATGCCTTTGATAAGAATGATTATGAGATTGTTGGCAACAATAATGAAGATTTGCAAGATGTTTTGGAACGACATAAAGGTGATGAGGACTACGATATCGGTGATATGATGTTTTCTTTGGCAGAACTTGCTGATAAAATGCGTGAATCGGAAGAACTATTGCTCAACTATTTGGAATCTATCAAAACGGGAAAAGAATATCCAATCTCTATATATTTTACCACAATACTTGATACTGCAAAGAGTTTGAATAAGAATCATTTGGAGCAAATTGCTGTTAAATCACCAGTATTTGACTACAAGAAGTATTTGCAGATGTGGGAGAAAGAGCAGAAATTGCAGGGTGTGTCGGCAAAAACAATATCTTCACACAAGAATATGTTGCTCCGTATGTTTGAATTGGTGAAGTATAAAGGCGTTGATAAAATCTGTAAGCAAGACATTGAGGAACTTGAAAAGAACTTGAAACTCTTGCCTGCTAACTTCCAACAAAAGTTTAAGGATAGAGATGTTTTTGAAGTGCTTAAGGAATGTGCCGATAAAATAAGTGTTCCAAAAATAAGCGACCCAACGATAAGAGGACACATCAAGTTGTTCAACACATTTGCGAACTTCTTGTTGCAAGAGGAAATCATTTATTCCAATCCGTTTAGCAGATACAAGATTAAGTATGCCAAAGGGAAAAAGCAGTCCTACGAACATTTTACGGATGATGAGTTGGCGAAAATATTTGATTACCGAACATATCCCCAATGCATAGTTAAAGATACTCCTGCCTTACATCCCGAATTGTTTTGGATTCCTTTATTGGCACTATTCCTTGGTTGTCGCTTAAATGAGTTATGCCAACTTGATGTTGCTGATATTCAAAAGCACAGCGGAATCTATTGTCTGCATATCTCACCAGATGACCGAGAAACTGCCTCAAAGAAAAAGGAAGTGAAACGCACCAAGACTCAAAACATTCGTATTGTTCCAATTCCGCAAAAGATACTGGATTTGGGATTCTTGGACTATGTGGGCGAGAGAAAAAAACATCTGCACAAAAAATTGTTTGAGTTGGCGTATAATTCAAATGATAGATACGGCAAGTATGTTGGCGGATGGTTTGCAAAGTATTTGAACAAGTTGAAGATTCGTAGTGCTACAAAAGTCTTTCACTCGTTCCGTCATAACTTGGCACAAAATATGAAGATGCTCGGGTTCGTTGATTCTTATGCCATAGAGATTGGTGGTTGGAGCAAAAATGATAGGCGTGCGTATTCGTCATACAACAACGGAATGATACCATTGGAGCGGTTGAAGTATGCACTTGATAAGTTGGAGTTCCCGATGATTGACTGGGAGAAACTCAAAGTCCGCCCGACCGATATGCCGAAGAAACGAGAATATCATCGTTCCAAGATAAAGAGATAATTTCAACATCAAAACAAAGATTCAACTAAATCTTCACAAATATACATTTTTGAAGATTTTTTGAGCAAACCCTTATTTCACCTAACTCTTTGATTTCAGGATTTTTCTTGACATTTTATTTATTTTCATTTATATATATTTTATATACTTTAATGAATATTATATGGAGAGTAAAATGAAGAAAGGAAAATCAAAGTTATTGACGGATACCGACATCAAAAATTGCTTGCGGTTCATCAACGATATGCCTTCACATAGTGAAAGAACGAGATTGATGTTTATGATGATGTTAATGACAGCACTTCGTATTCATTCAGTTCAAAAACTCACTATCGGGCAAGTATATGATGATAACTTCAACCCTGTTGATTCATTCTTATTACAACCTGAACAGAATAAAGGTGGTAAAAAGGCACTACAAGTTTATTTTAACGACACTATGAAACAAGAATTGAAGAAGTATGCCAAATATTTGCTTTCAAATCCTTATTATACGCCAAAACCGAATGATTATCTGTTCAAATCCAACAAAGGTTCGCATCTCTCAAAGCAACAGATAATCCATATCTTTCGGCAAGTATATGATGGTGTCGGTTTAGATAAGCAATACAGAGTTCATAGTTTAAGAGCAAGTTGTTTAACTAAACTTATGGATGCTAACTATCCGTTGCCGTTGATACAACAGATAAGCGGTCATTCATCTATTCAAACCCTTAGCATCTACTATCGTTCTAATCCTAAGAATATTCAAAACGCTTTGGAAACATTGAATATGTAGAGCATATTGTTATTGTTTATCTCTCTGGATTTCACCATCTTTGTATATAACTGTTTCTGTAACTTCTCCGTTTGAACTATATGAAACCATTTTACCATTTAGTTTTCCGTTTTTATACGTCATAGTCTTTTTTAATTTGCCATCTATACTATATAATTTTAACTCTCCCTCAACCTTACCATTTTTTAGCATACGTTCAGACTCAATATTTCCATTGTTATAATAAAATATAACCAAACCATCTGGACCAAGTTTTTCTCCATTCTTTCCATAATATACTGTCTTTTGCCATTTACCATTTTGAAAAGAGAGTTCTGCTTGCAAACTTCCATCATCGTAGTATCGTTTTTTAATACCATTTAATTTACCATTCACCATATTACCTTCGCTATGTAAATTTCCATCTTCATAATATTCTTTTTGGATTCCATCTGCTATTCCTTCTTTGAAATTATATTCCATCTTGATATTTCCATTTTCATAGTATGATTTTGTAGGTCCATTTAATTTTCCATTTACCATACTGCTTTCGTGTTCTAATTTGCCATTATTGTCATATGTTTTGGTAATACCGTTCATCTGATCGTTTGCAAAGTTACTATCAAGAACTAAAATACCGTCTTCATTGTATTCTTTATAAGTTCCAACTTTCTTATTATCTCTGAAAAGTCCTTCTTTTTTAACGTTACCATTTTCATAGTACCATTTGCTGTATCCTGTTTGTTTTCCCTCATTCATATTGCACTCTAATTGCAATGACCCATCTTCATAATATTCTTTATAAGTGCCATGACTATTACCATCTTTGACTTCACCTTCTACCTTTAACCAACCATTTTCATAGTATTCTTTATAAATGCCATTGCATTTATCATCACTGAAATTACACTCATTTTGAACGTTGCCATTTTCATAATATGCTTTACAATACCCATTTTTCTTGCCCTCTTTCATATTGCATTCAAATTGCAAATTTCCATTCCAATAATAGTATTTGCAGTCCATATTATGATTACACTCTGATTGTAGTGGACCATTTTCGTAATATGAGTAATATTCCTTATATCCTCTTTTAACACCATAAAGAGACATCTCAAAAACAGGTTTTGTCAGCATATCTACCTTATTTTCATATTTATGCCCTTCTAATTCATAGAATTTACCGGAAATTGTCACTATATCGCCAATTTTAAGTAAAGCAATTTGTTCTGATAAAACATCTCTTGCATCTAGCATAAATGCTAACCTAATTTGTGGAGATGAAGATATCTGTACGCCTAAAATTATACCATCTACTTCCGTTCCCCATATATACTGTACTTTACCTATATCAATAGATATTACTTTTCCTCCCCATTCATTTACTTCTTTGCTTGGCAATAAGTCTTTAATAAGATTGGTTCTTTGATTGAGCAATGTATAATATTGAGCAGGATTATCTACATTACGGGCAAAATCACTATAATTTTTTATGATAGATATGAAGTTTTGTTCCAAATTAGGTAAATCTTGTATATCAATATTTACGGATTCTCGCTTAATTGTCTTCTTGACCTCGGAAGTATTTGTATCCTTATTGTCAAATATAGAAGAAATACCTATGATGCCTAAAATAAGGATAATTAAAAATGCTAAAAAGGAATGTTTCTTTCCGAGTTTATAACCACAATGAGGACAAGTTTTTGCAGAACTACTGACTTCTTTACCACATTCAGGACATTTCACTAATGACATCATCATACTCCTTCTATCATTGAATACAGGTAATACGATATAACCATAATGTTTAGATGTCAATTGTTAGGCGTTTTTTCTCACTTAATTTTATTTTTCTCATGCTCTAATATAAAAGCAAGAAATTCATCACCTAATGCTGTTGTTTGCTTATCAATCTCTCCAAATGATAATAACATTTGTAATGGATATTCATTTTCTAATAAACGCCTATTATATAGGTCGTGCGTAATAATATGCAGCAACTCTTTATGTTCCTTTATATCTGGATTTTGTTCAAGTATAATATCCATTACGTTTGGTGATTTGTCTCTAATTCTTGTTTGAAAACCGCCATTAAAATCCCCACTATTTAGACTCTTTGAAAAGCATTTCAGAAGTTTTATATGTAGTAAAGAAAAATCTCTTAACATATTTAGAAATATATGTTTTTTTATATTGTTTGTGTCCTCATATTTAATAGCATTGATGACTGTATTGGCGTATAAATCAACTTTATTCTCATCTATATCAGACATTGCTCCTTGTACTGCTTGTGATAAAATTTGAGCAAAGTTGTCAATCTTGTTAATTTTATTGAGGTTAATATCATCTTTTATATTTTTAAGTTTTTCCTCAAAAACTTCTTCCCATTTCTCGCGGCGTTGTTGCCATTGACGAGAAGCATATTCGTCATATATGGTATGCACAAAATTTGTTATTGGATTGCTTTGCATAATTGCCTTTACCATCCCTTTTCCAACATTTGTGATAGTGTGATTTTCAGTAATTTCGCTCATATCAGTAAGTCCGTCATTTTTTTGTTTTCGTTTTATTATTTAGTATGTTGGTTATTAATATGCAAGTATCTATCCATCAATCATAAAATAATTCAGAGTAATTTAATATTGGATAAAGTAACGTAGCAAAGGATTATCACTTCTTCCCTTTTAACGCAACATACGCCTCGTATAATCTTCCTGCGGCATTAAGAATCCGTTTGCCTTGCTCTTTGTTTTCCTTAAAGGAATAAGGCATACTCATTAATTTATCGTGTAATCGTAAAATAGTCTCTGCAATCTTTTGTAATTGTTCTTCAATAGTGTTGTCATTGTTATTCATTGTTAAATCCTTTGTTATAATGGTTCGGAGCAATCAACAGGAATATTAATAATAAGGGTTGTGTAATGAAACTCTTGATTGCTCCAATTCTTTCAGTATGTTGCTCCAAAGCGTTTTAAAAGGTTGATGTATCGTGGATGATACTTACGCGCCATATATAACGCTGTTTTGCTATCATTACTGATAATATTTACATCAGCACCATTTTTCAACAATAACGCAACTATTAAATAACGATTCGGGATAACCTTTGGGGACAACGCTTTCATCAAGAGTGAGTATCCGTTTTGCTTGTAAATAACATTAACAATTGCATTGTGCCTTATGAGACTGATTAAAGCATTGGCATTGCCGTATTCTACGGCATACATCACAGGGAATACTCCGTGTGAATCAGGCGCATTAACATCAACATTGTTAGATAATAGTTCGTGAATAGTGTTTATATCGTTAATTGCTATTGCTGTGTTTAATTCATCTATCTTGCGTGTGTTTCTGGAAGTAGTTTTCTTCTTTATCATAATTTAATCTCCATAAAAATTAGTATCATAAGTATTTATCTTGTTTTGTTGATAAATAATGATACGAATAATTTAATCTCGTATGCTATCGGTAGTAATATCGGTAGCATTTTTTATCCAGAGGTTCGGGATAAATGAATTGACAATCGGTGATAATGATGCTCCCGTGACGATGTTAGCAACTATCCAAGGTAATAGTGCGGTAGTCCATCTTATTAGGACAAGGAAGTTCCATCAGTTAATTGGTGGAACTTCTTTTGTTATCCCGATGCTGTAATAAAAATAATTGACAATTGCGGATAATGATGCTCCCGTTGAGATGACAACTACAAACTATGAATCAGTATGAGAAGTAGTCCAACTTATTTGGGTGAAAAAGTGCTATCAGCAGGAATGTTGATAGCACTTTTTTCGCATAAATCTTTCTTGGTAAAGATGTTTCCATTTTCTTTGGAACAATAGTTCCAAGTGTTTCTTTCATCTACTTCATTACCAATTAACTGAAAATCTGATGATAATGATGGATAAATGCTTTCCATAGTATCTTTCAAGGAATTGAAAAAATCTTTTTCAGTATGTGTTGGAACATCAGCAATTATATGTAAGTGAGGTTCTTTCTTAAACTCAACATCTTTCTCAATATATTGAATTAGATGTGTTGCTGAATCTAATTTTTCAAAAAACTTCTTACCAATTTCTTCAAAGATTGCTATATCATACTGGTTATCAATATGCTTGTAATATCTTCTTCCTAATTCTTTTCTGTAATATTTTTGTAAAGCATACTTAAAGTTTTCTAATAACTTACTTTTAGAATAGTTTTCTAAATGTGGGTTAAATGTTAAAAATATCTTCATTTATAAATCCTTTGGTTAATAGTTAAGAATAGCAGAGTTTTCTGCTTGTGTTGCTTATTTAGTTATGTCTGTTGCTTTAATGCTTAATCCGTAGGGGAATCACCGCAACTACATCATAAGCATAACAGCGCTGTTGAGAGATACGATTGGTGATAGTATCTCTCTGTTATCACCAATCACAAAACATAATAATACGGGATAATAAAGTTTTTATCGTAGGGATTCGGATAATAGAGTTTTCAAATCATAAAGTTTTTTAAATTCAAAATATATTCATTACAAAAATATTTATTCAAAACGACTCGCAAAAATCATTTTAACAAAAAAAAGTTCGGGTAAAGTTAAAAATAATCCTTGGCATTCGCTGCAATACGCTGCAAAAATTGCGAGTAAATGGTTTAAAAATGTCAAAAAAATTGTTTTGATAAAACAAAATGTTCTAAACATTGTGAAGTGTGTTTCCCTATCTCACCGCCAATAACGAAAGAGCGCCCATGCGGCGCTTTTTTGTTATTGAAAAGCGGTGAAAGGGATTTGAACCCTAGAGAACAGGCTGGAGGAAAATAAACAACCTTAAAATGTTGTTTATTGACGACAGGCGCAGGTTGCCTGTGAGCAAGCAAGTGTAAACGCCGTGAAGCGAACAAATCGCAACCAAGTGACCGAAGCATAAATTTTCTGCCGAAAAAATAATAAAAGTAAATTTAAGCAAGACGACCGGAAGGCTGAGGCAGACGGAAAAGCGGTAAAAAAACATAAAAAAATCTGACTCTGCTAATATCCGGTGCAAACGACGGCAAATCCCCAGTCATAGCCGGCACGTCGCCGTTTTTCTTATATGCGGGTTGACAAATCGGCAAAACGTTTTATAATGAGCGCTGTTTCCTGTATTATTAATTTTAAATGCAATTTTTATGGATATATTAAAAATCTATGAGGACCTGCAGAGAATGCAAGTCAAGGTTGAGCAACTGCCTATGTTGAATGAAGGTTACAAGTTTTATCTGGAACGTCGCAAGATGGGCTGGATTCCGCTTGAGCCGCCGTGCCGTCTGGTTTATCGCCACAAGAACACCGTTTCGATGGTGGTGATGCCCTTTCTGATTCCGGAGTATTCCGATAAAATATGGGGTATCGAGGTGTGCGGCGTATACTTCAGCCTCTCTTATGAGGAAGTGCGCGTTTATACCGACAGAGATATCGCTGATCATTTGCAAGAACAGACCGAGTATCTGTTTGGCAGAGCGGGTAGCGAAAAACGCCGATTGGAGTTGCCGACCTACAACAATTTTACGCTGTTCAAGCGCAATAACGAAGCGGTGGAAGATACCTTTACTCTCTTGACTTATCAGGGCGTCAACGTGAAGGACTTCGGTTGCAGCCGTTACTGGATTAATCAGAAGAATGTTCCAATTCCTCTGGTTACCAAGTTTGATGGCAAGCGCTATCTGCCGCCGTATAAGGACAAGATTGGAAAAGTAAGGCCGGTGTTGCATGCAAGTTCGTTATATGATTGCTTCTGCGCAATCGATAATAAGTTTGCGGTGCCGAAGCCGGAGGCATTTGAAAAATGTTTGCAAATGATTTCCGGAAAGTAAAAGAATACCGTCGGGGTTGAAAACCTCGGCGGTATTTTTTTGTTGTGATTCGCTTAAAAAATGATTGATTTTTGTCAAAAATAGTGTATGATTAAAGCAAATTTCAATTCGGGAGAAAGAATATGGCGCGCGCAAAGCAAAATATCGGGACGAAAGTTCAATTTTTAGGCGGCAATAACGAATATCGAATCGGAGCCAGTGCGATTTTGATTGAGCATAACGAGCCGAATAAGCCGACGGCGCGAATTTTGATTGATGACGGCGCGATGTTTCCGCCGGATTGGATAAGTTATAACTCGGCGATTCCGGATATGCGCCCGTATTTTGAAAACCCGTACAGCCAGGCCGAAAAACCAATTGATGCCGTATTTATTACTCACTGCCACGAAGACCATATCGGCGCGCTGACGTTTTTGGCGGCGGCAAAATTCAAGCTTCCGACCATTTATACCAGTGAATATACGGCCAATGTCATCAAAACGCAGATGAAGAATAACAGCGTGCCGGAGGAATATGTCCCGCATATTGAGATTATTCGGCAGGGTGAAAGTGTGAAAATCGGCGACGATATGAAAGTATCGCCGCTTAATATGTCGCATTCGACGGCTTCTCCTTTGGGTTTTCACGTAAGTACGACCTATGATGGTAAAGATTTGCTCGGCGGTATGTTCTCCGGTGATTATCACTTGGATAAAGTACCGTTCGGTGCCGGATACGATAAAGACGAACACAAAGAATTTATGAAAGATAAGTTCGTCAACGCGGTTATGCAGGATTCGACGTCTTCGGCCACGGAAATGTTTGACGAGAAGGGCGAAAGAGAAATTCCGGACTTTAATAAGTCGTATGAAAATACGTTGCGTGAAGTGCAGAAATATGCCGATATGCAGATTTTTTCGCCGGTAATTGCCCGCAGCGTGCAGAATTTGGCCATTGATATAAAAGCCGCGGCCGAAACCGGTCGTACGGTATTAATCGGCAGTCGCGGATTGCGGCAGGCAGTAAAAGATTTACTGGCGATTACCCGCAACAAAGAAAAATGGGTTAAAGACAAGGTAGAACAAATCAAACAGGAAATTCTTAATCAGCAGGACGGTAAGGCAGCAGAGGGTAATGCCAGAGTCCGTAAGGTTATATCAAATGAAAAATTGCTGATTGCCAGCGTGCAAAAAGAAGCCGATGCCGTAACCGAATTGATGCGGCTTCCGTCCGGCGAAACGGTGGACTTGGAAAAGGTTATCTATAATGCGCACGATTTGGAACATACCGATATTGAAAAATATTTACATAAATATCCGCGAGAGCAGCGCTATATGATTATCAGCGGCGCTTTTGCCGAAAATAAAGACGGGCGCGTGTCGACGTTGGTAATGATAAGCGAACAAAATAAAGTTACGGCGGATAAGGACGGCAAAGTCAAGGGCAAGGGCATGACCGGGCACCCGTTGTTTACGGCCGATGATAAAACGCTGTTTTTGTTGCGGCAACGTCCGATTGAATCGATTAACGGACCGCAACACCGCGCCGTTGTTGCCAAATTGCAGAGTTTGGGCTCGACCGTGGTTATGAACGGCGACGGTATAGATGAAAAATATCAGCGCACCGGACACGCAACTTTGCAGGAAACGCGCGAATTCAATCAAATTACCGTTGAAAATTGCAAAAACCACAAAGAAATAGCCGACGGCACCATGCCGATATATAACGTGGCGGTGCACGGCGATCCGGAACAGTTGGCAGCGACTTTGAAAGTTTTGCATCAATACAAAGGCAAGCCGATGCTGTGCTTCAACTCCGATGTGTTGGCATTTACGCCGAACGGTGTTTGCAAAGAAAAAGGAATTTCGTTTGAACAGCAGGAATGGCTGTGTGTACAGGCCATGTGTATTGCCGGTTCGGGCAGTAACAATCTGTTTGTGTTTGATTTGTGCGACCATAATCTGATGCAAAAAGAGCATTTATTTACGGTCATTAATGTCCAATCTTCCAAGCGCAATAATCGCTTGGAGCAGGATTTTGCCACCGACAGAATGATTGCCAAAGCCGAGAAGCTGATTGAAGACGAGGGCGGTTCCATGTCCAACGCGGTCATCAGATTCCGCGAACAGTCCAAATTTAGGGATTCCCGCGGCAAAACTGAGGAAATGAGCTACGAAGAATATCAGGAAATGAAAGCCAACAAGCCGAAGGGCAAATTCAGTCGCAAACAAAAGTTTGGCAAGCGCGGCGGCAAGGGTTACGATTATTAAATATTTTTTCATCGTTGACAAAAAAAGATATTGCAAACCGCAAAAGTTTGTGTTACAATACTTCTACAAAAATATGCATTGTGGAGGTTATTATAGGAATTATTGTCAGCAGAAAACAGAATTTCTTCATACCTCCACAATTTTTTCTCCAAAGAAAATATTGTTGAACTCAGTAATATACTGGCAAGATTAGTCTGTTGCATGCATAAATAACGTAATCACGAATTGTATCCGATCGGCCTAAGACGAGATGTCCAAAGGTGTAGTAGCTCGGTATATAAGTCGAAAGATGCGTTGTGGCGGTGTGTGATAAGGAATAGTGCTAAGTGTTACGCAAAAAAGTTATAGATATGAAGAGAATCGTGCTTTCTATTTGCGCCATTATGTGCGCTTTGAGCCTTTCGGCTCAAAAATTCTATGAGATTACAAGTGTACAGGCTCTCCCGAACGGAATGGATTTTGAAGTTTCTGCCGGTGCGCAGAAGCTGAAGGTCAACAAGTTTGATTATCAGGCGATTTCCGCTCGGCCCCAAGCTTTCTTCCTGGTAATCTATACCGGTGAAAAAGCTGCAGCCATCACTATTGCACGCAAGTCCGCGTGCCAGTATGTGATTAGCGAGGTGCTCTCTGTTGAACCTACAGCCAACGGCAAGTGGCTACTGAAATTGGCATCAGGGTTGAATTATACTTCGTCCAACCAGGACTGGGGTACTGTTCAGCCAGGTCAGCACGTTGGCTATTCAATAGTCGACGGAGAGACCAAGGGCATCATCCGTAAACCTCACACCGTAGATCGTGAGGTGGCCCTGACCAACGAGGTTCCCGTGAGCCCGTCTCCATCGGCTCCCATCATCATTCTTGATGAGGAGAACAAGATTGTGGGTGTGAATTTGTAATCAGTGTACCGAGGACACAGCGGTGTCTGAGGGTTCAAAGTTAATCCCGCGCTTCTAAACAAAGCGCGGGATTCGCTATTTTAAATTCTGTATTTTTTTAAGCCAAATTAGGCATCAGGTTTTTAACGTTTTGATTATAGTATTCTTCCGCCCATTGACGCATCGAATCGAGAACCGGCTTCAAGTTATAGCCCAGATTGGTCAGCGTATATTCGACTTTTGGCGGAATTTGCGCGTACACCGTACGAATCAGGATGCCCTTTTCTTCCAGCGCGCGCAGGTTAGCAGTAAGGACCTTTTGCGTAATATCGCCAAGCTCTTTTTTGATTTCGCCAAAGCGTTTGGTGCCGTCCATCAGTTCTTGTATAATCATAACTTTCCAACGGTCGCCCATGGTTTTGAGCGCCATTTCAACCAGATTTTGCGGCATTTCAATCATTTTTCTGCTCCCAAAAAATAAATCCACACTTTTACGAATACCACGGCAGAGCACGGATTGCAAGTAAAAATATGCATTTTATAACGATTTATTCGCACCAGGCATTTTCAATATGGCGAATCGAGAGCGGAAGTGCCACCAATATTGCATCGAATCGCAAATCGCAGCCGTTGTATTGCGGATGATTTTTGATAAAATTTTTGGCGCCGCGAATCAGGCGCTGTTGCTGTTTTGAACTGATGGCATAGGCGGCATTGTCTAAACTTGAGCGTTGTTTGACCTCGGCAAAAACGATTAATTTGCCGCGTTTGGCGATAAAATCTATTTCGCCGGCGGTGGTGCCGCGTCCCGATACATAATTTTTTGCCACAACGGAAAAGCCGTGCAGGCGCATATAGCAACGTGCCAGGAACTCGGCATATTTCCCGCGGAGGTAGTTATTCATCTTTGAGCTCCAAAGCCAGCGCGTAGACTTCGTTTTTATTGAGTCCGTACTGTGCGCAGATTTCTTTAACGGCGGTTTTGAGCGAAGTTTCTTGGAGGCGTTTTTGTAATAGCGGCCGGATGTCAATCGCGGTATGTTCAACGGCCGGCGGCGGTGCTACCATCAGCACAAATTCGCCGCGCGGCTCGTTATTCGTAAAATATTCGCTTACTTTGGCAATATCGCCGCCGACAACTTCTTCATACATTTTGGTCAGTTCGCGCGCCACCGAAATTTCGCGGCCGGCAAAAATCAGCGCGACTTGTTCCAAAGTTTTCAAAAGTCGCGGTGCGGTTTCATAAAACACCAAAGTCGTATCAATGTTTTTCAGTTCGTTGAACAAATCGGCACGAGCCTTGTCTTTGTTGGGGATAAAACCGGCAAACATAAAACGGTTGGTCGGCAGTCCGGAAAGCTGCAAGGCCGTGATTACGGCACAGGCTCCCGGTACGGCCGTAACATATACATCTTGTTCGCGGCATTTGCGTACCAGTTTATAGCCGGGGTCGGAAATCAGCGGCGAACCGGCATCGGAAATCAGCGCAATCGCCGCACCTTCGTTGATGGCGTCAATCAGATTCTGCGCTTGCATGGCCTCCGTGTGGTCTTCGTATTTGATGAATTTTTTGTTGAGCGGTATCCCCAAAAGCGAAAAAAGTTTTTTGGAAACACGGGTGTCTTCACAGGCGATAATATCGGCCTCGCTTAATATTTCCGCGGCGCGCGGCGAAATATCTTTGAGGTTGCCGATGGGGGTGGCGATGATATATAATCCGTTTCTTAACATTTTATTAAACTTTGACTTTACAAAAAGATTATTTGGAATTATTAGATATGTATTGTTTGATATTTTGAGGAAAAAAGCAAGTGTTTAAAAAAATTAGTCTGTTTTTTACGGCATTTTTGGTATGCAGTTGCTCACTGTGGCAGCGTACGCCGTTTTATCGGCCGTCGTACCGCTATTTGCCGGACCAAAAATCGATGGATATTGTCGAAACAACAGATTATTCGCAAGTTGATTTGGGCGGAGAAGGAAGTTTCCGCGTGGCGATGTTGTTGCCTTTGAGCGGCGCCGATGAGGCTATGGGTAAGAGTCTTAAAAATGCGGCAATGATGGCTATCGGCGACATTAATAATAATAATCTGGTGGTGCAGTTTTATGATACCAAAGGTACCGGCAGCGGGGCGCGAATTGCCCTTGAAAATGCGCTTAATGCCGACAGCGAGCTGATTTTAGGCCCGTTGAGAAGTGACGAAGTAGCGGCGATAAGCGCCGAAGCCAAATCCAAAGATGTGCCGGTTATCAGCTTTTCTACCTCGCCGAACGTGTTGCAAGAAGGGATTTATTCCATTGGTTTGTTGCAGGATAATCAAGTCAGCCGAATCGTAAAATACGCGGCTGATAACGGTAGGTCCAGAATGGCTGCGGTGTTCCCGAATAATCAAAATGGGGCAAATATGTATCGCTCGCTGGTGAAAGCGGCGCAGAAACAGGGCGTAAGTGTGGTAAAGGTCGGGTTTTATGAACCGAACAGTATGGAATTTACGAGCCTGGTTACGCAAATGAAAAGCGGCGGAGTTGATTTTGACGCGTTGCTGATTCCGGAAACCGGTAATCGCTTGAAGGCGATTTCTTCGATGTTCAGTTATTATGACGTATCGGCCCCGGATGTTCTGTTTATGGGTACTTCAGTTTGGGACAGCAGCTCGCTTAATAAAGAAACAGAGCTTTACGGTGCGGCATATCCGGTTATGTCATTGAAAAATCAATCGAAATTTGCGCAAAAATATAATGATTTGTTCGGCGAACGTCCGAGCGGATTGAGCATTTTTGCTTATGATGCGGTGGCTCTGGCTTCGATGTTGGCGCGTCAGGGCGGCAATTTATACGAGCAAATCGAGCGTCCGGAAGGGTATAACGGTATGAGCGGCGCATTCAGAATTTTTGCCAACGGTTTAAACGAACACGGTTTGGATGTGGTAAAAGTTTCGGCCGGCGGTAAATATGTGGCCGAATACGCACCGCAGCAATTTTACGGCTATCCGACGGCATACGAAAGCTACGATAACGGTGCCTATGTTATGATGCCGCGAATAGTAGGCAGTGCGCCGTCCGGGTTATAAAATGTGCTTTGGTTCGGCTGATAAGTGAATTTTTTTGCTTGCAAAAACGCCGGTTTAAAGCATTATATAAAGGAGTTTTATGAAGGGCTCGGGGTTACGCTTTCGCCAACTCGGTCAGGTTCGGAAGGAAGCAGCCGTAACGATGAGCGTGAGGTCTGAGTCCCTTCGCCTTCAATCAAAGAAAGAAAAATGGCAGAGTTAAACGAAAATAATCAGTATGTTGCTTTGGCACGCAAATATCGTCCGCAAAATTTTGAAGATTTGCTCGGGCAAGATGCTTTGGTGCAGACTTTAACCAACGCCATTAAAAACAATCATTTGCATCATGCGTATATCTTAACCGGTATCCGCGGTGTCGGCAAAACCACTACCGCGCGCTTAATCGCCCGGGCAATAAACTGTATCGGTCCGGACGGCAACGGCGGGCCTACCATTCATCCGTGCGGCGAATGCGAAAATTGCAAAGCCATTGCGGCCGACAGACATATTGACGTTATTGAATTGGATGCTGCCTCCAAAACCGGTGTTGACGATATGCGTGAGATTTTGGACGGCATACGCTATAAGCCGGTGAGTGCCCGTTATAAAGTTTATATAATCGACGAGGTGCACATGCTCTCCAAAAGTGCGTTCAACGCGCTGTTGAAGACGTTGGAAGAACCGCCGGCGCATGTTAAGTTTATTTTTGCTACCACCGAAATTCGCAAAGTTCCGGTCACTATTTTGTCGCGCTGTCAACGTTTTGATTTGCAACGTTTGAGTATAGAAACATTGGTTACGCTTTTTCGCAAAGTTTTAACGGCGGAAAAAGTTGAATTTGAAGAAGAAGCTTTGCATACAGTGGCTCGGGCGGCCGATGGTTCGGCACGTGACGGACTTTCCATGTTGGATCAGGCAATTGTGTTGGGTGACGGTAAAGTTCTAGCCGAGACGGTGAAAAATATGTTGGGTTTGGCCGACAGACAGCAGAGCGGCGAGCTTTATGAGAAGTTGTTGGCCGGTGATGTGGCTGGTGTGTTGCAAACTCTGCAGACCTTATATACCAACGGTGCGACACCGATGCTGGTGTTGCAGGATTTAATCGAGATTACGCATTTAATTGCCAAAGTTAAGGTTTTGCCGGAGTTTATCAACGATGCTTCTTTGAGCGAAACCGACCGTGAAATGTGTAAAAAACTGAGCTCGGCGCCTATAGCTATACTCTCCAAAATATGGCAGATGCTGATTAAGGGATTGAGCGAGTTGCAATATGCCGCGGTGCAGATTGACGCGCTGGAGATGATATTGATACGGATTGCCTATTCGGCCTCGCTTCCTACTCCGGCAGCCTTGCTTGAGGAATTAAAAAAAAAATCAAAACTGAAAAATAGCGCAAACGGCGGTGCGGTCGGCAATGAAACAACTTTCGGAGATACGGAAGCCGGCGGTATTGTGTTGGAAAATACCGCAGATTTATTAACGCTTATGACGGCCAAAAAAGTACCGATGTTAATGTATGCTATTAAAAACGATGTATCTTTCAAATCGTTTGAGCACGGGCATATCCATATTGCCGTTTCGGAAAAAGCCGATAAAAATCTGGTGTTCAATTTCCGTACGTTTTTGGAAAAAGAAACGGGTGCGCCGTGGAAAATCGATATAGATTATGAGCCGCTCGGAGAAACATTAGCTTTTTTAGAAGCAAAGGAGTTAAATCGAGATAAGAAAAATATCTCTGAATATCCTTTGGTAAAGGCTATACTTGATGAGTTTTCGGGTGCTAAAATAGAAACAATTATTCGCAGACAAGCCGAGGAAGCAGAAGATGAGGAGCCGACAGAACTTGTGGCGGAAGAAACAATAACGGAAAATTATGAGGATTAAAAAATGTTGAATATTCAGGGAATTATGAAACAAGCACAGCAAATGCAACGCAAAATGCAGGAAACACAGGCCAAACTCGGTCAGGAAGAGCGTGAAGGCACTTCCGGCGGCGGTTTGGTAAAGGTTGTGCTGAACGGTAAATCGGAAATGAAGAGTTTGAACATTGACAAGTCATTGATTAATGCCGAAGAAGTTGATGTTTTGGAAGATCTTATTTTGGCGGCGTATAACGATGCACACCAAAAAGTCGATGAAATGATGAGCGAAGGCATGAAAGAGGCCACTAACGGTGTCGGTCTGGGCGGTTTGAAACTTCCTTTTTAGGTATTGAAAATTGCAAGGCAACGATATCGAACAACTTACCAAACTGATAGCTAAATTGCCGGCATTGGGCGCCAGGTCGGCACGGCGCATTGTTCTGCATTTACTCAAAAAGAAAGACACGTCTTTGCTGCCGCTGATTACCGCTTTGCAAAATGTGGCCGACAACATTAAAAAATGTCCGATTTGCGGGAATTTTGACACCGAGGAGCCGTGTTCGATTTGTGCCGATGCGGGGCGCGATGTCGAAACAATTTGTGTGGTGCAGGATGTGGCTGATTTATGGGCGATGGAGCGTGCAGGTATATATCGCGGTCAATACCATGTTTTGGGCGGTATTCTCTCGGCTTTGGATGGTATTACCCCCGAGGATTTGAATATTGAATCTCTGTTTTTGCGTCTGAACGGCAGCCGCATTCAAGAGGTTATTCTGGCCTTACCGGCCACCATTGACGGCCAAATAACCAATCACTACCTTCTCTCCCGCTTAAAAGAATATCCGGTAAAAGTTACCACACTTGCCCAAGGGCTTCCTCTGGGCGGGGAGCTGGATTATATGGATGATGGGACTATACAGCTTGCCTTGTCCGCCCGCAAAGAAATATAATTAAAACTCGTCTAATGGTCAGCTGCTTGTGCTTTTTTTCCTCGTGTACTATTTGTGTACACGTCGTCAAAAAAGCACGGCGCATCTGACTCATTATCCGAGTTTTGGCGAGGCAGTGCCGGATTATTTGTGTACTTCTTTTGTACACGTCGTCAAAAAAGGCACGGCGCATCTGACTCATTATCCGAGTTTTGGCGAGGCAGTGCCGGATTATTTGTGTACTATTTGTGTACACGTCGTCAAAAAAGTACTACTCATCTGACTCATTCTACGGATTTTTAAGGGAGTACTATCTTGTACACTGCGCCAGCGCTTATTGCGTACTTACTACATTCTGCGGATTTTTAGTGAAGCTGTGCGGGGTTTATCCTTCGATAATCACCACGGCAAAGGCAAACGGCATATCGTCGCTTAAGGTTATATGCAGACGTGGATTGGCGGTTAATTTTTGCAAATACTTATTAGCGGTGCCGCTGATTTTGAGCATTGGTTTGCCCAATTCGTTGTGTAAAATCTGGATATCGCGGAAGAAAATACCGTCGCGAAAACCGGTGCCGAGTGCTTTGGCAAAAGCCTCCTTGCCGGCATAATATTTTGCCAGCAACTCGCGGAAGCGCGGGTCTTTAGCCATGCCGTTCTTTTTAATCTCTGCCTGTTCGTCGCTGCCTAAAATGCGGGCGGCAAAGTGTTGCAGATAATCGTCGGAATTTTGTAAACGTTCAATATTTACGATATCGTTTCCCAATCCTACAATCATTTTGCTTCTCCTTGTTTTGCTCTGCGTTGTGCACGTCTTTGCGCGATTTTATCCAGGGTTACTTTTATAACCTTAAACGAAACAAACCACGATATTATGTAATATGGTATGCAACCTATCAACATCGGAAAGAAAATCGGCCAGACATCGCGTCCGAAGTGGCTGAAATTCAAGGTTAGCAGGGCACGACCCGCCGATTCAAAAATTCTGATGAAATTAACATGGTCAGCAGGTGCGATATCACCCAAAAAAAATCGTCCGGTAGAAAGTACGGCAATCCAAATAAACGGGAAAGTCCACGGGTTGCCGATGAGGGTGCCGATGGCGGAAGATACGACGTTGCCGCGGATAATCCAGGCAGTGATTGCTGCCAGAATCAGGTGGAAACCGATGAACGGCGTAAAAGATATGGCCACGCCGCAAGCAAATCCGGCGGCAATAGAATAAGGAGTACCCTGCAGTCTTTTCAGCTGGATTAATATTTTTTTGAACAACCGGTTAAAGTAACTTTTAACGCTTTCCATACATAACCTCTCTATTTGTTGGCGCGGGCGACATAGCTGATGAGCTTTTCGGCACGCATACTTAAGATTAAGCTGTTGAGCTGCTCAACGTTTTTAATTTCAATATCGAGCAGTATTTCAAAATAACTTAATGTGCGATATGTAATATTCAAGTTGATAATATTGGCTTCGGCCTTGGCTACGATATTCGCCACTTCGGCCAGAGCTCCCGGTTCGTTGCTGAGCATTAACTTCAGACGGGCTACGTGCTTTTCCTGTTCGGCATCAGGACCCCAATCAACATCGAGCCAGCGTTCCGGTTCGTTTTCGTAATTATGCAGCGACGGACAATCTACGGTGTGGATGGTAACGCCCTTGCCGGTGGTTACGATACCGACGATTCTGTCTCCCGGCAGCGGGTGGCAACATCCGGCAAAATGCACTGCCATACCGTCGATAAGTCCGCGGATTTTAAGCGAATCTTTTTTGTTCTTTTCTTTTTTGTTAAATACCGGCAGTTTAATCGCACTGACAACTTTTTCCAGTTTGGATTGGCGATACGCCGGGTGCATAATTCGCAATACATCCCAACCGGTAACCAAACCTTCGCCGACTTTGGCATATACGTCATCAACTGTTTCCGCTTCAAAATTTGAGAGGTATTTAACCAGTTCTTTTTCCGAAAATTCCTGGTCTTCCGACTTAAATAATTTATCGACGATTTCTTTGCCGAGAGCGATAAATTGTTCGCGTTTATTGATGCGGACATAGCGGCGGATGGCGGCTTTGGCTTTACCCGTAACCACGAAACGATCCCATTCCAACGACGGGTGCTGGTTTTTAGCGGTTAAAACTTCGACTTGGTCACCGTTTTGCAAAATGGTGCGCAACGGTTTGATTTCGCCGTTAATCTTGGCACCGACGCAAGTGTTGCCGACATTGGAGTGAATGGCATAAGCAAAATCGACCGGTGTTGAGCCGACCGGCAAGCCGATTAAATCACCTTTCGGCGTAAAGCAAAACACCTGGTCGTTATACATTTCGAGCTTAGTGTTTTCCAAAAACTCGTCCGGATTTTGTGCCTGATCGAGAATTTCCAACAATTCGCGTACCCAGCGGAAGTTTTTGCCCTCGGTGTGTTGTCCCTGTTTATAAGCCCAGTGGGCGGCCACACCTTTTTCGTTGACTTCGTGCATTTCATAGGTACGGATTTGCACTTCAATTCGTACGTCAAACGGCCCGATAACGCCGGTATGCAACGATTGATAACCGTTCGGTTTCGGGGTGGAAATATAGTCTTTAAAGCGGCGCGGCACCATGTGGTATTTGCTATGGATTATGCCGAGCGCCTGATAGCAATCGGCCACGGTATCAACGCAGATGCGAAACGCCATAATGTCGGATAATTGCTCAAATGAAGCATTTTTCAGCTGCATTTTGCGCCAGATGGAATACGGCGCTTTTTCGCGACCGGTGATGGTGCAGTGTACACCGTTGTCTTCCATATCTTTTTCGAGTTGCTTAATGATTTTCGGCACCACGTCGTTGCCTTGTTCGCGCAAGAAATTCAGACGCGTAACGATGGAATCGTGAGCATCTTTATAGAGCTCGGCGAATGCGATTTCATCCATCTCCTCTTTAAGTTCTTCCATACCGATACGCTCGGCCAGAGGTGCATAAATATCGAGCGTTTCGCGGGCAATACGAGAACGTTTTTCCGGCGGGCAGAACTTAAGAGTGCGCATATTATGCAGACGATCGGCCAGTTTAATCAGTAACACACGGATATCTTCCGACATTGCGAGTAGCAGTTTGCGGAAGTTTTCCGCCTGTTTGCTGGAGCCGGATTTATGTTCAAGCATGGCGAGTTTGGTCAGACCGTCAACCAGTTGAGCCACTTGGTCTCCGAACAGTTCTTTGATTTCGTCGAGAGTGGTGTCGGTATCTTCTACCGTGTCGTGCAAAAGGGCGGCAATAATGGAAGCCGAATCCAGTTTATATTTAGTCAGAATACCGGCAACTTCAATCGGGTGCGAATAATAAGGGTCGCCGGAAGTACGCAATTGCGAGCCGTGTTTTTTTAAGGCAAAAACGTAGGCGCGATTAAGCGCATCTTCGTCCGCGTACGGATCGTAAGACTTTACCAAATCCACCAGTTCATATTGCCGCAGCATATCGTTATCCTTAAATAAAAAAGCAAAACATACTATACTTATATAATATGTTTTGCTTTAATAAAAGTTAAATTTGCTAATTTTTAATCTAAATCATCCATATCTTCGTCGTACGACTCATCTCCGAAATCGGCACCGTCGTCAAAATCAATATCATCAACGTCGGCATCCAGGTCCAGATTATCGTCATCGTCGCTGCCGTCATGGATTTGCATAACATTGTTTAAATCTTCATCGCTGATCATATCGCTGGAGAATTGAGAATCCAAAGCAGCCAGTTCTTTTTCTGCCGAAATAATCTCAACTTCTTCATCTTCCGGCTCTTGAATTTCAACCAATTTTTGTTGGTTTTTAACCAAGGATTCCTGCAAATCTTCAATACTTACGCGGTTTTCGGATATTTCACGCAAAGCAACCACGGAGTTTTTATCGTTATCGCGGTCAACCGTTATCATGGAACCGGCGGAAATATCTTTGGCGCGTTGTGCCGCAACCAAAACCAATTCATAACGATTCGGAAGTTTATCAATACAATCTTCAACTGTTACTCTAGCCATTTTTTACACCTTATTGTTAAACTTTTTCATTGTGAAAAGTTTATACACAGAATCTTTTGAAAAAGCAAGTGTTTTTTATGTAATGAAGCAATACTTTTGTTTTTAGCGTGCACCGACGAGCGAAACCGAAGAAATCGTATCGCCCATACCGACCAGAGTCAGCGGTTTATCTATCAGAATCGTCGGTACGGCAATCAGGTCAAAATCGCCCAAAGAAGCCAGACCGTTCAATGCAAAATCGGAATTGTGCAGATATTTTGCCAACATATCCAGATTTTCTGTTGCTTTATCATCGATGTATCGGCCGTGCGCCCACAATAAATTGTCGTGCTTTTCAATATTACCCAAACCGGCCTTGGCTGCGGCAATTGTTGCTGCCAACATCATTCCGCGCCGGTTTTGTTCGGGAGTTATGACGAATTGTTTATTCTGCAAAGTCAGATACATTCCTAAAAAGTGCAATTGCATGCGCGGTGTTTGCAACTTGAGTTTAAGAGTTTGCAAAATTTCGAGTAACAACGGAGCGCTCAGAGGTTTGCGCCGTATGTCGGCATACATTTGCGGGGAGCAAATTTCCAGCGCATCCAGGGCTTCGCGCTCGTTCATTCCGAGCGAATCGGCAAGCGGGGCCAGCTTTTGCAAAATAGCGGTGCGTACGGCTTTGTCTTGAGTTGAGGCCAATTCCAGATGAATAATTCCGTGCGGATTAAGCTGTTTTAAGTGTTGCAACATCGGTACGACTGCCTCTATGCGTTGCAAACCGGAATGTGCAGCGGTCAGGTTATGAAATCCGGAAAGCAACAGGAAATCAAAGCCGAATCGGTCGAGATATTGTGTAAAATCGGTGTTGATTTTAAGCTCGAGATTGGCAGTATCATAAGTGGCGATAAAACGATTGGCGCGCGGACAGGTGTAAGTGCTACCGCAAAATTCAAATGAATCGCCGGCGGCAAATTCGATAATGCGATGAACCAACGGTTTGTCGGCGGAACGGTTGATATTATAAGCTTTTTCGAGGTTGCCGTCTTCAGCAAATGCCAATAAATTGTCGCTGTTTAAAAATCGCTCGGCCTGTATTTGCGGGTGCGAAGCGGTATGTACGCAAACTTTTTGCACACCGAGCACGGCCAAAACATTGGCAATTATACCGGCTTGCCCGCCCATTTGCAGATGAGCCGGTCCTAAATTCCGTTCGAGCCATTCATCGGCGCTTTTGTCGGAGCACAGCCATTCTTCGGCAATACCCTGCGTGAAACATTTGATAATGCCGCGCACCGCATCTTGGGGTGAGGTTATCCGGTTTTGCGGATTAAGTAAATCTTCCGGCATAAGCCCGACCGAATATGCCAGATCGGCTATTTTATCTCCGCTGATTTTGACAACGGAATCAATATTGGTATTAAACGCGGAAGCGACGCAACCGACTTCGGTGATGCGTTGCAACTGCTCCGGCACGATCTCATATATTCGGTGCCAGTTTTCCCGTAAATCGGCGCTCATTCGTTTAGTGTTCCATTTCTTTGAGGCGAATATTGGCCAGCGCGTTCATAATGATGGCATTGATGGCATTATCAAACTCGAGATAACGCTCGGCCTGAGAGACCCACTGCGAAAGCGGTTCCGAATTAACTTTGGCATATTTTTCGCTCAGTTTCAATGCGTCGAGCGCGTCTTTGATTCGACCATCGTTAACCAGTTCCAAAACCTCGTCTTTTTGTGGAGTAAATACCGGTTTTTTCGTGCGTTTTTTGGCGGTAACCTGTTGTTTGAGCCAATTCATAACCTTATGATACCATTCGGTTTTAGTCTCGGCGGTCGGTTCCGATTTGGCGGCTTCGGCTTTGAGCTCGGCGGTGTTGAGATCGGTAAATATTTTATCAAAGTTGCGGATTAATTTTTGCTTGCCGATAACACCGGTGTTGGCATAACTGCGAACGATAGCAACATTTTTCGCGGCCAAATCGTTGCCTTGTGCCAAAATCTGCAGCACCTCGGCTTCATAAGCAAAAGCAACGCCCTGTTCGGCCATATCGCGGACAATGATGGCACCGCTGGCAAGCAAGAGTTCATTGGCAATTTTCTGATTTTCAGCCGCGACGGCCGGAGTTGCCGGAATCGGTTGCGGAGCCGGTGCTAAAGCAGCACTTTCTTCTGTATTTTCTGCGGAAGAAGGTGTTGCACCGTCACGATTCAATAATTCAGCACGCAATGCGGCCAGTTTCTGGTTAAGCTGATTTTCGCTGATGCCGGCGGCGTGTTCGACAATCGGGCGATTTTTGAGGCCGACGACTTCACGGTCCAGCACATTAATACGGTTGTTGACCGCATTGAGTTTTTCTTCATAAGACGATTGCAATTTGTTCAGCGCTTCGTCGTTGATTTTTTCGGTTTGCTTCAGTTGCAGGGCTAAATAAGCGATGGCACCTGCCATTAAAAGGATAATAAATAAGATGAATTTGCTCCAACCGCTGCTTTTTTTGTGCGGCGGTTCGGCCGGATGCGGCGGTTTATGCGGTTCCGGCTTCGGTTGCGTGACTTTGAGCGAATCGGTAACTTTTTCCGGTGCCGAAATCACTTCCGGCTTTTTTTCTTCGTCCGGGTTCGGGGTGGTTTTTTTATCATTTTTAGCCATTTTCGTATCCTTTTTCTTGACATTTGAACCGAATATATTTCATATATTTATAACATAAATAGTTTAAAGGGAATAAAAAAAATCATTTTTTAAGGAAAACGATGATTGTTTTGGGGATAGAAAGCAGTTGCGATGATACCGGTGCGGCAATCGTGACCGATAAAAAGGAGATTTTGGGCGAGGCCTTGCAATCGCAGGAAGAACACAAGCAATACGGCGGTGTGGTGCCGGAAATTGCTGCGCGGGCACATTTGGAGCATGTTGACGAGATGGTAGCGCTGTGCTTGCAACGGGCGCACCTGGAGCTTAAAGATATAGATGCGGTGGCGGCTTCGTGCGGACCGGGGCTTATCGGTGGCGTGGTGGTCGGCGCCATGACGGCTAAGGCCTTGGCTCTGGCTTTAAATAAGCCGTTTGTGGCGGTTAATCACTTGGAAGGCCATGCTCTGTGTGCGCGAATCGCCAACGATATCGAATTTCCTTATCTGCTATTGCTGGTTTCGGGGGGACATTGTCAAATTTTGGTGGTTAAAAACGTCGGCGAATACGAGCGTTTAGGTACAACCATCGATGATGCCGCCGGCGAGGCCTTTGATAAGGTAGCAAAAATGCTGGGTTTGGGCTATCCGGGCGGGCCGATGATTGAGAAAATGGCCGCCATCGGTGATGATTCGCGCTTTACGTTGCCGCGTCCGCTGTTGAATTCAGGCGATTGCATTTTGTCTTTTTCCGGCCTGAAAACCGCGGTGCGCAAAATTATCGAATCTTATTCGCCGGACGGTGTGGTTGAGCACGCGATTTTACCAAAGCAGGATGTGGCCGATATTTGCGCCTGTTTTCAGATGACGGCGACCGATTGCCTGATACGCAAGTTGGAGCGCGCCATCAAATATTTTAAACAAAAATATCCGGACGGTGAGCATTTGGTGGTTTCCGGCGGAGTAGCATCCAACACCTATTTACGGAATGCGCTCAAGCAGTTGGCGACGGATAACGATTTGGAATTTGCGGCGCCGCCGATTCGATTTTGCACCGATAACGGAGTGATGGTGGCCTGGGCCGGGTTGGAGCGTTTCCGCTTGGGTTATACCAACGAGCTTGACTTTAAGCCGCGTCCGCGCTGGCCGTTAGATGAAACCGCGCCGAAAGCGCCGGGGGCGGGCGGAGTTAAGGCATGACGCGCGCAAAGGCGGAAATAGCGGAGATTATGCAGATTTTTGCCCGCGAAAATCCCAATCCGCAATGCGAACTCAATTTTCATAATCCGTATACGCTGTTGGTGGCGGTTATGTTGTCGGCGCAGAGCACCGATAAGGGGGTAAACCGCGCCACCGAGGCACTGTTTAAAATTGCCGATTCGCCGCAAAAAATGCTGGATTTGGGCGAAGAAAAACTCAAAGAACATATCAAAACCATCGGGCTGTTTAACAACAAAGCCAAAAATATTATGGCAATGAGCCGACAACTTATAGCCGATTATGACGGTGAAGTGCCGGCCGACCGCGATGTGCTGACCACGCTGGCCGGAGTGGGGCGCAAAACCGCCAATGTGGTAATGAATGTGTGGTATCATCAGCCGACTTTGGCGGTGGATACGCACGTTATGCGAATCGCGCATCGGCTGGATTTTAGCAAGGGAAAAACGCCGCTTGAAGTGGAAAAAGATTTGGTTAAGGTGTTGCCGCCGGAGGCGATAGTCAATACCAATCACTGGCTGGTGCTGTTCGGGCGCTATATTTGCAAGGCGCAAAAACCGCTGTGCGAAAAATGCTCGATTTATGGTTATTGCCACAGCAATGACAAGCGAAACAAGGAATAAAGCGATGAAAAAGAAATTTTTATGGGGATTTATTTGCGGGTTTTTATTGGTATCATTGTGGCAGGGGTACGACAAATATACATCTTCGTATCAGGACGAAGATTCCGAACAAATAAAGTGTGTCGACGGCAAGCCGGTGAAATATTATCCCTATTATTGCGAGTCTGGTTTGGATACGCGTATTTGCAGCGGAGATGTTTGGGTGGAACAACACCATCCTCTTACCGGCAGGATTATTAAATGCGGTGCGGCGGAAAGACGAGATAAAAAAGAAAATCCGCAAGAATATGCGTTAAGAGAAATCGGTCTGGCGCTGGACGAGGCAAATTGTAAAAAAGCGGCAAAGTTGTGGGAGAGTGATACATCGTTGTTGGCGGCGAAAGTTAACGGCGGGAGAAACAAGAAGTATCCGCTGTTGTATTATATTATCGATAATTTTCCGGAATGTATGGATGAAATTTTTGCTGCCGGAGTTGATTACGGTTCAATAAAATACAACCGGATGAGCCCGTCGGAATATGCCTATGCCAAAAGGAAAACAGAGGTTATCAAATCAATGTTGTCGCATAAAACAAGTATAAACGAAAAAGATGCGGAAGTGGAATTGGTCGTCAATAAAGCTATTTTTTACGATGACGATGATATGATTGAATGGATGTTAGAACGCGGATTGAGTGCGGATTCTGTTTCAAGCGCCGGATATTCCTTGGCAGAACGTGCCATCAGAGGGGACAGGGCAAATATCTTTAAGATATTGTTGGAATATGGCGCTGATATGAATGCGCGCACCAAGTCCGGCGAAACGTTGCTACAATGTGCCGTCGGCTTCAATCGGGGAAATATCGTAAAATTGCTGGCAGAGCATGGAGTAAACATAAATTCCGTTGCTAAAGTCGAAATGCCGGATGATACGGAAATAAAAGACCCCAAACAAAAAGCAATTATGCAGATAAAATCAACGGAAACCGGCCGGTCGCCGCTGATAGAAGCGATTGTTTTCAAAAAAGAAGAAATGGCAAAACAGCTGATAGAAATGGGGGCGGACGTAAATGTCAGGGACAGCTCTTTTTCCGGCAGAACGGCTTTGCATGCGGCGGTGTCAAACGGGGAATATGAAGTCGCCGAGTTGTTGCTGGAACACGGGGCCGATGTTAATGCCAGAGATAACGGCAATAGGGATACGCCGCTGATGGTAGCGCCTTTTGCCGCAATCGGTATGGCGGAATTGTTGATTGAACGCGGAGCCGATGTCAATGCCAAAAACAAGTTCGGCGGAACGGCTTTGTCGGCGGCGGCGGGCTTTGAAAGTATGTTTATGAAAAACGGCTATGTGAAACTGGTAAAACTGTTGCTGGAAAACGGCGCCGAGGTCAATGTTAAAGATGATTTCGGCTATACGCCGCTAAAAATTGCCAAAGAGAAGGGTCACGATAAAATCGTCGAGTTGCTGCAGCAATATGGGGCAAAGGAGTAGGAAAGGAATATAAAATGAAAAAACTGTATTCTATAATAATTGTAGTATCATTGTTTTTGGGAACAATAAAGTCGGTTGTGGCGGCAGTAACGAATTCTGCAGAAAAATGCGACGGAAAGTTCTTGGTACAAGAAGAATATGCTGATATATGGGGGTATAAATACAATGAGATAACCGGTCGTGCCGTACGATGCGATGAAGAAGGAAAAGAAACAGAAAAGGTTTTGGCCGATATTTTTCAAGCCGTTGAGGCCGGTGATTGTGAGAAAATCGACGACATTCTCAGCCAAAATAACGATGTGGATTTATATGCACAAATCGGCGGTGTGAAAAATACGCGCGGTTACAGCGGGCCGTTATTTTATCATGTGCTTCGCAGCCCGAAGGAATCAAAATGTTTGCCGGTTATCTTGAAATATAATCCTCCCATGGAAAAAACGGTATTTGAAGAAAATCTTATAGATGATATGGAAGCCATGCATTTATGGGTAGATGAAGATGAAGGAGTTAATGCCGCGGCCAGCGGCACCGGCACCACAGCATTGTTGTATGCGTCTATGCAAAGCAATTTTCCGGCTATAAAAATGTTGGCAGAGCAAGGTGCAAACATTAATGCCAAAGATAATGACGGAGATACACCGTTGCATTATGCCGCAATGCATAAACAAAGGGATATTGTTAAGTTTTTGCTTGAGCACGGGGCAGATGTCAATGCAAAGAATAATAAGGGTGTAACACCTATGTTCGAAGCGGCGGGATATATGATTAAAACACCGTTTTTTTCTGTGTCTGAGAAAGGAAATATTGATATAATGTGTTTATTGCTTTCGCACGGTGCGGATATCAATGCAGTGAATAACAATAATCATACTCCTCTGCATTATGCCATCAGTTCGCAAGCGAAAGAATTAATTGAATTTATGCGTTCTTTGGGCGCCTTGGATGATGCACAACAAAGTGAAGCCTCGCTTAATGTAACTTTGGAAGATTGTCTTAAGAAAGCCGAAGGAATAAGAGGTGATAAATTTAAGAAAGATTTTATGGCTAAAAAGTTACAGGTTTCAAAAGAGTTGATGACTCGAATCAGAGAGAAGGCTAAAGCAAAGCAGGCGCAGCAAGCAAGAGAACCTGAAGCGGATTTATCCGGAGACTAAAAAGTCATTTTATATTGAAGTGCAGGTTTACAGCTTTTCAATCAGAGCGGCAACTTCGGCGGCGGCATTCAGCGGTTGCGGTGCCGAAATATCGGCGTTATCGCCAAGTAAAATCGCACATTTTTTCTTGAGTAATGATTGAGCAAAGCGCTTGTGTTTCGGGGTAAGCCATTTATCGCCGCCGACAAATAAATACAGCGGCTTACCGGCACCGGTGGCCTCGCAACACATCGAAACCGAATCGGCCGTAATTACGATGTTGTCGGCTAAGGCCAAAAATCCGGAGTATGGGTTATCGCCCTCGGCGCCCCAATAATACGAATATTGCGGAATATCATGCAAAGCTTCTTTAATGATTTTTTCCGGTTCGGAACCGGTGCGACGCGAGGTGGTAATCAAAATCGAGCCGCCGGTTTTTTGCTTCAATTCTTTAATACCGCGGCACAGTGCTTCCACATCTTCGGTCGGGAAAGGTTTGCCTTTAATCGAGCCGCCGATAATAACCGCGGTGAGCGGCCTCGGCAGATGAGCAAATTTATCGGTCCATTTGGCGCGTGCGTCGGCTAAATATTGCGGGGTAATCTGGTGCGGGCAACCGACAATATAGTGAACATTGGCACCGGTTTTTTTGTTTTTATCGTGCTCCGGTACGATTACGAGGTCAAATTCGGCCAGACCGGCATTCCCTGGGTGCATAAGCTGGATAATCTTGGTTCGCGGAGATTGCTTTTTGATATAACGGGCAATCGGTGCAGTACGGCGACTGATGGAGAGCACATAATCCGGATACGGCGCAACGATTTGTTGCTTGCTGGCTGCGGTAATACCCAAAAGTGAGCGACCGCGAATCCAATTCGGCAAGGCGGCAAGTTTGGTATAATCTATCTTTTTTTCGATAATATCAAATTGCGAAGGATTCAGGGCTTTGAGAACACCTAAAGCCTGATTTACGCTGCCGCGTCGATTATCCATTAAACTCCAAACAGTTTTTACCATTTCGCTCTCCGCTTTTTTATTTATGGTTTCAATATATGCCATCTCTGAAATATGGCAAGAATTTTTGTCACAGGCTGGGCAAAACGCTGTTAAGTAATCCTTAACCCCTTGTGGTTTATAGTCTTTTTAATGATAACCCGTAGGTTATAAAGAGAGGGATTATGAAAAAAATTGGTTTAATCGCGTTAGCCGCCGCATTATGCGGTTCTTGTTTATCTCGACCGGAAGCTGAAGTTGTACAACAACCGGCCCCTGCCAATATTGATACATCGCAAGTTTACACTTATACGCCGGGAACAGCGGCGGGCACTGTTGCCGTTTCGGATGCCGATTTTTATCGCAGCAATATTGTGGTTAAAACCATGGGCGATGACTATGTGATTTATGAATATGCCGATGTTCGGGTTGATAAGGTTGCTACGTTGGCAGCGCAGTATTGCTACGAAACAAACCCGGGAAAAAGCGCATATTTACGCGATATATATCTGCAAAAAAATCATAAAAGACGCGCAACGTTTGACTGTGTTGACCTTGCAACCCGTTAAAAATATCCCTATATAATTCTTAATAGGGAGAAAACGGTTATGGCAAAGGACTTATATCAAATTTTGGGAGTCAGTAAAACTGCAACGGATGCCGAGATTAAATCGGCATATCGTAAGCTTGCGCGCAAATATCATCCGGATTTGAATAAAGATGATAAGAATGCGGCGGAGAAATTTAAGGAAATTTCGAATGCTTACGATATCATCGGTAATGCGGAAAAACGCAAAAAATATGACAATAACGAAATAGATGCCGACGGTAAACCGACCGGTTTCGGCGCGGGTTTCGGCGGAGATGCCGGAGGATATGATTTTGGCGGCGGTAATCCGTTTGGCGGGTTTAAACGCGGGTCCGGCGGTTTCGACGGAGCACAGGGATTCGATTTTTCTTCGATTTTCGGTGAAGATATTTTTTCGCAGTTTACCGGAGGTTCGCGGGGTGGACGCGCTACTTCGCGTAAAGGTCAGAATGTATCGTACAATATGAATATTGACTTTTTGGATGCCGCCAGAGGTATTGAAAAACAGGTTAATTTGGGCGGTAAAAGCGTTAATGTCAAAATTCCGGCCGGTACGCAAAACGGCCAGACTTTGCGGCTGAAAGGGCTGGGAAATCCCGGCATTAACGGCGGTGCCAACGGCGATGTTCTGATTACGCTTAATGTGGGTGAACATCCGTATTTTAAGACCGACGGTCTGAATATTTTGCTCGATTTGCCGATTTCGGTGGTGGAAGCGGTACAAGGTGCCAAAATTACGGTGCCGACGGTTAACGGAAAAGTTATGGTTACGGTGCCGCCGATGTCATCAAGCGGCGATAAACTGCGCCTGAAGGGGCAGGGAATTAAGGCCAAAAACGGGCAGGGCGATGAGATTATAACGCTGCAGATTATGTTACCGCATGCGAAAAATAATGAGTTGGCGGAGGCACTTGATAAAGTTACCAATTATGCCGTGAGGAGTTTTTAATGCTGTTGGAAACACTGAAAGAATTTGATTGGATGAACGAACCGCAACGCGTGCGTTTTGATGAAGACGGGATGCACGTTGTGGCAAAGTATCGCACCGACTTTTGGTGTTGCGAACGTTACGGTTTTCAAAAAGATGACGGGCATTTTTTCTTCAGTTATGTCTTGGGCGATTTTTGCTGTGATTTGGATTGGAGTTGCGAAAATTTCGGAGTGTTTGACCAATGCGGCGTGATGGTGCGTACGGATGTCAATAATTGGTTTAAGGCGGCGGTTATGTATGAAGACGAAAATACGCCGCTGTTGGCGACTTCACTGACCAACGCCGGTTTTTCCGATTTGGCGACAATACCGTTGCCGCAAGGGGTTAAGCACGTATGGTATCGCTTAAAAAAGAAAAAAGGGTGCTATATCGCCAGCTATTCGCTGGACGGGCAAAATTATGTGCAATTACGCAAGTTTTATTTGCTTAACGATAATGATGAGATGAAAATCGGCGCATATATATGCTCACCGCAACACGACGACTTTGAGGCAATCTTGCACGGATTATCCTTATCTTAAGATTATTTAGACTGACTTTACAAACTTAAGAAAAGCGGCAACTTGTGAAATACGAAGTTGCCGCTATCGGTTTAAGCCATGGAATTGTCATTTCTCCTGCGGATAATCCGTATTTGCCGCTCAACGTTTTGGGTTTTGTCGGTAGCTGTTTTATCCGCCTGCGGAGTTGTTTCGGCTTTCGTGCCGTCGGTTGCCCGTGCTTTGGCGCGATCGTTGCGCATTTGCTCTAAAGTGGCGCGTTTTTCCTTAGCCTGAGCTTCCAGTTGTTCGGCCTTGGCTTTTTCGCCTTTTTCTTTCATCTTCTTAGCCTGCTTTTCGAGACGCTTGATCTCTTTTTCGAGTTTTTTAAGAGAGCGTTCTTTTTCCTGGCGTACTTTTTCTTTGGTGGCTTCATCTTTTTCCACTTCGTCGATTATACCCAGATAATAAGCGGCCTGTTCTTTCACAACATCATCTTTCATTGCGGCTTTATAAGCATTTTTGACATCTTCGAATTTCTTCGGATTGTTGCGCAAAAGTTCGCGCATTTTTTCGATATCTTCCTGCTTCTTTTGGGCTTCCTGAGCCTTTTTACGCTGCTGCTGCTCTTGTTCCAGCATGGTTAGTTTGTGCTCGGCACTTTTATCTCCCTGCTTTGCTTTTTGCGTAAGTTCGGCTTTTTCTTTCTCCATTTCTTCCGGTTTCATGGCTGCAATATGTGCCGCATATTCTTTGTCTGCTTTTTCGGCGTCGTGCGCCCGCTTTTCTTCTTCAGTCATCGGTTGCCAACAATTAAACTGATATTGTTTGTTTGCTTCGGCATCAACTTCCTTTTCCAAGGCCTTAACAATCTGGTGATTAGCCATTTCTTCCGCTGTCATCGGACCGTATTTCGGGGATTCGGATGCGTTCGGGCTGAGATATTGAATGTACATACCGTTTTCGTTTTTGTAGAATGTATATGTGCCGTTTTTGAGAGGGTTATCGGCGTTTTCATCTAAACCGCTGACGGTCCAGATAGCGGTTCCGTTATTCTCCGTTTTAAGTGAACATTCTTTTTGGGCGGCCTCAGATTTTCCGTTTTCACCGTTTTCCGCAGCATGTTGCTCAGATTGTTCGTTTTGCGGCGTCGGTGCAATATAATTATCGCGCTCGTTGATTTCACGCACCTTGGCATTAAAAGATGAGCGGTCATCGACCAGGGCATTTATCTTATCCATTTGTTCGTCGGTCAGACGATTTTCTTCAAACCATTTGCGCAACAATCTGGTCGGAATATATTCTCCGCCGTCTTTGTTGTGGCGAATAATATCGCGCGGAAATTCGACACCGAGTTCTTGTTCCATATATTCTTTCAAGACCGTAGGCCCCATTTTAAGGGCATGTTCCATATTATCGGAAAGATACATAAATCCTTTATTGCCGTCATCATCACGACCGGAAGGTTGTGCCGGTTTATTGTCTTTATCGGTTTTTTCCGGTTTGGGAGCATCGTTGGAAGAATTATCCTGATGTTCCTGCTCGCGCGGTGCCGCCATATTTTGTTGCACTTCCTTCATTAAGCCGACATAATATTGAGCAATCGGAGATGATTTGTAGAAATCCACAAACTTAATCATGTCTTTAAATTCGTTCGGGAATTCCTTGGCATAGTAATTTAAAAACTCCATATCTTGCTTTTTTTGCTGCGCTTCCGATAATTTCGGCGGATTGTCCAGAGTTTTTTTCAACGCCGGATTTTCTCTTTCTATCTGTTTCATGACGTCAAGATATTTTTGCGCGGCATCTTTTTGTTGCGCGTTACCTGTTTGCACCAACAAAGTTGCGCCCGCTTTGGCATCACGATACATTTTAGGCGAAGTTTTTGCCAATTTGAGCATAAGTTCTTTTTCCTTGGCAGTCGGCTGATATTCCTTTGCCTGCTCTCTTTTTTGGGCCTCTCTTTTTGCTTTGTTAAGAGCTTCTTGGAATTCCGGGCTGTTTACGTCGTCAAAATCTCCGACCATGGTTATTCTCCTTGTTCAAAATACGTCTTATAACTTATTTATAACACAGTATTTTTTACTTTTGTATGAAAATTTTGTTACAATTTATGGAGAAAGTTTGGCTTTTAAAAACGGAAAACTCCCCGAACCTTTCGGTATCAGGGAGTTTTCTTTTTTTACATACCTGAAGAAAAACTTCCGGTAGTAGTAGTGGTTGTGTGTGAGCTATCAGCCTTGGTAGAAATCTTGAACTCAACCGGCTTCGAAGAGTTGCGCTTTGCAGCGTACTCCTGAGCTGCCTTATGAGCATCAGCTTTCTTCCTTGCCTCATAGTTAGAGTCGTTGCTTGCGGCACCGCTCTTCCTAGCCTTGAGGCTCCTCAACAGCGGAGTAAGCTTCCTTGTCTCTTGTCCGACGCGCATTGCGGTCTCTAATGCACCGTAGTCGTGCATCCACTCTGCGGTCTTCTCTCTAGCAACGATTGCGACCTCGGGGATCAGCGGCTCGTTGGGACGTAAGAAGTTTACAAAGGGCACACTGCTTGACGGAACATCGACGTACACTCCGCCGAAAGACAGAGTGGAAGTCTCTCCATTGTTGCGAATAAATATCTGTCCCATAACTGTATTCACACAAACCATTAAAAGAGCTATAACGAAAAACTTCTTCATAGTTCTATAAATTTTTGACCTCCTCGTTAATCCGCACAAAGCATCAAAACTGCCGAAGCAATTCTGATTTAATGTGACATTTTCGGAACTTAAAATTTGAAAATTATCTGTATACTCTCTAATTGCAAACTTATCATACCCTTCCACTGATCAAGCTATCGCCAGTCAGACCCCCACGTTCTCCAACGCTTATGCTCGAGGTTCGGAAACTTATTTTACGAGTGGTATATGATAGATTTGGGCATAAAGTACAAATAACTCAGAATCTTAAATTCGCAAAAAGCACAAAACAAAGCACTTCATAACGATTTAATCTAATTCAACTTCTAATTAAAAACCTAGGGCTCGCATATAAATGAATCTCAAAAAGAAATCCAACCGCACCAAACGTATCCAGTATGTCTCAATTTAAGCCGCTTATTTAACTTAAAGAAACAACGTTCAAACATTATAGCGTCATACAAGTTGGTCTATGTCTTTAACAAGAAGTACAATAATTTATATATACATCTCAAACATAATCCCTAGGTTTAACAGCTTCAGTATAACCGGTTTTTTGCAAAAAATCAAGCAAAAAACAGCATATTTTGTCTAAAAAATATTTTTGCGTGCGAAAAACGGTCACAACATGAAAATTTGTGTTGTAATCTCGGAGAAACAACGTATAATCTGCCAAGGTTTAACTATAATTTTTTAAGGCAAAAAAGATGTTGGATATTAAATTTATTGCAGATAACACCGATTGGGTGAAGAAGAGCCTGGGGCGCAAAGGCTTTCCGGCAGAGAAGGTTGATGAACTGTTGGCGGCATTTTATGAAATGAATAAACTTAAAACGTCGTCGCAGGCATTGGCAGAAGAAAAAAATAAGCTCAGCAATTCGATTAAGTCCGCATCAAACGAAGAAAGACCGGCCATTATCGCCAAAAGTAAGGCGGTGGGCGAAGAATTCAAAAAAGAACAGGAGCAACTGCTCGCTCTGGAAGAAAAATTCAATGACATGATGCTCAGAATGCCGAACTATCCGAGTGAGGAAAGTCCGGACGGTCCTGATGATTCGGCTAATGTGGTGCGTCGCAAAGTCGGCGAAATTCCGCATTTTGATTTTCAGCCGAAAGATCATATTGAGTTGATGGAAATCAATGATTGGAGCGAAATGGAGCGAATCGCCAAAGTTTCCGGTTCGCGCACTTATGCCATTAAGAATGATTTGGCGCAACTCGAGTTGGCAATCCACATGTTGGTGATGGATAAACTGCGCGAACATGGCTTTACGCTGATTACGGTGCCGGCACTTTCTAAGGAAAAGCCGCTGTACAATCAGGGTTATCTGCCGTTTGCTCGCGATGAGATTTATTATATGCCGGCCGACGATATTTATCTTTCGGGTACGGCCGAATTGATTTTGAACTCACTTCGCGCCGATGAAATGCTGACTGAGGCCGATTTGCCGGTGCTGTATGCCGGATTTTCGCCGTGTTTCCGCCGCGAAGCCGGTGCAGCCGGTAAGGATACGCGCGGTTTGGTCAGAGTGCATCAGTTCTTCAAAACCGAACAGTTTGTTATTTGCAAAAATGATATGGCGGAAAGTGAAAAATGGCACAAAACTTTGTTGCAGATTTCCGAAGAAGTTCTACAGGATTTGGAATTGCCGTATCAGGTGCTGGAAGTTTGCACCGGCGATATGGGCGCACCGAAATATCGGCAATATGACTTGGAGGCTTGGGTGCCGTCGCAGAATTGCTATCGCGAGACTCACTCCTGCTCTAATATTACGGAATGGCAGGCGCGGCGTACCAATTTGCGCTATCGCGGCAACGACGGCAAAGTGCGTTTTTGTCACACGCTGAATAACACCGGTATCGCTACGCCGCGTGCGTTGGTGCCGTTTATCGAAAATCATCAACAAGCCGACGGTACGGTGCGGATTCCGGTAAAATTGCAACCGTATTTGGGCGGCAAAAAGTTTATAGGTAAAAATGCAAAATAAAATTGCGCAAATACTCGAATTTATGAAGATTCTGGACAAGGTTTGCCTGGTGAAACGGGCAACCTTGCTTTCTGACGGCAGCAGCGAAACCGATTCTTCGCACAGCTTTAAATTGGCATGGCTGCTGATGATGGTGTATCCGTATCTGAAACATGAATATAATTTTACACGGCTCTTGGAATTGGCACTGGTGCATGATATTGCCGAAGCCGAAATCGGCGATTGTCCGAAGGCGGTGCAGCGAGCAAATCCGGAAGCCAAAAAACTCAAAGATGCACGTGAATTGGCGGCAATGCAGAAATATAGAGATATTTTGCCGGCTGAACTCGGGGCGCGAATCTATGATTTGTGGCGCGAATACGAAGATAAAAAAACACCGGAATCGCGCCTGGTTACCGCGCTCGACAAAGTTGATGCCAATTTGCAAGCAAATCAGCATAAAAACGGCGATGTGCGCTATTGGCTTGAGTGTGAGGACGGTGCACAATATCTGACCATCAACACCGAGAAAAAGCAGGTGGTGGCGGTTTTGGACGAGCCGATTATCGAAAAATTGGAAGATGCCGTGATAGAATTGTCGCTGAATAATCTCAAAAAGTGCGGCATAGCGGTTTAGCATAATTTTTTCGGGTGGAAAATCATGTTGCAAACAACGCGTCGAAAACTTAAAAAATGGGGAATACGCTTTTTTTGGTTGATAGTTGCGGCGTTGGTGGTTTGGGTTAATTACAATCGTTTTTATCATAACAATTTTGCCAATTATGAAAAGGCGGTGGATTATGGGCGGGTGCGCGAAGATAAAGAAATAATCCGGCCGGTTATCGCCGCGGTATTCTATCAAACCGAACAAACAAAGAGCAAAACGTTGTCCGGTTACTTGAGTCGGTGGAAGACAAATAATCTGAAAAATCCGAAAATACTGATTGTGCCGAAAACGGTTACCGGAAGCAATCTTATGGAAATCCTTAAACTATATCATGATATAAAACAATCGGCGACTTTTAAGTCAATAATATTTATCGGGAATCCCGAGGCGCACAAACATTTGCTCGAACATAATTTCGGCGCAAAGGTGCGTTTGCCAAAACTCCCCGATAAAGATATTTTTCCGGAGCAGGAAATCGATGAGTTTTTGCAAAAAGAAGGCAATTTGGTGGTATTCGGCGCCGATTTCTACGGCGATGATAAGGATAACTCTTTGATTAATGAAGCGGTTTATTTGGCGCAGAAACACACCTATAAAGTCCGCATATTTGATGAAATCGATACGCAGTTGGCACAGGCACTTGAAGATAATTATGCGTCGTGGTTTGAAAACGGCAACGAAGTTAATGAGTTACAGCGGCAAAAGAAAAATCTGCAGGAATATATAAATCACTACGGCCGCGATATTATACAGTATTTTACGATGAATCTGGAATTGGTTGACGGAAATGATGCCATATGGCCTGATAAAACGCCGGAAACCTATCGATTGTTTGATCGCGGTACGGTGTATATCCGTTTTTTCGGAGCCGCCAACAAAGAAGTCTTTTCGCGAGCTAAAATCGGCAAAAATAAAGGGATTATAGTAGCAATCGTCGAGTTGGCGCGTAAGGCCGTCGCCAAGAAAATACAGCCGATTACCGCTTACAAAATTTATCTGCTGACCGAGTTGGAAAAAATAGAAAAGGATATAAATTTGCCGTTGATTAATTATTTGGAAACCGATGACGGTGTATATGTACAATACAAAGGACGCAGCGCTCTGATGGCTGCAGATGAACGTCCGGATGGAGAAGCGGCGCTTATGACAGCCATACGCAACCGCATTAAAATTCCGGATGAGGTTGACGGTGCACAGATGGAATTTTATCGCTTCAAAACAGTGGAGATAGAACATGAAAATTAACGGTTTTAAAATTAAGTATTCGGCCGCAGACATAAAAAACAGAGTTAATAAACAAATGCGGCAGGTGGTGCTGATTGACGAGGAAAACGAATCGTATAAAAAACTTTCGGAGGGTGACAAAAAGGCATTGAAATACCTGGTTAATGCCGCACGTATTATCAATGATGTGGCCCTCGAAATGGATCATCCGATGAATTTGGTGCAAAAACAGGCACTGGAGGTTGCTGCCGGAAAGAGCCCGTATGCCGCAAATACGTTGAAACTGTTTAATTCGCTGAACGGGGTTGCCGGTTCCAACGGAATCGATAAGGAGCCGGTGGAAATTTTTGAAGGAATTCATCAGTATGCCGGTTGCAATTTTTATCCGACCGATTTGGATGCCAAAGAATTGAGCCGGATTATAAATAAGATGCTCGATGAAGGCAAAAACGACGAAGTGCGTAAGATTTTGAGTGCGCGTACCATGGTGCGGCGCGACGGTAAATATTTGAAGGCGATAGACTATACCGAGTATTTTGCCGATGAATTTTCGGAAATTGCCAATGAGTTGGAATGTGCGGCGCATTTTACTACTGACGAGTTATTTAAGGATTATCTCGGCTGGCAAGCGCAGGCGCTGTTGCAAAACAATGAGGAAATGGATATTTTGGCCGATAAACATTGGGCAAAAATGCAGGATACACCGCTGGAATTTACCCTCAGTCGCGAAAATTATGACGATAAACTGACTTCACAACTGTTTTCCGATAAAGCTTTGTGTGCGCGTCTGGAGGCTTTGCATATTAATCCGGTGCCGAAAGATATGCTGGGTATCAGAGTCGGCATTGTCAATAAAGAAGGTACCGAGCTTTTGCTGAAGTTTAAAAACGAAATGACCAAGTTGGCGACCTTAATGCCGTACAGCGATAAATATGAGCAGAATGTCGGTGGTAAAAACGGGCTGAAACAGACTATGGTTGATGCGGATATTGCAGCATTGACCGGCGACTACGCTTTGTGTCGCGGCGGTATCACTCTGGCGCAGAATCTGCCGAATAACGATAAGCCGAGTTTGGCTCACGGCGGCGGGCGGCGTAATGTATATCATCGTCAGGTGCGGCGCAGCGGAGAATCCGAGAAAATACAAGAAATACTTAAAAAACTGGTAATTCCGGAGTTGCATAAGTATTATGACAACGAATACGACCATCTGTTTACCATCGGGCACGAAAACGGGCATTCGTTAGGACCGGACAGCACCTATCAGACCGCACTCGGTGTTTATCATCATATAATTGAAGAGCACAAAGCCGATATGGTCTCGGCGGCGATGATGCCGGAATACGTTAAGGCCGGAATAATCAGCGAGGAGGAGCTGAAGGCAATTTACGTTACCTGGATTGTCAAACATCATTTTATGAAGGCTTATCCGCAAGACAGGGAAGCGCATCGTATGGCCGATTTGATTGAATATAACTATTTGCATGATTATGGTGCGTTTTGGTTTGACGACGATAAAAAATTGCACGTAGATTTCGCCAAAATGCAGTCGGGTTCGCGCAGTTTGCTGGAAAAGGTTATAGAAGTACAACTTTCAAAATCGCCGGAATTTGCTAAGAAATTCGTGGATAAGTGGACCGAATGGGGCGATATGCTGAAATATATTTCCGAATTTAAACAAAGTTTAGGAATTAGACCGTATATTGATATTGTGTCATCGTTTTAATTTGTTGACGATATGCGGAGATAATTATGAAAAAACTATTGATGTTTACGGCAATTTTATTGATTTCGGCGTGTTCGGCATTTGTAGCGGACCATTTAAGCGGAGAAAGAAAATCAATGAGCAGTTACGGCCAGAATCAGAATTATTGCACGGCAAATCCGGACAAATGTGTCGGCAATGTTTCTGAGTTTTGATGTTTTTGAAGATAAAATAAAACGGCGACCGCATAAGACGCCGTTTTGTTATTTAAGCTTGTTGCCGCTTATTCGATGGCATAAATGTCACGAACGTTCCATTTGCCGCCGCTTTGACCGAGAACGTAAATGATTGTTCCCTGGCACAAACCGAACCAGCCGCCGTTGCACGAGCTTTCGGTATGAATTTCGGTGGTACCGTTCGGTAACACGATTTTATTGATGAATTTATAATTCATTTCCGTCGGGCGCTCTACAGTCGGGTCTTTCATGAAAATAAACGGCGGGAGATTTAATTTGGCGCACATTTCCATTTCCGGTTTCAAGGTACATTTAACGGCTTTTTCAACCGCACACAGCATACCGTTGACATCTTCCGAACATTCTTCGGTAAGTTCTTGTGCGTTGAAAGAATAGACCGTTTCCGGCAAAACTTCTTCAGCTTGCACCACCGGTGAATCCTCTGTTTGAGCGGTTACCGGCTCCGGCTTATTTTTTTGGAGCAACGTCAAACTCCAGCCGAACAAAAACAGCATTACGATTATAACAAAAAGTTTTTTCCCCATTGTTTTATTCCTTTATTAAAAGTGATATTCAACACCGAATGAATATTCCATACTGTGGTCATATCCGTCCAGTTTATCAAAATTTACGTAGCGGCAGATGAAACGGGTTTGCCAATGTTCATCAAAAGCATATTTTAAACCGCCGCCGAATCGATAGCCGTATCCGTGTTCATGGTGACGATCGGTCGGGCTGAATTTGGTCTTGTAATTATATTCGCCGATACCAGCGGTGGCCAAGAGAGCAACCCCGGCAAGCTCCGGAGAATAAGCCAAAATATCCAAGCCGTAAGCAAAATAAGAGGTTTTTAAACTGTCTGCCCCGACATTGTTTTTATCTTGAGTGCTTTGGGTGACGAATACTTCGGTTGAAAAATATTTGCTGTATTCCGAGCCCAGGCGCAGAGCTCCGCCGTGGTGCGCGGGATGTGTGCCGAACGCATTAGCGCGGCTGAACACATAATCAACCCCGATATACGGAACGTAGTTATAGCTGTCGGCGTGTGCCGAAAAACCGCTTACGGCCGTAAAAAGTGCGGTTGTTAAAAGAATTGTAATCTTTTTCATTTATTATTCCTTAATCATATTTAATAACTTTATTATAATCGCCTTATAAAAAAAATAAAGTATTTTATAAAAGTTATTGTTAATGAAGTTTTTTTGTGGTATTCTGAGGCATACAGGGGTAAAAACATGAATATAAAGAAAACACAGGCCGGCAGGTCAATGATTGAAATGATGGGCTACCTTATGGTGGTTATGGGTGTGATTATTGCCATAGGAAAGATTGTCAGCAGTGCGTTTGATAATCATAAATACAGCACGGCATCTCTGCAACTTACGGAGTTGGTAGGAGCGATGGTGCGTTCTTCGGCAATTGATGTTGATTATACTGAGGTGGTAGATAAAGTAAACGGAAAGTGCGAAAAAGACAGTACGACTGTCACGGTGGAATGCGCAAAGACCATTGTTCCGAATACGTATCGGGTAGTGCCGGGAAGCAATAAGGTCTCAATTTACCACGCATTCGGCGGTAAGGTTGACGTTAATATTTATAATAACGATCCGGAAAAGTTTTTTGTAACATTTAAAAACCTTTCCAAAAAACAATGTGTTGAACTGGCCTTGAAGGATTGGCGTAGAAATCAATATGCTGACTTATATGCCGTGATTGTCAACAAAACAAAGGCTTGGTATTGGCCGGCCTATGGCGGTGAGAACGGTAGTACTGTCGGTGCTACCAGCGGTAATTGTACCGGTAGCAGCAACTCTGTTTGCGCTTTGCCGGTAAGCCGGGTTATGCTGACCGGTAAAAATAAAGGCGATAGCAATGCGCAGTGCAACGATGATCGGGACAATGAGGTAACGTGGATATTTAACTGACAACTTTATGTTATTAAGTCAGAATAAGTCTTGAAGTTGTGTCGGTTTATTGTTAATTATTGTAAAACTATATCAGATAAAAGGAGATGTAAAATGACGTCTATTGTATTACCACCGGATTATAAACCGTCAGCCGACGAAGAATATATGAACGAGATGCAACTTGAGTATTTTCGTCAGAAGCTGGAAAATTGGAAGAAATCCCTTGTTTCTCAATCGGCCGATACATTGGACGATTTACGTCAGGGGGGGCTGAATCAGCCTGATGAAATTGACCGCGCTTCTTTGGAAACCGATAAGTCATTGGATTTGCGTACCAAAGACAGAATTCGTAAGTTGATAACGAAAATTGACGAAGCGTTGGATAGAATCGAAGAAGGAACATACGGTTATTGTGAAGAAACCGGCGAACCGATAGGGATAAATCGTTTGGAAGCTCGTCCGGTGGCAACCCTGTCGATTGAAGCGCAGGAGCGTCACGAGCGTATGGAAAAAACTTTTGATGATGATAACGGCGCTTAATTTATGCAAGATTCAATCGAGGTAAAAGATTTTATACTGGCATCCGGTTCGCCGCAGCGAATTGCCTTGTTGCGGCAGGTGGCTTATGAGCCTAAAAAAATTCAACCGGCCGATATTGATGAAAATTGTTTGCCTCATGAAAAGCCGTTACCTTATGTGCGGAGAATGGCGCTGGAGAAAGCTAAACATGTTGCCGCTTTGTGCCCTGACGAAAACGTTTTGGCATGTGATACCGTTGTGACCGTGGGGCAAAGAATTTTACACAAGGCTAAAGATGCCGCCGAACAGCTTATGTATATGAAACTCTTGTCGGGACGCACGCATCGCGTCATCAGTTCGGTGTGCTTAATCAATAAAAAAGGAAAGATTTCTCAACGCACCGTCACAACCAAAATAATGATGAAAGTATTGTCGGATGAGGATTTGAACGCATATATCGAATGCGGAGAATGGAAAGGTGTTTGCGGTTATAAAATTGAAGGACGGCTGGCCGGATATGTAACCAAAATGGTGGGTTCTTATTCCGGTGTGGTCGGGTTGCCGCTATATGAAACATTGAATTTGTTAAAAGGAGTAGGGGTAAAATGAATGCTCAGAAAATAATTTATGACAGAAACGAAGAAGCTTTCGGTATTGCCGTTTTCGACGATACCGGTTTGATGGAAATCGATATCTATAACGACAGTCGTGCCATTGAGGGTAACGTTTATCTCGGCAGAATTGTCAAGAAGATTAATTTAGCCAATGACAGATACGGTTTTATTGTTGATATAGGCGATGGTCATGAGGCATTCTTAAATGCTTACGAACCGGCCTTGAAAGAAGCTAATATGAGCGAAGGTCAGAGCGTGGTGGTGCAGGTTTTGCAGGAAAAACACGCCGAAAAAGGAGCTAAAGTGGTGCGCAATATTCAGTTGGTGGGCTCTTATCTGGTTTATTGCCCGTTCAAATATGATGTTGAATATTCACGTAAAATCGAAGATACGCAAAAAGCCGAACAATATGCTAAAGTTGTTCGCGAAAAGTGCAACGGACAAGAAGGTTGGATTTTGCGCACTATGTCAGTTGAAGGCAGCGAACAGCAGATTGTTGCCGAAATGGATGAATTACGTGCCGTTTACGAAGATATTCGCAAAAAAGCCAGAACATTGACAGCGCCGGCATTATTGTATGCCAAGGAAAATCCGTTGTTTGAGTACATTCGCCGTTATCGCGACAGTTTGAAAGAGGTTGTGGTCGATACACCTAATTTGGAACAGGCTGTAGCGGCTGTGTTCGGCGGTAAAGTAACTTTGCAGAAAAACGGTTTTGAAGAATACGGCGTTGATGATGCGATTATCGATGCGTTGGAACGCACGGTTAAGTTAAAAAGCGGCGGAAGTCTGCAAATTGAAGAAACGCGCGCTTGCGTTGCCATAGATGTCGACAGCGGCGGGGTACGCAACGTGGGCGATATTGATGCCTTAAATATTGAGGCGGCCAAAGAAATCGCCCGGCAGATTCGTTTGCGCAATCTTTCCGGCAAAATTATTATAGACTTTGCCGGTTCGTCGGAATATCGCTTTATGAAGAGTATTATTGATTGCTTGGAAGAAGAATTGGCTGATGATGCTTGCCATAGCCGTGTATTGGGCTTGAGCCGTGCCGGTAATATCGAAATTTTGCGGCAACGTCGCCGTCCGAGTTTGCGCGATTTGTATACGGTTGAGTGCCCGACTTGTCAGGGTACGGGAAGAGTTGAGCCGTGAGTGATGTTATAAAAACGCATAAATGTCCGATTTGCGGCAAGTTATTTGCCGGAGAGGAATATATGCCGTTTTGCTCAAAACGTTGTGCGGATGTTGACTTAAACCACTGGTTTAACGGCAGTTACGCCGTGGCATCCGAGGATTTAGACGAATTGGAAACCGAAGAATTGGCCGAGGCTTTGGAGAATGCGGAAAAAGACGGAAAATAATATCGAATTCAAACGTACGGAGGATAATGCTTTACGCTTGTCCGTATCCGGCGACGTGGTGAATTATGATAATCCGGAATTTTTTGCCGAACTGAAGCGGCAAATTGCCGCAAAGCCGAAACGGTTGATACTGAATGCCGATGGTTTGCGGGAGTGGGATTCATCGTTGTTGGTTGTTCTGTATGAAAGCGTCAGAGCGACTAAGGAAGCGGGAATTGATTGCGAATTATCCGAGTTGCCTCAGAATCTGCGGGATTTAATGCGTCTGGCATTTGCCGATGATCGCAAGCCGACGCATGGTGGTTCGGCCAAAATGCCATTTCTTGAAAATTTAGGCAAGGCAACACTGGATATTTTGCAAAAAACATCGAATGTTATGGATTTTTTGGGGCAGCTGTGTTCATCTGTCGGCAGATGGATGAGTTTTCGCTCAATCATGCGACGGGTTGACTTTTGGGCGGCGTTGGAAGATTGCGGCCCCAAAGCATTGGGAATTGTCTCACTGATAAGCTTTTTAGTCGGTTTAATTCTGGCCTTTGTGGGCGCCATCCAGTTGGAAACCTTCGGCGCGCAGATTTATGTGGCCAGCCTGGTTACTATCGGTATGTGTCGCATTATGGGAGCAATTATGGTTGGAATCATTATGGCCGGTCGCACCGGTTCGTCTTATGCCGCCACCATCGGCACCATGCAGGTAAATGAGGAACTGGATGCGTTGCAGACTATGGGCTTTTCCAAAGTAGATTTTTTGGTGTTGCCGCGGCTGTTGGCGCTGCTGATTGCCATGCCGCTGTTAACTATGCTGGCTGATTTTATGGGAATGCTCGGCGGGGCTTTTGTCGGCGTGTTTATGATGGATTTGCCGTATCAGGAATATTGGAAGTACGCCTTTAACGCCTTTAATCTGAAGAATTTTTTGGTGGGTGTTTTTCATGGTTTTTGTTTCGGTATCATTATCGCGGTTTGCGGATGCTATTGCGGCCTTAATTGCGGACGTAATGCCGACAGTGTGGGTGTTGCTACCACGCAATCGGTGGTTAGAGCTATTGTCTGGATGATTGTCGCTACCGGTATTATCACGGTTATTTGCATGGAGTTGGGGCTATGAGTAAACCGGTTGCCATAGATGTTAAGGGATTAAGTGTCGGTTACGGCGATTATGTGTTGCTTCATGATGCCGATTATCAAGTGAATAAAGGCGACGTTTTCATCATTATGGGGGGCAGCGGCTGCGGTAAAAGCAGTATGTTACGCGTGCTGACCGGACTTATCCCGCCGCTTAAAGGAACAGTAGTGATTAACGGGGTTGATATTGTCAAAGCACCGGCTGCGGAAGTACAGAAAATTCGCGCAAAATCCGGAATTCTATATCAGAGCGGAGCCCTGTTCAGTTCAATGACTCTGGCTGAAAATATTATGTTGCCGATGCAACAATACACCGATTATTCGCCATCGGCCATGCGCGAACTGGCGCATTTAAAGCTGGCTTTGGTCGGGTTGACCGGTTTTGATGATTTTTATCCTTCCGAAATCAGCGGCGGTATGAAGAAACGTGCCGGTTTGGCCAGAGCTCTGGCGCTCGATCCGGATATTGTGTATTTTGATGAACCATCGGCCGGATTGGACCCGATAAGTTCGCATAATTTGGACGATTTGATTATTGAAATCAGTCGCAGTTTGGGCACGACCATCGTGGTGGTAACTCACGAGCTGGCCTCGATTTTTGCCATCGGGACCAATTCCATCTTTTTGGATGCGGCCACTAAAACCATTACGGCCAAAGGTAACCCGAGAGAATTATTGAAAAATCCGCCAAATGAGGCAGTATATCAGTTCTTAACGCGAGGAGAGAAGAAAAAATGAATAAAACATACAGACTTACCGGACTTTTTGTTTTAATCGGCATAATCTGCTTTGCCGTCATTGTCGGTTATTATGTGAAACAAAAATATGCGTCGGCAAAAGATGAAGATATGCTTATCATGTATTTTGATGAATCGGTTCGCGGTTTAAGCGTCGGCTCACCGGTGGTATTACAAGGGGTGGAAGTCGGAAAGGTGGCTAAAATCCGCTTAATGACGAATTTGGAAAAAGGAACATTCAAAACCCCGGTTTATATGGTTTTTAACGACGATGGTTCCACTCCGGAACGAAGCAGAGAAGAATATGAAGTCCTCTTGAAAGAATTGGTCAAAAAAGGATTGAGAGCACGCCTGATTACATCTAACTTTTTAACCGGGCAGTTGATGATTGAACTGGTGATGGTGCCGAGTGACAAAGCGATTTATCGCGGCACCGGTAAATATCCGGAAATACCGACCGTATATTCTTCTTTTGCGCAGCTTTCTAAGGATTTGGAGGATATTCCGTTGCAAGATACCATCGTTCGCGTCGGCAATCTGATTGATAATATTGATGAAAGTCTGCCGCTCATTTTGGAAAATATTTCACAAACGATGGCCAGTATCAGAGAAACAACGCCGAATACCATGAAAAACTTGAACGATTTGGCGGAGAGTCTGAATAAAAATATTCCGCCGCTTTTGCAAAACCTCAACACCGTGTCAAAGAGATTGGGCGCGGTTATGGATGAGAAGACCGGAAGTGCCGGAAAGACAATGGAAAATATGAATAAAACCATGGAAGATATTTCTAAGGCCAGCCGTTCGCTCAAGAATTTGACCGATTATCTGGAGCGCCATCCGGAAGCCATTGTTCAGGGAAAGGAGAAATAAAATGAAAAAAATAATTTTGATTTGTATGGTCATCTTGTTGAATGCATGCAGTTTTCGCTCTCCGCAGTCGCAATTTTACGTTATGAACAGTTCCGGCATTAATTCGCTTTCCGATAAGGCGGTAAGTGTGGCGGTTAATCAGGTTAAAGTGCCGGAAATGCTGGATAAATCGCAAATGGTAACTTATGACAAAGACTCGGCCGAAGTACAAATTTTAGAGTTCCATCGTTGGGCGGAAGTGTTACCGGATATTATCCAGACAACGGTTATCAACGATTTGATTGTGTATATGCCGAATGCGTACGTTAAACGGGCGAGTTACGATAATAAGTCGATGCAATACAATATCAATGTTGAAATTAACGATTTGAAGGCTTATACTGATGATAAGGTTATCCTGTCGTCCTGGTGGAGTATTTGCGATAGTAACGGCAAGATTTTGAAGCGCGAGCAGCAAACGTATACGGCACCGGTGAAAAAATCCGGAATGCAAGCGCTGGTTGAGGCACAGGCCGAAACCGTACATCAAATGACGCGTGATATTTCCGAAAATTTGCTTAAGTTGTGACCAATCAACGCAGATATGTATAATAACGCAACGCAAACGAACAAGAGCGCTGCGAACCGCAGTTACAACCTTCATCGGCTAAATCTTCGGTAAACGGAGTAGGGTTGGAAACGTCATCCGGTTTGGCAATATTGGCCATAATTTTTCGCGGTAGTTTCACCCATTTTTTGCGACCGCCCGGAATGGTGATTTCTACTTGTTCATCCTCAACATCTTCTTCAATATCGCGTAATGCGGTGTCTACACCCTCGCTGTCGATGGAGCCGAGAGCTACCGAAATCAATCCGCTTTCCTTGCCGCCCCAATCAAGATAAGACAGGGCCATACAAACATCTTTTTTCAGACCTTGGTAGGCGATTTTGAAGGTAGGAAGTGATTTATCGTCGCGGATGACAGGATTAGCCGAAGAAACGGCAATACCGCCGCCGTATATGTTAACCAGTTTACCATCCTGCACCAAAAACCCCGGCATGGTATTCGACTGTGCCATCAAGCGCATTATATCGGTTTTGGTGGAGGTATTTACGGCATAAGTGGTACGCACATTGTCAATCAGTTGTGAAATTTGGTTAACCGTGCGATTCAAATCGCGGTTAAAGGTGTAGCGATTTACGGCCCAAATAGTCAGACGCGAAAACAGTAACAGGAATATGCAGGAAAAAGTGATAATGAAAATCCGTTTGAGCTTTTTGTAGTTGCGCTCACAGAAATCAAAGATTCTTTCTATATTGCTTTCCGGTTCGTGTATTCGCATCATGTTGGTTACTCCGTTCAGATTAAGCGGCCGTGACAATGTTTAAATTTTTTACCGCTGCCGCACGGGCAAGGATCATTGCGACCGACATCGGCAAAAATGTTTTTGTTCGTTTCTTCATCGGTGGTTACGGCGCCGTCATGGAAAGCCGACATTTTGCGGTTCTGTTCCTTATCCATGGCACGTTGCATTTGCTGTTCGGTTTCGGTTTGAATAACCGTATGGCAGATAACGACGGTAACACGCTCTTTTAATACATTCAGCAAATCGGAGAACATATTAAAGGCTTCTTTTTTGTATTCGTTCAGCGGGTCCTTTTGGCCATAAGCCCGCAACACGATGGTATGGCGCATCAAATCAAGTGCGGCAATATGATCTTTCCACAATTGATCCAACACCTGTAACAAGATACTCTTTTGTACCATTTTAACGATATTTTCCGGCAGAGCGGATTCACGTTCGGCCAAACGATTATCAACTTCAGCCAATATGAGTTCTTGCATCTTGTCACTGTCAATATCCGGGTTGTTGCACCAGTTGGCTATCGGCATACTGAAACCGGTTGCCGATTGAATGTCTTGTTTCAGGCCGTCAACATTCCATTCTTGCACCGAAGTACCGTAAGGAACATGGGCACGAATAATATCGCTCAAGTATTCATCGCGCATTTCTTTAATGATATCCGAAACATCTTCCTGTTCCATAATTTCACGGCGCTCACCGTAAATAATCTTGCGTTGCTCGTTCATAACGTTATCATATTTAAGCAAATCTTTACGGATATCAAAGTTGCGTTCCTCCACCTTTTTCTGGGCTTTTTCCAGCGCTTTGCTTATCCATGGGTGAACGAGTGCTTCGCCTTCAGGCAAGCCGAGACGCTGCAAAACGGTGGAAATTTTTTCCGAGCCGAAGATGCGCATCAAATCATCTTCCATGGAAAGGAAGAATTTAGAAGTTCCCGGATCGCCCTGACGACCGGAACGTCCGCGCAGCTGGTTATCAATACGACGGCTTTCGTGGCGCTCGGTACCGACAATATATAAACCGCCGGCCTTAATTACTTTTTCTTTATCGGCAGCAACTTCGGCTTCAATTTCTTTTTTAATGGCGGCAATTTGCTCCGGCGTTTCTTCACCGGTAAGTCTTTCTTTGAGTTTCATATCAGGGTTGCCGCCGAGCTGAATATCCGTACCGCGGCCGGCCATATTGGTGGCAATCGTAATGGCACCCGAAACACCGGCTTGAGCCACGATGGCCGCTTCGCGTTCGTGATGGCGGGCATTTAAAACTTCAAATTTTATTTCCGGTGCCGCTTTATGCAATAAATCGGCTACAATTTCGGACTTTTCGACCGAGGTGGTACCAACCAGTACCGGTTGACCGCGGCGATGGCTGTCAATAATGGTGTTGATTATGGCGCGGTATTTTTCGTCGGCCAGGCGATAAATTTCGTCTTGCAAATCTTCGCGAATTACCGGCTTGTTGGTCGGAATTTCGACACAGGTCAGGTTATAAATATCATAAAACTCGTTTTCTTCGGTCATAGCCGTACCGGTCATACCGGCGAGTTTGGCGTATAAACGGAAGTAATTTTGGAAAGTAATGGAAGCCAGTGTTTGGTTTTCTGATTGAATTTCCACACCTTCTTTAGCTTCCAGAGCTTGGTGTAAACCATCACTAAAGCGGCGACCTTCCATAATACGACCGGTAAACTCGTCAACGATAACTACCTTGCCGTCCTTAACGATGTAATCAACGTCACGTTGGAATAATTTGTGCGCCCGCAAAGCGTTGTTAACGTGTTGCACCAGATTAACGTTGCCGATGTCGTATAAAGCACCGTCGGTAATTAATCCGGCACCGCGAAGCAGTTGCTCGATATGCTCCATACCCGACTCGGTAAGGGTTACGGTGCGGCGTTTTTCATCTTTTTCATAGTCGGAATCGCTCAAAAACGGGACTAATTTGGTAACTTTAATATATGTATCGGACGAATCTTCGGCTTGACCGGAAATAATCAACGGAGTACGCGCTTCATCAATCAAAATCGAATCGACTTCATCAACGATGGCATAGTTAAAATCACGTTGAACACGTTCTGCCAGACTGAATTTCATATTATCGCGTAAATAGTCAAATCCGAGCTCATTGTTGGTACCGTAAACAATATCGGCATTATAGGCCATACGGCGCTCGTTATCATTTTTGCCGTGCACGATATAGTCGACCGTCAGGCCCAAAAAGCGATAAATCTGCCCCATCCATTCGGCATCGCGTTTTGCCAGATAATCGTTTACGGTAACCACATGCACGCCTTTACCTTCAAGCGCATTCAAATATGCGGCCAGTGTCGCCACCAAAGTCTTGCCTTCACCAGTTTTCATTTCGGCAATCATACCTTTATGCAGAACAATACCGCCGATGAGCTGAACATCGTAATGGCGTTGCCCCATCACACGTTTGGCGGCTTCACGTACGGTAGCAAATGCTTCCGGCAGAATATCATCAAGCGTTTCGCCTTTTTTCAGGCGTTCTCTGAATTCTTGCGTTTTAGCTGTGAGCTGTTCATCGGATAATTTAATAAAGTCCGGTTCCAAAGCATTTATTTGATTTACAACTTTATACTGTTTCTTCACAAAACGATCATTGGCACTGCCAAAAATTTTACGAGCAATTTGTCCTAACATTTGTATTCCTTATAATATTATGTCTTATAATACTTAGTTTGATTCATTCGTAAAGTCAATACTCTGCGCAAAAGTTATAAACTTATATTGAAATTTAAAATAATCGGGTTATAGTAGCTTTGATTTATTTATTAAGGAGGAAATCAAATGCAGAAAAAATATATCATTGCAACATTCGCAGCTGTCGTTGTATTGATTGCCGGCGCTATGACTTATAAAGTTCACGCCGAAAAGAACAAGGGTGTTGCGGCCGTTGTTAACGGTGAAACGATTGCCGTTGCCGAAATTCAAGAAGTTTATGATAAGAACCCGCAAATTAAAGCGCAGGCTTCTTTTGAAGATTTCTATAATCAAGCCATTGATGTTGCCGTAAACGGAAAGTTGGCTTTGCAGGCAGCAACCGCGGCCAAAGTTCAAGAAACCGAAGCTTATAAGGCACAGCTTGCCGAATTGCAGGATGAAGTTGCGCGTCAGGTGTTTATGGAACAAAAAGTTAACGAACGCGTAACCGATGAAGCCGTTCAAAAGGTTTATGACGATTATGTTTCCAAATTCGAAAGTGAAAAAGAAATCAAAGCAAAGCATATCTTGGTGGCAACCGAACAGGAAGCAAAAGATATAATTGCTAAATTGGAAGCTAAAGAAGCCTCTTTTGATGAGCTGGCTCGTAAATTTTCCAAAGATCAATCCGATTTGGGTTACTTTACGGAAAAAGTTATGGTTCCGGAATTTTCTAAGGCTGCTTTTGCCTTGAAAAAAGGTGAATATTCCAAGGCTCCGGTTAAAACGGAATTCGGTTATCACGTAATTTTGGTTGAAGATATTCGCGATACCAAACCGTTGCCGCTTGAAAACGTAAAAGAACAAATCAAAGTTAATCTCGGTCAGCAGGCCGTTGCCGAAATCATTAAAGAACTTAACGACAATGCGCAAGTTGAAAAGTTTGATTTGAACGGTAAAAAAATCGAAGCCAAATAATCTTTACGGATTATTCGGTATAAAAAATGTCCCCGATTTGTTCGGGGACGTTTTTTTGTTGGCGCGGTAGAATTATTTACCTTCCAAAATGGCCTTAAATAATTCGTGAACGCTCGGAATGTGATTATGAGCATACAACGGGTCGGTAGCGAAACGATAAACGTTGTGTCCGGCAAATGCCAAATTGTTTTGAATATCGCCGCCGTGGCCGATGTTCATCAGGGTTTGATGAATACAATAAGTACGCGGATCCGGAATCTTGCCGGTACAGCCGTTTTCGCGCGACCAACTGGAAAATTGGCACTGCGACAAGCAACCGACACATTCGGAGCGCTGTTTCTGCATTTCAATCCATTCGTCCGGAGTTAAGAATACCAGCGTGGAATCCGGAGTTTCCTTAATCATCGAATAGCCCTGATTGCGTTGTTCTTCTACCTGTTTTTTATCGGCCGGATTGATGTATACGGCTTTGTGCGGAGCTATCGGCAACAGGAAAGTCAGCTCGTCGGTCGCCGTGTCGCTGTACGGAATTTCCGCTTTTTTACGGCGCATCAGATTGCTGAGGAAATTGTTTTTAATCGCCGAAGAAAAGAAGCCGGTCGGGCTGAATTTTTGCAAAATAACATCGCCTTTTTTAGCGTGCATCATCAAAAGTTTCCAGGCGTCACTAATCGGGCTTTCTTTGGTAATCATCGGGCGGGTACCGAATTGGAAGGCCACGTTGCCGAGTTCCGGATTGTCGATATAATCCTGCCAGTCGCTCAAGCTCCAAACACCGCCGGCAATTATAATCGGTAAATCTTTGAGGCCGAGTTCGTTTAAAACTTGGCGCAACGCAATCAGACGCTCGTACGGGCGCTCCGGCGAGAGCGGATCTTCGGCATTCGACAGGCCGTTGTGACCGCCGGCCAACCACGGGTCTTCATAAACCACACCGCCCAAATATTCGGCATAGTTTTTGAAAGAGCGTTTCCATAAAACCGTCATGGCGCGTGCCGAAGAAATAATCGGGTAATAATAAACATTGTGGTCAGAAGCGATTTTGCCCAAGTTGTATGGCAAGCCGGCACCGCAGGTAACACCGTGAATAAGTCCCTTGGCTCCTTCAAGTACACGGGTAATAACTTCTTGTGAATCAGCCATTTCCCACAGCATATTTATATGAATGCGGCCGTTGTCACCGGCAATATCGTGAGCAATCTGTGCTTGCGAGATGCCGCCCTTGATAGCATATTCAACCATTTCGCGGTGGCGTTTGGCGCGAATTTTCTCGTGGAAAATTTCCGGAATAATCGAGCCTTCCAACGAAATCTCGGTCGGGCTTACCATCGAAATGGTGCCGACACCGCCTTCTTTGGCCCAAGAGCCGGAACTTTTGCCGTCGGTACCGTTAATACCTTTGCCGCCTTCAATCAGCGGATATACCATAGCCCCTGAAATGTTGAGTTTATTTAATGCTTTCATTGTTTTACGCCTCTCTTGTTTTTGCCACAAAACACCGTCTTCCGAATCGATTCGGAATATTTTTAAAAAAATATAATCACTTTTTATTTATTTGAAAAGTAGGCACTTTTATGACCTATAGTTACCCGAGGGAAACTATAGGGGATTTACGGGGCTAAACGGAACCAATCAAGCGGTAGACCGTTGACTACGATAAAGGCAATCAGCAGGCAGATGTAGCCGTAGATTTGCAACATACTCAGAATGTTTTGATGCTTGCGATCCGGCAATTTTTGCGCAACAACGGTCAGCAACCGGTTTATGCCGATAATACTCAAAACTACCAGAATCAGTTGTGCAAATACACCGCTTTCGGTCAAAATGTCTTTGAATATGCCGGCAATCTTATATAAAAAAGTGAAGAACAACAAATAAACCGCCAGCAAGGTGTATAAAAAATAGTTGCCGATGTTTTGATTTTGCTCTTTTTCCAATTTAGCTTTGCTCAGGTTTTCGGTCGCTAATTTTTTCAGGCTCAAACCGCGCACTGTTTCCGGTTTTTCCTGCTGTTTTTTATAGTTTTCCACCTGTTCTTTGAACTTTTCGGCAACAATGCACAAGCCGCAACCTTTCGGGGTAAAATAGATATGATTTTTATCTTTTTTACACTGTTTTCTATGATCCAGCAAATAAGCTAAATGAGTTTGCCATTCCAGAGCTGTCGGGCGTTCGCCGCCTTTGGTAAAGGCGCGCTCGAACAGATTCATGGTTTCTTTATCCAAATAATCATGAATGCTGTACGGGTTAGGTTTCTGATACGAATCCGGCCAAAAGCCGTATGCATAGTGGTATTCGGCTATGCGTTCCTGAATGGAGAGCATATCACCGGTTTTAAACGGAGTACCTGAAAACGGGTGAATTCCCTCGTTTAAGAGCTTAAAAATAATCACAGCCAGAGCGAATTTATCCTGTTCTTCGCCCATTTCTTTACAAGTTAAATCCATTCCTTCCGGATAAATATACTCTTCGCTCACAAATTCAGCCGGATAGCGTGCGCCGTTTTCGCCCTTAATCGAAAATCCGTCACAATCGAAAGCTACCACTAACTGATTTTTTTTGTAAACATACACATTCGATGGCTTTAAATCAACAATGTAGTGGCCGCAAGCGTGAAGTTTGGCAACAATGGTGGCAATATTAAATGCCGCAAAGACACGGGCGACATAGCGTTCGGTCAAACCGAGACGCTGGCGCACGGCTTTTTGAATGAGGTGGTCGAGGGATATGGCCTCGGTGGTATCTATTTCCGGCATTAGATAACCGACGCAGAAACCTTGAGAATCTTCAAGCAAAGCGGTCGGCCAGGTAATTTGAAAATATTCCTTGCCGTCATCATCGGTAATGGTCGGAATATTCGGGCGATTGAGCAACATCGCTTCGAGCTTTTGCCGATTGGTATCACTGCGCTCTTTTTCGTGGAAAATCTTGGCAACACTGCGCGGATGAGTGGCATCGCGATAAATTTTGCCGGCAGCACCGCCTTTATTCAGCAATTCGCCCAGCATAATTTTTTCGTTATGGCCGTCGGGATATAAAGCCAAATATGTCACATCGGTTTCGGTCATTGCAGTTTTGCCCATAAAATGGTTTTATCGTCGGCATTGAGTCGGCGGGCGCGCACATCGTCTAAAGTATTTTTCAGCGCCTTAACGGCATAGGTGCGGCGGTTTTCTTTTTCCAAATATTCGACAATCGGAATTAAGAATTTGCGATGAATTTTATAAAAATCGTCGGAAAAAACGAATCCGGTTACGCCGTCAGTCATCAACAGCAAACGGTCAACGTTTTCAAACGGAATAAAGCGCAAGCAATCCTGCCAATCGTCCATAGTGTAAAAATAAGTTTCACACGAAAAAGCACCATTCTCCGGCTCGGAAATAATCATATTGTCATAAGAGCCGGTGCCGAAGGCAATACCGGCGCCGTCGCCGATATGGAAAAATACCCCGCGGCCGTTATGGTAAAAAAAGCCGACTAAGGTTGCCGAAAAATTAATTAAATCATCAGCACTTTTGCTTTTGTTGAAGCGATGCAATATGAGTTTTTGCCGCGCCACGTTGATGGCTTCAATCACGGTTTGGCGAATATTGCGCAGATTGGCTCTTATCAGCAAATCACACAGGGTTTCGCAGATGATTTTGGCTCCGGTTTGGGCATATTTGGCCGAGCCGGCACCGTCGGAAACAATCCCGACCGCTTTGTTTTTATGCCGACGATAACAGCCGTAATCCTGGCAAGGCAAGCCGTTGGCTTTGTGTAAAGAGCCGCGGACCGAGACGGATAAAAGCCGTATGTTGCTGTTATTTGTCGGCATATTTCTTACTTTTCATTCCATTCCGTTATGTCATCGAGATAGTTGTTAGCGTTAGGCGCGGCCTTGGAAATGCACGAAACACTGCGGCTGAGCCAGAGGAAGAATTCCGTAAACTTCAGACCGGTCAGGCGCTTCGGCGGTAACATCGAAAACTTGGCCAATTTATCCAAATTGGCGCCCTGAGTGCCGATGGCATGAATCACTACCTTTTTGTTTTTTTGCGCATAGCGGCAGATTTCTGCGGAATCTTCCCAACCATAATCGGTCGGCTCGCCATCGCTGATAAGGAATATCCACGGGCGCTTTGAAGTTACGCCGCAACTGTCGTAAAGGCATTTTTGCTCCTCAATTTTTTGCAGAGCGGTTTCCATGGCTTTGCCGAGCGGGGTGAGCCCGCCGGCTTCCATCACCGGTGCCGAAAAATTCATGGCATCGGTCCAATCGGATTCGATTTTTACTTCGTCTTTTCCGAAAGCCTTGATAATCAATAATTGCACACGCGAACTGGCATCAATATCGTCTTTGAGTTCATTTTCGAGTGCCACCAAACCGGCATTAAGCTGTTTTATCGGCTCGCCGCGCATAGAACCGGAGCAATCGAGTACCAATACGCACGGCGTGCGTTCGTTGGCATTGTCGGCAAATTCAACATACGGAATGCGTTCGATAGTATTATTGTCAGCCATTTATTTACTCCTCTCCGCGGGCGGATAACTGTGCGGAAAACCGCTGCCCGCCACCGGTTGCGGCTTAGAATAGCGTCCGCAGGCGGTTAAACTTGTAATTACAAATGTTGCCATCAACAACAGCATAAAAAATTTATACGGATTTTGCATTTATTAACCTTTTATTTTTGAATCTTTAACTATATTTAGCATATTATCGGTTAAAAGTTAAAGATAATTTATATTTTTCGCAGAAAGTTGTTAATTAATGAATAAGATCTTGAAAATATTTACGGTTTTGTTGTTGCTTGCAGTATGCATCGGCACGGCAGAGGCTAAAATAAACATGTTTCCGAAGGCGCGTTATATTCCGCAACTGAGCATTTATGACGACAACGGCAATGCCTATAAGCTGACGGAGTTTAAATCAGATTTGCTGATGGCCGTCGTTTGGTCTCGGACGTGCGGTCCGTGTTTGAAAGATTTGATGCATCTGGGGCGATTTGTGCGTAAAACAATGGGCAAAGGGATAGAAGTTATCTTAATATCGCCGGATAATGAGTGGAAGTCGGCGGCGGAAAAGCGGGCGTTTTTGAAACGGCTCGGCGCCGATAATATGGTCAGTTATAATGACCGTAAATCGAATTTTCGCGGCGGTATGGCGATTGCGGTAACACCGACGGCGATTTTGGTTAATAAAAACGGTGAAGAAGTCGGGCAGATTACCGGTTCAATCAATTGGGAAGACCAAGATGTGGTGGATTATATGATGAAGCTCAAGAAAGATATCTCAGAGAAACTTGAGCAGAGCGAAGCCGCCAATCAGCAAGATTAAGAACAATACCGACAGCCAACCGAGATTTTTTTCAATAAACGTACGCATTTTTTCGCCGTATGCGTATAATAACCAGGCAATCAGAAAAAATCTTAAGCCGCGGGCAATAACCGAGGCAACGGTGAACACAGCCAGATTTAAGTGAACAACACCGCTGGCGATGGTGATGATTTTATACGGAAACGGAGTAATGCCGGCCCCAAACACTATCCAAGCGCCGTATTCGTTATAAAGGTCTTTGAACTCGTTGAATTTTTCCAAATATCCGTAGAAATTCAGCAACGGCTCAGCGATGAGTTGGAAGAAATAGAAACCGATGATATATCCGAGATAAGCCCCGATAACGCTGGCAACAGTGCATACACCGGCGATTTTCCAGGCCTGTTTCGGAGCAGCCAAAATCATCGGAATCAGCATTATATCGGGTGGAATCGGGAAAAACGAGCTCTCGACAAACGATATCACCGCCAGCCAAAACAGTGCGTGTTGTTTGGCAGACAGGTGAATAACCTCGTCATAAATGCGACGAACAAAGCTGTTGAAAGACATATTTTCCCCTTAACTGTTGCAAATATGAAGCAATACTAAGGCAAAAACTTTTGAATTTCAGCTGTATCCTGATGTCTATCCACATAAAAAATTCGTTGATGCGATAAACCGTGGCGGGCGGCTATAAATTCCGGCGCATATTCAATCCATACCGCATACGGTTGATTTTTTTGCAAATAGCGGGCAGCCGCATCAACGTTGTGTACCTCAAAATAAGAAATGTTGCGGGCTGCCAGCCATTCGTGCAGTTTATCCGAATGCGGAGAAAAGCGGTCTAGCAGCAGTATTTGGTGATTTTTGGCGCCAAAACTGTAGCTTTCTATGATATCGGTGAGCCGGTAATAATCGAGCGGCATACTCAAATAATGTGCCACCGACGGGTTGAGTTCAAAAGTTTCGTTTTGCGAGCGCATCACAATAATCGGAAAGTCGGCGACTCTTATTTTGTTTTCAAAATTTTGTACGGTGGCGGCAATTTGCTTATCGCTTCCGCTTAAGTTGAAAATCATAACGGTCGGTGACAGCTCTTCGGCATAGCGCAAAAACTGATAAATATTGTCGGTGGTGAATGTTTTTAATGCCTTGTTTTCAAAAATATCACTGAAGGCTGAACGTACGCCATGACTGGCATCATAATAGAAAATGTCGGCAGAATTTGTTTGTCGCATATATTTACCTCCATCAATAAACGAGGTTTTAAATATAATGGCAAAACGAGCAGATTAAAGAGGTTTGTTTTGCAAAAAATATGCATCGAGAGTGTTCTTCAGGAGCATGGCAATAGTCATCGGTCCTACTCCGCCCGGTACCGGCGTAATGGCGGAAGCAACGGGTGTAACATCATCGAAATCTATGTCACCGCAAATTTTTTCATTTTGACGATTGATACCGACATCAATTAAAACCGCACCCGGTTTCAACCAGTCACTCTTGACCAATTTGGCGACACCGCAGGCAGCCACCAAAATATCGGCTTTGCGTGTCAATTCCTTAATGTTTTGGGTATGAATATGAGTAATCGTTACCGTACATTCTTGATTAAGCATCAAGGTGGCGAGCGGTCGACCGACAATCAACGAAGCCCCGATGATAACCACGTTTTTGCCGCTCAGAATCGGACATACGGATTTGATCAAAGTCATAATTCCGAGAGGCGTTGCCGCGATAAAATACGGTTTTTCGTTGTTTTGTAACATACCGGTATTATACGGATGAAAGCCGTCGACATCTTTTTGCGGCAAGATACGGTTGATAATGCGGTGGGTATCCAAATGCTCCGGCAACGGTAATTGCACGATGATACCGTTTGTCTGCGAATCGGCATTACATTGGTCAATTAGTTGCAACAAATCGCTTTCGGAAGTTGTTTCCCCAAGGTGAAAAAGTTGCGTTTCCATGCCGATTTGGGCGGCGGCTTTTTGCTTGTTGCGCACATAAATCAGGCTGGAGTAGTCGTTGCCCACTAAAATTATGGCCAGTTTCGGAGCTTGCGGCAAAACGGAAATCTGCTGTTTAAGGCTGTCGCGAATTTGTGCGGCAATCATTCGTCCGTCAATTATTTGGGCAGTCATTCTTATCTCCTTTAACTAAATTATTCAGTTTATTTTGCAGTTGCGGAGTGAGCGGCAGGGCAACATAAAATTTTTTGTAGTGCGTAGTGGCGCCGGATATCAGCTCGATACTCTGTTTGGATATTTCCAGTTCTTCAGCTAACATTTTAATCAGTTCTTTGTTGGCCTTGCCCTTTTCGGGAGCGGTGGTAACTCCGGCTTTCAAATAAACTGCGCCGTCGGCATAAACGAAAAGTTCACCGAAACCACAAAATGAAGCGTTGGGTGTTAATTTGATGCGAACGGAAAATCCGTCTTTGCTCGGTTCGAAAAAAGACTGTATCACATCAATCCCTGTTTAACCCACTCGGTCAGGTATGCCACAAACTGATATGCAAAGATGATGGCCAGCAATAAAACATACGGGGCAACATCGTAGCCGGAAATAGGCGGAACTTTCTGCCGAATTAATTTATATACAGGCTCGGTCAGGTTTTTTAAAATTTCCATGAATTTTTCCGAATATTTATTGTGTACGGACATCAGTTTATAATGGAACATCCAATAAAGAATGATATCCACGGCCACAATTTTGAAATAAATATCAATCGCAATATTGAGTATATTTAACAGCGGTAATAAGAATAATGCGATAATTCCCATTTTTTTTAACTCCTTAATCAATATTGTCACCGCTCGGTGACGATGCTTTAGCTTTTTCTAACACAAGAAATCTGTTCTTGTCAAATCTTCTTTTATTATATGTGCCGCGCAATTGGGCAATACGTTCGCTTATATCGTCGCTTGCCGGTGCTGGTGCGCTTTGCGGTGCTTCGTTTTGCGGAGCCGCGGCAGATTCTCTTGTTTCCATCGGCGTTCCCACCTCAAGTCGCAACTCTAATAACATAATCCTTTTGAGCCAATTTACGGCATTGAACGAATCGGTTAAATCGGTGTCGTCCTCGTGGTCAATATCCAAACTGGCACGCTCTTTCGGGCTGAAATTATAGTCATAACCCAAACTCTGAAGTGATTTAAGCATTTTATAAATCGGCTTGGCGCGTTCATAATCTTCGCGGCCGACTTCGGTATCTGTTTCATCACGGGTATAATTTGAAATCAAATCATGAATTTCACGCAAACGGGTGATATTAAGGCGCAATTCTTCAAGACGGGACGTATCATCCGTATCCAGGGCACGAAGCAGACAAAAGGCGGTAAACAGCGTAAACTCATAGCGTTCGACCATTTCCAGAAAATCGGTTCTTTCTTCGTAATCTTCTCGTGTTATATAGCCGTCGTTCATGTGCTTGATAATGTTGGCGGCATTTTCCAAAATATCGTAATGCGTTTGCTCCGGTGATTCGTAAACACAGCTCAAGGCTAATTCCTTGGCCAGTTTATCCATTATTTCCGGCTTATCATAAGTTTTACTGCCGAATTCGACAGTGTAATCGTCGGGCGCCAAAATCACTTCACGCAAAATGGTGCAGGCGTTTTGACGACTGACTGCCGGAAAACAGTTTTCCGTTGCGTCATATAAAGCATCAAAATGTGCACAGTTTTCGTAACGCCCCATAAAATTATCTTTCCTCAAAAATAACTTTAGCCTGCTCCAACCAGAAGATGTGGTCGATTACCCAGTTGCTTATTTGTTCGATTTTTTCCATCTCGATTCCGAGGGCAATACCGACTTTACCTATAAACAGCGTTTCTTCGTCGGAAAGGATATTGTCAACGTGAGAAAGCATACACATTTCGCGAATCAGTTCCATTGCCAGATGGCGATTTTTGATGATTCTGACTTCTTCCAAAACTTTTGCTTCATCATCAAAATCTTTGAGGCTGTCAACTTCAATACCTTGGGCCTGCGCCGCCTCTTTAATGAAAGTTATCTCGTTTTTATCGGTAAAGCCGTCCGCATCGGCCAAGTGAAGCAATACTTTGAAGAAAATGATTTTTTCTTCTGCGGATGCCGAATTAAGGTATGACGGCAGAATGTTGGTAATGTTGGACATACGGGTACCTCTCCTTCAGACACTAATATAGAGCGTATTTTACATAAGACAAATTAAAAAATTATAAATTTTCGCTTCGGTGCATTATTTTGCTAAATTGTCGCAATTTTATAAAAGCGGCGGCCGGTATATTTTTTGACGAAAAAAGTATTGCATTCGGATTCTTTTTATTATATGTTCAAAGCAGGTTTTTTATCATTTATATATCCTTTATTATCATCAAAAAAAATCAGATTATGAACAAAAAGAATGTGGAGAAAGAGTTGCAACTCTTTATGGAACGTCCGGAGTTTAGGGCGGAATGCCAGTTTTTGCAGAATCAGAGCGTTGAGATCTATCGTCAACTGTTGGAGGCAGAAGCCATTCCCGATGCCGAGGTTATTAAGCGTTTTAGTTATGCCAAGCCGCTGGTAAGGCTTCGCAAGCGTATTCAAGCGTACGGAACTTCCATGGAACCGGAGTGTATTGACAGTCGTTGCAAGGTTATGGGCGGAAGCAAAGAGGATGATCTCCTGGCTTGGGCCATTACCGGCAATCTGAACGAGAATTTCGTGAAGGAATTCGGCCAAAGTATTGTCTTTAATTACGGCGACGGTATCCTCTCGGTAGGGAAGCTGAAGGTGCTGACGAGGTTTACGGTGTACTCCGTCCCATACCTGTTGGCTGACGGGGATAGGATGGTCAGTGTCAGTGCCGCCGAAGTGCTGCGACAGTTGCCGTCTGCGGTAAGCCCCGATGAGCAATATGCTTTTGAACTGAGGGGAGTTGCTGATTATGACGATGTCTTGCAACGTTTTCCGGTACAGATAATGCTGTATCGGGTTCTCGACGGTTATGCACCCGACATCGCCAAGATTAAGGCAAAATGTCGGCCGGCCGTGTTAGACATTTTCTGAGCTTTAAAACATCGAAAAAAACCGCAGAGCATAATGTTCTGCGGTTTTTTGGTGTAATCTATAAAAAAGATTTGAAATTTTGCGGATAATAGCTTAATGATGAAGATAACGAAAATATAAGGAAATATGAAGTGTCTGAAAAATATTTTATTAAAACTTTCGGTTGTCAAATGAATGTCTATGATTCATCGCGAATCGCCGATATGCTGAAAAATGAAGGCTATGAGGAAACGTCAAGACAGGCCGATGCCGATATTGTGCTGTTCAATACCTGCCATATTCGTGAAAAGGCGGCGGAAAAACTGTTTTCCGATTTGGGACGGGCACATTTGATTCAGTTGGAACGTGAAGAAGCCGGCAAGTCAACGATTATCGGAGTAGTCGGTTGCGTGGTGCAGGCTGAGGATGAGCAGATTATAAAACGTGCGCCGTTTGTGAATTTTGCCCTCGGGCCGCTGATGTATCATAAAATTCCGGAAGTGTTGCGCAAAATTAAGCGAAATAAAGAGCAGGAAAGCGTGGTTAATACCGAATTTCCGGCCGAGAGTAAGTTTGATTTTCTGCCGGAAAATAAGGCACAGGGAGCTTGTTCTTTTTTGGCGATTCAAGAGGGTTGCAACAATTTCTGCACCTATTGCGTGGTGCCGTATACCCGCGGGGTGGAATATTCGCGGCCGGTGGAAGAAGTGATTAAGGAAGCCAAGCGCCTTTTGGCGACCGGTACGCTGGAAATCAATTTGTTGGGGCAAAATGTCAACTCGTATCACGGCGAAGATGCGAACGGCAAGGAACGTGATTTGGCTTATTTGTTACATCGGGTGGCGGAGCTTGACGGAATAAAGCGTATTCGCTATACAACATCTTATCCGGCGGATATGAGCGACGAGTTGATTGCCTGCCATAAGGATATAGATGTATTAATGCCATATTTGCATTTGCCGATACAGTCCGGCTCGGATCGGATTTTGAAGGCGATGAATCGGCGACATACATCCGGAGATTATTTGCGAATCGTGGAAAAACTTAAGAAAGCCAATCCTAACATCGGAATGTCGTCGGACTTTATTGTCGGATTTCCGGGGGAAAGCGACGAGGATTTTCAGAAAACGCTCGATGTGGTAAACGAAGTGAAATATATTCAGGCGTTTTCATTTAAATACAGCCGCAGAGCGGGAACACCGGCGGCGGTAATGGATAATCAGGTGGAAGAAAAAGTTAAAAAAGAACGTTTGGATATTTTGCAAACTCTTTTGTTTGATTATCAAACCAAGTTTAATCTGGCATGTGTCGATAAGGTAATGCCGGTGCTGCTGGAACAAAAGGGGCGGCACAAAGGGCAACTTATCGGACGCACTCCGTATATGCAAAACTTGCATATTGAAACAGACGGTGCTAATATCAATAAAATCATTGAAGCAAAAATTGTGGAAGCGACTACCAATTCGCTGACCGGAAAGGAGATTTAATATGGCGGAAATTTGTTTTGAATTGTTTAACAATCAACTGGTGCAACAGCTTGTCGGAGAGGCGGACAGCAATTTGCGACTGATTGAGAAAATGCTCAATGTGGAGATTTTGAGCTTCGGTAATCAGATTACGGTCAAGGGCAGTGCAAGCGATGTGGAAAATGCCAAAACGGCGATTGAAATATTGTATAACAAGGTCAGCCGCGGAGTTGATGTGGGCGAACAGGAAGTGAAAGCGGCCGTCAGAATGAGCGGCGATGTGCGCACCGAAGATGATAAACAGAATATGACAGATATTGTGCTCAAAACCAAAAAACGCTATATTTATCCGCGTTCGGCCAACCAAGCCAAATATATTCAGGAAATGATGAAAAATGAATTGGTGTTCGGCCTCGGACCGGCCGGTACCGGTAAAACTTATCTGGCGGTGGCATTGGCGGTTTCAATGATGCTTGAGGGCACGATAGATAAGATTATCCTGTCGCGGCCGGCGGTGGAAGCCGGCGAAAATCTGGGCTTTTTGCCGGGCGATTTAAAGGAAAAAGTCGATCCGTATCTGCGCCCGCTGTATGATGCGCTTTATGAAATGTTGCCGGCGGAACAGGTGGATAAAAAGCTGGCTTTGGGCGAAATAGAAATCGCACCGCTTGCCTTTATGCGCGGCCGTACTTTGGCTAATTCTTTCATTATTTTGGATGAGGCGCAGAACACTACGCCGATGCAGATGAAGATGTTTTTAACCCGTCTGGGTGAGAATTCGCGCATGGTAGTCAACGGCGATTTAAGTCAGGTTGATTTGCCGAGCGGCGTGATTTCCGGTCTGCGTGACGCGCTGAGCACTCTGAAAAACGTAGATAACATTTCTTCGGTGACGTTCGGCTCCGAAGATGTGGTACGGCACGGCTTAGTGGCTAAAATCGTTAAGGCTTATGAAGAAAAAAGCAAACGCACAAAAGAAGCGGCACAGTATGAAAACATCATCTGAGATTGTTTTGGAAACGGTCGTTGAAGACGAGCGTTGGTCAACGGCGGTTGCAAATGTCGAACAGGTGGCGGAAAAAGTAAAATCCGCCGCTTTCGGCTATTTGCAAGAGCATGAAAATCCGGATTTTTTGAACGGTTCCAAGCCGCTGAAAATTAACGTATGTCTGAGTGATGACAAAACGGTGCATCGATTGAACAAAGAATTTCGCGGCATTGATAAGCCGACCAATGTGCTTTCTTTCGCCAATTTGGATTTTGCCGATTTTGATGTTGACAACGAACCGTACGATGAAATTGAACTCGGTGACATTATTTTGGCATATGAAACCATGGCGCGTGAGGCCGCTGAGCAGGAAGTTACGCTGTATGCGCATTTTTGCCATTTGCTGACTCACGGTTTTTTACATCTGTCCGGTTATGATCATCAGACGCCGGACGAAGCGGCGTATATGGAAAATCTGGAAAAGGAAATTTTGCAAATGCTGGATATTGCTAATCCGTACGAGGGGGAATAATGGCAGAGAAAAAGCGCAAAACAACAGAACGAAAAATGCCGGTCAAGAAAAAAACGACCAAGGCTAAGACGACGACGGCGCGTAAGAAAGCGGCGTCGAAAACCACGCCGGAGAAGGAGTTGCCGGCTGCTAATAATTTGCAGGTGGCAGCAAGCAAAGACGATTTATCGCGGGGAGAAAAGGCAGTTAAAATCGTTATCAAATATCCGAAAACCGCCGCGTTTGTTTTGGGCGCGATTTTAACTTTGGCTTTGCCGCCGTATCATCAGATTTGGGCACTGTTTCTGGCTTTTTCCGGTCTGATGTTTTTGGCATTCGGTACCAATCGCACTCGCAAACTTGTCGGGTTGGGTTATTGGTTCGGTTTCGGTTATTTTGCTACAGGATTTTATTGGATTGGCAACGCATTGTTGATTGATGTGGCGCAAACCGGTTGGTTGTATCCGTTGGTATTACTCTTAAACGGTGCGTTTTTCGGTTTATTTACTATTCTGCCCGCAGTGGTGACCAAATACGGACGCAATATATTTTCTAAAATATTACTGTTTGCCGCCGTGTGGTGTTTATCTGTCGAGTGGTTGCGCAGCTTTTTGCTGACCGGATTTCCGTGGAATCCGATAAGCTCGGTGTTGACCTTTAATACGGCGATGTTGCAGATTTTGGCGGTGTTCGGAACTTACGGAACTTCTTTGTTGACGGTGCTGGTAGCGGCATGGCCGGCGGTTTGGCTGGTGCGACCGAATAAATACCGAGCGGCAGCGGCCTGCCTGTCCTTGTTGGCGGGGTTGGGTGTATGGCAATTCGGAGAATATGTTTTGGATACCAAGCCCGAAGTACCGGACGGGCACTCGATTATGGTGCGTTTGGTGCAACCGAGTATTCCTCAGACCTTAAAGTGGGATCGCACGGCGCTCGAGAAAAATCTGCAGACTTACATTGATTTGAGCAGAGAAAAAGATATCGGCTATGTTGATTTTACGGTTTGGGGCGAAACGGCATATCCGTACGATTTGCTTTATGACGAAAATCATAACCGCAAACTGACGGCGGCGGTGCCGACATACGGGCATTTGATAACCGGTTTTCTGCGTCGGGTTGATGACGGGTATTATTATACGCCGTACAATTCTTTCGGGGTTATTAATAAAAAGGGCACGTTGGTCGGGTGGTATGATAAAAATCATTTGGTGCCGTTCGGTGAATATATCCCGCTCAGAAAATATCTGCCGGAATGGGTGCGGCCGATAGCTAACACGGTGGCGGAATTCGGACGCGGTGAAAAGTTCAAAACCATTAAAGTCGGTGATTATCCGGAATTTGCGCCGTTGATTTGTTATGAAGTTATTTTTTCCGACGAGGTGGTAAAAAAAGGTGCCGACCGGCCTAAATGGGCGGTGGTGCTGACCAACGACGGTTGGTACGGCATCAGTTCCGGACCGTATCAACACCTGGCGGCGGCGCAAATGCGTGCGGTCGAGGAGGGGATTTCGGTGGTGCGCAGTGCCAACAGCGGCATAAGCGCGGTAATTAATCCGTACGGCCGAATTGTCGCGCAGATTCCGCTCGGGGAGCGCGGTATGGTTGATGCCTTGGTTAAGCCGGAGGAATCACATTTAACTCTGTTTGGTCAATATGGTAATCGCATCCCGTTGGTTATGAGTGTTTTAGTTATTTTGCTGGCACTGATATTCTCGGGTTTGCCGGATTCTAATAAAGCGTAACGGCCTTAACATTCGATGTTTTCAATACAAACTACCGATTCCGCATAGCGTTTGTAAACGTAATACAGTCGCGAGCCTTTAATCACAATAAACGAATGTTGACCGAGCCGGAATTTTATGCCGGTGCGGGCGAATTCGGTCAGGTTTTGCAGATATTGCGTCATGAACATTTGATTGCCTTTTTTTGCAATCTTTTAACGAGTATTTTTAAATAAGTCAACTAAAAAGAGAAATAAATTTATGCCGGGAGAGTAAAAGTCTGCCGCTCGATAGGGTATCAGCGCGGTTTATATTGTTGCATTTTGGCGGCCACGATATCTTGCGCAGTAACAGACTTCTTTTGAGCAACTTTTTGCTTGTTTTGTTCTGTCATTTCGGCCTTTGCCTGTTGGTAACCGGCTTCCTGCTGATAATTTCCTTTAAAGAATTCTCTGGCCGGCAATGCTCTGCGTGCGTCTGTAACATTCGGCAACAGACTGTAATATTCATCCAATGATTGGATTTTCTCGGTTTCGGCAACTTTGTTAATAATCTTTGCCGCTCGACGTTGTTCTTTTTCTATTTTTTTATGTGTTTGTTTATCTGAAAATTCCGTGTGCTCTCCGGTATATTCTCCATTTTTCTCTGTATATTGCCATCCGCTGACTTTACCGTTTTTATAAGCATAAAGTTGCGTTACTTCTTCCGTATCTTTACCTTTTTTCTTTTTGATTTCGTAATGCGTGCGATCGTCATTGGTATCAACCGAAAAGCTCTTTTTACCGTCCAAAACTTTCAGGGAAGCTCCGTCATTTACGACGGAACTGCGTCCGTGCTGAGCTTCAACGCTTGCATGGTATTTGAGCGTACCATCCGCATTCAGAATGGTTTTCTGATCATTAAGACTGGCATAATTGTTGTCGGTATGGGCATAGTGGTAATCGGTTTGGCGAACACGATCTTTGCTGTCAAAATGTGCTGTTTCAACTCTTTTGCTGCTGTTATGGCCGTCACTGTAACCATGAGCTTTCCCCAAAGCATACGAATGGGTAGAAGTCTCTTCATTTACACGTGTAATAACCCTTTTGCCCTGATAGGTACTGTTAGTGGTGTTTTCTTCGGTGTAACCCATATTCGACAGGCTCGTAACGGTTTTTTGATGTTGAGACAGTGTCGATTTTTTATTAACCTCTTTCTCGTGCGTATTTTCAACAACAACAGTTTCGGAAGGGTTTATTTGATTAACGGTTTTCGAGGCTTCTACGGTATATTGTGAGTTTTTACCTTTGTCGACGGTAGCCGAAGCTTTGGTGGTTTGATACAGACTGTCTGTTTTTGCGGGAGCATCGGTGTGTGCTTTAAGTCCGTCAACCTTCATTGTTTGCGCCAAATTAACTTTGGTCACTTCAGCCTTTGTCGGCACTTCAACTTTGCCGACATTTGCCGGTTTACTTTCTGTTGTTTTTGCGTCCTTCTCTGCCATCATACCATCCTTATATACCTCTATAATAGCGCTTTCTCAGGCAAAAGGCAAGCAAAAAAAGCCATATTGGCGAAATATCACTTTCGCGCCGCAAAAACTGCAAATTTAGAACGCAAATACGAGAGCAGCGCTTCGTCCTTAAAGAACTTGTCGCAATCGCTCTCTTGCGTGGTCGTATCGCTCGGAATCGGACGATATTTCTGGATATAGTACTCTTTTACGCCGAGCGCGGACAGCTCATCGGCAATCGTATAAATATCTGCAATATCCAACAGCCGCGGGTCGCAAGTGGTGCGGCACTCAAAATGTTTGCCGCTTTTTATCAGCATATCGAGACTTTGTTTGATTTTTTCCACGTCGCCCGCGCCGCCGGTGGCACGCTTGTAATGTTCGGTATTGAGCGGCGCCTTAATATCAAAACCCACCCAGATTACTTTATCAACGACTTTGGCAAATGCTTCCGGATTGTAGCCGCCGGTGTGCAAACCGATTTCAAATCCCATGGCTTTTACTTCGTCCATGGCTTGCGGCAGATTGCTTTGCAACAACGGTTCGCCGCCGGAGAATACAACGGCATCCACCATTCCTTTGCGATGTTCCAACAGATGGGTCAGGTGTTCCCACTTGGCATCGGTTTCGCCATTCGGGTCTTGCAACGACTGATTGTAGCAAAACGGGCAACGCCACGGGCAACCCTGCATAAACACCACCACGGCTATTTTGGAAGGAAAGTCCACCAAACTGAATTTTTCGATATCACCGATTCTGATTAAATCTTTTTCCATGTTTCCTCACTTTTTGATAGAAGCGAAGCCTTTAGCTTCCAAATGTTCGGCCATTTTTCTCGCTAACAGATATTGTGGCGAATCGTAGCCGTATCTTGAACCGATGTCTTCCAGCCTTTCGGCATAAGAAACCTGTTCGCCTTTGGCATTGATTTGCATATCCGCGGAGTTCAATAAATCAAGTTCATAAGAGGAGTATTCGCAATCGGGAACGCCGTGCCAATAAATCTCTTGCCAATAGTTGTATCCCTGTTCTTTTAATAAATCACCGCCGAAAAAATTATGATCTTGCGGCTGATACAAATAACCGATGTCATGCAACAGACCCAGCAAAAACATCTCTTTTTCTCGGCCCTGAGGGGCGATTTTTGCCATCAGTTCGGCAACGCCGCGAATATGTTTATATCTGTTGTCATCTATCATCTTTTGCCTTTCAAAAAAGGGAGAATCATAACAATCCTCCCTTTGTCTTAAACCGAAATAAAAATTATTCGGCTGCCATTTGGCAACCGCAAGAGCCTTCCAGACTCAAATGCATAACAGCTTTTTCTTCCACAAAACACTTACGAGAATAGTATTCGGATTTTTTACCTTTGTTGAATTCGGAAACCGGACGGTGATAACCCATCACACGAGTCCAAATTTCACAAGGTTGTCTCTCGGCGTCGGTTAAAGCAATGTCTTCAAAATTAATGGTGTTTGTCATTTATATTCTCCTAAGTGTTTGGTTAAAGTGTTTATTATTCTGTTTTTCTCGCTTTTTTAAGCAACGTTACTTGCCTTAAAAGCTTTCATCTTGGCGGCTTTCTTTTCTTCGTCGCATTTCGGGCAGAATTTGTGCTCGCCGGCCAGATAGCCGTGTTTCGGACAAATCGAGAAAGTCGGAGTTATAGTAATATATGGCAAGCGGTAATTGGTCAGAACCTTTTTAATCAGTTCGCCGCAAACCTTTGCCGAAGAAATTCTTTGGCTCATATAGAGGTGCAATACGGTGCCGCCGGTGTATTTGGATTGCAAGGTTGCTTGCAAATCGAGTGCTTCGAACGGGTCATCGGTATAGCCCACCGGTAATTGCGAAGAATTGGTGTAATACGGATTTTCTTCGGTGCCGGCTTGAATGATGCCAGGGAAACGTTTTTTATCTTCACGCGCAAAACGATAGGTGGCACTTTCGGCCGGAGTGGCTTCGAGGTTATACATATGTCCGGTTTCTTCTTGAATCTTAATCAGTTTGGCACGAATATAATCCAGGAATTTTTCGGCAAAGGCTTTACCCCATTCGTCGGCAATATGATGCTCGTCATTGGTGAAGTTGCGAATCATCTCGTTGATGCCGTTAACACCGATGGTCGAGAAGTGATTGCGCAGTGTGCCCAAATAGCGCTTGGTATACGGATATAAGCCGTTATCAATCAGGCGTTGAATGGTTTTACGTTTGATTTCGAGCGAGGTACGGGCAATATTCAAAAGCTCGTCAACGCGACCGAATAAGCCGGCTTCGTTGCCTTTGTATACATAGCCCAAACGTGCGCAGTTAAAGGTTACCACACCGATGGAACCCGTTTGTTCGGCCGAACCGAACAAGCCGTTGCCGCGCGCCAAAAGTTCACGCAAATCGAGTTGTAAACGGCAGCACATCGAGCGAATCTGCCCCGGTTTCAATACGGAATTGATGAAGTTTTGGAAATAAGGCATACCGTATTTGGCCGTCATTTCAAACAAAAGCTGCGATTTTTCGTCATCCCACGGAAAATCCGGAGTCATGTTATAAGTCGGAATCGGGAAGGTGAACGGACGATCCATCACGTCGCCTTCCATCATTACTTCAATATAGGCGCGGTTAATCATATCCATTTCTTTTTGCAAATCACCGTAAGTGAACGGCATTTCTTCCTGACCTTCGATAATCGGCATAAAGTTTTCATCGTGGCCGGCAATGTGACCGCCGATATACGGGTGTTGGTCACGCAGATCTTCCGGACATACCCAGTCAAACGTAAAGTTGGTAAACGGTGTTTGCGAGCCCCAACGAGACGGTACGTTCAGGTTATAAACCAATTCCTGCATGCATTGTTTAACTTCGGCATAAGACAGATTGTCTTTTCTGATGTACGGAGCCAAATAAGTATCAACCGAAGAAAATGCCTGTGCACCGGCCCATTCGTTTTGCAGAGTGCCCATAAAGTTAACCATCTGACCGGTCGCGGCCGATAAGTGCTTCGGCGGGTTAGCTTCAGCTTTGCCACGAACACCGTTGAAGCCTTCTTTTAATAAATTTTTCAAAGACCAACCGGCGCAATAAGCAGCCAACATATCCAAATCGTGAATATGAATATCGCCGTTGCGGTGTGCTTCACCGACTTCGGCCGGATAAACGTGGCTCAGCCAATAGTTGGCCGTAACTTTACCGGAAACGTTCAAAATTAAGCCGCCGTTGGAATAGCCTTGGTTGGCATTGGCATTTACGCGCCAATCGAGTCTTTCCAAATATTCGTTAATCGAACTTTCAACATCAACCATAACTTTGTGATCGGTACGGGCACGAGTGCGTTGGTCACGATATAAAATATAAGCTTTAGCGGTGGCGGTGTAGTTGGAAGAAATCAGCGCCTGCTCCACGATATCTTGAATCTGTTCGATGGTCGGTACCGTTTCGGCAAATTTATAGTTGGCAACTTTCATTACCTGTGCAGTCAAAAGCCAAGCATCAGCTTCGCCGAACTCACCGGTGGTGGTGCCTGCTTTCAAAATAGCGTTATAAATTTTGCTGCCGTCAAAATCCGCCAGCGTTCCGTCACGTTTGGTAACGTGTTTAATGTTAGTGTGTATATTATTCGTGTTCATTTCGTACACTTCGGCCATTTTTTTTATTCTCCCTAAGTCAATTATTTAACTTTTCGCAGACTACTATATATAGTTTAATTAAAAGTTAAATAACAATATATTGTGTTATAATTGGATTTTTTTTAGAGCAATATTGCTACAATCATCATGAAAATGATTTTGCAAAAAATAAAATTATGTAACAAGAATTTTTTTTTATAAATTTTCGCTCAAAGCGTGAAAATCGATGTTAAATACCTATATTTGCGTAATAAAAAAAAATATATTATTTTATGCACAAGTGGATAAAGTTATTAACGGCCGTAAAAGGGCAAAAACCGATTTCTTAGACATAATAACAATATATTATCAATATCTTTTTGATTTTAATTGTAAAAAATCTTAATAAAGATTAACGCGGCCCGGTATCTTCTAAGAAACATAAGCGGTAAATGTGATTTTTCTTAAACAATGCGATTCTGTATAATAAAAAAGAAATAACAAAAAAAGAGCCGGCAAAAACCGACTCTTTTAAATATTATATATGGCTGTAATTAATGCTGCGGAATATTCGGCATAATCACCTGAACATCGTCGAGTGTTTCGTCGGTGCATTGTGATCCTCTGCATTTCTTCATAACCGTTGCCTTGCGTTGACGGTTGAGGCCGCGAACATTAATCGACGGAACATAGTTGTCGATAATGGTCAAGGTAAAGGTTAAGTAAGCGATGTTGCTTTCTTTATCCATGGCATAAATCTTAATCGGATAAACACCGTCATCGCCCGGCATCGCCATACCTTCAAATACGCGGGAGGCATCATTATATTTCAGCCATTTCGGCAGAGAAGTATCGTCAAGCGAACCGGCTTTGGTTTGAATTTCTTCACTGTTCCAACCCATCTTGGCAAAGGCCGAATCCGGAATGTCAATCTTAATTTTTTCGCCGGTACCGTAAGTTACATCCGGCAAAGCCGCTTCGTTGGAAAGGTTAACCGGCGGACGATGAGTAGGGATATCCAACAAATACGGACGGCTGTCCGGTACAAATTCACCGTCTTTCCATTTTTCAAGCGTCTCGCGCAATGCCACGGCGATACGTGACGGCGATTCGTTGAGCATATAATACGGAACCGCGTCCAAACCGATGGTGGCATACAGCGAACCGAGCGCATCTTGGAAATCAACATAAGCCAGCGAGGCTTTGGTTTCGTCAGAAATAGCGCGGGCTGCTTCGGCTAAACTCTTGGCGGCATGGGTGCCTTTGGCCGAAACGATATCTTCAGCAATATTTTCCGAAGTGCCGGCAATTTCCATGGCAATCAAATAATCTTCCATAGCCGAGGTGTAGCGTGCCCAAGCGATATAAACCTGGTTTAAGATAAGCGAGGTCATACGCTGACGGCGCAAGTCTTCCAAGGTGTGAGTTTTGCTGGTGCGGCTGTCTTCATAAACCGACATGGAAATTTCTTTGGCCGCGTTGCACCATTGTTGATTGTATTGAGTTTGGTTATCCATATAGTTGCTACCGTTATCTTCACGGAAGGAGGTAATAATCAAATCCAAATCATCGGCCGAGGTCAACAAATCGTGAACCTTAAGTTCCGGACGATTGGTCAGAGCCAACCATTCGAGCTGTGACAGATTCGACTTGATTTCCGGCAGTGCGAAGTTGCCGTATTCTTTGCCGGCCAGCGAGAACTGAGTTTGCGGATGCAAGCCCATCAACGAAGCTAAGCGTTCGTGAGCCGTTTCCATATCGCGCTTGAGGGTGGATAATTTTTGCACGGCTTCCATATATTTACGTTTTTTAATCAACTCCGCGGTTTCCGGATTCTTACCTTCGGCGGCCAATTCTTTGGCATGAGCATTCATCTCGTCAACGTCGAGCGTAATATGTTCGATGGTTTCATCCAAAACCGGCAACAAGCGTTGTGCAGTCAGGGCCTTCCAATACAATACGCGGGCCTCTTGCAAAATATTTTGAATAACTTTGCGGCTTTCTTCGGCGGCAACGCTTTGTTGAAGCATCGGGTCGGAGTTCATAAAGTACAGAGTGGAGATATCCAAAATATTCCAGGCAACTTTCAAATCCGGGCTGGTATCGGTATAGTTGGTGTTGATATATCCGGCATTGGAAACAATTTCCGGCAGAGCGGAATAAGCGGCATGGCCGGCTTTGGCCAAGCTTTCCTGATAGCGCATCATGCGGCCGGTGTAATTATATTTTAAGGCAAGCGCCATTGTCATATACATATCAAGCGGCTTTTCGATAACGGTCGGAGATTGCGCATACATATTCTGCATATCGGCGTCAAAACGAATGGCACTGTTCCAGTTTTCGGCGTATGCGGCTTCAGGACCGGCGACGGTGGTATATTGCTGAATATACTGTGCCTGTTGTTCCTGATAATATTTTTGTTGGTTTTTCGCGCAAGAAATAACGCTCAGTGCGCAAATCATCAAGCATAGCAACTTTTTCATGTTTCTGTCCTTTACTTATGAATCGTCTTGAGTTATAATAACCGTTAAAAATTAACATTTTATTACACTTTTTCTTTTAATATACGATATAAATGTAAAATTGAGGTTAAAATTTAAAATGGTTTCGATATTAGGCACATTATTTAGGTACAGAGAAAAAGAATCGCCGGATTTATTGGGATATTTTCCGGAACGGGTGCATGTGGATGCTTTTCCGGAGCGGCGCTATTTGTGGACATCGCGTTTTTTGGTTATCACCACCTGTCTGAGTATTTGTTTCAATATGGTGCTGTCGTGTATTATCTACCTTATATTGCCGAGTTATCACGTTGAGCCGCAGCTGTATCGCATCAACAACAACACCAGTCAGTTGGAGCTGATGGAAAAAGACGAACGGCCTTATTATGCCAGCGATTTGATTGCCGAACAATATATCCGCGATTATATCATGTTGCGTTATACCATTACCGAAGATTATGCCGAATTAAAGGAAAGATGGGGCAAAAACTCGATTCTCGATTGGTATTCTACCGATGAAATATTCAAAGAATTTACCGAGAAAGACGTAAAAACCGCCGACGAACAGTTTAAAAAACTGGGCTTGCAGCGCTATGTGGAAATTATTTGGACCAAACACGTTACGCTCTCGATGTGGATGGTGCAGTTCAAAACCTATGACATTACCCGCGATAACCCGACACCGAAAGTCGATTTGTGGCGTGCCACGTTGCGTGTGGGTTATGACGGCGGATTGCGCTTTAAACGGCCGGAAGATCGTATCTTAAATCCGTACGGATTCCTGGTATACAGCTATACGTTGTCGTATTTGGGCGATGCCCACGGCGGCGAAAGCGAAGTTCCGCATAATTTGAAATACAACATGATGATGTTTTAAAGGCGGTCACTCGTTCATCGTTCCGGTTTATTTTTTTTTATTCCGGCGAGGTTCTTCTCACTTCGCGTTATTCCAATAAAAAATTCCCCCATATCGGGGGATTTTATGGCGTCTTGCTTCGCCTGTGGCTCGCTGCGGTCACTCGTTCACGGCCTTGCCGCACGGCACTATCGCTTGTTAGCTCAGCTCGTTCACTTCGCCTTAATACCCGAAAACAATATTTTGAGGTTGTTTTCAGATATTAAGCCCGGCGAGGTTCGTTCTTGCGACACATTCGTGTCGCTTCGGTCACTCGTTCACGGCCTTGCCGCACGGCACTATCGCTTGTTAGCTCGGCTCGTTCACTTCGCCTTAATACCCGAAAACAACATTTTGAGATTGTTTTCAGATATTAAGCCCGGCGAGGTTCGTTCTTGCGACACATTCGTGTCGCTTCAGTCACTCGTTTTCTAAATTCGCTGCGGTCGCTTTGCATCCCTTGCTCATTAAGAAAACTTCGCCGCTTGCGGTAAAAACAGCATTTAGAGGCTGTTTTTATCCTCGCGCGCAACCTAAAGGTTGCTCGTTCTCCACCACCGAATATGCCAATAAAAAAATCCCCGCTGTGGGGGATTTTTTTATTGGCGTACCCGGCGAGGTTCGAACTCGCAACCTTTGGCGTCGGAGGCCAATACTCTATCCAATTGAGCTACGGGTACATAATTCTTATATGGCGTCGGAGGCCAATTTCTTGCTTCGCCTTAGGCTCGCTTCGGTCACTCGTCCACTAAATTCGTTGTCGCTGTCGCGCCCTCTCATTAAGTGGTCTTCGCCCGTCGTCCTCCTCTTGCTTAAATTTACTTTCTTTATTTTTCATTTGTAAATTTAAGCTTCGGTCACTCGTTCCCATCAACTCGCCGCGAGACGCTCTCGCTTCCTTGCTCGTTGGGGAACTTCGCCCGTCGTCGAAAAACAACATTTTGAGGTTGTTTTTCTTCCTCCGGCTATCCAATTGAGCTACGGGTACATAATTCTTAATACGGCGTCGGACGCCGATAGAGCTTTCGCTACATAATACTTATTTAAGCGTCGCTGCCCATTTTTACCTCTTTTGTTCGGGGTTTTTAATTATTTTTTCACTTTTCTATATAATTTTGCTTGACTTGTCAATAAAATCAATGTAATAACGAACAACAATATTGTTAAATTTAACTTAAGGAATTAATGAAATGTCTAAAAAATGTGATATCTTAGGCACAGGTGTTCAGAGCGGCAATAATGTCAGCCATGCTAACAACAAGACTCGCCGTCGCTTTATGCCTAACTTGCAAGTAGTTTCTTTGTTCAGTGAAGCTTTGAACAGAGTGTTTAAGCTTAAAGTTTGCTCCAAAACCTTGCGTTCGATTGAACACAACGGCGGTTTGGATTCTTTCTTGACTTCCACTTCCAATACCAAATTAACGGAAGAAGCCAAGCAAATCAAAAAATCTATCATTGCTAAGCAGGCTAAAGCTTAATCAAATATATAATGTGCACAATAAAATTAAAAGCGTCGTTCGGTTAAGAACGGCGCTTTTATTGTTTGAGGCTCTAGTGTCTTAATGCCCACGGGAACAAATAATAGAGTATTGTTCCGGCTACAGCCAATCCGCATAAGGCGATGAAAATCCACATCGCGACCTCTTTGGCGGAATCTCTGACACCATAGCGGTTGTAGTAAAAATCATCGCAATAGTACCAGAAACGGAATCCGGCAACAAAGGCGAGAATAACCGCGGCGACGGTCAATGCACCATAGAGCAGATACATCTCCCAAAAATCGGGATGCCAATCAAACAGCGCGGCGACTCCGTAACCGATAGCCCATGCCAACGAGCAGACGATGCCAAGAGCCACGAGAATTCCGGCAACAGCGCCTATCTGTTTTGTCTTTGATATCCTTTCTTTATATTTTTTGCCGTCTTTTTCAATTAAGACGTAGTCGGGATTAATCAGGTACTGCCCGATGAACAGGAACGCCACGCTACAGACGACAAACCAGATAAAGCGATGCATAGAGTGAAAACTCCAGGCGGCAAAACAAATTGCAACTGCGGCAACGACGGCAATAGCCAGTCCGATAGCCAGATTTTTCAATAACTGTTTCATAAGATATAAATTTTGAATTTGTAATCTATGATATTGCTTTCTGCTCTGTCTCGTCGTGATGAATGTCATAATCCATACCGTAGCACCAGATGGCGGCGCCGCAGATAAACGATTCCATGAATAGGTATTCCAGAACATACGCCATAGTCTGATATAGAAGAATATCAACATCGGATAACAACAGATAAGAGATTGCTGCAAGAGTCAACAAATTGACACAGCACCAAAAACCGGCGATTCTCAAACACATGTCAAATACCTTTTTTTTCTTTCGCAAAAAAAGATATGCAAGCCATGAAATGCAACATACCACTGCGGTAGTAGCAAGAAAAATAGTAAATAACTTCATATATAAATGATTTTGATTCTGTTGCCATTGTAATCATCAGGTTTATTTTTGTCAAGTAATTTCATCGGCGGTTTTTACGGATTTTTCCTTGACAGGCAAAGGCTTAGGGTTTATATCTGCAAACAGTGTAATTATAATTTATAAATTTTAAATTTTATTTTTATGAAAAAGAAAGTAATAACGCTGAATGAATTGCGTTCTGCCATCAGCGATGTGTTGAATGATGAAATAGGTGAAGATGTCAAGAAAATGTCGGATGACGCCTTGTTGGATTCCGATATGTTGGAAGACTTGGTTATGGATAGCCTGGATATCATCGAATCGGTGATGCTTGTGGAGAAGAACCATGGTATCAGTATACCTGACAATGCCTATGAGAACTTCAGGAATAGAGGATGCACCGTGCGCGCCTTGCTTGATGAAATAAATCGCGTGGTTAACGAGTAATTTAATTCGGATGAAGCTGAAAACTTCGTCCGAATTTTTTTTTATATAAGAAAAGCCCCTGTCGGTCTGACATGGGGCTTCTCTTTGAAAGGTAAAATGTTTAATTAATACATTCCGCCCATACCGCCGGCTGCAGCCGCACCGTCACCGCAGTGGCATTCCTTTTCCGGAATTTCGGTAACCATAGCTTCGGTCGTAATCAGCAAGCCGCCTACAGATGCCGCATCTTGCAATGCAGTACGTACAACCTCGGTCGGATCGACAATGCCGGTTTTGAGCATATCGACATATTCATTGGTTTGGGCATTGTAGCCGAAATTGGTATCTTTGCTTTCCAGCAATTTACCGGCCACAACCGCACCGTCAACCCCGGCATTTTCGGCAATTTGACGCAGAGGAGCCTGCAGAGCCTTACGGATAATGTCAATGCCGACATTCTGATCCTGATTGGCGGTTTTAACATTTTCCAGAGCCTTGGTGGCATATAACAGCGCCGCACCGCCGCCGGCGACAATACCTTCGCGCACCGCGGCACGGGTGGCATGCAAAGCATCGTCAATACGGTCTTTGCGTTCTTTAACTTCCACCTCGGAAGCGCCGCCGACTTTAATTACGGCCACACCGCCGGAAAGTTTGCCCAAGCGTTCCTGCAATTTTTCGCGATCATAATCGGAAGTCGTTTGCTCTATTTCCTTGCGAATCTGGGCAACGCGGCCGGCGATATCGTCTTTGTTGCCGGCGCCGTCGATAATGGTGGTATCATCTTTGGTAATTTCTACGCGTTTAGCCGTACCAAGCATATCGAGTGTTACGTTTTCGAGTTTCATACCGAGTTCTTCGGAGATAACCTGACCGCCGGTCAGGGTGGCAATATCCTGCAACATAGCCTTACGTCTGTCGCCAAATCCCGGAGCCTTAACCGCGCATACTTTGAGACCGCCGCGAATACGGTTGACCACCAAAGTAGCCAGCGCTTCACCTTCGATATCTTCGGCGATGATTACCAAAGAACGGCCGTTTTGCGCAATCGGTTCCAAAATCGGCAACATAGCTTGCAGGTTGGATATTTTTTTATCGAAAAGCAAAATAAACGGACTATCGAATTCGCAGTTCATTTTTTCCGGATTAGTTACAAAATACGGCGAAAGATAGCCGCGGTCGAACTGCATACCCTCAACCACGTCGAGTTCGGTTTCCAGACCTTTAGCATCTTCAACCGTGATTACGCCGTCGTTGCCGACTTTTTCCATGGCTTTGGATAAATATTCGCCGATGGTGGTATCGCCGTTGGCGGAAATAGTGCCGACTTGAGCGATTTCGGCCGATGATTGAACGGCTTTAGAGCGCGACTTAACATCTTTAACCACTGCTTCAACCGCCATATCAATGCCGCGTTTGACATCTTGCGGATTCATACCGGCGGCAACTGCTTTGCAACCTTCGCGAATAATGGCTTCGGCCAAAACGGTGGCGGTGGTGGTACCATCGCCGGCTTTATCGGCGGTTTTTTGCGCCACTTCTTTAATCAGCTGGGCACCCATATTTTCAAATTTGTCGGCCAAAACTATTTCTTTGGCAACCGAAACACCGTCTTTGGTTAATTTCGGTGCGCCGTACGATTTATCGAGCATAACGTTGCGGCCTTTCGGTCCGAGCGTTACTTTAACGGTTTTAGCCAATGTTTCTACGCCCTTAAGCATTTTGCTGCGGGCATCAGTTCCGAATTTAATATCTTTTGCTGCCATTTTTTTATCCTCTCTGCAATTATTCCACTACCGCCAAAATGTCGGATTCTTTAATAATCAGACGGGTTTCGCCGCCCAATTTAACTTCGGTACCGCCCCATTTGGCAAACAATACTCTGTCACCGACTTTTACGCTCATCGGTATGATTTTGCCGTCATCGGCTCTGAAGCCGTTACCCACAGCTTCGACAATACCTTCGGACGGTTTTTCTTTTGCCGTATCCGGAATAATGATTCCGCCGGCGGTTTTGGTTTCTTCATCTACACGCTTAACCAACACTTTGTCGTGTAAAGGCTTAATATTCATGATTTAATCTCCTAACTAAAAATTGTCTAATACTTTAGTTAGTGTTGCAAATTTGCAAAGTCAATAAGAGAACGGAAAAAATTTTTGCGGCGGTTAAAACAGCAAAATGCACAATGTCAGTGTTGCATAAACAATCGACGGGCCGAAAGGTGCTGCGCGGGTTTTATTAATCAGACAACTGACACCGAAGAAAATACACGACAATAAAATGACGTAAGCAATAATTTCCATACCTACCCAAGCACCGACGGCGCAGAGCAATTTAATATCGCCGCCGCCGAAAGCATCGGGATATTTCCACACAATAAACATACTGGCGATTACCGGCATGGCATAGCCCATAATGGCCCCGAGGGCGCTGTTTTGTGCGTAACTCAAAAAGTTGATGTCAACCGTTGCCAACCACGGACCTTTTTGCGCCGCGTAGGCAAAACCCAGTACCAAAAGCGGCAAAGTCAGAATATCCGGCAGTAGCTGAAAACGCTTATCAACCTCAACCAAAAGCAATAAAATCCACAAAAAGGCAACATACCACCAAGCATAAGCCACATTGAAGTCGGTGGCAAACAGATACGTTGCGGCGGCGGTAAAAATGCCCCAACCGATACTGCGCATGACGTAGCTGTGGAATAAGCGCATATATTTCGGGTTATTCTCAAGACTCTTGCACGATACCGAGTGTGCCGGCACAAATAACTTGAGCAAAATATAGCCCATGGTGGCCGGCATCAACTTGCCGATTCGTCGCGCCAAATACGGAATCATTATGCCGAAAATAAAGCCGCAAAGTGTGTAAAACATGGTTTTTCTCCCTTTTTGTTGCCTTTAAAATAAAGCATAAGTGATAAAATTTTATTAATTACTTGCATTTAAATATCTTTATTATAAAATATTGCTGTCGGTAAGAGGTTACCGACGGAGTATCGAAACTCCTCTCAAAGAAATTAACTCCTCTATAACGGGGAGCCGGTGAAATATACCGAATACACCGGACTGAATTTGAGCAGTTTCGAACTCCCCGACCGTTTTAGCGGTCGGTTTTTGTTTTAATTTAAGCAAAAAGAGGAGTTCTGAAAATGTTGCATTTGAAAGCATGTTGTATGGATAAGCAAACAATCCGCGAGGTTGGGCAAGAATTGTGGAAATTGCGCCAAGAACGCAGAATGTATTTGCGCACCGTGGCTCATCAAACAAATTTACCCGAACGGATTATTGAGGGCATGGAAAACGGCAAATTTATACAATACACCGCATTTCGCCGTTTAACCGAATTTTACGGCAAAAAAATGCGGGTGGTGTTTGAATAAAAAAAGTACCTCGGGCGTTCTTCTCCCCTCCCGATACCAACAAAAAAACTCCTCGCAAGGAGGAGTTCTTTTATTGGTGCCGGTTAGGAGATTGTGCGGCGCTACGCTTGCTACCTGCGTCGGCTGTCAGCCAATGCTGACCGGCATACTTTCGTCTGCCGGTGCCTCCTTGTCAAACGCCCTTTCTCGGGCGTTCTTCTCCCCTCTCGATACCAACAAAAAAACTCCTCGCAAGGAGGAGTTCTTTTATTGGTGCCGGTTAGGAGATTGTGCGGCGCTACGCTTGCTACCTGCGTCGGCTGTCAGCC
>CAKJXZ020000029.1:0-20830 GCA_918234285.1 Pseudomonadota bacterium | reverse complement strand
GTGAAGCTGGCGCCGCCTTCTTCTGCCAATACTTTGGTAATGGCGGCTGTCAAAGTGGTCTTACCGTGGTCTACGTGACCAATCGTTCCAATGTTGCAGTGCGGTTTCGTCCGCTCAAATTTTTCTTTTGCCATGTTTATTATCCTACTTTTTATAATGTTAAAGACTTTACAATGTTAAGGAGATTGGAGCGGGTGAGGGGAATCGAACCCCCGTAGTAAGCTTGGAAGGCTTCTGCTCTACCATTGAGCTACACCCGCTTAAGCTTAACATCGTAATTAAAAACCCCTTAAGAGAGATTTCAGTGGTGGAGGGGGATGGATTCGAACCATCGTAGACGAAAGTCGACGGATTTACAGTCCGTTGCATTTGACCGCTCTGCCACCCCTCCGTTATATTCTTTCTTCAGGGGTTCAACTGAACAACCTTTATCGGCCGTTCAGTGCTTATCATCATTATTTTTTATAAAATGTCAATCATTTTTTTATGTTTTGTTAAAATATCGGTGGTATAATTCGGTAACATATTGAAAAGAGGTGAATTATGACTGCAATTACGGAAAATAGCAACCCGGCCACAATCGACATAGATTTGCAAAGCGGTGCTGAAATAGCACGACTTATCAATAATGAAGATAAGAAAGTGGCCGTGGCAATTGCGGCAATTCTGCCGGAGATAGGCAAGGCGATAGATATTATTGCCGAAAAGCTGCGCCAGGGCGGTCGTATGGCATACTTTGGCAGCGGTACCAGCGGCAGAATAGGGATTCTTGACGCTTCGGAAATGCCGCCGACATACGGTGTGCCCGACGATATGATTCAGGGCTATATTTCCGGCGGAGAAAAAGCAGTGCGTTTTGCCGTGGAAAATGCCGAAGACAGTGATGAGTTTGCCTGTGAAGATATTGCGGCGTTTAATCCGACACAAAAAGACGTGGTTATTGCCGTTTCTGCCAGCGGCAATCCGCAATACACCGTTAAAGTTCTGGAGTTGGCACGACAAAAAAGTGTGACCACCATCGCGATTACATCCAATCCGGAGGCAAAATTCAAACCTTATGCCGATATTTTTCTCTGTGCCGAAGTCGGTCCGGAAGCAGTATCCGGTTCATCGCGTATGAAATCGGGCACGGCACAAAAAATGATTGCCAATATGCTCACGACCGGAGCCATGATTCGCATCGGCAAAACCTATAAAAATTACATGGTCGATGTGCAAATTCATAATGCAAAATTACGAGAACGGGCCATACGCTACGTTTGTGAAATCACAGGAGCCGATGTTGCAACGGCCGAAGCGGTGCTTAAAGAGGCCGGTAATGTTAAAACCGCGTGCGTGATGCTGGTTCGAGATTGCAATAAGAACGACGCGGAAAAATTGTTGGCGCAAAACGAAGGAATTTTGCGGCGTGTCTTATAAGCCAATTTGCGCCAGTTTTTGATAAATTTCATCAGCCGACAGTTCATCTAAATCGGCAAGTGTTAAGTTAAGTTTTTGCAGCAGATTCACGTCAATTATCGGTTTGGCTATAACTTGTACTTTATAATTTTCTGCCATCATTTCTGCTTTGTTTTCGGCGGTCAGCAGACAGATTTCGCCCGCACCCAAAAACGGCAGACCGAGTTTTTCCACTACCGGAAGATGCGTTACAAAGTGATAATAAACGACGGATTCGTCGGTATAATACAGGAGCTCATTGATAAATTTATTAATTTCAAATTTGGTGGCACTTTCTTCCAGGGCCTCAATACAAAGCAAATGAGAAACCCCCATACCGAGCGCCTCAAAACGCGCCGTTTCAACAGCTCTTGCCAATGGTGAATGATACACGGTTGTACAAGCGGGAAGCCACTCTTTAAGTTGTCGACCGGAGATAAAAGCCGATAGCATATCTTCGCGCTCAATAGCCGTATCGCTGCCGTAACGCTCGTGGCGGCCGAAACTTAAATAGAATTTATTTTGCGCCATTCGGTTCGGCCTTTTTGAATACGGAAAGCAGAATTCCGCCGGTCAATAATCCGAGTGTAACCGTCAAAGACTGCCATTCATGAACCTCAATGCCGAAATATTTCAGGAATATTTTGGAGCCGATAAAGATAAGAATAATCGAAATCGCCGGCTTCAGATATGAGAATTTATTGATGATTGCCGCCAACAGAAAATACAGCGCACGCAGACCCAAAATGGCAAAAATATTACTGGTGTAAACCACGAAAATATCGGTTGTTACCAAGAAAATCGCCGGAATGGAATCGAGCGCAAACACCACATCCATCAGCTCAATCGTTACCAACGCGAAAAACAGCGGAGTAATAAAGTGGCGACCGTTTTCTTTTACAAAAAAGTGCTCACCCTTGATTTCGTGTGTAACGTGAAAGACCTTAGAAACGAGCTGAAAGATTTTGGAATGGCGAATATCGACGTTTTCGTCTTCTTTCATCAACAGCATTTTAATACCGGTATAAATCAAAAATGCCGAGAAAATATATAAAATCCAGTTGAAACGTATCACCAACGCGTCGCCGACACCGATGAGAATACCGCGCATAATCAGCGCACCGAGAATACCCCAAAACAGAACACGATGCTGATATATGCTGGGTACGCCTAAAGCGGCAAACACCATTGACATTACAAAAATATTATCCATTGATAAGCTTTTTTCTAAGAGATATCCGGTAAAATAATCCATGCCTTTTTCGGCACCGTCTTCCACCCAAACAAAAGCCCCGAAAACAACGGCTACCGCGATATAGGCAATACAAATCCACAGCGTATGCCAAAAATGCGGTTCTTCGTTTTTACGATTGAACCAGAACAAATCGGCGGCCAGAAGCAATACAACCGTCACTCCGAAGCAAGTCCACAGCCAAAACGGCGATAACGTGTGGTGCGGTGCGGATAAAAATGTCAACAAACTATTCCAAATTTCCATTATTTTTCTTCCAAATTCCAAGTTGTTTTGATGATTTCATCTATATCGGTATGGCGCGGCGACCAACCGAGGATTTCTTTTGCCTTATCGTTATTGGCAACAACAACGTCCGGATCGCCGGCACGGCGCGGTGCAAATTCATAATTAACCTTGCGACCGGTTACGCGCTCGGTAGCCGCAATCATTTCCAAAACGGAAGTCCCTTTGCCGGTACTCAGATTTATAGAGTATGACTGCGGATTTTGCAACAAGTGCCTGATAGCGGCAACGTGAGCCCTTGCCAAATCTTCAACATGAATATAGTCGCGCAGACAGGTGCCGTCCGGTGTGTTATAATCGTTGCCGAAAACCATTAACTTTTCTCTTCTGCCGGTAATCACATCCATAACAATCGGCAACAGATTTTGCGAATTTTGCTCTTTACCGCGAATACTGCCGTCGGCAGCATATCCTACCGCATTAAAATAGCGTAATGCCATATAATGAAAATCCTTGAGGCGGCTCAGCCATTCCATAACCCGCTCGATTTCTATTTTGGTAAATCCGTAAAAATTCAACGGATTAATCGGGTGATTCTCGTCAAGAGGCAAATATTGCGGAATACCGTACACTGCAGCGGTAGAAGAAAATACCACATTTTTTACACCGCAATCAATCATGGCATTAAAAATATTGACGGCGCCGTTGATATTGTTTTTGGCGTAAATCTGCGGATGTTCCATCGATTCGCCGACTGCTTTTTTAGCGGCAAGATGCACTACGGCATCAAAACCGGCGGACATAACTTTATGTAACAAGGCCTCGTCGGCAATATCGCCGCGCACGAATTCAGTCTTATCAAACAAATTGCATTCCTGACCGGTGGACAGGTTATCGTAAACAGTGACGGCAAAACCGTTTTCGAGTAACGCTTTAACCACATGGCTTCCGATATATCCGGCACCGCCGATTACCAATATTTTACCAGACATGAATTTTTCTCCGTTTTACAGATTTATCAATGTTATAATTAATTCTGCTTTTTTTGTAAAGTATATAATGCAAAATTATTCTTCCTCCGGCGCACAGTCTAAAACTTCGCATACAATATCATAATCAAAACCGGCCCTGATCAGTGTTCCCATATCTTTTTGCCGAAATTCGCGACGACTTTCTACGGGACGATACGGACCGATTTTTTTGCGCTTTGCCAATTTCAGCGCCATTTCCAGCGGATTATATTCTTCTTCATCCAAAACGGACCTTATTTGCGCTTCGTCAATGCCTTTAGCCCGCAGTTTGTTTTGAATATAGCGCGCCGGTTTGCCCGCACTCAGATATCCGCGCACTTTAATCTCGGTAAAACGGCGATCGTCCAGATAGTGCAAACGTTCGAATTCTGACAAGACGGATTCCGCCCATTCATAAGCCTCATTCTTGTTCCATTCCGGATTTTCGCGGGCATAAGCGTCAATTCTCCGTCGCAAAACCGTACGCAGATTTTCCGTCGATGATTCAAAACGTTTCAAATAATAAAGCCCTATGTTCTTGAGCCGTTGCGGTGTGATTTTTTTCTGCGGCTTGCGACGAGGTTGCGGTTTTGACGGCGATGTTTCCGTATCATTTAAATCAAACACTTGAAAATTCCTTCAAAATACATTAAATAACATCTAAAGTTGATGTTATTTTAGCATAAAAGAGGTTTTTAAATAATGAACGATATCGGTATTTCTTTTAATTTGGATAACAACGCTTTTCGCGGGCGTATTGTGCGGCTTGACAACGTAATGCGGGAGATTTTTTCGCATGCGCACTATCCGGATAATGTGGCGGCGGCAATTTCCGAAACCGCGGCGCTCGGGACACTGATTGCAAGTTTGATGAAGTTTGACGGCATTTTTACCTTACAACTGCAAGGAACCGGACCGATTTCGGTGTTGGTGGCCGATGTTACTTCTGCCGGCAAGGTGCGGGCAACCGCTAAATATGATGCCGATGCCATAGCGGCCGCGCAGTCTTTGCGCAAAACCGAAGGCGAAATCGAACCGACTCCGCACTGGCTGGAAAACGGCAGCTTGATTTTTACGGTAGACCAAGGAAAAAATACCGAACTCTACCAGGGAATGGTTGATTTGAAAGGTAAAAATCTGGAAGAATGCGCCTTACGCTATTTCAAGAATTCCGAACAAATAGACACCTATTTGCACTTGTATCTTGATAAAGACGGTGATGTATGGAAATCTGCCGGTATCTTAATTCAAAAGATGCCGCAGAAGGGCGGAAACGTCGGTGCGGGTGATGATGCGCTGAATGAATTGTGGAATGAAAATAAGATGCTGACGGATACACTCAAGGCCGAGGAAATCTTTAGTTTGGACTTGCAAGAAGTTCTGTTTCGCTTGTATCACGAACATCAGGTACGCGTTAACGGCGAGCGCGAATATACTTTCGGTTGCCGTTGCAGCCGCGAAAAACTGCAACATACTTTGAGTTCAATGAAGCCGGAAGACATCGAAGATATGGTTGAAAACGGCAAAATTACTGCCACCTGCAATTTTTGCGGACAGGTATATTCCTTCGATAAAGGCGAACTGCTGAAACATTAAGAACAGTGTTTTTAAATTTAAAAACACTGTTCTTAATTTTGGAGAATACAAAAAAAGATCTTTCCTAAGCAAAGGAAAGACCTTTTTGTTATCTTCGTTGTTTTAGATAATCATTGCCGTCAATTCAGCTTCCGACACCACCTGGTCATCAACCTTGGATACACCTTTGAACACGTAAATATTGCGGTGTACTTTTACTTTTTCCAGATGCATTTTCAGCTGGTCGCCCGGACGTACCGGCTTGCGAAATTTAACTCCTTCAACCGACATAAATAAAACGCTGCGCTTTTGAGTTTCATAGTCGCCGGCTTCGGCCATCACAATACAACCGGCGGTTTGTGCCATTGCTTCAATTTGCAACACCCCCGGCATAATCGGATTATTCGGAAAATGTCCCTGAAAAAACAGCTCGTTCATCGTCAGATTTTTTATGCCTACACCTTTAACTCCCGGTTCTTCCACAATCAATCTGTCTACCAACAAAAACGGGTAACGGTGTGGGAGCATCTTCATAATTTCATCAATATTATAAATTTTTTCTTCAGCCATTTTATCCTCTATTTTTTTGAATTTTTCTGTAAAAACGAAACTTGACGCATAAAGTCTTTGAACGGAACGCACGGGCTGCCCATCATAACGGCCCCCGGTTCAATATCGCGCATAACCCCTGATTGCGCTGCCACTTGAGCTCCGCTGCCGATGTTGAGATGGTCCGCCAAACCGACTTGTCCGCCCAACACCACATAATCACCAAGGTTACAACTTCCGGCAATACCAACTTGCGATACAATAACGCAGCCGCGTCCGAGTTTGTCATTATGCGCTATCTGCACCAAATTATCAATGCGCGTGCCGTCGCCGATAATCGTGTCGTCCAGCGCACCGCGGTCTATACAAGTATTGGCACCGATCTCGACATCGTTGCCGATAATTACGCGTCCCAGTTGCGGAATACGGTGGTGTTGACCGTTTATCAGCTGAAAACCGAAACCGTCTTGTCCGATACGGGCACCGGTATAAATATAGCAGTTTGCACCGATAACGGCATAAGCAATCGATGCGTTGTTGCCGATGCGGCAATTATTACCGATTTTGCAACCGTGAGCAATAACCACATTCGGTTCAATTATGCAATTATCACCGATTTCAACATTTTCACCGATAACAGCATTGGCGCCGATAAAGCAGTTATTGCCGATTTTGGCGGTTGCGGCGATTTTGGCACTGGCATCAATTCCAGCGGCAGAACTCTTTTCGCTATACATAAACTCGTTGAGTTTAATAAAAGCAATTTTCGGGTCTTCGCAAACCAAAACGGCAACCTCCGCCGGAACAAAAGATTGCAAATCTGCCGTGGTTACACAGGCTTTGGCCTTCATTTGTGCAGCCTTTTCTCTGCTTTTACGGTCGTAGAAAAAACAAATGTCATCGGCGGTGGCTGTTTCTATGGTGGCAATATCGGCAATTTTCTCGCCGGACTTGGTCGAATCAGCCAACACGGAGGAAGTAACCTCGGCCGCTTGGGCCAAAGTTACATCTTCTCTGATATTATAAAAACGTTTATCTGCCATGATTACTCCTATAAACTCGTACCGAAATTCAAACGGAAGATTTCTTTTTCATCATACGGTTCTTTGCTGATCGGGTAACCAAAGTCCAAATCAACTTTACCCATCGGCGATATCCAGTCGAAACCGAAACCGATTGATTGTCTTAAGCGCGAACTGTAAGCAATTTTGTCTTCATCAAACTTATCCGGTTTACCCAAGGTACCGACATCATAGAACAAACGGCCTTTAACACCTAACTCGTCCAAACCGATAGGGAAGGTAAGTTCGGCTCCGCCATAAAACATCCAGTTACCGCCGAGGGCGTCGCCGGTGCGTCTGTCACGAGCACCGATACCGGCAAATTCAAAGCCGCGCATATTCGAGCCGCCCAGATAATATCTGTCCGACATACGAACATCTTTGCCGCCGTAACCCGCAATATAGCCGCCGGTTGCAAAGAACTTAAAGGTGTAATAATCGGCCAGAGTATAATATTTATAGGCCTTCGCATCAACACGATTATATTTGGTGTCTCCACCCAGGCCGGCAATATCGTGTCCGAGTGACAGGTAATAACCTTCTTTCGGGTTGAAGGAACTGTCACGGCGATCATACACAAAGGTTTCACCCACGGAAGATGTAACGGCACTGCCTTCTTCGGCCTTAACGAACTCGGATGCTTCATCTTTCACGTTTTTAATATCATTCTTACTCAGGTTATAACGTGCATAATGGAAGAAACGATCGGTGTATCTCCAGCCGAAGCGAGTGCGACCGCCGATGGTGCGGGTATCATACGATGCCTCATCTTCGTAATCCTGATCTTCCAAGAATAAATCAATACCGGCGCTCAATCTGCGACCCAAGAAATACGGTTCAGTAAAGCTGACGCTGTAGTCTTTGTTTCTTTGCGAAATACCTGCACTGATGGACGCTTCCTGACCTCTGCCTCGGAAGTTATTTTCGGTCACACCGGCGCGAACCAAGAAACCGTTGGTAGTGGAATAACCGACACCTACATTGAAGTAGCCGGTCGATTTTTCTTCCACATTGACATCAATATCCGCCTTATTGTCGGAAACTACATTGGTTTGCATATCAACTTTACTGAAATAGTTTAAGTTTTCAATATTGCGACGCGAATCACGTAATTTGGAAATATTGAACGCATCCCCTTCTTCCAAACGGAATTCACGGCGAATAACTTCGTCGAGAGTGCGGTTGTTACCGGTAATGTTGATGCGATTTACGAAAATACGCTCACTCTCATGGACGATGAAGTTCAAATTAACGATATTATCGGCCGTATTACGATCCAAATCCGGCTCGATATCGACAAACGCAAAGCCTTTTTTACCGAGGGTGTCTGTCATTTCTGCTATCGATTTTTCAATATCTCCGGCATTGTACCAATCACCCTTCGATACCTCCAAATCCTTATACAGACGCGCCGTATCAACACCCGGAATTTCTGAAGTGATGTTAATGTCGCCGATTTTATAACGAGGACCTTCTTCCAAGGTAAAGGTTAAAATAAACGATTTATTGTCTTCGCTCAATTCGGCAATAGCTGACGGAACGTTAAAATCGGCATAACCGCGAGCGGTGTAGAAGCGGCGCAACATTTCCTTATCATAATCCAGCTTCTCGGCATCATATTCGTCGGCCGAACTGAAGAAACGGTACCAGCGGCTTTCCTTACTGGATATGGTTTCCTGCAAATCGGCACTGCTGTAGTGAGTATTACCTAAAAAGTTGATTTTATCAATGGTGGCAGCTTTACCTTCATCAATCTCATAAATCAAATCAACACGATTTTCATCATGCTCGATGATTTTAGGTTCAACCGTAACCGAATAGCGGCCGGTTTTACGATAAACATCCAAAATGCGTTGTACATCCTGTTGTACTTTTGCTTTGTCATAAACAGAGCGCGGTCCGAGTTGAACTTCGCCTTCCAACACTTTGTCGCTGATTTTATCGTTGCCGTCAAAGGCTCGCTGACCGATAATCGGATTTTCCTTAACATTGATTTTGAGAACATTTTTTGATGAAATGTCAAAATCAATATCGCTGAACAATCCAGTATTATATAAGCTTTTGAATGCGGAATCGAGTTCTTCCTGCGAAACATTGGTGTTTTTGCGAAGATTCAAATATGACAACACCGTAGTTTTCTCTACGCGCTCCAACCCGCTTACCTCTATGTTTTTAACATAATATCCGGCAGCGTTTGCTTGAAACGCAATTAAACTCGTAAATAATCCGGCATAAATTAATTTTCTCATTTTATTTTCCTTTATTTAATAAAACCAACGACCAATCAAATGTACAATGTCATTCCATGTGGCCAACAACATAATTATCAAAAGAACAACCAGTCCGAATTTGAAAATATAATCCTTAACCTTAGGCTTGAGTTCGCGGCGGATTACCATCTCAATAAGGAATATAACGAGATTACCGCCGTCCAAAACCGGTATCGGGAACAGATTAATCAATCCTAAGTTAACCGATATCAGTGCCATAAAATAGATGAAACCCGACAATCCGCCGTTTTTGCTGGCATCACCTGACATTTCGGCAATACGGATGATACCGCCTATATCTTTGCCGCCGCGATGGCCGGTAATTATTTGCCCGAGCCCGCGCAGGGTCATAACCGTCAGATTATAGGTTTCTTTTACACTCTCCGGGAATATTTGGAATAAATCCATTTTCTTGGAAAAAGTATATTCGGGAGCCGAAACAACACCGAGCATTCGACGCTTGGTTCCGCCCGGAATGTCTTCGGTTATTGTATTTTGCAAATCAGCCTGCAGAGTCACTCTGCGGCGATAGACAACTTCCAATTCTTCATCCTGATGAGTTGCAACATATTTCTGTAAATCGTAGAAAGACGCAATTTTGGTGTCGTTAATCGATTCGATAATGTCACCTTCTTGCAATCCGGCTCTTTCGGCCGAGCTCCCGGCCATAACACTGCCGATAACCGGCGGTAATGTCGGATTTTCCTTACCATCAGCCTCATCTTGCGATTTAGCGGCAACAACACCGATGATTTTTTCTTCAACTTTTTCACCGCATACTTCATGCACGGTTTCTTCCGCTCTGAGTTTAACCGTATTAGGACGTTCTACCTCAACTTCCACCACATCTTGGGTAACTAAATCGGTTTCGCGGATCAAACTCCAAAAGTCCGGAGTCGGTTTGCCGTTGAAAGCAACTATTTTATCGCCGGCCAAAATTCCGGCCTTTTCTGCCGCGCTGTTCGCGATAACTTCGCCCACATAAGAAGGGATAACGGCTTTGCCGTAGCAAGCAAACAAAATCATAAACAGCAAAATGGCCAAAAGATAGTTGAACAACGGACCGGCCACGACGATTAAGATTTTTTTCCAGGTGCTTTGCAGGGCAAAAGCTTGTTTTTTATCTTCTGCGGAGAGCTTGTTTAAGCTGTCGTCGGTAGTTGAGGACGAAGCATCGCCGTCCCCCAAAAACTGGCAATATCCGCCGAGCGGTATAGCCGATATTTTCCATTCGGTGCCTTTTTTATCGGTTCGGCTCCACAATTCCTTACCGAAACCGATGGAAAATGCCACCACTTTGACTTTGAGCATCCGCGCAACGATAAAGTGACCGAATTCGTGCACAAACACCAATATCCCCAACAGGACGATGAACGGTACTATATAGTATATAATGTTTGAAATTATTTCCATTATCCACTCACCTTATAAAATATAGATAAAGAACAAATACATAAATGCCGAAGCAAAAATCAATCCGTCGATACGGTCAAAAATGCCGCCGTGCCCCGGTATCAGTCGGGAGGAATCTTTAACTCCGGCCAGGCGTTTGATGGCGGATTCGATTAAGTCACCGATTTGCGCCAAAATGGCAATAAATACGGCTAAAGCGGCGTAAAACAGCTGATTATCGACATTCCATTCATATTGCAATTCCAACGGTTTGTAGGAGAACGAAATGTAGCGGAACTTACTGAAGTCATAGAACGGAATCTCCATAATCTCGGTGCAGAAATACATAAAGATAATACTGACGGAAACCGCCAATAAAATACCGCCGATTAAACCGGACCAGGTTTTGTTCGGGCTGATTTTCGGCGCCAATTTCGGACCGCGCAGATTGCAACCGACCACCAAACCGCCGATATCCATACTCCATACCATTAAAAAGAACCACGCCATCATAATAAAGCTGTAATTAAAGCGCGGGTCAAAGTTGCCTTCACTCGGGTCAAACGAGCGATACATCCAAATCAGCGAAGCAACACCGATGGAAATATACGGTACACCCAAAGTCAGCAACTTGCGGAACTTTTCCTTTTCGGCCAAACCCCATACAATCAGCGATATGATGAATATCATCGGCAATATAATTTCGAAGTTATAGGCCCAGATAGCAATCGCCAAACTCATCATATATGCCGTAACGTAATGCGATGTTTTATTGGCCGGAGCCAACATATTAGCCCATTCCCAAGCCAACAAACCGCCGACGGTAATTGCCAAAACCTCCACGTACGGGCTACCGATATACAGAGTGACAATTGCAATCGGAATCATCACGATTGCAGCCAAAACTCGTTTAATCATTGCTCCCATTTTACGACTTACCATATCTTCTCTCCCTCTTGGTATAGTTCTCAATAATCTGCGTTAACTCCGTTGCCTCAAAATCCGGCCAGAGCGTTGGTGAAAAATATAATTCACTGTATGACAGCTGCCATAACAAATAGTTGCTGATACGAATTTCGCCGCCGGTACGAATCATTAAATCCGGATCGGGAATATCCGCCGTGTATAAGTTTTTTTGCAACAAATCGGCATTGATATCGTCAACGGATATCTTACCTTCCGCCGCCTGACGGGCAATTTTCTTGGTTGCCGCCACAATCTCCTGCCGCCCGCCGTAACTCAGCGCCACGCACAGCGTAACCTCGGAGTTGTGTTGTGTTTCCTGTTCGATTTTCTTGATTTTTTGCACAATATCCGCGGCCAGCATATCTCTTTCGCCGATGAAAATAATCCGGACATTATCTTTTTGCAACTCTTTAAAACCGTCGTCCAAATATTGACGCAATAGCCCCATCAGTTGTGCCACTTCGGTATCGGAACGGTGCCAATTTTCGGTGGAAAACGCGTATACCGTCATATATTTAACACCGCAGTTACGCACCGCTTTGGCAATTTCAACCAGCGTATCGGCGCCTTTTTTATGGCCCTGAAAAGCCGGTAAACCGCGTTGTTTTGCCCAACGACGGTTTCCATCCATAATAAATGCGATATGTTGTAAATTCCCGATATCCACGACCAAATCCTATACCTGCAAAATATCCTTTTCTTTGGCGGCATACTGCTCGTCTATCTTTTTAACCGTATCATCGGTCCACTTTTGAATATCGTTATTGTATTTCTTTTCTTCGTCTTCGGAAATGAGCGAATCTTTCTTCATTTTTTTGACTTCATCCATGGCGTCGCGGCGAATGTTGCGTACGGCAATTTTGGCCTGTTCGGCATATTTCCCGGCGATTTTCACCAGTTCTTTGCGGCGTTCTTCGCTGAGCGGCGGAATCGGAATACGAATTACCTGACCGTCATTCATCGGATTTAAGCCCAAATCGCTTTCACGCAGTGCTTTTTCAACATTTTTTACCAGACCTTTATCCCAAATGCTGACCGAAAGTGTACGCGCATCGGGAACACTGACCGTGCCGAGCTGGTTTATCGGTGACATATTACCGTAAGCCTCAACCAGAATCCCGTCAAGCAGGCTGGCATGAGCACGTCCCGCACGCAAACCGCCGAAATCACCGCGCAGTGATTCCAACGTTTTTTCCATTCTTTCCAGGGTGTCATCTTTCATAGAATTATAATCTGTCATGTTTACCTCTTTTTATTTAACAATAGTGTGTCTGACCTTACCGCAAACGGCTCTCAACAGGGCTTTGTCTTCCGCCTGAGCAAATATCATGGTCGGTATTCCGGTGTCGCGCAGCATGGCAAGAGCCGTCATATCCATTACGTCTAAATGCTTTTCCAACACCTCGGCATAACTGATGCTGTCATAGCGCTTTGCATCGGCATTATGGCGCGGGTCGGCGCTGTAAACACCGTCCACCTGAGTTGCTTTCATCAACACGTCACAATGCATTTCGGTCGCGCGCAAAGCCGCACCGGTGTCGGTCGTAAAATACGGGCTTCCGGTACCGCCGGCAAAAATCACTACCTCACCGTTTTCCAGCGAACGCAACGCGTTACGGAAGCTGTATGTATCGCAAACCTGCGGTATTGACAATCCGGAATAAACCGTTGCCGGACAATTCAGGGAATTTAAGGCCGATTTCATGGTCAGAGCGTTCATCACCGTGGCCAACATACCGATTTGGTCGGCAACGCTGCGGTCCATCATGGCACCGGCATTCTTGGCACCGCGGAAAAAGTTGCCGCCACCGATAACCAAACAAACCTGCACGCCGAGTTGCTGTATTTCGTTGATTTCGGCAGCCAAACGCGCAACCACCGACGGATTAATCCCGGTTTTATTTTCGCCGGCCAACCCTTCGCCCGACAATTTCAGCAATATCCTTTTGTAAATCGGTTCCATTTTATGCCCTAAATGTGTCTCAGATTAAGTTAAAATCTACCTGTATGTTAATCATTTTATTCGTGTTGTCATTATTATTTTACACGGTTTCAACAGAAAAATTTATCTTGACAAGATTTGTTGTTATGTAGTACAGTTTTATACAGAGCGACGGTTAACGCTTGCTGCCTGCCTTTAGGCAAATCCGGATGGAATAACCGCTTAAAATACAAACAGTTGAAACTCTTTACAAAAGGGAATTTTTGACAGGCAGGCATCAAAAGATTATATTCCCGCTAAGGAGTTAAGACTATGACTGATATCAAAACTTCCTCTCTTACTTATGAAATTATTGAACAACTGTTTCAAAACAGTGTGTGTCTGAGCTATAATCCGCTCGAGCCGATGGCGGCATTCAGATATGCCAAAGAATTGGAAGCGGAATTCCAAAAAACACACAATGTCAAACGTTGCCGTATTGTTTCTAAAACCGCTAAGTTGTGGCAGCGCAGTTATCATCCGCTTTTTCATTACTTCAGCGACGGTTCGCTTATTTATTCGCGCTATTTGCAAGACAAAGGCGCTCCGGAAATGTTGCAAAAAATCAAAAAACTGCTCAAAATACGCGGTTACAAAGTGAGTAAAATTTATGCGCCGCAATCGCAAATCGATTTTTTCGATTATGATAAAATGTTGCGTTATATTTCCGAACAAGCGTTAAAAAATTATCCGTTGTCGGATGATTTGTCGGCTGTGCCGTTTCCGAGTAAAGAAGAATTTGTGAAAGAATGCTTTTATGAGGGCAATGTTTTGTTGACGGCATGCAAAACCGAGAAAGTTAAGCCGGAATGTCGCAACTATTTGGCTTTGTTTGCCGACGGCCGCTATTTTATTTCGGAAATATACGAAAAAGCCATAGCCAACTTTAGTAAAATCCTCAAATTTGAGCTGGAAAATAATAGTTATTTGCGTATGCAACTGGAATATGTGCCGCAAGATTATATTGATGCACTGTATGAAAAAGCCAAAGAATTTGAATGGTACGAAACGCCTGAAGCTGCGGCACAAAAACTAACAAAGGATACCGCATCTTTGCAAAAAATGCAGCAATATATCACCGATTTGTTTGCAAATAGCAAGTGTGTTTCGGTGCTCCGGCCGGAAATCAAAGGTATGTTGTCACCGGAGGAGGGAAAGTATGCACTGTTTAATGACGGTAAGTTGCTTATTGCTCAAAGCCGCAAAAGCTTCGGCGAAGACAGCCTTTTTATGGAACAAATGCACCAAGCCTATCCCGATTATGAATTTAAGATAGAACAGATTCCTGATTTTTATTTTTCGGAGATTTATCGGCGGTTGCCGGAGTTCCAGAAGGGCGCAACCGTAATATATTTGGAAATGCTCAAACAAAAAGCCCGCAAGCTTAAGCGAATGTTGGAAATTCCGCACCATGCGGCGCTGGATATGGCGGCGCAGATTGTCGGTTGGGCCAATTGGAAGGCGGTTAAAGTTGAAGATGAATCGCATGCACGCAATTTAATCGGTCATTTGAATTGGCGACACCAATCCGCACTGGAGCATAATCCGGGAAATCCGCTGATGTGGGAATATGAGTATTGGCAAATGTTGCAGAAACACCCGAAACCGTAAAAATATGGTTGCAAAAAAAAATTATTTCGGCTACAAAACTATTAAAACAAGTCAGGAGATGAAAAATGACGATGCTTATTTTATGCGCGATTTTCGGTTATTTGGCCGGTTCGATACCGTTCGGATTGGTGTTGTGTTATCTGGCCGGCTACGGCGATATTCGCAAAATCGGCTCACACAACATCGGGGCTACCAATGTTTTACGCACCGGTAACAAGTGGCTGGCACTCTTAACCGTGATTTTGGACGCTCTTAAAGCCGGTTTAGCGGCCTTGATTGCTTATAAGGTTTTGCCGCAGACGCCGGTATTGCATTTGTGGGGCGCATACGCTCCGCTTAATGTGGTCGGTTCGCTGATTGCCGGTACCTTCGGTGTTTTGGGGCACAATTTTCCGATTTGGCTCAAATTTAAAGGCGGAAAAGGCGTTGCTTCGGCCTTCGGATTTATTTTGATGACACAGCCGTATATTGCCTTGATTGCTTTCGGGGTTTGGCTGCTTATGGCAATTTTGTTCCGCTATTCTTCGTTGGCGGCGCTGACTGCGGCAGCGGCAATGCCGATAATTGCCTATTTTCTGTGTCCGCCGATATATGCGGTGTTCTACAGCGCGTTGGCACTTTTGGTAATTATCCGCCATCATGCCAACATATCCCGTTTGCTCAAAGGCGAAGAAAGCAAAATCAGTTTTAAGAAGAAACAATAGTGGAAAACGCTGATTTAATTAATATCATACGGCTGATTAACACCGACGGCGTCGGGCCGGTAACTTTTTACAATTATCTTAAAAAGGCCGGCAGTTTAAGCGCGGCATTGGAGACGGCGGCGCAAAAACGCGCGCTTTATCCGCGGGAAATGGCAGAAATCGAGTTGGAAAAAGCCGAAAAGCTCGGGGTGCAAATCATCACTTATAAAGATAAGCTCTACCCGCAAAACCTGCTCGAGTTAAATGACGCACCTCCGGTTTTATACGCGCTCGGCCGTATCGAATTACTTAATTATCCGTCGTCGGTGGCGATTGTCGGTGCACGCAACGCTACTATCGCCGGCCGCAAAATAGCCTCACGAATCGCCTATGATTTAACTGAAGCCGAAGTGCTGGTAATTTCGGGGATGGCTCGCGGTATTGACGGAGCGGCACATAAGGGGGCATTGTATGCCAAGTCGCAAAAAGGTGCTACCGTGGCCGTGCTCGGTACCGGGGTTGACGTACCATACCCGAGCGAAAATACCGAATTGTACAATAATATTCGCGATAACGGTTTGTTGCTTTCGGAGTTGCCGCTCGGTACATCTGCACAGATTTCCAATTTTCCGCGCCGCAATCGGATTATTGCTGCTTTAACCGAAGGCACTTTGGTGGTAGAAGCCGGGGTTAATTCCGGTTCGCTGATTACGGCAAGACTGGCTCTGGAACAAGGCAAAGAGGTGTTTGCCGTGCCGGGTTCGCCGCTTGAAGTTCGTTCGGCCGGTCCCAATCAGCTGATTAAAGAAGGCGCGTTATTAACAGAGAATGCCGATGATATACTTAATGTATTAAGTATGCGGCAAAATCGGCTGATTAAAGAACAAAAAACTTTATGCTTACCTCTTGACAAACCGAAAAATCAAGTAAATATTTCTGCACATAAAGAAGTATCGATTCCGCTCACGGAAACGGCCGATGCAAATGTCAAACTGCTTGATTTGGTTTCGTATGAAGGAGTTGATATTGATGAATTATTGCGTACTTGCGGGTTGTCGCAGGCAGATTTTTTTGCGCAGATTCTTGATTTGGAATTTGCCGGCAAAATCGAGCGACATGCCGGTAACAAAATAGCAAAAATTAAAGGATGAAAAAATGAAATTAGTCGTTGTGGAATCTCCGGCAAAAGCCAAAACCATTAACAAGTATTTGGGCTCTGATTATAAGGTTCTTGCCAGCTACGGACATATTCGCGATTTGCCGAGCAAAGACGGCTCGGTCGATCCGGAAAAAGATTTTGCCATGCAGTGGGAATTCAGTGCCGCCGGACGCAAACACCTCAACGATATTATAACCGCTCTCAAAGATTGCGATACCCTCATTCTCGCATCCGACCCGGATAGAGAAGGAGAGGCAATCGCATGGCATATTTTGGAAGAATTAAAAGAAAAGAAGAAACTTACCGGCAAAAAAATTCAGCGCGTGGTGTTTCACGAAATTACCAAGTCGGCGGTTAAAGAAGGTATTGAAAATCCGCGCGAAATAGATCAGGATTTGGTCAGCGCCTATATGGCTCGTCGTGCGCTTGATTATTTGGTGGGATTTACGCTTTCGCCGGTGTTGTGGCGCAAACTTCCGGGCTCAAAATCGGCCGGGCGCGTGCAATCGGTGGCATTGCGTCTGATTTGCGAGCGTGAGAACGAAATCGAAAAATTTAAGCCGGAAGAATATTGGACGGTCGACGTTAATTTGTTGACGCAAAACAACGCGCAGATGTTGACCCATCTGATTAATCTCGATGGCAAGAAACTGGCGAAGTTTACGATTAATACCGCCGAAAAAGCTGCCGAAGCCAAAGCAAAAATCGAGGCGCAGGATTTTCATATTGATAGTGTGGAGCGCAAAAAAGCCAGTCGGTATCCGGCGCCGCCGTTTACCACCTCCACCTTGCAACAGGAGGCGGCGCGTAAATTGCGCTTTTCGGCTAAAAAGACCATGCAGGTAGCGCAAAAACTTTATGAAGACGGCTTTATTACTTATATGCGTACCGATGCGGTAAATCTTTCCAAAGATGCGATAAATGCTTGCCGTGCGGCTATCGAAAAGTATTTCGGCGGACCGTATTTGCCTAAAACAGCCAAGGAATATAAGAATAAGACCAAAAATGCTCAAGAAGCACACGAGGCGATTCGTCCGTCCGATGTAATGAATACGCCGAAAAAAATGGAGATAAAACTCGACAGCGACGCGCATAAGCTTTATGAACTGATTTGGAAACGTACCGTTGCCTGCCAGATGAATCCGGCGATTTTAGATAAAGTGGTGGTTGACGCCAAATCGGCCGACGATAAGATTTTGTTGCGTGCCACCGGTCAGGTTATTCAGTTTGACGGCTTTTTGAAACTGTATCAGGAGAGCAAGGACGATTCGGATGAAGATGAAGATAATGTGATTCTGCCGAATGTCGAGGCCGGAGAAAAAGTCAATAAGGGCGAAGTCAAGCCTACTCAACACTTTACCACACCGCCGCCGCGCTTCACCGAAGCCAGTTTGGTGAAAAAACTCGAAGAACTCGGTATCGGCCGTCCGTCGACATACGCCAATATTATCGCGGTTTTGCAAGAGCGTAAATATGTAAAAGTCGAAAAATTGCGCTTTATTCCGGAAGATCGCGGCCGTATTGTGACGGTATTTTTGGAAAACTTCTTCAAAAAATATGTGGAATACGATTTTACGGCGCAGTTGGAAGAATATCTTGATGATGTTTCTTCCGGCAATATGGAGTGGAAGAAGTTGCTCGGCGGATTTTGGGCCAAGTTTATCAAAACCGTGGACAGCGTACAGCCGTTGCAGCTTACCGAGGTGATTAATCGCATAGACGAAGCATTGTCGGCGCACCTGTTTCCGCCGCGCGAAGACGGTTCGGATCCGCGCAGTTGTCCGCAATGTCACGACGGCCGTTTGAGCATCAAGTTTGGCAAATACGGCGCATTTTTAGGCTGTTCGCATTATCCGGAATGCGGTTATACCAAGCCGCTGACCGATACCAAAGAGGAAGAACAGAAAGACGCTAATGATACGGCAATTCGTTCGGTACAAAACGAAAATAAGCTGATGTGTCAACACGGCGGTATGAATGTTTATCTCAAAAAAGGTCCGTACGGATTTTATGTTCAACTCGGCGAAGATGCGACCGCCACCACCGAAAAGCCGAAGCGTGTTGCCTTGCCAAAGTTTGTAAAGCCGGAAGAACTGACGTCGGAACAGGCGGAGATTTTGATTTCTCTGCCGCGTGACTTGGGTAACGGTATTGAGGCCAACATCGGCAAATTCGGGCAATACGTTAAACAGGGTACCAAATCAAAGTCTTTGGCCGGCAGTGATAATATTTTCAACATAACAGCCGAGCGTGCCGCCGAACTGTTGCAACACGCGGTGGCTAAACCGGAGCCGAAAGTTTTGGGCAAGCACCCGCAAACCAAAGAAGATATTGTTTTGAGCAAGGGACGCTATGGGATGTATCTTAAATGCGGGCGCAACAACTATGCCATTCCGAAAGGTTATGCTCCGAGTGAATTGACTGAGGAAGAAGCCATCAAAATCGTCACGGCCAAAAAATAGTATGTATTTTTAACAAATTGCTTGCAAATTAAATTTTATACGTTTATACCAAAGGCAAGTTAATAACATTTGAGGTTGTTTATGAGTAAAGAAGAATTGATTGAACTGACCGGAGAGGTAGTAGAAAAACTGCCGAATGCCATGTTCAGAGTAAAGCTGGAAAACGGGGTGGAAATTTTAGCACACACTGCCGGTAAAATGCGGAAGTTTCGCATTCGCGTGATGGTCGGTGATAAGGTGGATATTGAAATGACACCGTATGATTTGACTAAGGGGCGCATCACTTTCCGCCATAAAGACGCATAAGTTACGATAAATTTTTCAGAGCCGCAGTTTGCGGCTTTTTTTGTGCGAAAAAATGGGCTATCAGTAAAAAATAGCTTGATTTTGTACAAAAAAATCATATAATACATATAAATTTTTATCATTATGAAAAAGGTTATATTATTGCTTGCGGTGCTGTTTTTCTGCGGGCAGATTGCAGCACAGGAAGTCCGTAAGGACAGTATCAACATTTTGGAAAAATCCTCTACTGAAGCAGTGAAAAACACTCTGGATTCGCTGTTTTGGTTGCAACTTTTGGTCAGCACAATGGAGTCAGATTATGATTTTATCTGCGACTACGTTCTGCCGGATTCGTTTATTGCTTATCGCAACTGCGAATATCTGAAGGTAAATGCAAGGACCGGAGAGGAGAGGGTTATCGTTGCCCGCGAAGAATACGAAAAATACGGTATCCTTCCGAAACAAAGAGAATAAGGTACAAAACGTCGGCTTGAAACAAGGCTGGCGTTTTTGCTTTTCGGGGCGTAGCAAAAGGTTGCATACAATTTTTCGTTTTTCCCAAATAATCCTTGACATTTAAATTTTATCGTGTAAAAAAACCTATGTATTTGCAAAAGCTGTCGTTTATATTTCGGCTATGTTGCGCAACGGCATATCGGGGTATAAACAAAATGATTGTTTGTCTTGATAGGCAAAACGGAGAGATGGCAGAGTTGGTCTAATGCACCTGACTTGAAATCAGACGTGGATGAAACATTCCACCGTGGGTTCGAATCCTACTCTCTCCGCCATTAAAACAGAAAAGGCACCGGAAACGGTGCTTTTTCTGTTTTAAATGTACTGAGCCGGATAAGAACCCACGGGACCGTGGTTCGACAAGGAGGCTGAGGCACACGGGGGTGTGCCGGTGCC
>CAKJXZ020000028.1:0-68261 GCA_918234285.1 Pseudomonadota bacterium | reverse complement strand
TCTATCCTGTCTAATATTACTCATAAAGAATTTTCTTGGTTCCTTTATCTCGATATACTAGACTTTATATCTTTTCGATATACCGTCTGCATATCCTCTTATTTACTATATTCACGATTTTTTATAACTCGGTCGCGCTCCGCAACCGCCCTTCCGCAAGATTACCACCTCGCGGCCGGTAACGCGTTTTATACGTTATTACTTTCTCGTTGTCAACACCTTTTTATATCTTTTTTAAAATTTTTCATAAAAAAATTATTTCGGTGCGCCGTATTTGTAACTATATAACATTTTATTATCTAAATACAATATGTTATTTAGTTTATATTTTTATCCACAGTCTGAGCATGAATTCTGTGCAAAAAGTCTTCCGGCGACGATTTTTTTTGCAATATGCGCAAATATTACACTTATTATATTATATATATGCTGCGAATTAGAATCGCCCGAATCCCCAATTATACGATTCGGATATTCGATAAAGTTTTTTTGTTGTTCGAATCCCGATTTTACTTGATAATCTGAAAATGTTTTGTATTATACATGTGTTGTGTAATTTTTTAGGAGGTATAATAACTGTATATGGTCGACACCCAACGTAACGACGACGAAATCCTGATTAACGAAAATATTACTGCAAAACAGGTTCGTCTGATTGATGCCAACAATGAAAATCGCGGCATCGTGTCTATTAAAGAAGCTCTGGCTATTGCCGATGAATCCGGTTTAGATTTAATTGAAATTTCGCCTCAGGCCAATCCGCCGGTTTGTAAGGTTCTGGATTTCGGAAAATATCGTTATGAACAGCAAAAGCGCAAAAACGAAGCCAAAAAAAATCAAAAAGTTGTGGAAATTAAAGAGCTTAAGTTGAGACCGGTTATTGAAACTCACGATTATGAAGTTAAGATTAAGCAAGCCAAAAAGTTTTTGGAGCAAGGTAACAAAGTTAAGTTTACCATGCGTTTCAAGGGACGCGAACTGAGTGCCAACGATTTAGGTAAACAGATTCTGGCGCAAATCGTTGAAGATTTGGATATGTGCAGTAAAGTCGATTCGGAGGCAAAACTCGAAGGCCGGCAAATGACGATGATTCTGGCTCCGCAAAAAGCGTAATAATTTACTTTAAGCAAAAAACTCCGGAAACAGATTTCCGGAGTTTTTTCGTTGTAATTAAGATCTACGACTCGTCCGAATCGGATAAATCCGTAAAGAACAGCGCCTCATCTTCATTTTCTTTTTTTGTTGCTCCGCGTTTATATACGACTTTCGGCTGCTCTGATTTTCCCAACACCATATAAACAACAATTCCCAATATTATCAGCAGCAAAACCAGCATATTTTCCGTTCCTTATCAGTGCTTCAAATAAAAGAAGTCATATATTTTCGCAAATACGATATTGGTATAAATAAAAATAATCGTGCTGACCGTATAATCAAACCAATTACGCAAATGCCAATACGCGTCAAGCTGCGAAGACGCCGCTTCCGGATACAGCAACAGAGCGGAAATCAGCACAAATTGCCAGTAGTTTCCCTTGGTTTTGTCGCCCACTTTGCGGAACGACGAATTTTGCCCGCGCAGCGACGCAATCCATGCCAAATACGGTTTGCATATCAATATCGGCGCCAGTAAAGTCATTATGCCGTATATTAAAATGATGTCCGAAATCGAAAAATTCCCTTCAGCAAAGGCAGCGGCACTTTCCGGCTGCAAATAGCGTTCGTAGATATCCATATAAACATCATCAAACCCCAAAAACAGCGGTACCATCGGCAACAGAGCTATACCGAATCCCAATGCGGCGATAATCACCATTGCTTTGGTGGACGGAGTTAAACTGCCGAGCAAAATTTTGCTCGAAAAGTAAGGTTTCAGGCGATAATAACAGCGATAGAAAAAGCACCAAAAAATATAATAAGTGATGATCCACGCCACAAACAGCGGATTTTGAATACCACCGGGAATAGCCTTCAGACACAGCATATAGACCATATTGACGGCACAAACACACAACACAAACATCGGATTGTTGACAATGTAGCGGTTAGCCTCCCGCAGAATACGAAAAACGCTCATTTTTAAGATTTTATTCTTTTTGGGTGTCATCTTAGGCATTTTATCAGTCCGTATTCAGTTTATACTTACCGTTATCGGTGCGAATCATCTGTCTGCCGCTGTTTTTTTCGACTTTTTGCCGAAGCCGATAAATGTGCGTTTCCACCGTATGCGTGGTTACCGTTTCATGATATTGCCAAACATTTGTTTGCAAATCGTTTTTACTCACGCTATCCGGTAGTGCCTTATATAAGTATTTGATTATGCTGACTTCTTTTTCCGTAAGCTTAGTTTCTGCGCCACTTTGCAAATCGACAATCAAACGCGAGGTCGGTTGCAGGCGATATCCGTTGAACAGTAAAAAACCTTCGTCGGAATTATCCAGTTTATTGTTGGCGGCCGCCACCATATCCATCAGCGATATCAACGAAAACGGTTTGCGCAAAATCGGGTTTAAATAATCGGTGGTTTCGGCATTGTCGTGCGTCAATAAAATAATCGGAATCGACGGATAATCACGACGAAGCGACTCAACCTGTTTTCGGTTTTCATCAACAATCGCCATATCCGGCATGGTGTTATTCTCCACGAATCCCTCTACATATTTGGTCAGTTGCATTACCAAATCCGTTTTGAAATCCTGGTTCTCCGAAATAATACAGACTTTGACCATTTTTGCCTTAATAAGTTAGTTCCAAACCGACAATCGCCGCACCGCCGCGGTTATTGTCTTCTTTGCGTCTGTTGCCTTTATATTCGGCCAGTGCCCCAATCAAATATACGGCGGCATACTTATTGAAGGCAAATCGATTGCTCCAGCTGAAGATTTTATCTTCATTGTCGGTTTTATCGGCATAAGAAGCAAAATACGCAATACCGGTTTTGAACGGTCCGATTTCATAGCTCAGCCCTACGTTGAAGGCGTGACCTTCGCGGTATCCGTCATAATATTCCGGCCGATAAACAAAATCGTTGTCGCGTTCGTTCATGGCATAATCGCGCGAAGTCATCCAGCTCTGACGATACGAGCCGCCCAAGGTCCACCCTTTGCGATATAAGCTCAAACCGACCGATGCCTCCTGGTTGTTTTTGCGATTGTAAGCATAACCGAGCGAACTTTCGATTTCCATATAATTCAAATCCCAATCGTTGTACAAACCGACGGCATACGACGAACGATTATCGTAACGGCTGTGCTTATTAATCAACCCGGCTTGTGAATAGCTGTCCGGCGTATACGAAAAAGCCGCTTTGGTATTGTAAAACACCGGCGTAACATAGCTGACTTTCGGTGCATCGGCATCGGTGTTCAAATAGGTTGAATTGAGGGTGCGATAAGAAGCTGTACGGCTGTGACGCTGCCAGTTCGGGTTGGCGATAAAGTCGGTCAGCGGAGAATTGTTTACGCGCCAAACTCCGACCGAAGGTGCACCGACCGCCATCTGATACGCGGCATTATATACCTGGCCGAGCGTGATTTCACCGTAGTCTTCCGAATTATATGAAGCATAGAGATTCTCGCCCCATTCGCCGTGGTTATAATCCTCAACTTCCTTACCGCCGGCAATTTGCGCATCCAAACCCACACGCAACTCATCGCCGTTGTCCAAATCGTATCCGGCGGAAGTCGATATTTCGGCAGCAACCGGTGTATGATAATGTTTATAACGGGAGCGATAAGAATCGGCATAATCGCTGTATCCGTAAAAACCGGTAGCAACCGCGCCGTAATCATAAGTCGGTTCGCCGGCATTTGCCGCGGAGCAAACCACACAAAAAGCCGCACAAAGTATACTTTTTTTCATCTTTTTTTCCTCATAAGTTTTGTTTTAATTTATGAACAGAAACGTCTGATGTCAATATAATTTCTTGATTTTCCCTTGCTATTAAATTATCCCTGTTTATAATTTTATAAATAGTGCTTTTAAAATTAGTTTTATTATATATAATGAGTTCAATTTGAAAAAGCATTTAAGCATGAAAAAGAAAGGGAAAACAATGCAAAAACCGGTTATGTTACTTATTTTGGACGGTTGGGGATACAGAGAAAAAAACACTCCGGATAACGCCATTGAAAACGGCGAAACTCCGAATTGGCACTATCTTTTGAAAACTTGCCCGCACGCCTTTATCGAAACATCCGGACTTGATGTCGGCCTGCCTGACGGGCAAATGGGCAACTCCGAAGTCGGACACACCAATTTGGGTGCAGGCCGCGTCGTAATGCAAGATTTACCGAAAATTGATCAGGCAATCAAAAATCATACATTGGAGCAAAATCTGGTAGTGGTTGAACTGATAAACACACTTAAACAAAGCGGTAAAACCTGCCATTTGATGGGGTTGATGTCGCCGGGCGGTGTGCATTCGCACCAAGAACATATCGTCGCATTGTGCGAAATTTTGAATAAAAACGGTGTAAATGTTGCCGTTCATGCTTTTTTGGACGGGCGCGACACTCCGCCGACTTCTGCTAAGGGCTTTCTGCATGAATTTACGGAAGCGGTTAAAAATATGGAACACGTTAAACTGGCTACGCTTTCCGGCCGCTTTTATGCTATGGATCGCGACAAGCGTTGGGACAGAGTGGAATTAGCCTATAACAACATTATTTCGGCCGAGGGCAAGCGTTATGCCACAGCCGATGAAGCCATGGATGCCTCTTATGCCGCTGATGTAACCGACGAATTTGTGGTACCGTGCGTTATCGGTGATTATCAGGGAGCAAATGACGGAGATGCCGTTTTGATGGCAAACTTCCGTGCCGACCGTGCTCGTGAAATTTTGTACGCACTCTCCGATGAAAAGTTTGAAGGGTTTGCCCGTGCCAAAATCGTTAAATTTGCAATGAGCGTCGGTATGACCGAATATTCGGTTGATCACAATCGCTTTATGAAGACGATTTTTGCACCGGAAGCACTGAAAAACATTTACGGCGAAATTATCTCCAATCACGGCATGAAGCAATTGCGTATTGCCGAAACCGAAAAATATGCGCACGTCACGTTTTTCTTTAACGGCGGTGAAGAGCGTATGTTTGAAGGCGAAGACCGTATTTTGATAAACAGCCCGAAAGTTGCGACTTATGATTTAAAACCGGAAATGAGCCTTTTTGAGGTTACGGACAAACTGGTTGAAGCTATCGAAAGCCAAAAATATGATACCATAATTTGCAATTTTGCCAACGGTGATATGGTTGGACACACCGGCGTGATGAGTGCTGCCTTAAAAGCGGTTGCCGCTGTTGACGAATCGCTGGAAAGAGTTATGCGCGCCATTAAAAAAGTCGACGGCATTTTGCTGGTTACCGCCGATCACGGTAATGTTGAAAAAATGGTGGATGAAACTACCGGTCAGCCATACACGGCGCACACCGTCGGCAAAGTACAGGCTGTTTTATACAACGCTCCGAGCGACATAAAAGGTATGAGCAACGGTCGTTTGGCCGATATTGCCCCGACACTCTTGGATTTGCTCGGTATTGAAAAAGCACCGGAAATGACCGGACATTCGCTTTTGGAAAAATAGGAAACGCGATGAATTACAGAACTCTGCCGCTTTTATTGATTTTGGCTTTGCCGCTTGCCACCGAAGTTTCGGCCGCACCGACCGACTCGGTATCCGCTGCCGAAGTGGCAAAGGCCGAGGCCGCGGCCAAAAAAGCGTCACAAGAGCGTGCCGCATTGGAAGCCAAAGCGCAAAAAATTAAAACCGAACTCGGCAGTGTTAATCAAAAGATGATTGCCGCCGCCAAAAAAATTCAAAACGGCGAAGACGAGGTACGCAAAAAACAGGAAGATTTGGAAGTTTTGCAACAACATTTGAGCGAATCGGAAGCCGCGTTCAGCGTTGACCACGGTATTTTGATTGAAACGTTATCGGCCTTGCAAAATCTGGCGTTACGCCCTTCCGAGGCCATTTTGGCCCAGCCGCTGTCACCGGTTGAGGTTATGCGCAGCAGTATTTTGCTCCGCAGCAGCGTTCATGCTTTAAAGGACCGCGCCGAGAGAATCCGTCAGGGAATTGAGGATATTAATGCGCAAAAAGCCGAAATTGCCAAGCGCCTGCAAGATTTGGAAGTTGAAAACCAGCAGTTGGCGGAACAACACGACGAAATGAAAAAACTCTCCAAACAAAAGAGCGAGATGTACAGCCAAATTTCGTCGCAAAGCAAAGAAGCCAAGCAACGCGCCGAAAAATTAGCGAGTCAGGCCAGCGGCTTGCGCGATTTGTTGGATAAACTCGAAAAACAAAAAGAATTACAGCGCAAACAAATGGCGGAAAAAGAGCGTTTGGCCAAACAGCGCGCGGCCGACGACTTGCGTGAGGAGCGTCGCGATGCTTACAAACCGCAGGGTTCGACCAATTTTGCTTCGGCTAAGGGCAAGCTCTCCCGTCCGGCGCGCGGACCGATTGTTACGTCATTTATGCAGGAACTTTCCAAAGGTGTGAAGTCTAACGGTATTGATATTAAGACCGCTTCGCACGCGCAGGTTACCGCACCGTATGACGGCACCGTTATCTTTGCCGGACCGTTTAAGAATTTTGCCAACCTGGTTATCATTGACCACGGCGACGGTTATACTTCTCTCCTGAGCGGTATGGGCGATACCGATGCCGAAGTCGGACAAACACTTTTGGCCGGAGAACCGGTGGGTACGATGCCAACCTCCGGCAATATAAAATTACACATGGAAATCAGAAAAAACAATCATCCGGTCAATCCGGCCGATTGGCTCTCTACTAACTAAAGGAATAAGACTATGCTAAAGAAATCGCTTATAATTTATGCACTTGCCGGTTGTTTATTTTCCGGTGCGGTCTTGGCTAAAACCGAAACCAAAGATGACCAAATCAGCACCTATGAGCTGCTGAATATCTTCGGCGAAGTGATGGAACGCACCAAAGGCTCGTATGTTGAAGATGTTACGGATAAAAAGCTGATTGAGGCCGCCTTAAACGGTATGTTGACTTCGCTCGACCCGCACTCCAGCTATTTGAACGAGCAGGATTATAAATATATGAACGAACAAACCAGCGGCAAGTTCGGCGGTTTAGGCATTGAAATCACCATGGAAAACGGCATTGTTAAAATCATTTCGCCGATAGATGATACACCGGCGGCAAAAGCCGGATTATTGGCCGGCGATTACATCACGGATATTGATGACGAAACAGTAGTCGGTCTGACTCTGAATGAAGTTGTAAGCAAGTTGCGCGGCAAGGTCGGTACCAAAGTTAAAATTGCCATTCGCCGCGTTAATACTAAGCCGTTTACCGTAACCTTGAAACGTGATGAAATCAAAATTCAATCGGTAAAAAGCGAGTTGAAGGATAATGATATTTTATACATCCGTATTTCCGCTTTCAACGAAGACATCGATAAAGATATTACCAAGGCTTTGGAAAAGGCACAGAAAGACCTGAAAAACAAGCTCTCCGGAATTGTTATCGATGTGCGCAACAATCCGGGCGGCTTGCTTGACCAGGCGGTAAAAGTATCGGATTTATTCTTGGAACAGGGCGAAATCGTTTCTACCCGTTCTCGCAACGAAGAAGATACGATTAAATATTCCGCCACCGCCGGCGATATTGCGCAAGGGTTGCCGATTGTGGTAATGATTAACGAAGGTTCCGCTTCGGCGGCGGAAATTTTATCCGGTGCATTGCAAGACCACCATCGCGCGGTAATTTTGGGTGAAAAATCGTTCGGTAAAGGCTCGGTGCAGACTGTTATTCCGCTCCGCAACAATGCTGCCATGCGCATTACGACCGCACGCTATTATACGCCGTCGGGACGTTCGATTCAAGCTAAAGGCATTGAACCGGATGTCAGAGTTAAACAGGCCAGAGTAGAAGAAATCGAATCCACCGCCTATAATTTGAGCGAAGCCGATTTGAAGGGCGCATTGAAAAACGAACAGGCCAATGATAACGGCGAAGATAAGGAAGCCAGAGAAAAGAGAGAGGCAGATAAAAAAGATTATCAGTTGGTACGCGCTCTCGATTTGGTAAAGGCGCTCTACATTTACGGCCAGAACGATAACAACGTGGTTGCGGCCAAATCGGCTGATGAAAACAAAAAAGCCGAGGGTGAAAATTAATGGCGGAATTATATCGCCGCAATGCCGGTATTGTCGTGTTTAATCGCCGCGAGCAGGTGCTTTTATGCAAGCGCAACGACGTGGCTGATTCCTGGCAATTTCCGCAAGGCGGTATTGAGGCTGGCGAATCGGTGGCTCAGGCTGCTCTGCGCGAGCTGAAAGAGGAAACTTCGCTAACCGACGTGGTGTTGGTAAAATCGTTGGAAACACCGGCGCGCTACACTTTTCCGCCGCAGATTATCGCCAAAATGCAACAGCGCGGCTTTAAGAATATCGGGCAGGATATTTATTGGTCGCTGGTATTTTTTGACGGCGATGATGCGGAGATTGATTTGCAAACCGCCGAGCCGGAATTTTGCGATTATCAATGGAACGATTTTGCTACCGCTTGCGATTTGATTGTGGATTTTAAAAAAGAAGCCTACGAAAAAGCGCGAGCGGAATTTACTCCTTTGATTGCCGCATATCGACCATAAAAAAAACGATTTTTAAAACAAAAAACACCCCTTACCGTCTCGGTAAAGGGTGTTTTTATTTACGGAGTTTTATGCGGCGTTCTTCTCGCTGACCACCGCATTGTAGCAACTGTAACGCCAGTAATCGGCCTTAAGAGCGGACAGGATCCTGTTATCCTGGATGTGTTCCAGCTCGGTCGAAATCACCTCCTTGAGATACTCCTCATTGTTTATGTTGAGGAGCAAATGCAAAAGAGCATAGTACTCTAAGCGGTGACCTGAAGCGATAAACGCTTTGAACTGTGCGTGGTTCATCTTTTTCTGTGCGGATAAAGAAATACTCTTCTTCACCTTACAGAAATTCGCCCACCGTTCGTCCACAATTTTCTGCTTCTCTTCGTCCGAGAGTTCACCATAAACCTCAGAAATACTGAAGTTTACCGCGTCCATGTCGGCGTAGGAATCAAGAATCTCATTGACGCGCTCAATGAAACGAGTCTGACAGGTTCCGTGGATGCGAGCGAGCAATTCTTTGCTCGGTCGCTGCTGGCGAACCAGTTTCACTAAGATCTCTTGGGCAGAACCATGTCCCTGACCGGCGTGGTCGCACAAGATAACCAACATTTCCTTGCTCGGGGTGTTGTTCTTGAAGTACGACCACAGCAGGTTGGTTGCACCAGCCTTAATCATGTCAATGACTTGACTTTTGGTAAGGGTCAGACCTGATAAAATCCAATTCTCCCACTCACTTTTGTCCTGCCAAATGGTTGCCCGTGCCTCCGGAGTGAATACGCCGCTTCCAAGAAGCGATTGCTTACTTTCGTCGCAGTGCGACTTATAGTAGGCTACCTGAACTTTGGTCGGATATTCACACACCCTCTTTTTGCCGTTGCGGATAAACTCCGCACGGTACTTCATCGGCAGTACCTTAATCAGCGGAGCATAGAGCCAACCGCAGATGCGGAACAGCACCGTAAGTACAAGGTAGAAGTAGTTGAACAACCCCTCTCCCTTATGCTTGGAGAGAGAGCAATTCAAGCTCAATGCCGTACTTTCCGGCGCCTTAATGCAGCACACGGGAAACCACAGCGGGCTGATAATAAACCCTACCAGGCAAACTGCCGTCCACAGAATAGCGGCTCCTATACCGAGAAGCACACCGACCATCAACTTGCCAATTGCCCACACTCTGGCACCGAGTTCCTTTACAGTGCCCATAACTCCATTGTTTTTGAAATTCTTTGCCATAGTTGTAAAAATTTTGGCACCCTAGTTTCCAATCGGGATATGAATAAAAGGTTTGTCGTTCCGCGGAAACAGAGCTTTACGCTCATCCGAAACAACGCTCATCTTCAGCAATAAAGAATCTTTCACATTCATTCATAAACCGGAATTTGAAAGAAATTTCAAAAACGACCCAAAAATAAACATAAAATCATCCCTAATACTTAAATAAGTAAGGTCAGTATATGGCTTATTGTGGATTTTGTCAAGTATTTTTCTAAAACATTCCCTTTTTGCGGAAATATAAAATCACCACCAAAGTTGCCAGCAACGACAGCGCTATCACCACACCAAAACCGACGGTTTCATTCAAAAACGGCACGCCGACGTTCATTCCCCAAAAAGTGCCGAGCATAGTCGGAATCGAAAGCACAATCGTAATGGCGGCCAAAAACTTCATAATCTGGTTTAAGTTATTGTTGATAATCGAGGCAAAACCATCCATCATGCCTTCCAAAATCGAGCGGTGCATATCCACCATTTCGATAGCCTGTTTATTTTCCACGATAACGTCTTCCAACAAATCGGTGTCATCTTCGGTAAAGGCTAAATATTTTGAGCTGGCCGGCGATTTGGTCATACGCAGAATCTTTTCCAAAACCAGTTGGTTATCGCGCAAAGCGGTAGTGAAGTACACCAGAGATTTCTGAATTTCCATCAGCTGGAAAAGTTCCTCGTTGTGCGTGGTTTGTTTGAGCGAATCTTCAATATGCTCGGTTTTGCGATTAATTATCGCCAAGTAGCGCAAATAAAACTGCGTGATTTTATAAAGAATCGAAAGCATAAACTTGGTGCGCTCACGCGTATCAAAACTCTTGGCTGTGTTTTTGTTAAAGGAGCTTAAAATACGATTATCTTTGGAACAAATCGTCAAAAAGTTTTCGCCGCTGAACACCAAGCCGCACGGCAACGTATCAAAGTTACCGTCTTCATCCAACAACGGCAAGTTCACGATGGTGGAGAATACCCCTTCGTCTAATTCAACTCGCGAACGTTCATCGGCATCCAAAGAGTTGCGCAAAATATCCGAATCGACCGCGAGCAGCGACGAAACTTTACTGATTTCGCTGGCGGTAGGATTGGTCAAACTGAACCAGGCTTGGGTAACTTTACCGAATCTTTTGAGCTTAACAAGTTTTCCGCCGTCTTCCGTTTTATAAATACGCAGCATTATTAAGCTCTCCTTTGATGCACAAATTTTCAAAGTCAGTTTTGAATTGGTGCGGCCAAGAAGACTTGAACTTCCACGAGCTTAGCTCATAACGACCTCAACGTTACGCGTCTACCAATTCCGCCATGGCCGCATTCAAAACAACATATAACTATTATAATATTTTGGATAAATCAAGTTTTTTTTGCCGCAAAGCAAAATTTTTACACAAATTTTTATTTTTAGCTTGACAAAATTTACAAAATACGTTAGATTGAGTATGTTTTACAACTATTGTGAATATTAGTGTTAGTTTTCAAATATTGTTTTATTTTCAAAAATCAAAGCAAATGAAGAAAGTATTATTTTTTGTTGCAGCAGCGATAGCTGTGGCAGCAGTCAGTTTTACATCGTGCTCGAACAAAGAGGTGAAGAAAGTCGGCGACTATGAGTTGACTGAAGCCAATGGCAAGTATGGATTGAAGAGCGAAGGAGGAAGTGTCGTGTTGGCGCCCGAGTTCGATGAGATTGTCGAAGACACCGTCAACAAGGCCGTGTTTGCCAAGACCGGTGACCTGACTTCAATCGTCGTGAACAGTTCGGTTATTGCCAGCGGTATCAACATCGAGGCAGTCGAACCCGTTGTAGGCAATACTGAGTATGCATACATCAAGGCGGATGGCAAGAAAATGCTCTGGAAGATCGGCACGTCATCGACGTTTGGTCCGTTTGAGGATATCAAACTGATCGATGACATCGTGTTTATGTGCCAGGAAGGAAAGTGGGGCGCTGCCACCATTGATCTCCGCGGTCTGGCTCCGCGCAAGTTCGAACGTGTCCTTATCGTCAAGAACGACCCGCACATGGCCGTTCTGGTAAAGGATGCTAAGGGCTGGCAGATGTTCGATGCCGATGGCGTATCAAACGGTCAGCGTTATGACACTAACTCCAAGACTCTGGATAAGCAAGTCAAGGCATTGAAGTGTGACGACGCAATCGCCGTTTTGAAGGTAAACTGGAAACTCTAACATCAGGCGCGGGCATCGGTCTTTAATGACGATGTCCGCGGCCACTAAAAAAAGAAAAGTATGAATCAAAAAGCAGATGATTTGCTCGGCAAGAATCCTTCGCGCCGGGCAGCTTCAGAAAAACGGCCCCTCGAAAACGGCCGCCTGCCTCGCAAACGCGAGGAAGACCTGGACGATAGCCTGTGAAGGCTCTAACTGAACAGTTAAACTAACTATTCCCCTCCCGAGTTTAATCGCTCGGGAGTTTTTTTATGAACTTTTTTTTAACTCTCAACGTGTATAATACGCGGCGATGAGGTAAGAATGCTTGATTTTGATGCTCATATAATCGGCGAAAGCCCGAAAAAAATGCTGATTTTTCTGCACGGCTACAACGGAACCGTGGCCGACCATCAATACGCTCTCGACTGGTTCAAACAATATTTGCACGACACCGTACTGGTTGTACCGCACGCGCCGGAAATCAGTGATAAGGACCCGCAACGCTTCCAATGGTACGGCATGCTGAAATATGATGCGGCGAATCGACGCAGGCAACCGGAAACGAGCACCGCGGAAATTTTTGCGATTTATAATGCCGCCGCCACCGAAATCGACGCTTGCGCCAAAATGATAAATAATTTTATCGACACTATGCAACAGCAATACCATATTGACAATGCGCACACCTTTTTATGCGGATTTTCGCAAGGTGCGATGCTGACAATTTATACTGCACTGACGCGAAGTTCCGAACTGGGAGCCGCCTTTGCCTTGTCCGGTTTGGTGGCCGGCACCGATTTATTAGCATATAAGATTCACTCGCGGCCGTCGCTTTATATGTTTCACGGTCGGGACGATATGAAGGTGCAATACAAAACCCTGGAAGAGAGCGAAAAATGGCTGAAAATGCATAATATTCCGCTGAAAATCGAAACGTATGCCGACCTTACCCACCATATGAGCGAAGAAGAAATTATCCGAATTTGCGAAATTATTAATCGTCGTCTGTAAAAAAACACCGCGTTTTCATTTTTCCATATTGACAAAAACCGTATATTGCGTTATGATGCGGGGAGTTTTGGAATTATTATCAAATTACATATGGAAATTATCAATATTATCAGAAGCGGTCGTGTGGTTGAACTTTCCGCCGCCGTATTCGGTCAGACCCTCAGCGGCTCAACCGACACCTATGCTTATGCGTTCTCTCCGGAAGAGGAAATCGAATTGGTAAGACGTCTGCTCTCAGATGAGAACCCCAACGAATGGCTGATGTGGATGGCTGAGTATCGCAAGCATTACATTCTCAGCAAGCCTGCTGTGAATATGCTGATTGAAAATCTACAGTCAGAGATTGCCGAAAAGGCTCTGGTTGCGGAATTTACTCGCTACTCCTACACCGAAGAACAGGCGATGAAAATTTGTCGCAAGGCTCTGGCCGCCGGTGCCGGTACGTATCGACAGCTTATCGAGACCGTCTGTACCTGTTGCCGCATATACTATTCGGATTTACCTCTGGTACTGAGAAGACTTGATGAACGGGACAAGGATGAAGACAGGGCTCCCCATTATGCCGACATCTACGAACGAGCTATCCGCAAATATAGGGCAGACAACAACATCGACCGTTTCTACGAAGCAGAAAAAGCACGTGCTTAAATGCAGGTGCTTTTTCTGTGTTTAAAATACTTGCCAAACTCGGCAAAATAAGCTACAATAACATTGATGGGAGTAAGGCAATGGTACAACCTGATTTAGAAACGGCTACCATGGTGGCAGATAAAATTACCGCCGCCAAAAAACGTGTGTCCGCGTCATCACCGCAGACGCATATAGCCGCCGACGGTGCAGTACATATTGTGTTGCAACCGACCGTGCCGGCTCCGGATCCGCTGGAGGTTAAGCTGGCGTATTGTTTTCAGAATATTCGCGATAATTTCAAAAAATATAACACCAAAGCCAAATACCATCTGAACTCGCAATTTATTCAACCCAAAGCCGAACAGAAAATCATCAACGATTGCTTTAACAAAGACGAAGAATTAAAACAGTTGATGAAGTATTTGAATATAGCGCTCAATGATTTTGCCAACAATCTCAAACGCTTTTTGAAAAGTGTGCAAAACACCGATTATCAGCTGGTTATCAGCCCTGCCGACGGCACTTCCGCCAATGTAAGTATTGCCGTAAAAAACGCCAAAGGGCGGCAAGTAGGGCCGTTTTTGCGTGCCGGGTTGTATCAGGATAATCATGACGGATACACGCGTCTGAACGTTTCCGTCGGCTATATGGGCAAGCGCAACAAAAAAATAACAACTCACTCCTTTTCTTACGATTCTTTTTATAAAACCAAAGATTTGGCCGAGCGCCGCGGTGATAAAGAATATCTTAAAACTGAGCAACAGGTCTGGCACGACACATTCAAAGACATTCAAACCAAAGAATTAAAGAAAGAACTCAAGTGCAAACATTATTAAGCATTTCATGTTTACGCAAAAAAAGGGGGCATTTTGCCCCCTCTCCTTTTATTGATCCGTTATTAGTCGGCAATGGTAATATTACGTTTTCCGGCCAGAGATTCTTTAATAAATTCAAGCTGCTCCATGACCATCGGGTTATCTTTATACTTTTCAAACGCTGCTTCCACACGCTCGGTAAAAGTGCCGTCCTTGCCCTTGAAAATATACATAAAGGCGCGGGTGCAAGCCTTGATCGTGGCCTCATCAATACCGCTGCGGCTCATGCCGATTACGTTGAGGCCGCGCAAAGCCGCCGGCATACCGTTGGCGATACCGAACGGAATGACATCACGCGCTACACCGGAAACCCCGCCGACCATGGCCTTGCGCCCGATGTGCACAAACTGGTGCACGGCGCAGTTGCCGCCCAAAATCACGCCGTCGCCCAAATGCACATGGCCGCCGATAACCGCATTGTTGGTCATAATTACATTGTTGCCGACCACACAATCGTGAGCAATATGCGAGTTAATCATAAACATTCCGTTATCACCGACAACCGTGGTAAAATGCTCCTTCGGAGTGCCGGAATGCATGGTAACGTTTTCGCGAATAATATTGTTTTTGCCGATAATCAAGCGAGCTTCCGGCTGAAATTCGTTTCCGTGGTCCTGCGGTCCGCAACCCAAGCGCGCGCCCGGAAACACGATTGTTCCCTCGCCGATGGTGGTGTTGCCGTAAACGGTTACCTGCCCCAAAAGTTTAACGTTTTCGCCGATTTTTGCCTGCGAACTTACCCAACAAAGCGGGCCGATTTCCGCGGTCGGGGCGATTTGTGCGCCGTCTTCGATAATCGCGGTAGGATGAATTTTAGCCATGGTCGTATCCTTTCATAATGTTATTATAACCACAGCTTAAAAGAAATACCCAGCTTATGCAACACACAAAAAGTTACAGTTTGTTTCTTTTACTTAATCACGGTGTTGACATTGGGAATGCTATTAAAAAGCAATCCGCGCTTGTTTTGCACGAATCGAAAGCAACACGCTTTTATTACGGCGAGAGTTTCCAATAAGTTCCCCCGAAGCGCTACCAACGTACCTCATGCGTTTGTATTCTCGGCACGTAATCTCCGCCAAAGTCCGCACTTTGCGCAATCCCCACCGGTTGCAACCGACATCTTGTCCGCATTTTCTTAGTCATAGCCCTGCCCTTGCATATAATATATTATACTTTTAGGTGTATTTATTTTAATTAGCTTCTAAAAGTTATTAAGTTAAATAGTCGCTCATGTCAAGTGAAAAACGCTTAAAACTTACAAAAAACCGCCGGCATAACCGACGGCTGACAACATTAATCAAACTTGCGACCGATGCATTGATATTCAAAGCCGCGCTTAATTGCCTCCTCCGGCTTCAGCATATTGCGAAAGTCCAAAATTTTTTTGTTGCGCATCAGTTGCGCCAAACCATCTAAATCTGCCGCCGCAAACTGCTTCCATTCGGTTAGAATAACCAAGACATCGGCATCTTTTACCGCCGCGTACATATCGTCGGCATAGGCAATTTTATCACCCAAAAGCTGACATGCCGTGCCCATCGCTTTCGGGTCATACGCGGTTATGTCGGTCTTATACTGCAACAGCGCAGCAATCACGTCCATGGCCGGACTTTGCCGACAATCGTCAGTGCCGTCTTTGAACGCCAATCCCCAAATCGCTATCTTGGCATGCGGAATTTGTTTGACGGCCGCCAGAACACGCTCGGCCATATCTTCCTTGCGCTTTTTATTACCGGCAATGGTGGTTTCAATCAATTCAATCGGCGTACCGACGGCACGTCCCATAAAGGCCATTGCCATAGTGTCCTTCGGAAAACAACTGCCGCCAAAGCCCAGACCGGCATTCAAAAAGCGGTTGCCGATACGATTGTCCAATCCCATACCTTTAGCAACCTCGGCAATATCGGCACCGGATTTTTCGCAGAAATTGGCGATTTCGTTGATGTAGTGAATTTTCATCGCCAAAAAAGCGTTAGAGGCATACTTAATGGTTTCGCTGGAGCGACGCGATACGAACAGCATATTGGTCTTGTCCGCAAACGGCGCATATAATTCCTTTATCAGCGCGGTTGCTTTTTCCGAATTGGAACCGACAACAATGCGGTCCGGATTAAAGAAGTCATGAATGGCAAAACCTTCGCGCAAAAATTCCGGCAACGATATCACATCAAACCGCGCCGTCGGGTTTTTGGAACGAATAATTTGCTCTATGTTGTCGCCCGTGCCGACCGGAACCGTCGATTTGGTGGCAATAACGGTATAATCGGTCAGATGTTCGGAAAGCTCGGTGGCGGCGGCATAAATATATTTCATGTCGGCTTCGTGCGTAATCGGGTGCGGCGGCGTACCGACGGCAATCAAAACTACATCGGCACCCTCGACTGCTTTACGCATGGAAGTGGTGAAACTCAAGCGCCCTTCCGCGATGTTTTTTTTGAAAAGCTCTTCTAAACCGTCTTCGTAAATGGTAAGTTTTCCGGCCTTTAAATCATCGATTTTTTCTTTAATTTTATCAACACAAACAACTTCGTTACCCAACTCCGCCAAGCCGACACCGGTCGGCAGTCCGACATATCCGGTTCCGATAATACCTATTTTCATATTTTATACTCCGTTTTCGTTCAACATAGAAGTCTTATACAATTTTTATTCGGGATAAACAAATGATGAATTGCATCTATCCCCTTAATTTTGTTTGACGACAACAAAAAAGCGAAGCCTTTACGGCCTCGCCCGATATTTTTTATTGTTTTTTTTATTAATAGCGATTTTCTAAATCGACCGGCTTGTCTTCTTTAACAGTTGCCGGAGCCTTGGTTTCGACTTTTGCCGCAACCTTTTGTGCGACCGCCGGTTTTACTGCCGGTTGCGCAGCGGCCGGTGCTTCTTTGACTTTTTGATTTTTATTAATAAAGCTACCCATAAACTTTAAGGATTCCTCGATTTCTTCCGGTGTATTATCTTCGGCTTCCTTCTTTTCTTCGGTATTTTTTTTGTTTTCCATTTCGGTTTTTACTTGCTTAATCCGGTCTTTTGCGAGTTTTGAACCCTCTTTTGCCACGTCTACGCTGTTCTTAAATTTTTCTTCCAACAGTGCTCGCAATTCAGGTAATTTCTCGGCATTAAAGATTGCCAATACTCCGACAATAACCACAAACCAACCAAAAAATCCGCCCATAATTTTTCTCCTTTACACCTTACGCAGACGGTTTAAAACCTCCGTCGCGTCATAATTGTAGTTGTATGATATAATATTTTTTAGCGCAGTACAATATTTATTTTTAACATGTTCATATTGCGCAAAATCTCCGTTTTTTCTGACTATCTCTCTGATTTTTTCCAATCGTTGCATTGCCTTTGCACTCATTTCGATACCGCTTTCGCAAACTTCGACATTGGCCGCAAAATCGGCATTACCCAAACAAACCACATCGCATCCGGCCGCCATCACGGCACAAGAACGTTCGGCTATGGTGCCGTGCAGAGCCTGCATCATCACAGCGTCAGAAACCAATAATCCGTCAAAGCCGATTTTACCGCGAATAATTTCCTTAATAACCTTGGGCGAAACGCTGGCGGCATATTCCTTATCCACTGCCTTTAACACAATATGTGCCACCATTCCCATTGGCGTGTCATTGAGGGCAATAAACGGAGCAAAATCCGTTTCCAGCTCCGCCAACCCCTCGTTGATTACCGGTAGCTCCAAATGCGGATCAGCCGCACCGCGCCCATGCCCCGGCAAATGCTTGATACACGGGCATATGCCCTGAGCAATATATTCATCAACCATGGCTTTGGCAAGTTCGGCGATATTGTTTTCAAAACAGCGACCTTTAAGCGCATTCGACGTATTCTCATACAAAGTATCCAACACCGGAGCAAAATTGACGTTGATGCCGCAATTTTTCAAATCGTGACTGATTAAATAAGCATGCTGCTTGGCAACTTGCGGCGTTTTGATATCCTGTTGCGAAGCCACCGATGTAAATTCCGGCTCGGTTAAACGACGCACCCGGCCACCTTCTTGATCAACGGCAATCAAAACATCATCTCGCCCCGTCGCATTTTGTACATCTTCAACCAACGACTTTACCTGCGTGGCATTTTCAATATTAGCGCAAAACTTAGCAAAAAGGCATACGCCAAGCGGATTATAACGTTCAAACAAACGTTTTTCATCATCACTCAGGCGTGTGCCCTGACAAGATAAAAAAGCAGGTAAAATCTTTTTCATATTTTAGCGCTCTTTAACGATACAATCGTTCATGCCTTTAGCTTTAAGTGCATTACATACTTTCTGTGCATCTTCTTTAGCGGCAAAGCTACCGGCGCGAAGTCTGTACATGGTGCCTTTGGCGCCCAAATCTACATTTTGAATTTCGTGCGGCAAGCCCTTCAGAACTTCGGCATACTTAGATGAAGAATCGGTCCAAACCTTTTCAACCGCCGCCTTATTGCTGGAAGCAACCAATTGAACCTGCCATTTGCCGTTGGCGACAATCGCCGGTTTTTCCGCAACCTTTTCGGCTACCTTTTCTGCGGATTTTTCGGCCTCTTTAACCGGTTCTTTAGCGGCTTCTTTTACCGTTTCCTTAGTGGTTTCTTTGGCATTGTCTTTGGTTTCGGTAACGGCCGATTCAACTTTCTCGCTGATTGTGGCTACGGTCTGTTCGGCGGAATCTACCGTATTTTTAGCGATTTCTCCGGTTTTTTGCACCACATCTTTAATTAAGGTATTGCCATCCTCAAGTAAGTCATGCGGCTTGCTCGGAACGGTTTTATCTTCAGCGGCAACCGTATCCGAATTTTCTTCGGCCACTACATCGACTATTTCATCAATATTGGTGGCATTAACGTCGGTTACTTCCGGTACGATATCCGGCAACTTCGGCTGTTCAGGCGTCGGCAACAGATTTTCAACCACCGTGTTATCTACATTCTTCTTTTCCACCAAATTGTAGATATCTTTATCCTGGTTCGGAATATCCATTCCGCCCGGATTTTCCGGCTTAATCTTCACCGCCGTTTCCGGACGATGAATGGTCGGTACATCTTTATGCGCCTGCTTATATTGCGGTGCCAAAACAAACCAGGCCACCACACCGGCCAAAATAATTCCGGCCAGAGTGCCCAAAAAATTGTTGCGCGAACGTGCCAGTTCGTGTCGGCGTTCTTCAATAGTGGCGATTTTCTGTTCCGCCACTTTTTGTTTGAATTGATTAACGTAATCGTCGTTCTTATTGTAAAAATCCTGATACATGGTAAACCCCTTTTTTTTATTCTTAATTTGTTATACCGATTTATGGTTTAAAATCACTTAACAGAATAAAAAATTTCTTTACATTGCGCGCAAAACGATAGTAATATTTTGTCGGAGGGGAAAATTTATGAAAATTGCCACGCTCAACGTCAATTCCGTTAATGCCAGAATCGCCAATTTGTGCGATTGGCTCGGCCGAAATCAGCCCGATGTTTTATTGTTACAAGAAATCAAAACCGAGTTTAACAATTTTCCGTTTTTTGATTTGCAAATGCAAGGTTACGAGGCTAAAATTTTGGGGCAGAAAAGCTATAACGGCGTCGCGATTTTAAGCCGTCATCCTCTGACCGTTCGTACGGAAAATCTGCCGAATTATGCCGAAGAAAACGCCCGCTATCTGGAGTGCGAAACTGTTATCAATAACCAAAAATATGTTATCGCTTCGCTCTATTTGCCCAACGGCAATCCGCCGTATAACAACCCGGCCGACAATTCAAAATTTGCGTATAAACTGCGTTGGATGGATGCGTTGCAAAGTCATGCGGATAAGCTGTTACAAATGTATAAAAACGTTATTCTCGGCGGCGATTTTAATGTAATTTTGACGCCGCACGACGTGTATAATCCCGAGCTGTTTGCCGGCGACGCGCTATATCGGCCTGAAGTGCGTAACCGCCTGAAACTGCTGCTACGTTCCGGCTGGTGCGACACTTATCGCACACTGTATCCGGAGCCGAACGGCTACACTTTCTGGGACTATAATGCCGGTTCGCTACAAAATGATTTGGGGTTGCGCATTGACTATATTTTGAGTTCGCCGGCACTTACCGACAGTCTGCTTTCGTGCACCGTTGACCGCGATTTCCGCGCCAAAGAAAAAGCCTCCGACCACACTGTTTTAACCGCTGAATTTGAGGATTAAAAATGTATCGACTGCTGACCGCTCTGCTTTTATTGTTACCGTTTTCCGCCGCCGCCAAAAACAATATCGACACCCATCTGGTCAACGAAATGCTGACTACCGTCAATCGCCAATATTATGAGCCGGTTGATAATGCCGAACTGATTTTGGCCGGTCTGCAAGCCGTGACCGATTTGGATAACAAATTCACTTTTTCCAAAGGGCGCGACCGTTTTTATATTTATTACAACCGCGTCATCAATCGCGCCGTGCCTTTTCCGAAAAACGGCGACGACGTTTATGCGTGGATTGAAACGCTTTCTAAGTTGCTCAATGCCACCACCGAAATTTCTGAGATTGCCGACGTCAAAGACTTTGAATTGCCGGACCGCGTAATGAAAAAAATGACGGAAAGACTTGATGAATATTCGCATTATTATTCGGAATACGATTATGACGAAGATGCGCACAAAAACGAGGTTTACACGCTTTTCAAAGACCGTTTAATCGACGATGTTTTATACTTAAAAGTCCGCACTTTCAACAAGCAAACCGGCAAATTGGTACAGCAGGCGTTAGAAAATAATCGCGACGTTAAAGGAGTGGTGCTCGATTTGCGCGGCAACAGCGGCGGTATGTTCAACGAGGCGCTGAAGGTTGCCAATTTGTTTTGCGATAACGAAATAATTACCTACACCGCCGGCCGCAATAACGAAAATATTCACTATTACACTTCCAAAGAGAATCCGCTGTATACCGGTCCGTTGGTGATTATGATTGACGGCGACACGGCCTCGGCGGCAGAGGTTCTGTCCGGCGGATTGCAGGAACAATCACGCGCCAAACTTATCGGTACTCACAGTTTCGGCAAAGGTACGATTCAAAGCGTTACGCAAATGAGTAACGGCGGGCGTTTGGTGTTGACGACCGAGCAATTTTTCACCCCGAGCGGCAAGGTAATTCATAAAAAAGGCATTGAGCCGGATGTTTGCCTGAGTGGTAAAACAAGCGAAGGTTGTTACGGCGAAAAACGCGTCGACAAAGAAGAAGATATCGACCAAGCCATCCGACTGCTGAAGGGCGAACTGTAAAATAGAAACATCTCCGAAAACAGGACTCGTCATTACAAGGAACATAGCGACGTGGTAATCTCAATACATCGCTTTGCGTCCTCAGTATTTATAGTCATCCCTTGCGGTGTGCGGCGCATCACCGCATCCAGGGATCTTATCTTTGCGGAGCGCAAATCAGAACGGCGGATAGAGTGAGATTACTTCGCTACGCTTCGTTCTCCTCATTCGTTCGCTGTCGCTCACCGGCGTACTCCCGTCCGCCTCTCATTCGTCGTCGAACCTCTACCCCGTGAGTTCGAATTCGACTCTGTACGGTTAAAAATAAAAAGGGTACCGTCTTTGGTACCCTTTTATTTTTAATGGCGGATAGAGTGAGATTCGAACTCACGGTACCCTTTGGAGGTACACACGATTTCCAATCGTGCGCCTTCGACCACTCGGCCATCTATCCATTCAAATCTACACCTGTATAAACCGATATTTTTATTTTCGCAAGCTTTTTTTGCACCTGTGCGTATTTTTATGCACCATGCGTCAAACCAAAAACCGCCGAGCACCATAACTCAGCGGTTTTTCTTTCCCGAAATATTATTCCGAAATTATCAGTAATACGGAATAATTCTTGAAGTTGCGCCGTTAATCAGCATACATCTCTGACCGGCCGACAACAACGTATCCGTACCTTGGGTTACGCTGTAAATCTGACCGCTGTCGGTACGAACCACATATTCGTAGCCGCCCTGGCTCATAATCTGATCTTGGGCCAAAGCACCTACCGCCATACCGGCCAAAGCACCGCCGATAGCACCTAATGTATGAGCGCTGCTGCCGTGACCGATGGTTGAACCGGCCACACCGCCGGCAACACCGCCGAGTACACCGCCGGTAGAGTTATCACTACTGCTGACATTTACCTGGCGTACCGACATAACCGTGCACGGAAAACCGTTGCTGGCCTGGCGAACCGAGTCATAATCATAATCGTTACTGCCGATGCGCGGGGTGCAGGCGGCAACAGCCAAAATAACCGGAACGGCGAATAATATTGCTTTTTTCATTGCGTATCTCCTAAATATTAACTATATACATAATTATCCATAACTTTTTTTGTTGTCAAGACTAGACAATTAAATATCAATGTTATATAGTGCATAAAATTTTGATTTTTAAAACTTATCAGAGGGAAAAATGTTAAAAAGAACTAAAATTAAAAAATTATTGGCTTCCGAGCAGACTATTGCCGAAGTGTTGGTAAAAGGTTGGGTTAAAACAAAACGCGACTCCAAGGATTTTTCGTTTATTGAAGTGAACGACGGTTCGTGTTTGAAAAATATTCAGGTTATCGCCAATAATACCCTCAATAATTATGATGAGATTAAAAAGCTGACCACCGGCTCGTCGATTGCGGTTAAGGGCGCGCTTATCGAATCCGCCGGCGGCAAACAAAAATACGAAATTAAGGCCGAAAATATCGAAATTTACGGTATTGCACCGGACGATTATCCGTTGCAAAAAAAGGGTATGAGCGACGAATTTTTGCGTTCGATTGCCCACTTACGTCCGCGTACCAATAAATATGGTGCGGCTTTTCGTGTACGCTCGCGGCTTTCGTATGCCATTCACCAGTTTTTCCAAAACCGCGGCTTTGTGTATGTTCACACTCCGCTGATTACGGCTTCCGACTGCGAGGGTGCCGGCGAAATGTTTCAGGTTACGACGCTTGATTTGAAGAATCCGCCGCTGTTGCCGAACGGCGAAGTTGATTACGGCAAAGATTTCTTCGGCAAAAAATCGAGTTTGACCGTTTCCGGCCAGCTCAACGGCGAAATGTATGCCTGCGCTTTGGGCGATATTTATACTTTCGGACCGACTTTCCGTGCCGAAAATTCCAACACGCCGCGCCACGCTGCCGAATTTTGGATGATTGAGCCGGAAATGGCGTTTGCCGATCTTAATGACGATATGGATTTGGCCGAGGATATGGTGCGCTATCTGGTTAAGGATATTATGGAAAACTGCGCCGATGATTTGGATTTGTTTGAAAAATTCATCGATCCGACGCTGAAACAAACTTTGAGCAATATCGTGGAAAACGGCTTTGCCCGCATTACATATACCGAAGCTATCGAAATTATGAAAAAATCCGGCAAAAAATTTGAATATACGCCGGAATACGGGATTGATTTGCAAACGGAACACGAGCGTTTTCTGGCGGAAGAACACTTTAAGCGTCCGGTAATTGTGCGCGATTATCCGCAAGAAATCAAAGCGTTTTATATGCGCCTCAACGAAGACGGTAAAACCGTGGCGGCAATGGACGTTTTGGTACCGAGAATCGGCGAGCTTATCGGCGGTTCGCAACGTGAAGACCGCTATGATGTTTTGGTTAAAAAAATCAAGGATTTGGGTATGGACATCAAAAATTACGAATGGTATCTCGACTCGCGTAAATACGGCACGGTGCCGCACGCCGGTTTCGGTTTGGGCTTTGAGCGCATGATGATGCTGGTTACCGGTATTACCAACATTCGCGACACCATCCCATTCCCGCGTACTCCGAAGTCGGTGGCATTTTAAGGATAAACGATGAAAAAATTTCTGACGGCATTTATTTTCTGTTTCGGCTCTTTAATTTTTGCGGCAACTGCGCAAGAAACGACTGAAGATGCCGAAAACGCTCTAAAACCAGAAGTTATAGAAAATGTGCCGGCGGAAAACAGCGAGCCGCAAGCGGATGAATTGACTGACGATACGTCCGTTAAACCGCTTGAAACGCACTTGTCCGAATCCGAAAAAATGCAGGAAGAAAATTCCGATTTGAACTATATTGCCAACGAAACACCGCGGCCGGATTTGTTGTGCGATGACAAAGATTTGTTTAAGCAGGTAAAAGATTTTATCTTTACTTCCGAGCAGATTAAGCCGACAAATTCCGTACACGAAAAGCGTTCGCGTATTTTGCTCGTCAACAACCTGCATCAGTTTGAAGAGGTAACCAAGGATGCCCTACGCGGAAATTTTGAAGCATCGGCCGCTTTGGCTAATCTCCGAATCAACGAAAATCGGGAAATCCATCGTATTTGCGCCAGTTATAATAATAAATCCAAAAAGTTTAAGGATATTTATATCATTATTTATCCGTATCTTGACCGCTACAAGGTTGTTGTTACCAACATAATATTGTTGCCGGAAAAAATGGATGATGCAACTTTTATTTTTAATCGGTAGGTTTTGATGAGCAACCGCACGGATCTTGTTGTATACGAAAATAAATCCAATTTGCCGGTCGTTATCGATGATGACGGCTTACATCGCTATTTGCAACAAATCAAACAGTTTCCGGTACTGAGCCCGGAAGAAGAAATTGATTTGGTGCGCCAGTTCAAGGAAAAAGGCGATTTGCAGGCGGCGCAAAAACTTATTACGTCGCATTTGCGGCTGGCGGTTAAAATCGCGCTCACTTATCGCCGCTACGGTTTACCGACGGCGGATTTGATTTCCGAAGCCAACATCGGTTTGATGCAGGCGGTTAAAAAATTCGACATCAACAAAAATGTTCGCCTCTCCACTTATGCCATGTTGTGGATTAAGGCCGCGCTCAACGATTTTGTTTTGCGTTCGTGGTCGCTTGTTAAAATCGGCACGGTGGCGGCGCAGAAAAAACTTTTTTATAATCTAAGCAGAATCAAAGCACGTCTTGGTCTTTACGATAATAAAGAATTAGCTCCGAGCGAGGTCAAACAAATTGCCAACGAGTTGGTGGTTGATGAAAGAGACGTGGTGGAAATGAATCGCCGTATCGGCGGAGACAGTTCACTCAATGTTGCGGTCGGGCACGATGATGACGCAGTTGAAGCCATCGACTTGTTGGCCGATAAAACGCAAAATATTGAGGGTAGTTACGCGCGTCGGGAAGAGGCTGAATTAAAGCGCCGTATTTTGTTGCAGGCAATTTCCAAACTCAACGACCGCGAGCAATATATCGTCAAGAACCGCATGCTGACCGAAACCCCGGAAACTTTGGATGAAATCGGCGAAAAATTCCAAATCAGCCGCGAGAGAGTGCGCCAAATCGAAAAACGCGCCTTTGAAAAACTTTCGGATGAAGTTAAACAAACTATGGCTGCAGCGGAATGAGCACCATCTTCGAACAGATTGTTGCCGAATTAGCCGCCGCCGGCATTTCAGGTCCGCGTCTGGAAGCCCGTTTGCTGATTGCCTCCGTGCTCAAAAAAGCGCCGACGCTGGTGTTTGCCGACACAACACTGAATGACGCACAACTTGCAAAACTTAATGCTTTACTTAAACAAAGATTGCGGCATAAGCCTCTTGATAAAATTTTGGGACACCGCGAGTTTTATAAATTTGATTTTGCGGTTGATGAAAACGTGTTGTCGCCGCGGGCAGATACCGAAATTTTGGTGGAAGAAGCCTTAAAATTGTTACCGGACGACAAAAGCACCGTTTTAGATTTGGGAACCGGAAGCGGATGTATTATCGAATCAATTCTGGCGGAGAGACTTTCTGCAGACGGTATTGCGGTTGATATATCGGAAAAAAGTTTGAATATTGCCCGTAAAAATGCCGAAAATTTAGGAATAAATAAGCGTCTGCGATTTATTCAAGCCGACTGGTTTGCCGCTGACTTTTGCGAGCGAATCGGTGAGAAATTTGGTATGATTGTCAGTAACCCGCCGTACATTCCGACAGCCGACATTTTTACGCTTGAACCGGAAGTAAAAAATTATGACCCTAGAGCTGCACTCGACGGTGGTAAAGACGGGTTCGACAGCTATAAGCGAATCGCCGCAATCGCGCCGAATTTATTGCAAGACGGCGGCTATATCTTGCTTGAAGCCGGAATCGGTCAAGCTGACGAAATCGCCGATATATTTACGCGACAGGGGCTGAAACATATCCGCACCATCGCCGATTTGAGCGGCATCGACCGTTGTGTCGTTTTGCAAAAAAGCAAATAAGCACATATTAAGGAAAAAGTTTAGTTTTCACAATTCGCCGATATTTTATAAAAAGCAGTTGCCAAAAGCAAAAAAAGCAAGTATATAATTGACCTAGGGCATTTTTGGTCGCCCGGTAAAAAGAAAAATTAGCAAAAAATTGAATGGATTTACATGAAAAAAATCAACAACAATAAGTTTCGCGGCAATGCCGTATATTCTTTGAATTATAAATTTGACAGTGTCAGCCCGGCCGGCAAGTGCAGCGGTACGGCACTTGATTTAATTAAACGCTATAACGAATTGGCTAAAGAAGCCCAAAACAACGGCGATTATGTCGGTATGGAAGTATTTCGCCAATATGCCGAACATTATCGCAAAATCGTAACCGAAATCAACGAGCGCAAATATCAAGCGCGCGATAATCAAAATGGTAACAACGGTGCGGAAACGTCTGCGACCGAAAATAATTCCGGCGAATCGGTAAACAACGGCTTGGTAGAAACGCAAAGTGCCGAACCGGCACCTGCGGCAAACGAGACTCCGGCACAATCAACCGAGCCGGTGCGTAAACCGCGTCGTACTCGTGCCTTTACTGTCATCGATGCCAGTAATTCTGCCGAATCGGTTACCGAAACAAATTCTTCCGAAACCGAGGCCGAGGCTAAACCGCAGCGTCGTCATTATACGCGCAAATCGAAAGTTCTTACAAAAACTGCCGATGAATAAATATCTTATGTACTCATAAAGGGTAAAATGCATGGATAAGTTGGCTTTGGCCCGACAAATCGCCGAAAACGAAGATGTCTCTACTCCGCCGAACAGCGTGGTGTTATACAGTATCAGCTATCAACCGACCGATGAAAACAAGCGCAGAGCTTTGCGTTTTTTAGCTGACCACTCCGGTTTTTGCACTTTAGACGACACGCCTTGCGGCCAAAAATTGATGGCGCTGGGTTTGGAAACCGGCAACGATAACCCTGACCCCGAATTGCTGAAAATTTGGGCAACCGCTTCTCGTCGCTTTATTTTCGCGGCTTCGGGCAACGTTACCGCGTTTGTTGACAATGCTGATAAGCGCAGCACTTTTGTTGCGGTTGAACTGCCGTTGATTTTGCAAAATGATGCGATAGAAAACATCAACGGCCGTGATAAATTTGCTTTTGCCACACAATTTTGGGAATAAGTCTGATGCCTGCTTATCTTATCATCGGCAATATTTTCTCTTTGTTATCTGCTGTTTGTATTGCCATATCGGTCATCAAAAAAAATAAAAACGATTTAATTTGGTGGCAGATATTGGATGTGATTTTTTGCATTTTATCCAACATCGCTCTATATACTTACGCCGCCTTAACCACCAACAGTGTAGCGCTTGTTCGCAACATTTTAGCCTATAAAAACAAGCTGACCGAAAAGCTGACATTTGTCTTGATACTCATGTGCATTGTCGCCGGACTGTGGGCCAACAACCGCGGCATAATCGGGCTATTTCCGATTATTGCTTCGGCCAGTTATACGGTTTTGATGCACACCACCCGCAATGAGCAACAAATGCGTTATGCGCTGATTTCTAATTTGGCGCTGTGGTTCGTGCACGATTTCTATGTTCAGGCTTACCCTTCGGCGATTACCGATGTGGTGTTAAGTGTCTGGACGACATTGCAAATTATTCGCCACCGCCGGACAGCCGCGTAATACGACGGATTATATATTATCAGCCGGCATATTTTCATCGATAATCGAAATGGCACCGACGGGGCAAGAATGAACCGCCTCTTTCACATCTTCTTGCATATCGTCCGGCGTTTCGGCATAAGCTTCGGAGATTCCGTCGGCATTAATCCGAAAAACTTCCGGCACCGTACTGACACAAAGTCCGCAACCGATACACAAATCAGGATTTACATACGCTCTTTTCATAACAACTCCCCTTGTTAAATTACTCTAACAAAGATATAGTTTTTGTTTTATGATTGACAAGATGCGAATATGATTATTTTGTTTACATTCTGCGATTGCCGCCACGAGCACGATTAATCAGCGGCAAAGTAGTCGGAGTTTTGGCTTTAGTATATCTGACACCGCGCGGATTGGCAGGACGGGTAGCCGGATATTCGTAATACGCGGTTTGTCCTTTAAATTGGTTAAAACCGTCAATTTTTTCTTTTTCTTTCAGAACTTTATGAGCCCACAATTCGGCAGATTTTTGATTTATTTGCATAACGGCGTCAAATACGTCTTGAGTTGAAACAAACAGCCTTGACATTTTTTCTTTGGCGTACTGATAGCCGATTTTCAGAATCGTTACACCGGAAAGTGTGGAATTTGCCGTATAGTAAATCCTCGGCTCCGGATTATAGTGTCCGCGTCCTCTGTTACGAGTACCGGAAGTGTTGGCATTGCGATTAACATCGGAAATGTCGCGCGCCGGATTATATAAATATTCTCTGCCCCAATCGGTTATGTAGCTCTCAATCTGTTTCAACGGGCCTTTGCCACCAATCAAAATATGCCCGTTAATTGCACCGGGGCCTCTGCCAAAAACGGCTATACCGCCGGGGATAAGTTTATCCATATTTTTAAATATCGTTTTGGTTTTTACCACATTCGGGCTTTCATCTAAGTATTTCTCCGCCTCGTAAGCAGAATCTCCGTCAAGCCAAGCAATCGGATTTGTACCCGACAAAATATGCTTAATCCATCTGTAACACCTGTTTCCCGGTCCGTTAGCTTCCATTTTAGCAGATCTCTCCAATTCCAGACCTAAACTATCTGTATTTGAGCGCAGCATATCTTCGCCGTCCATAATATAGTTTTTGAGACCTTCGGCCAATGCTATTGCAAAATGGCTGGTATTGTCGATTTCCTGCAAATTTGTGATATCGTCTTCGGTAATTTCGCTGTAATTACCATCTTGTTTGCTTATGCGTTCCCAAGTGGTGATAATCTCTTTTCCCCTCGGAGTATCTTTCCACGGAGTTTCGGCTTCTTCTTCATTTTCCTTTCCATTGTCTTTATTCATCAGGAATTTTGCAAAATCCTCAGCCTCAATCGTAACCGTCGTATCTTGTGCTGCATTCTCAATATCCGGATGCTTCACAAGTGCCGAAGTCAGACAAATACTGTCTTTAGAATTCTCAAAAGAATCCGTCTGCGCCTTGGTTTTGATTATGGCAACAGTAGCTAAAGTTATTGCTATAAATGCTTTATATCCCGAATTCACTCCGTTTCCTCCTTTTTTGTCAAGATAACATATTGTAACACAAAATGCAAGCGTTTTATAAAGTGATTATATTAAAAAATATCCGCTTGAATTTTTTTGCAAATGTTCTATAAACAATATGTGTTTACCTGCAGCGGAGAAAGTAAAAAATGAGTTTGACCGATATAGAAAAATCCATTCGCAACATTCCGGATTATCCAAAACCGGGAGTGCAATTCAAAGATATTACCACCGCAATGAAAAATCCGCAGATTTTTAAGGAAATCATCGACATGATGACGGTGCATTTCAGTAATAAAAAAATCGATTATGTGGTTGGGATTGATGCTCGCGGATTTATCTTCGGCGCGGTATTGGCGTATCAACTCGGCTGCGGATTTATACCGGTGCGCAAACCGGGAAAGCTGCCGGCGGATACAATCGCCGAGGAGTATGCTTTGGAATACGGCACGGATAAACTCGAAATTCATAAAGACGCGTTGAAAGAAGGAGACCGTGTAATAATTGTCGATGATTTGGTTGCCATCGGCGGCACGGCCGAAGCTGCGGCCAAATTGGTCGAGCGTCTCGGTGCCGACATCGTTTCTTTTGCTTTTGCGATTGAATTGGTCGCACTCAAAGGGCGGGATAAGCTGTTGCCTTTTGCCGATGTTTATTCGCTGGTTAAATTCTAAATCATACCGGTTTTAAACAGATTATAATATTTGTATACGGAGCCGCCGTCACAGGACCAGCTGAAATCGTCACGCATGGCTTGCTGTTGCATTTTATGCATAATTTCCGGCGCCGTATAATAACAGCGAATCGCCTTATCCAACACCGCCTCATATGCATTTAAGTTGTTTTGCAGATGTTGCGCCGCCGCATTACTGCCGTAAATTTTTTCTTTGCCGGCAAAAAATGCTTCCGTACGAAAACCGTCAACCCCGTCATTTATGGTATCAACCAAACCGCCGGTAGAAGTGGCAATCGGCAAGGTACCTTTGGCCATCGCCTCCATCTGTGTCAATCCGCATGGTTCAAAATACGACGGCATCATATAAAAATCGGCCGCCAGTTGCACCGAATAGGCGAACTCGTCTTTATAGCCGCGGAACACAAAAATACGTTTGGCAAAATCGCGGAACATTTGCTTGGCATTATCTTTGAGCATCATCAAGTCGCTGTACAAATCTTTATTGCCGGCGCCGCCTAAGATGAAAATCGGGAAATTATCCGGCGAATTTTTATAACGGTCGATAATATGCAAAATCGCGTGAATAGCCATATCGTAACCCTTTTGCTCCACCATACGGCTGGTCATACAGATAATCGGGATTCTATCCACTTCGCCGATTAGCGAAGCAATATCGTCAAACTTATACAAGTCAACCAACGGAATGGTTTTATCTTTGTATTCGGCATCGGTAGCCAAACGCGAAAGCAGCTTCATACATTCACGCTTATTGTGTAATTTAACGTTCAGACTTTTTTCATCATAAAACTTAAAGTCCGTAATTTTGAAAAAGTCGTTTATTTCGCTGATTTTTTGTTTGTTTGGCGAAATCAGGCGTTTTTCATAACCGTTGACAATCCCGAAAAACGTACGATAGTTTTTGCGAATCTTCAAAATATCGCGAAAATCGAAACCGAAACTTTTTTCGTTGGAAACTTCTTCCATATAATTTTTGGAAACTGTAATGATACGGTCGGCCAGATGCATATTGCCCGAAGCCTGATTATAGGTATCACTGACAATCAACGTGTTTTGCGTGCGTGCATTGCTGTTTTTGACTGCCTTGGCATTTTTCAAAACCAAAGTTGCCAAATCTTCATACAGCGAATTAAGTATGCGCGAGGTATTGTTATAGTCCCAGCCCTGATACCCCATGTGGTGAGCAATGTGAATAATCGGGATGTTTTTGATTTTATCGGCATTTTCGCGTGTCATTTTACCGATAAACACTTTGGCCAGAGTCAGATATTTGGTTAAGCCGGAAAGTGCGCCGCTGTGCCAATCGTTGGCTATTAAGATGTTAGGCAAAACCCATTCTTTGTTTTTGGCAGACAAAGCTGTTTCCAACATGGTATATACCACCTTAGAAAAGAAGGCAAAACGCTCAACCTCGTCGACGTTATCCGCGTTCAATACATAGCATCCGGTTTGTCCCGAAGGATTTTCCGGAGCCGGATTAATCCCGAAAAATCTGTCGTTGCGCACAAAGTAATAAGTTACGCCGTTAAATTTACCTTCATATATTTCAATATCAAAACTGCGCAATTTATATTTGCCGGCAAACAACATTTTTATATTTTTAATCAACTTAACCGGCACCGATCTGCCCTCGGCACCGTAATACACGCCGTCAATCAACTCGGCTTTTTTCTTGCCGGTATCGCCCAAATACATCGGAGTAATAATGCTGACGGAATGACCTTCTTTACCGAACACGGTATTGAAATTTTCCGGCAGTTCGGAAGCCACCATCCCTAACCCGCCGCATTTCATAAACGTTGCGGTTTCGGCACTTATCATCCAGGCGTTGATTTTATCTATCTGCGGCCACTCGGTATTGTTCAGACACTGTTTTTTGGCCATACTCTGAATTTCTGCAAGAATGTCATTTTTCGGGACACCGTAATTTATTATATATTTTTTCTTATTAAAATTCGTCGGTAAATATTCAAAAACTTTCCGTCCCGAACCGATAACAACTGCACACATATTCTGCCTTTCCACATCCCAAATTATGTTATTGCGAATCAATATATACCTTTTCTTTATAACCTTCAACAAAAAAAACGGCTCTTGACTTATGAAATATTAACCACTAAGTTTTATGATATACGATATGTTGTTTTTTTACAGAGGAAAATTATGACTAAAGATAAAAAATTCAGAAAGCCGGAGATTGGAGACGAGGAGCCGGAAATCGAGCTAAATCAGGCTGAGGAAGATACTGAAAATACTGAAGATACCGAACAACCTGAAGATGAACTGGCCGTTTTGGCTGAGGAAAATGCCAAGCTTAAAGATGCCTATTTACGCGCTTGCGCCGAATCCGAAAACGTGAAAAAACGCTGTCAGCAGGAAATCGAGAAAAATGCCAAATTCGCCCTGTCTGCCTTTGCCAAAGATTTGTTGACCGTGGCCGATAATCTGCATCGTGCGATCACTTCCGTAAATGATGAACAAAAAGAACAGTGCCGTTCTCTGTTGGAAGGTGTGGAAATGACGCAAAACGAACTTTCCAAAGTTTTTGCCAAGTTCGGAATCAAAAAAATCGAAAGTTTAGATAAAGTTTTTGACCCTAACTTTGAGCAGGTTGTACAGGAAGTCGAAGACCCTTCCAAGCCGGCGGGAACGGTTATTGCCGAGTTGCAATCCGGATATTTGATAAATGACCGTATTCTGCGCGAGGCCATGGTTATCGTCACCAAAGGCGGCAAAAAATAATTTTGAACCGTTTCTTCCATAAAATATGGCGATTTTTGCGCTCATTTTACGTGGTATATCTTGCAAATATTTATTTTATTCTGCAAAATATGCCGCTATAATCCCGCGTATGAGAATATTGAACAGATATATTGCCAAACAAATCGTTGTCGGCTTTTTGTTGATTGCCCTGTCGCTTTTGGCCATGTTGTGGTTGACGCAGTCGCTTCGTTTTGTAGAAATGGTTACGCGTCAAGGGCTTCCGGTTTATTTGTTTGTACAGATGACCTCGCTTTTAATGCCGCGCATTTTCAACGTATTGTCACCGATTGCACTGTTTGTCGCCGTTTTGTTTGTATATAACCGTATGATTGCCGATCGCGAATTGGTAGTTATGCAGTCATCCGGCATAAGCCCGTGGAAAAACGCACAGGCCTCGCTCGTGGTCGGCTTTATGTTGTCGTTATTCGGTATCTACGTGATGAATTTCGGTATCCCGCAAGCCGAGCAAAAATTCCGCGAATTGGAGTGGCAAGTTAAAAACAATCTGACGCAGGCAGTGTTCCGCGAGGGCGAGTTTACCTCGTTGAGCAACGGAATTACGGTTTTTATTGATAAGCACGAAAACGACGGTTCGGTTACCGGTATTTTCGTCAGTGATGAAAGCAAGCCGGATGTAAAAGTTACGTTGACGGCAGAAAAAGGCCGAATGATTCAAACCGACAAGGGGCCGCGGATTTTATTTATCAACGGTATCCGTCAGGAAATGAACAAAAAAACATTTAAATTCAACGTGTTATCATTCTCACGTTATTCAGCGGATTTCAACAGCGGCAGCGGAGCCAAGCGCAAAGCACAAACCGTGCGTGAAAAAAGTTTCTCCGAATTGATAAATGCTGCCGACGATAAAACTTTGTCACCGCAAGATGTGCGTAAATTCGTGGTTGAAGGACATCGTCGGGTTTTGTATCCGTTTTTCAATATGGTTTTAGCGCTGATTGCCTGTACCGGCCTTTTAATCAGCAACTTCAACCGCCGCGGCCAGACCAAAGTTATCGCCGTTGAAATTGTTTGCATGATTTTGGTTGTCGGTAATGATTTGGCTCTGACCAATCTGGCCGGTCGCTCGCTCTATTTTGTGCCGATACTTTATGCCAACTGTATTCTGCCGTTTTTGATTTGTCTTTATCTGTTGTTGTTTTACAACCCTTTCTATTTCTATCGCCGCGGCACTGTTAAGGATTTGAAATATGCAGATAAATAAACGTAACTTTATGATTATTTTATCCGTTTTGATGCTTGCGGGTTTGCCGGCGTTGGCAGTAACCGAGGCGGGAGAAATTATGCGCCAGGAAAAGAAGACCCCCGGTGCTACTTTATATGTTACAAACAATATTACAAACATCGGTACCGTTGCCTCCGACGATGCTTCGTCTGACGAAGGCGATGATGCCATAGATTTCTCCGCCGACGAAATGATTAATGATGACGAGGCACAAATTATCACCGCTCGCGGCAACGTCGAAGTTTTATATAACGGTATGCGTATGACTACCGATAAAATTGTCTACGACCAAAATGCAGATACTCTGACGGCAATCGGCAACGTAAAAATGTATACGGCCGATGGTGCCGTAATCGACAGCGACCTCGTTTCTCTATCGGATAATATGTCGGTCGGCGCCATGAATAATGTTAAGGTTTTGATGAAAGATAAATCGCACGTTACGGCCGAATATTTCGTAAAAAAGAACAATCATACCAAAGTTATGCGTAATGCTACTTACACCGCTTGCGATATCTGCGAAGGTAAAAGCCCGTTGTGGCATATCAGTGCCAAAAAAGTGCAACACCAGGAAGATGATAAAAACGTTTATTATAACCATGCCTTGGTTTATTTTAAATATCTTCCGTTCTTCTACACGCCGTTTATGACGCACCCGGACCCTACGGTAAAGCGACGCACCGGTTTGTTGGCGCCGACTATCGGAAGTTCCAACTATTTGGATGCTTATTTTCAACCGCGTTTTTTCTGGGCGGTAGATGATCATACCAACATTTTGTTCTCACCGATTTATTCCACCGAAAAGGACATGGTGTGGGCCGGCAGTTTTTCGCATTATTTTTATAACTCGTACATAAACGTCAGCGGTTCTTATTTAGAAGATAAACCGGATAAAAACAGCAACACTTCCAAGCGTCGCCCGAAGCACCGCGGAAATGTTTTTGCCGACGGTTTAACCGATATCAACGATAATTGGCGTTTATTGTATAATCTGAAATACGTCTCCGATTACGTCTACCTGAAGGATATGGATTTGCCGTATCAGGATGATGCTTGGCTTGTTTCTGATGTTAAATTCGAACGATTTTCGGGCCGTGATTATGCTTCGATAGAGGCATATTACTACAAAATTCTCAGCTATAATCTGCACCAACGCAACGTGCGTCAATTTGACGCGTTAAATAAGCGCAAACCGATTGTGGCACCGTTGATTGAAGCGGAATTTTATTCGGATCCGCTGCAATGGGGTTCATATTTGAAAAATGACTTCAGCACCGCCTCGGTTTATCATCAAAACGGTTCGCAAACCCAACGAGTGACCTCCATCAACGCATGGGAACTGCCGCTTACCACCGCCTTTGGCGATAAATATCGCTTTGTTACTTCCCTTAAGTCGGATGTATATTATATCAATCGCTACCAATACAGCAATCCGCAAAGTTATACCGGCACCACGGCACGGTTCTTTCCGCAAGCCGGTGTGGAATGGCATCTGCCTTTTGTCAGAGCAACTTCGACTTCGCGACAAATAGTCGAGCCGGTAGTCGTCGGTGTGGTTTCTCCGGACGGCGGCAACAAAGTTGAAAAAATTCCAAATGAAGACAGTGAAGACGTTTATTTGGATGACACCAACGTTTTGGATTTGGATCGCTATGCCGGATACGATCGTAACGATACTGGCAGCCGCGTCAGTTATGGTTTGCGTTGGAGTTCTTACGGCAACTTCTTCGGTCGAACATCTGCCTTTGTTGCACAGAGTTTTGAACGCAACCGACATGCCAGTTTTATTCAGGGACTGGATAATCAGGATGCCACGCATTTCAGCGATTTGGTCGGACGCATCAATGCTGCTCCGAACAAATATTTGGACTTTAACTATCGTTTTCGTCTTGATAAAAATAATTTAAACGCTAAATACAGTGAGTTGGGGGCAAATGTCGGACCGGCGCTGTTAAAATTGAATGTTTCTTATATCTTTTTACAAGGTAATACGCATTACATTGACAGATATTCGGAACGTAAAGAGCTCTATACCTCGCTCAGCTCCGAGATTACGGAAAGTTGGAAAGTATCCATTTATAATCTGGAAGATTTAACCAAGAGACGGCGCGGGCGTCTGGAACATGGTGGAACGGTTACTTATGATGATGAGTGCTTCACCTGGAATTTGATCTTCAAAAAATATAACACCAGTAACCCGAACTTAGATAACGATTATGAGTTCGGCATGACATTTTATTTGAAAACCGTAGGCGGTTTCGGTTCATAAAAATAGGAGAGAAAATGAAAAAAACAATAATCTTTTTTGCAGTATTTTTTACCTGTATTTCCGCAGTGAAAGCAGAAGATGTCAATTTAAAAGAAATCGATACGGAATCGCGTGCATCTCAGCCGAGCACCAATTCCATTATGTTCCGTCGTAATGCCGAGCAATATAATATGCTGACCGATGAGCAAAAAGAAGAAGTTGCTAAGCAACGCGAAATTATGCGCAAGCGTACCGAAGAATACGCCAAACAACAAGAAGAAATGGCACGACGCCAAGCGCAATACGAAGCACAAATGCGTGCGGCGGAAGAAGCGGAACGTCGCCGTCAGCAGGCTCTGCGGCCGATTACCTTGTACGGCAACAAGCTCAAAATATTTGCATTGGTAAACGGTGAAGTTATTTCGAGCAGTGATATGCAAAGCCGTATCAATGCGTTTATTCTGACTACCGGTATTCCGTATAATGCGCAAACAAAAAAAATGATAACCGACCGTGTTTTGCAAGGAGCGATTGATGAAAAGCTCAAGTTGCAGGAGGCTAAAAAGAATAAAATTCGCGTGACCTCACACGAAATAAATAAAGCGGTTGAAGCTTTTGAACAAGGCAACGGACTGCCGGCCGGAGAACTGCGTAAAATCTTAGCCGAGGCCAATGTCAGTATGAAAGTGTGGGCAACGCAAATAGAAGCAGATATTGCCTGGAAAAAACTCATTAACAGTAAGGCATACAGTTATATTTCCGTCAGCGAATCCGAAATAAATCGCACCATTGACGATGTTAAAAAGGATATGTCGCAACACAAAAAGATGGTTTCGGAAATCGTTATCAGTAAGAAAGATGCCAAAGAAATCAATTCTCTGGTGGCAACGTTGCGCCAAGATCCGCGTTTTGAACTTTATGCTTCACAATTTTCGCAGAGCCCGAGTGCGGCCAACGGCGGACGTTTGGGCTGGGTTACCAAGGGGAAATTGCCGGCTGTTTTTGAAAAAGCATTGGATAAAATGAAGGAAGGCGAGGTCTCCAACCCGATAGCTTACGGTAACGATTATTATATTCTGAAACTCGATAAAATTTTCGATCCGCAACGCGATGCCAAGTCTTTCCCGAGCAAAAAGGAAATTCGCGCTTATCTGCAGAACAAAAAATTGGAAGAATTTTCCATAAAATATATGCGTGATTTGCGCAACAAAGCTCTGATTGAAAAGAAAATATGATAAACGAACTGCCAAGTCTGCGCGATACTGTCGAGCAATACGGTTTAATGGCCAAAAAGTCTCTCGGCCAAAACTTTTTGCTGGACATGAATATAACCGATAAAATTATTCGTTGTTCTTTGGAAGCACAAGGAAAGACTGATTTTAAAGACGAAACCGTTTACGAAATCGGTCCGGGACCGGGTGGTCTCACTCGCGCCATTCTGAAGGCAAATCCGCAAAAACTGACGGTTATCGAAATGGATAGTCGTTGTATTGAAATTATGCATGAAATTCAAAAAATTGTCGGCAATCAGCTGCAAATTGTGGAAGGAGACGCACTGAAATATGATTTTACCACAGACAAAGCGGCTGTTAAAAATATTATAAGCAATCTGCCTTATAATATTTCCGTGCCGCTGTTGCTGAATTGGCTGAAAAATATGCAAAGTTTTGCCAGTTTAACCCTGATGTTTCAAAAGGAAGTTGCCGAGCGCATTACGGCCGAACCGAACAATAAAACCTACGGACGGATATCGGTGATGGCGCAGCTTACTTGCAAAATAAAGACTTTGTTTAATCTTAATCCTAACTGTTTTGTACCAGCGCCGAAAATATGGTCAACCGTACTTTTATTTGAACCGCTGAAGACCATTCCTCCGACAGATATATTGCAAAAAGTGGAAAAACTGACTGAAGCGGCCTTTAATCAGCGGCGCAAAATGCTACGGCAGAGTCTGAAATCCGTAGCAAATCTGCAACAAATTTGCGAACAGGTAAATATAGACCCGACCGCGCGCGCCGAAAATTTATCGCCGCAGCAATATCTCAAATTAGCAGAATTGATTTAATTTATTACCAAATATGCAACAAAAAGATGGCCCACATGCCGCACCAAAAGGCGAACATAAAGCACATAAACGCACGGCTGTCTAAATTGCTTTCTGCCGCTTCATCGACAACTTCGCCGTATTTATTGGCCCCGATAACACCGCGACCGCATAAAATCCAGCATAAAAACGAACAATAAATCATTGCGGCAGCTAATAAATAAAGTAATCCTGCCGTATAGCCGAATCCCCACAATCCTAACACAAGCAACGCCAGTGCCGTCGCCGGTAAACACCACCATCCGGATAGTGATATATCGTGCAAGCGACGCACGGTTATGGTAGTTGCCGGCAATAAGAAATACAGTGCAAAAATGCCGATGACGATTTTAGCTTCACCAAAGAAACGACCGCATAAAATCAATAACAAAAATATGATCAGACTGACAGACTGAAAAGCCCAGAAATCGTAGCGCGAAGTTCGCCCTTTCAATACCAGCATTTGCATAATCGCATTGTTCCAACGAGATAAGATACGATTTTGCGACATCGACGTTGTTTTATTTTGCTCTTTAATTTCAGTTGTGTTTTCCATCTGAGTCATACCTGCTAAAATCAGTACGGTGCCTCCCGTTGCCGGAAAGCACCGTCATTTCAAAATTATTTTGCCAATTGAGCTTGAACTTCTGCGGCAAAATCTTCTTCTTTTTTCTGCAAGCCGTCGCCGAGTTTAAAGAACACATAGTCCGTCAATTTGATGTCGGCACCGCATTCTTTAGCCTTTTCGGCAATAACGTCTTTAACTTTTTTATCCGGATCCATAATATAGTTTTGTTCTTCCAAAACAACTTCTTCATAGAACTTGCGGATGCGGCCTTCCACCATTTTTTCGACGATAGCGGCCGGTTTGCCGGAAGCAGCAGCCTGCTCGGCAAAAATAGATTTCTCATGTTCTACCGCAGCCGGATCAACACTAGCCACATTCAAAGCAATCGGCTGAGCAGCGGCAACGTGCATTGCGATATGCTTACCCAAATCAGCCAACTGTGCTTTATCCGCCGTAGATTCCAACGCAACCAATACACCGATTTTACCCAAACCGGCGCGTGCCGCATTGTGAATGTAAGAACATACCAAACCGTTGTTAACGCTGACAACTTTAGCGCGGCGCAAATTCATATTTTCGCCAATGCGTGCAACCATATCGGTTAAACGCTCGCCAAAAGTTTTACCGCTGGCATCGGCGGCATTTTTCATTGCTTCAACATCGCCGTTGTTAGCCAAGGCAACTTTAGCGGCATCTTCAACATAAGCCTGAAAGATATCGTTTTTGGCAACGAAGTCGGTTTCGGAGTTAACTTCAACCGCCGCACCTTTATTACCTTCAACATAAACCGCAACCAAACCTTCGGCGGCAATGCGGCTGGATTTTTTAGCGGCCGAGGCCAAACCTTTTTTACGCAACCAATCAACGGCCGTTTCCATATTTCCGTTTGCTTCAACCAAAGCCTTTTTGCAATCAAGCATTCCGGCGCCGGTTGTTTCTCTCAATTCTTTTACCATAGCGGCTGTAATATCTGCCATTATTTTAATTCCTTATATTCAAAATTTCAACTTTTCAAATACGGCGCGGCAATCGGATTAACCGCCGCGCCATTCAATCCATACCAAATCGGCTTAATGCTTATTCGGCAGAAGCTTCGGCGCTTGCGGCAGCCTTGGTTTTGCGCGGTGCACGCTTTTTCGGAGCAGCTTTTTCTTCTGCTACTTCAGCGTTTTCCACATCCAAACCTTTGGCGGCGATTTCGGCCGAAACACCATCCAAAATAGCGCCGGAGATTAAGTCGCAATAAAATTGAATTGCTCTCAATGCATCGTCGTTACCCGGCACCGGATAGTCAACTTCATTCGGGTTAGCATTCGTATCTACAATGCCGACAACCGGGATACCCAGTTTTTTAGCTTCTTTAACCGCCAAAGCTTCTTTCGGCGTATCGATTACGAACAGCAAATCCGGCTGACCGCCCATATCTTTGATACCGTTCAAAACAACCGCTAATTTTTCGCGTTCTTTTTTCAGGTTCAAGATTTCTTTTTTGGTGTAGCCTTCATAAGCGTTCTTTTCTTCCATTTCGTTAAGCTTGTTCAGACGCGTAATTGATTTATAAACGGTCTTCCAGTTAGTCAGCATACCGCCGAGCCAGCGATAGTTAACATAATATTGTCCGCATCTTTCAGCGCTTTCCTTAACGATTTCCTGCGCTTGTCTTTTGGTAGCCACAAACAAAACCTTACCGCCCTGAGCAGCCACATCGCGGGTTGCATTCAATGCGTTGTAAAGCATCGGATAAGATTTTTGCAAGTCGATAATGTGAACATTATCTTTTTTGCCGTAAATATACGGTGCCATTTGCGGATTCCAACGACGAGCGTGGTGTCCGAAGTGTACGCCAGCTTCAACCATCTGACGTAATGTAAATGTAGGAATTGTCATTTTATATATATCCTTTTTCCGGTTAAACCTCCGCAGACTCTTGGCTTTTTACAGCACCGGAGCGACGAGGACTTTAGCCCTGACGCCTGTCTGCGTGTGTATTGTTATAAAGCCGCACCATTGCGACTTCGGGCTATTTCTACCACATTTTTTTGATTTTTCAAGTGTTTTTTTAAAGACTTGGATAAAAAATATTCGTCAGACGGATATTTTAGAATCCAAGCCCGGAAAACCTCTCGAATATATTGAGGTTACGGTTGCAAATCGTTGCCGTTTTGCAGGTTGTTCATCATTTCTTCGATTTTAGCCTGTTTTTCCCGGTCTTCCCGCTGTTTTTCCAAATACATTTTTTTGAAGTCCAACTTTACCGGGTCGGCAATTCTGACATTGTTCTTAAACACTCCCTGCTCGGTATATTTATAAACGGTTTCCGAATCGTTTTTGGTAATGTCGATTACGTCTTTCAATTCCGCTAAAATCACATTGTTGCAATCCGGAATCTTAGCGGCCTGCGGATTATTCACGCATTGTTTCTGCTCCGGAAAAATACCGAATAAATTGCTGACTTTGATTTTTCCCGCGCCGTACAGATAACCGTTTTTGTCTTCCAATACCCAAATTCCGCTGATATTGCCGGCGGCAAATTTAACCTCGGCATTTGCCGTCAGTTTAACTTTTTGCGCAATTTTATCGATGATTTCGGCGGCAAGTTCCTCATTTTTTTCTTTTTCCGCATCCGTTAAATCGTCTTGGTCCGGAATTTTGCTCAAAGCAATAGCATCGGCGGCCGCAATATTTTTGATGGAATATTTCAACGCTATCTGCTTAGGCTGAATGCTCGGATTTATGAAATTGTCGAGAAATCCGCCGTCGATTTTGATATCGTTGAATGCCGTTTGTCCCAGAATATAAAAATATTCGTCGTTCTCGCGTTGTATGGTGTTTTTAATCTCGGCATCAAAGCCCAAATTAAAACCGAACATATCAACTCCGATTTTGACATCGTCGATCAGCGCGGAAGATTTTATCGCGGATAAAAACGGAATATTGTCAACTAATTGCTGATAGTTAAAGGCGGTATCGGTCGGCATTTCATAAGTAACTTCCGAACGATGTTTTTCGCTTTTGATGTGCAACGAAAATATCGGAAACGCCAAATTAAGCGAATCCATAGACACTTCGGCGCTGTTTTTTACCAGATTATTTTCTTCGGTGAATTGTTGGTGCGTATCAAGAGCGGCGAGATTACCGATTTCACTCTTGAGGCCGGTGGTTTCGTCTTTTTTGGTATACGACAAATCGTTGACATGCAACTCGCTGTAACTGACCACACCGATTTCCGGCACCATTTTTATTTTTTCTTTATAAGAGCCGGCGGTCAAATCTTTTACAAATGCAAAATTGAAGTTATTGTAAATCTGCGCCAGAAATTTATGCAAAGAGTTTACGGAAACCTCGTATTGCGCATAAGACTTGAAATCCTCAATTCTTTTACAGTCGGCCGCGGTTGCAGGTATGGTATATTCGGAGGTTTTGTCGGTTGCCGGAGCAGGTGCGGCTGCTCCCAAACCCGGCATGGCCAACTTGGAAAAATCCATTGCATCTTCTTTGACCGTTGTTGCCGGATAATTTACCGAACATTTCCCCTCATCGGCCTCTACTTTTACCTCAGCCCCGTAAGAGGATGTCAAGATTTCTGCCATTTGTTCGGCCACCGGTGCGGCGGCAAACGATGTTGTGCCGTAAATAAAGGAAATTGCCAACGTCAACAAAACTTTTTTCATAATCCATACTCCGATAAAAATTAACAATATCGGTTATTATAATCACTTTGTTACGGTGTGCAACATTTTTATGATACTGTGCAATATTTGGAATCGCGCAAAAAAAATCTCTCGCATTTTTATACGAGAGATTTCGGGCATTTAATCATAATCCGAATGGTTACTTTTAATATGTTTCATCAACTGCAAAGCCATTTCCTTTTGCGCCCTTGTTGATATGTCAAAACGCGAATTCATACGATTCCGTATCATTTGCGATACATCTTCGTCCTCGTTTTGCCAGGTTCTGATACCTTTACTTTCCGACGGGATTTCGCTGCCGTCAATGGCAAAACCGTCATGTACGACTCCCGGCTCATCATCATATTGCGGAGAAGCACCGGTCAGGGTATATTGCGGAATATCGCCTTCTTTGAGTGTTCCCTGCCGTTCGCCCATCTGCACACCCCGCAGAGCACGGTCGGTTCCGGCATCACCGTGTGTATATTCGCCGGCTCGGATTCTTTCAAATTCTTCTTCAGCCTCACGCTCGTTTCTTTGTTCCGGCGTTTCCGGATTTTCATTCGGATCGCTGTAGCCGAAGGGGTATGCGGTTTTACCGTCATTAACGGGAGTAGCACTCGGTGCCGGAACTTCCGTCGAATTCTTTTGCGAATTGTCTTTCTCCTCACCACTGGCCGAATTCATACTGCCTAAACCCATCACTGTGGCAACCGTTGCGCCGGCAACCACCACGCCACCGGCAATTTTTGCCCGCAATTTGCGTATGCGCGCGCCGTTATTTTCAGCTTCAACCAAGTATTCTTTGTTCGGCTTTACCATTTTGATTTCTCCCGTTGTCATATCCGCCAAATTATAGCTGTATTATAACGCATTTTGATTTTTTTGTCAACATGTATTATTGTTACATTTTTGTTTATGAATTTGGGTTTTTGCTTGTATTTTTCGCGTTTATCGGCTATTTTGGCGACAATTTGAGAGTTTTTTTGAGGGAAAAAATGTCCGATTTATTTGAAACGAATGCATCATCAACGCAAAGCAAAGCCGAATATACTGCCACCGATATTGAAGTGTTGGAGGGTTTGGAGCCGGTACGCCATCGCCCGGGGATGTATATCGGCGGTACCGACATTCAGGCGATGCACCATTTGGTGGCCGAGATTTTGGATAATTCCATGGATGAAGCGGTTGCCGGTTTTGCCAATCATATTGATGTAACGATGAATGCCGACGGCACGGTTACCATCACCGATAACGGGCGCGGCATTCCGGTTGATGAACACCCGAAATATCCAGGTGTATCGGCACTCGAAGTTATTTTAACAACTTTGCACTCCGGCGGCAAATTCGGCGGCGGCGCTTATAAAGTTTCCGGCGGTTTGCACGGTGTCGGTTTATCGGTGGTTAATGCGTTGGCGGAAACACTGATTGTGGAAGTGGCTCGTGACAAAAAACTCTGGCGACAAGAATATTCTCGCGGCAAACCGCTGACGCCGCTTGAGTTGGTCGGTAATTGCCCGAATCGGCGCGGTACTTCGATAACCTTCAAGCCCGATGCCGAAATCTTTGAGGGTAATAATCAATTTATCGCCAACCGGGTTTATCGAATGGCTCGCTCCAAGGCTTTTTTGTTTAAGGGTGTTTTGATTAATTGGAAGTGCGCACCGGAACTGATTACCGAAGGTGATACCACGCCACTTAACGCAGAATTGCATTATCCCAACGGTTTATCCGACTTTTTAAATATTCAAATCGGAGAACGTGCCACCATCAATCGCACTGCATTCACCGGCGAATCGGAACTGGCCAACAACGAAGGGCGGGTTGAATGGGCCATTACGTGGCCGCTTGATGAAAAAGGCTTTTCGTATTCCTATTGCAACACGGTTATCACTCCGGACGGCGGCACTCACGAAACCGGCTTCCGCTCGGCCTTGACCCGCGGGTTGAAAGAATACGGCGAAATGGCGAATTATAAGAAAATTTCCGCCATGACCGCCGATGATTTGTTGAGCGATGCCTGTCTGATGCTTTCGGTGTTTATCACCGACCCGCAATTTCAGGGCCAAACCAAAGATAAACTGACTTCAACCAAGGCCATTCATTTGGTGGAAACGGCGGTTAAAGATTCGTTTGATCACTGGCTTTCTTCCGATGTGGAAAATGCCAAGGCGCTGATAGAATATGTTTTGGAACGCGCCGAAGCCCGCCGCAAAAAGAAAGAAGAAAAAGCACAGGCCCGTAAAGCTCCGACCAAAAAATTGCGTCTGCCGGGCAAACTTGCCGATTGCTCACAAGCAGCCGCGGAAAATACAGAGATTTTTATCGTTGAGGGTGATTCCGCCGGCGGTTCGGCCAAACAAGGACGAGACAGAGTTACGCAGGCTATTTTGCCGCTTCGCGGTAAAATTTTAAACGTGGCCAGTGCTTCGGTTGAGCGAATCGCACAAAATCAAGAAATCAAGGATATGATTGAGGCGCTCGGTTGCGGAGTTAAAGACAACTATAACGAGGATAATCTGCGCTATGAGAAAATCATCATCATGACCGATGCCGATGTTGACGGAGCGCACATCACTTCGCTGTTGATGACGTTTTTCTATCAGCACATGCCGAAGTTGATTGAAAACGGGCATTTGTTTATTGCCACCCCGCCGCTGTATAAAATCGTGGCCGGCGGCAAGAACTATTATGCGCTTGATGATGAGGAAAAAGACAAGATTTTGAAAAAGGTTGTCAAAGGCAATATCAAGCCGGATATCAGCCGCTTCAAAGGTTTGGGCGAAATGAGCCCGGCACAGCTCAAAGAAACCACCATGGATAAAAATAACCGCGTGCTGCTCAGAGTGATGATTCCGAGCACCGATACCGAAGAAGGCCGCGCCGAAGATTTTGAAACGCGCCGACAGGTTGAGCGCCTGATGGGTAAAGATCCGGAGCCGCGTTTCCGTTTTATTATCGAGCGCGCCAAATTCGTTGACAATCTGGATATTTAACCGATGATTTGGGGACTGAAAACCGAAGCGGCATTTGATGTTTGGTCAATCGAACATCTGATTATGGGGGTTACGGTCGGTTGTTTTTCAACGTGGGCGGCGAACAAACTCATCAAAGATGAAAAAATTTCCGATGGCTTGCGACTGAAAATCAGCTTTGTCATTACTCTGTTGGTAGCCTATATGTGGGAAACGCTGGAGCATTATCTCGAGGAAGGCCTGGCCGGTCATGCCGTCGAATATTGGTTGCAAGGGGTAGAACATTGGAGCAACCGACTGTTTTGTGATAATCTCATGGTTATCAGCGGCTGGTGGATTTATCAGCAAAAAGACCGCATTGTATGGTTTGCCCGCGTGTTTTCGGTAGTCTGGCTGTTTGTGCATATCGTGATTTTCCCGCACAGTATGTTTTTACACGAGTTATTTTAAGCCGCGCAAACGGAGCGCTTGCCGTTTAACTTCCGACTCCACGCGGAATGATTCGTTAATTTTGCGAATTGCCATTCTGAAAGTGGTTGCATCTAAATTATTCGGCGCGCGTAAATATTGCAGGCACTTTTCGGGATACTTGGCACAAATCGTCGCCAAAGCCCAGGCAACACCCATTTGCGCATAATATTTTTCGGTATAAAGCGAGTCCAAAACCGCTATCACTCTGGTGATATAGTCATCATTCAAATAATGACTTAACAACACCACCGCCACAATTCGCGCTTCAAATTCTTGCCGCGAATTACGGTATTGCATAACAAAATCCCACATCGGTTCGGGATAACGTCGTGCCACCGTAAATCCCTGGCACAGTGCATCGCACACTGCCCAATCGTCGACATATGGTACAAAACGGGCAAAACAATCGAGCAGACGCGGTAAATCATCACGAGCATAACCCAACACCAACGCATTCAACAACCGTAGTTCGAAAGTTTCGAGCCGAGAGTTATCAAGTAAAATCCGATAATCGTCACGCGCAATACGCCGTGCTGTTTGTCGCAGTGCCGGCACCGATACACCGAACGAGGTCCGCGGCAATCGCGCCAATTCGTTCATAATATCTTCCATGTTCGTCATGCAACAACTCCTTTTCCACTGCTTCGACATTGTATTTTTTATCGACAATCTGCCTGCCGCTGTCAAGAAAAAAATATCTTCGATAAAAAACTTGACAAAATTTACATATCTGTTATACTGAAGCAAATTCGAATATTTAGATATTATTTGCCCTATGAGTACCAGTTTGAAGAAAAGAGCCAAAGGTTGTGCCGCTTTTTTGATATCGGCAGCCTTGGGAGCGTTTGCCGTCGTTTTGCTGGGCAACGCGTTTAAGGGAGATCCCTATGCCATTACCCTGGCAATAGCGGAATTATTGCTTTTCGTCACACCGTTCTGGATTGACGAAACCAAAATGCCGAAATGGCTCGAATCAACGTGGATGTTGTGCGCCAAATTATGGTTTCCGTTGACGGGACTTTGGCTGTTGCACCTGATAAACATTATTTAGGGAAGATGTAATCTTTAGAAAAACACGTTATGCCTGACCGCATAACGTGTTTTTTATTACCGCGCATCTTCGGGGATTTGGCATAAAACACCTTGACAACAAAATATACTTTAATATAGTGAATCATATTTTTACAAAGTATCTGCCGAAGGAAGTTATAATGAAAAAAGATATAGTCGTTTCTAAGCCGAAGGTTTCGATTATTTTGCCGGTGTATAATGTTCAAGGTTATCTGCCTAGATGTTTGAAATCTTTAATTGATCAGACTCTCAAAGATATAGAGATTATCTGCGTCAACGACGCTTCCACCGATGATTCTTTGGCTATTTTGGAATGCTTTGCCCGCAAAGATAAGCGGATTAAAATTATTAATCAAGAAAACGGCGGACCGGGAGTGGCGCGCAACAACGGTATACAAGCAGCTACCGGTGAATATATCGGATTTATTGACCCTGATGATTGGGTCAAAGAAGATATGTATGAAAAATTGTATAACCAGGCAAAAAAACTGAATTCGGATATTGTTATCTGCGATTATGTGCGCTATCAATCTTGGACCAACCGCATACTCGAGCATAATTTTTTTGAAAAAGCCGTTAAATATATCAAAGCCGAACCGGTAGAGGTTGAGTCGGGTAAAAACATCGACCGTGAAACTTTGTTGGATACGCTTTTGATTTCTCCGTGTTATTCTTGGAACAGAATTTATCGCCGTTCGCTTTTGCAAAAAAATAATATCCGGTTTACTGACAATATGTGCTATGAAGATTGTCCGTTTATTTTGCAAAGTCATATATTGGCAAAGAACGTTTCTTTTTTGGACTATGCCGGCTATAATTACATTTTACGCAAGCAATCCATTGTCCGCAGCTATACCAAAAAATATCTGGACTTTTTTGAAATTACCGAAAAACTCGAGCAGATTCTTACCGAACAAAATCTTCGCGACCGGATGGCTCTGAACCTGCATTATTTCAAAACTATGAATATGGCTTGGACATACGGCAATGTTCCGGCTTCCGAAAGAATACCGTTTTTAAAATCGGCGCGTAAATTTTTGACCGCCAAAGAATTTTACGAAATGAAAAAGCAATGTAAAATTAGGTTTAAAGATAAGTTGAAGAATATTTTCGGAAAATACATCAAGATTTCCAAAGCACCGCGACATAACGTAATCAAAATATTCAACATTACTTTCAAAATAAAACGCCGTTGCGGACGCTTAGCTGTCGAACAGCATTACATTAATCTGGTGCGCAAAAACTATAAGAAATACCCGAAAGATACCTATCTTTTGTTTGATTGCTTGCATGATGAAAAGGCGGAAGCAATCGATGCATATACTTTGTTTGCAAAGATGAGAGAAAAGGGTCTGCGAGCCTATTATGTGGTACGCAAACAAACTGCACTTTATCAAAAATTGGCGGCCGAGGATAAGTTGGAAAACGTAATTGTTTTGAATTTCTCCACACAAACACACCCGAATGAATTTATGCAGAAGATTTATGAGGTTTTGCTGCGTACCAAATATATTTTATCCTCGTTTGGTGAAAATTCCGGTACTACGGAAATGTTCTTCCGTCGTCATCCGTCTTGGCAGTATATCTTCTTACAGCACGGACCAACTTACATGAAAGAAAGTGTGCTGTATAAAGGTTATTTATTTCCAAATAAATTCGATAAGTTCTTGGTATGTTCCGACCGCGAAGAAAATCTTTGGCTTAAATATGATTTTCCGCCGGAGAAGTTTATAAAGGTCGGTTTGCCGCGTTGGGATTTGTTGAAAGACCTGCCGAAACCGCAAGAAAAAAGTATTCTTTTAATGTTTACCTTCAGACAACTTAATGCCTTAACTTTCGAGCAGTCATTGTATAAGTATAATTTGTTGAAATTACTGCATAATCAAAAATTAGCGAAATATCTCAAGAAAAACAATATTACATTATATTATGCACCTCATCATGCGCTTTGGGTAAATATGCATATTGATTTTGATTTATCAGACGAAAACAACATCAAGATTGTAGAAAGCGATAGTATTTCACAATATATCCGACAATGCTCTTGTTTGATAACCGATTTTTCTTCGGTGGCTTTTGATTTTATGTTTCAATATAAGCCGGTGGTGTTTTATATGTTGGATAAAGGCGACCCGATGTTGGGACGTTATGATAGCAAAGATTTAAGCAGATTTGACTACAAACAATATGTATTGCCTGATGTATTTTTTGACGAAGATGCTGCCGTCGAGCGGGTTATCGAATATTGCGAAAACAATTTCAAAACCGATGAGATTACTCGCAAAATATACGACTCGTTCTTCTATACCAAAGAAAATATCTGTGAACAGTTGATTGAAAAATTGGAGAATCCAGATGAAAAATAATTCATCCGCAACTTACTACTTTATTGGAAATCAATATAAGGAAGACGGTCTGTTTTCTATGTATAAACATACTATTGCCCACGTTATATATGCCAAAGAACAGGGTTATATTCCGGTAGTTGATATGCGCTATTCTTATAACCAATATTTTAAGGACGGGCAAGCATACAAAGATAATCCGTGGTGTTATTTCTTTAAGCAACCGAATGATATTAAGCCGGAAGATGTTCCGCAAAACAGCAATATTATCATTGCCGCGGAAGGACCGGATAAAAGAAAATACCAACTTTGGAATCAACATTTGCCACTGTCTAAAGATGACCCCAGAGCAAGACATCCTTATTTGGCCGAATACATAAAATACATGCGTTTTTCTCCCGATATACAGAAATATTTGAATAAGGGCTTACGCAACATCTTCGGTGATGAAAAGGATGTTCTCGGAATTATCGTGCGCGGTACAGATTTTGTGGAAACCAAACCGAAAGGACACGCTATTCAACCGACGGCGCCGATGATAATCGAAAAGGTAAAAGAGCTCAAAAAAACACTTACCTTCAAAAAAATATATCTGGCTACCGAAGATGCCAATATTTATAAGGAAATAAAGGCCGCTTTAGGTGAATTGGTTATTGACAACAATTCTTATAAATACGATACGGTCAATGGCAAATTGATATATCAGGCAAAGGTTGACCGCAAAGACCACTTCTATAACCTGGCCAAAGAGTATTTGCTTTCGGTGTATTTGCTTTCAAAATGTCGCTATCTTATCGGCGGTCGTGCCAATGGGGCTTTGGCTGCTTATATAATGACCAAAGGTTTTGAAACCTACGACTACGTTTATATGTGGGATTTAGGGGCTTACGGCGATGCACCGAAACCGGCGCCGACACCTGCACCTAAACCGGCTGCAAAACAGGTTGAGAAAAAAGTCGAGCCAGCAAAACCGACACCGGCACCTGCTCCTAAACCTGCTCTAAAACCGGCCGCGAAAAGGTGCTCGCGCCGTGTATATCTGTTTGGGTTTATTCCGCTTTATAAAATCACTTATCGCAAGCAGGCTAAGAGTTTTAAGCTGTTTAACTTCATCACGCTGTTTAAGGTGCGCGAAGACTGAAATTACATACGCGATAATTTCAGCAAACAACAAAACGACCGGTTTTGAGCCGGCCGTTTTTACTTTGTTTCGCTGTAATCTTAATCCATCTCGGCAAGTCGGGCGGCTTGGTCTTCGGCAATCAGCGCGTCGATGATTTCATTTAGCGCCTCGCCCGAAACCACTTCCTCCAGCTTATACAGAGTCAGATTTATCCGGTGGTCGGTAACGCGGCCCTGCGGATAGTTATAAGTGCGAATGCGCTCGCTGCGATCGCCGCTGCCGACTTGCAACTTGCGTTTTTCCGAATAGTTGGCGTCGATTTTGGCTTTCTGCTCGTCATAAAGTTTGGCACGCAAGTGATTCATCGCCTTTTCTTTATTCTTAAATTGCGAACGGTCGTCCTGACATTGTACCACCACGCCGGTCGGGATATGGGTAATGCGCACCGCCGACTCGGTACGGTTAACGTGCTGGCCGCCGGCGCCGGATGCGCGATACACATCGATTTTCAAATCCGCCGGATTGATATATAAATCCACTTCTTCAATTTCCGGCAAAACCGCCACCGTGGCCGCCGAAGTGTGTACCCTGCCCTGCGACTCGGTTACCGGAACGCGCTGCACGCGGTGCGCACCCGATTCAAACTTGAGCTTGGCAAACACGTCTTTACCGGTAATCCGCGCCGAGGCCTCTTTATAGCCGCCGATACCGTTTTCGTTAGAATCGAGAATTTCAAACTGCCAACCCTGTTTTTGCGCATAGCGTTGATACATTTCAAACAGCACCGCGGCAAACAGCGCGGCTTCATCACCGCCGGTGCCGGCCCGCACTTCTAAAATGGCATTTTTCTCATCGTCGCTGTCTTTCGGCAACAGCATTACTTTGATTTCTTTTTCGAGTTGTGGCAACTGTTCTTTAGCTTCATAATATTCGGCTTCCGCCATTTCACGCATTTCTTTATCGAGCGACGTATCTTCCATCATGGCCTTGTCGTCGGCCATCATTTGTTGATGATGCTGGTATTTATGGATTACCTCAACCACCGGCTCCAAGGTTGAAAGTTCCTTATTGAGCTTTACCAATTCCTCGGTCGAAACGTCAGAAGCGAGCAAAGCTTGCACTTCTTCAAAACGATTAACCACATTTGCCAGTTTTTCATCTAAATTCATTATTGCAATTCCTCAATCAAATTTGCCAAAGCTACCGTCTTTTGGTCGCCGCTGTCCAAATCTTTAATGGTTACGGTCTTATCCGCCAGTTCGTCCGAACCGATAATCACGGCCTTACAAGCATTAACTTTATTGGCTTTCATCATGCGTTTTTTCATATTACCGCTGTAACTCTGTTCCACCGAAAAACCGGCTAAACGCAGCTTATAAGCAATTTTGAGTGCGGCTTCGAAAGTGTCTTCTCCCACCGGAATTACTGCAATCGGTCGCGGCAAAGATACGTCTTTTTCCAACAACATAGCCAAACGCTCAATCCCGCCGGCCCAACCGATTCCGGCAACTTCGCCGCCGCCCATCTGCGCCACCAGACCGTTATAGCGACCGCCGGCCAAAACCGTACCCTGCGCCCCGAGTTTATCGGTAGTGAGTTCAAACACCGTGTGCGAATAATAATCCAAACCGCGCACCAACCGGTTGTTAATGCGATATTTGATACCGAGCATATCCAGCCCTTTCAGCACATCGGTAAAAAATTGTTTTGAAGCTTCGTTTAAGCTGTCGGCATACAGCGGCGCATTCTCCACCACCGCCTTATCGCATTCTTCTTTAGAATCGAGCACCCGCAACGGATTTTTTTCCAGACGGTTTTTACTGTCTTCGGAAAGCTCATTATAATGCTTTTGCAAATACGCCACCAATTTTTCGCGATATGCGGCGCGACTTTCGGCATCGCCCAAGGAGTTGATTTCCACCGTCACCTGCCCGCTCAGGCCGAGTTTTTCCAAAAACTCATAAGCCATGGCTATAACTTCAATATCGGCCTGCGGCGTTTCCACTCCGAGCAGTTCAACTCCGAATTGAGTAAACTGGCGCTGACGACCTTTTTGCGGACGTTCATAGCGAAACATCGGACCGGTATAATAAAACTTAACCGGCAGATTTTGCTGCATTCCGTTAGAAACAAACGCACGCACTACGCCGGCCGTTCCTTCCGGACGCAAAGTAAGGCTTTCTCCGCCTTTATCTTCAAAGCAATACATTTCTTTGGTGACAATATCCGAAGTATCGCCCAAATTGCGGGCAAACACTTCCGTAAATTCGAAAATCGGTGTTTCGATTTCTTCAAAACCGTATTTTTCCACCACCTCTGAGCCGACGCTCACAACTTTTTTCATTTTCCGCTTAGCGGCACCATATAAGTCATAAGTGCCGCGCACACATTGTACCTTTTCCATATAATCCTCTAGTTATTTGTTTTTATCAAAAAGCTGTCCAAACTGACGTGTTTACTGTTCATCACCGATACAACCTTAACCGGCTTATCGTCAACATAAAAAGTTGCACTGCGCGGTCTGCCCACGGTAATAGTCAAACCTTCTTCCTGCGGAATATCGTAGCTAAAACCTCTTTTATACACCGAACCGCGAAGCACGGTTTTATCGCCTTTTTTGATTTCCACCCATGACGGGCCATTCAGAACCATCCGCATTTTATGGAACTGAGTTGCCGTTTCCTCTGCTTCTTCCGGTGCCTCTTCAACAACTTCCGCCACGGTTTCCTCAACTTCTGCTTCCGGTTCATCATTATCTATTTCAGCAACAATATCCTGCAGCGTTTCCGCCGGTTGCTCATCGTCGACTTCAATAACTTCCTCCGTATTTTCGATTTCATCCGGTTCTTCTGCATCAACCGATTCTTCTGTATTTACATTTTCATCTGTTGCCGTTTCCTCAGCCACTATTACCGGCTCCGGAATAACATCGGCCACATCTTCCTGAAAATCTTCAACCGGCTCGCTCAAAGGTAAAACCGACCATATCACAAACAATGCCGCTAAACCGCAGATTCCGAAGAATATATGCTTAAACCGCGGCTTGGAAGAAGATGTATTGGCTACTCTTTCACTGATTTTTTCTTCTTTGCTTTCGTGGAAAGACTGTTGATAAGAAGACACTATACGGTCACTGTTTAACCCGACTGCCTCGGCATAAGCGCGAATAAACCCTATTCCGAACGGACGCGGCGGAATGTTGGCATAATCCATTTCCTCAATGGCCGTAACATAAACTTTGCGAATACATAATTCTCCGGCAATATCATCCTCGCTTTTGCCTGCCTTCAAACGTGCCTCACGCAACATCGCGCCCACGGTTTGAATTTCTTCCTGTTGTTGATCTGTTTCTTTTATCACGTTTTTTCTCCTGTTGTTGTGCGGCTTATATCATAAAAATTATTCAATTGCAATAGCATGATCATAGGCATATGCCGTTAATTGCGGCCGAATACTGGTTTTCGGCGATTTCATCAGGGTTTTGATGTAATCCTCGACATCTTCCGTATTCATAGAGCGTATCATATTCTTGATTTGAGCAAAACGGGCACCGGATACCGATAAGTTGCGATATCCCAAACCGATAAGCGCCATTGCTTCAAGCGGATTACTGGCCATTTCACCGCATACCGAACAATGTACTCGGTATTGCATAGCTTTATCCACGATTTTTTTCATTAACTTCAAAAACGGCGCCGAAAGCACGTCATAACGATTAGACAGCCGCGGATTGCCGCGATCACAAGCAAATACAAATTGATACAAATCATTGGTACCGACCGAAATAAAATCCACTTCTTGCAACAACTCGTCAAGCTGGAACAGCACCGACGGAACCTCAATCATTATGCCGACTTTAACTTCGCGCGCCGTCGGTTTTTTGCGCTGTTGCTCCCGCTCGTATTCCAGCATCAGAGTTTCCTTGGCTTCCAAAAACTCCTGCAGTGAAGAAACCATCGGAAACATAACATTTAATTCTTTGCCGGCGGCAGCGCGGAGCATAGCGCGAATCTGTTGACGCAACAGCGCACGCCTGTCCAAAGTAATGCGAATCGAGCGCCAACCGAGCGCCGGATTTTCTTCTTTCATTTCGCCCCAATACGGCAAAAATTTATCCGAACCGACATCCAAACTGCGAAAGAATATTTTTTTGTTGCCCATAGCATCAAACAGCTTTTTATATTGTTTCTCCTGACTTTCGACATCCGGCATTTTGTCGGCCGACATAAAAGTAATTTCGGTACGATATAAACCGATGCCATCACAGTTGGTCGGCTTGAGATATTCATAATCCAAATCCAAACCGTAATTCATCGCCAATTTGATTTTGACGTTATCCAGCGTCACTGTCGGTTTATCCTTAAGCTTTTCCAGTTCGGCAAAAACTTTATGCAAACGCACCGATTTTTTTTGATATTCGGCAATCTGCCTTTCACTCGGATGCGTATATACCATAGCCTCGTTGCCGTTAACGGCGATAACTTCACCGACTTTGATTTCTTTCAAAATCCCGTGAATCTTGGCAATAACCGGAATATTAAGTGCCTTTGCCACAATCACCACGTGCATAGTCGGAGTGCAATCCTCAATTATGAGACCACGGATATTTTCATATTTATAATCCATCAAATCCGCCGGACCCATGGTTTGGGCGATAATTATAATATCCTCATCCGGTGCTATCTGTGCCGCAGACGGATTATCACCGGCAATAAACGCCCGTAACCGGTCGGAAACATCGCGCAAATCATAAAGTCTTTCTTTAAGATACGGATCATTGGTGGCAGAAAGTTTATTCCACATATCTTCATAAACGTGCTCCACCGCCGCCTCGGCCGTATATCCCTTTTCAATGTCGGTGCTGATTTTTTTATACCACCCTTTATCCATGGCAAACATCCGGTATGCTTCCATAATTTCGGTGGTATTGCCGATATAGTTGCCGGCCTGGTCGATTTTGTCGTTGAAATAATCAACCATACGCTGCCGCCCTTCCTCAAGCTTGGATTTTTCCAGCTCGATGTTGTCGGTAAAGATATTGATTAACTCGCGATGACGATGATGCAACACGGCCTTGCCGACACCGTAGCCTTTGTTGAGACTTGTGCCGTGTAAAGCATCACGCACCACAATACCTTTTTCGCGAATAATTTGATTGCGGAATTCCAAAAATTCTTTGTGACTGAACAAATCCGGAAGAGCCAGCACCAGAGTCTCGGCTTTTTCCACTTCGACATCATCAAAAGCATCGGCTCCCGACTTTGTGAGCACCAAAGCACCTATAGTCAGGTTCATGCGGGTTACCGGAATAGTGAGCAACGTTATGTTCTGTGCCGGTAATGTTTCGCGTATAGTGCGTTTGCTGGCGGCGCTGCGGCCGATACAATCTTCATTGTAGCGAATATTTGACTTGTAATTTTGTGCCTTCCACTCGCCTACCAATTCCAGATAATTTTCATCAACGGTAGCGTATAATAAAGCCGAATCAGCCTTAGTCGAATCGACAAGGGCTTTAAGTATTTTATTAAGTTTTTCCGGCATGGTTCTGGATTTAAGCAATTCGGTACTGATTAAGCGCTGAATTGCCAATGCCTCGCTGATTGCCGCCGATATTTGCATCTGGATACCCGTCAAATTATTGTTGCAACATTTGTTTTATTGTTATACTAGATTTTTACTGATGTAAACTAAAAAAGGAGTTAAAAATGGCGAATAATTATGCGCGCGGACAACATGATGTCCGTCCGTGGGGAACATGGGAAGTTATCGATTGCGGCAACGGCTTTTGTGTTAAGCACATTACGGTTAATACGGGCGGAATTCTCTCATTGCAACTGCACCATCACCGGGCGGAACATTGGATTATGGTTAACGGCACCGCTACTGTTACGCTCGGCGAGCAACAAATCGAGAAAAAGGCCGGCGAATCGGTGTTTATTGGTGTAGAAACAAAACATCGCATTCAAAACAATACAACTCAACCGCTGGAATTTATCGAAGTACAGGTCGGCGAAAATTTGGATGAAAACGACATCGTGCGCTTAGAAGATAAATACGGTCGTATCGGCTAGCCTTATTATCTGTGCATAACTTTATGCATAACTGCAGAATCCCCTTGAACTTTTTTAAAGGTTAATGAATCCTTAATCGAGTTTTGGGGGATTTTTATATGTCTGATACCGATAATTTTGACTTCAGTGTTGTTCAAACCGGCGACGTAATGGTGTCGGCTTATCCGGAGCAACTTGATTGCGACGATAACAGACGCGAGCTGTGGGCCTATTGCCTCCGAATAGAAAACAATTCCAATCAGCGTATCCGTTTATTAAGACGCAATTTCTGCATTACCGACAGTTTCGGGCAGAATCACTACGACCTCGGTGAAGGATTTGACGGAGAAATACCTGATTTGGAGCCGGGTGAATGTTTCGAATTTGAAGATACCGCGATTATTGACGGTCGTGCCGCCGTGTTGTACGGCAGCTGTATCGCCGCTAAAGACGACGGTACCGTTTTTCATATAGATATTCCGCTGATGCAACTCAGTACGGCGAATCCGTTGCCGAGCAGATTTTTGATTAACTGAAAAACGCCGGAAAAATCCGACGTTTTATTTTTTTACTCAAGCTTATTTTTTAATGCTCGTTACGTTTTACTGACAATTCATCCAACGCTTTCAGCAATTCTTTGTCTTGGAGCTGAATCAACTCATTACGCTCTATGCCGTTTTCAATTTTTTGCTCTATCACATTTTTATCGATTGCTTCGGCATCTTCTTTAAAGACCAGAGCATGACGCCATTGGAAAACCGCTTCGTTTTTGCGCCCTCCCATCCAATAAGCATCGCCCAAATGTTCGCTGATGGCGGCATTGCCGGAATTAAGATCCGAGGCCTGCTCCAAAAAGCTGATGGCTTTATCATATTGTCCGAGCTTGAAATAAACCCAACCGAGACTGTCCATAATGTGTCCGTCATACGGATATTGCCGGTACGCTTCCAAAATCATGGCCACGGCATCATCGGGATTTTTATTTTCTACCAGCCAAGAATAACCGAGATAATTCAGCACATTCGGATCACGGTTGCTGAGTTCCAACGCTTTTTGCAAATTAGCCTCGGATTTATCTTTTTGATTCATCCGGTCGTACGAAACGGCCATAGCATAATAAATCGGCCAGCTGCTCGGCTGTTCTTGCTTCATACTTGCCAGCGCCTGTTGGTACAATTTTACGGCTTCGGCATCCTTGTGCTGATTGCTGTTTATGCCGGCCAAGTCGCTCAAAAGTTGAGTATTATCCGGATAGCTCTGCAACAAAATTTTCAGCTGATTTTCCGCCGCATCATATTCTTCCATCGAATTATAATTTTCTATCATTTTCAGTCGCGCAATAAAGTACGAACCGGAATCTTTACCGATTTGCGCATAGTACTTATTTGCTTCTTTAAGCATACCGGATTCTTCCAATACATTGGCTAAAGCAATTTTGGAAACCTCGTATTCCGGATTGAGATACGACGAGGTCGCCATATAAAATTGGGCAATATCTCCGCCGTTATGTGCGGTTCTGAACAAGGTACCGATGTTAAACAATGCCTCGGCCAAACCCTTCTGCGGTGTGTCGATAACCGGTGTGGTCGTTGTGGTTGCATTATCAATTTTCATCTCAATATCTTTGAGCAACATCGACAGCAACCCTTCATCGTTATAGTGTCCCAAAAGCCGCAAAGCGTCTTCTTTGTTCCCCAAACGCACATAAAAGTTGGTGATTACCTCCAAAATGCGATAAGTTACATCCTTAGGATATTTTTGTACGATAGAGGCATAGCATTCCGAAGCCTTTTCTTTGTTACCGAGATAATCATAAATCATCCCCTTATGGAACATTCTCATAACATTCAGTGACGGATCGTTGACAATACTGTCGATGGCGGCGATTGCCTTTTCTTCGTCACGTTCGCCGGCATAAGCCCAAGCATTAAACAGCGGATTTATCAGACCGACATAGAGTTTGTCATCAATCTGCGCCATAACATCACGAGCGGTAGCATAGTTACCGTCGGCAAATTCTTTCACGGCAACCACCATCGGTGCCAACAATTCTCTTTTTTCCGACTCCATTTCTTTGCGAGCATACGGAACCGCCCTGTCTATTTGTCCCAGCGAAGTCAAAATAACATATACCGTACGATTGAGTGCCACATTATCTTGGTCTTTATCTATAGCAATTTTATAGTATTCGGCGGCATTTTCAAAATCTTGCCGCAAGTGTGCCACTCGGCCGGCCAAATAAGCACCGTATTGTGACTTTGTGCCATAAAAAGAAATAGTCTGATCGGAATTTTTCTTGGCGATAAAATCCTCATATTGCCAATATCCGTCAGCATCAAATTCCGGAACAATGTTCATTAACGAATCCGCTTTCTGCCACACCGGTAACTCGAGAATATTCTGACGGAACGGCCATATTGCGGCACACATCACTGCTATTATGCATACGGTTCTTATCAATATTTTCATCATAACTTTTTTACCTTAAAAACAAAATTATAGTCACTATAATATAAATATTAAATATTAGCAATGAGTAAAAATTTATTAACAACTGTTTATATATACCGCAAAAGACATTCTTTATATTGCAAAAAAAAATATTTACGCATATATTGAAACGGTGGGGTGAAAATGGACGATATCGAACAAGTATTGAATTGGTATTTAACCGCCGGCGTTGATGAAATATGCGCCGATACACCGTGTAATGCCCTTAAATCGTCCGTCCCGCCGCAAAACAATATTAGCAGCAACTCTGCCGCCGTTCCGACAGCAAATGTTGCCCGACAGGCTGTTTCCGATTTATCGCAAGTAAATATTGTTGCTTGTAAAAATGCCGAGGAAATCTGCCAAAAAGCCCAAACCCTCGATGATTTGCGTGCCATGGTGGAAGATTTCGACGGTTGTTCTTTGAAATTTTCAGCCAATTCCACCGTTTTCGGCTACGGCAATCCGCAGGCAGAAGTTATGCTCATCGGCGAAGCACCCGGTGCAGATGAAGACCGCTTGGGTGAACCGTTTGTCGGGCGCAGTGGCCATCTTTTGGATAAAATGTTGGCCGCGATTGAACTCAAACGCGAAGATTGTTACATTACCAACATTTTACCATGGCGACCGCCGGGGAACCGCACACCGACCTCGGAAGAAGTGGCGGTTTGTTTGCCATTTTTAAAGCGGCAAATCGAGTTGATAAAGCCGAAAATTATCTTTATACTCGGACGCAGTGCAGCCAATGCTCTGTTGGATAATGCCGACAGCATTTCGTCTTTGCGCGGACACTTTATCGACTACACTTCGGCTCAGGGGACGGTTATTCCGACTCTTTCGAGTTTTCATCCGGCATATTTACTGCGTACAGCATCGCAGAAAAATAAATCTTGGGCTGATTTGTTGCGCTTAAAGCACAAATTGAGCGAACTGTAGATTTTTCATAAAATTTAAGAAAAATTAAAGAATAATTATGTATGATATGGTCAGATTTAATACTTTGGAGTAGAAAAATGAGTTTGATTAAAAAAATTACATTCGGTTTAACTTTCGGTATGTCCTTGTGCTTAGCGGTAGCATCTTATGCCGAAGAACCGCAAAAAAAAGAATTTGAAAAAACTTCTGATGCTGACGCCATTTTGTTCCGTATCGAAAATATTAAACCTTTAACCAACGAAGCCGGCTTGACCGACAGATGTTCTTTTTTGGTAACCGTTTATAACCGTATGGAAAAAAAGGTTGAGAAAATCAATATGGATTTCCGCTGGCAAGATGCCATCGCCAAAAAATATCAGATTGTCGATGACAGCGTGGAACCGGTTGCTGATCCGAAAGAGGCAATCACTTATATTATGAAACACGTTGAATTGGAAGATATTTTCCCTCATCAGCAAAAGAGTTTTGAAGAAGTTGTTACCACCGACAAGTGCTTCTTGTTGCTTGATCAGTTGGAATACAAAGTAAATGACTGTATTGCCGAGGGTGATAAAATCACGATAAAGAACAACCAACAAACCAACCGCGGTAGCTGTCTTGACCGTTTCAACTACATCAATTCGAAGAATCCGGAATACTATTCAGAGTTTAAGGATACTCCGGACAGCGTGTTAGAGCAACAGGCCGAAGAAGCCAAGGCTCACGAGTTAGCCGGTGTAGAAGAAGTTTACAAGAAATCTTTGGCTGATTTGGAAGAAGTTTCGCTCGAACTGGATAAAATCATGAAGAGAGACGCGACAACGGAAGATGATAAAAAAGCCGAAGGTGAAGATAAGGATAAAGATAAAGACAAAGATAAAGATAAAAACAAAGATGAGGCTAAAGCCGAAGATAAAAAATAATCAGCTTTGAAAGGTTTGACAATGCGTTTGATTTGTTATCTTGTATTAGTTGCCGCTTGCTCGGTGTTTAATGCCTCTGCGCAATCTTTTTCCAGCGGCTCGGGTATTGCGGCCGGTTCGGATAATGCAGTTGCAAATACCGCGGCCGATGCAGGTACGGCAGCCGGTTCGGAAGCGGTAGGTTCCGCAAAGCCGAAAGATGCACCGATAATCGGTATTCCGGCATATACCGAATCCAATGATGTTGCATCCAAACCGGGTGTAGTGGTAAACATCAGCGGTAATGAGCAAAAAGCGGAAGAACCGGTATATGATAACAGCGAAGGCAAAGTTGTCAGTTTCAAGGTTGTCAACGGCAAAATCGTGCACGATAACGAGCGCAAAATCTTAGTTTCATACGACGATTTCTCGGTCAGCCGCGGCATGGATAATCTGGTTCGTTGCAAGATGCGCATTTATGTATTGAACGACATGACCGAGCGCATCAATAACTTCGGAATCAAATTGATATGGCCGGAAATCACCACCGCCATTAATCTGGTAAAGGTTAATCCGGGAGTGAGAACCTATCGCGACGTTATGCTTTTGGGCGACGGTTGTTTCTCTATGGATAAAAATCCGACGATTGAAGTTAATCGTTGCCGGGTCAAAGGCAAAACCGAAGAACAATGTGCCAATGCCGTCAAATGGTATAAAAAACCGGCAAAATAGATTTATAAACACTTTCCTCCGACAAAGGCTTTTGTGGAAATCGAAAGCCTTTGTTTTTTTCTTGCCATATTTGCAAAAAAAATATATAATGTAAGTGTTATAAATTAGGGATTTTATTTGCGATTATTAAATTATTCTTTTCAATGCTATTGTTGTTACTGCCTTCCGGAACTTTATGTTTTGGTTGGTTGATAATTTCGATACGTTTGAGGGAGTAGTTTGTTAAGCGCAAATAAATCCCTTAAATTATAGAAATTATGCTTACATATATAGTAGTAATCCTCGCCATTGCTTGTATAATCAAATGGCTTTGGAAGGAACATAAGGAGGACAAGACTGTAAAAGGTCTTATTCAACTTATTGTTTTTGGTGGCATTGCCACTTGGTGCGTTGTCCATTTCGGATGGTTACTCACAGCAGGTGGTATTGTCATTTTGTTACTGTGTGGAATCTGGGATGATTTATGATCATTCGAGGTTCTCGCAATTACGGACGTTCGGTATATGAAAGGAATTTCATAAACCGAACGTTTTTTTATGCAAAAAACACATATATTTAAAAAAGCGAACAGCGTCTCTCCGGTTAGGGTAGAGGCGCTGTTCTATATAGCGAACGTCGTGAATCACTTATTCGGAGTCTGGTAGGGTTTCATATCGTGCCTGAGATTCCAGACCTCAGACTCGGTATTATAGCCTGCGAACTTCATGCCCGGATGGTTGAACTTCCTGTGCTTGTTAAAGCGGAAGCTAACTCCTGCATAGAGCTTAACCTCCTGGTAGAACTTGTTCGTATTCAGCAGAATGTTCTGCTGAATACCATAAGATACGCCAGCAAACAGACCCCAGGGCGAGAACGCCTTGTGCCAGTATACTTCGGCAAACACATAGCAGCCAGAAGTAAACTCGCGGATATCTAAATCGCTACGGGTCGAGGTATGTGTCGTTGTCGTCCCATCGGGATTCAATGACTTACCAGACCACTCGTAGGTCTCGGTATCTAAGAATTGGGACAGCTGGAATGTTCCTGCCACACCAACCTTACCGGCTCCGTGATTATTCCAGAACGTAAACGGCTTCCAATAGGCACGGAATTCCGCGCGCTCCTGGAGAAATACACTCATGTCATCGCTTGCAACATCGGGGCGTGCTCTCTGGAAGATAAAACGACCATCGATACCGCCACGACGGGCTTCCCATCCTGCGCCGGCACCTCCGCCCAAGACTTTATGGTCGGCGAACCAGCCACCAACTGCGAATATATTGATGTCGTAACCGTGATTGTCCTCAGAGCAGAGAATCAAGGGCTCCTGGTTGTTACCAACCAGGACCTTAATCTCGTCCTGATGGTTGCCCTTGTAGCGCGTTGCGTCACGGTCATTCAGGACGGTTACCGTGCTACGGTTGGCGAACTCGGGATTTGAATTTGAGCTCATTTCGGGGGTGAGGCCTCCGAAGTTAGACTCATCCCATACTTGTGCACTAACGTTCATGGCGCAGCACAGAGCGGCTGCAAAAATATACTTTTTCATTGTGGTAATTGTTTTTGAAATGAATAATTTTGTGTTGTTCTCTCGAGACCGCCAACTCGCAAAGTCATACGGCATAGCCGCTCTATCTCCTTATATACCGACCGGCACACTCGGAAAATAATTATGACTATTGCAAGAAGGCGAACCTCGAGCATCAAACACTTTAAAAAATTACATATCAATGGGGAGGAAATAAGCACGGAACCCGTCCGCGCGCTTCGACCCCATTGCGGGGAAGAAGGGTTATCTCCAGCTACCCATATACTTACCGGTGTAAGTATCGGTAATGGTCACGCGACCATTCTCAACCTTGATATCGTAGCGAGAAGTTTGGGTGGAACAATGACCATCTACTAAACGACCCTCATCCCAGTTCTGGGATTTGGCAATCACATAGTCCTTTTTGGCCTTCTCCTTGTTATCGCGGCTCCAAACCATTTGATTAAACTGATCGGAAGCTACAGTATTAATCCAGACACCATCAATGTAGGTACCTGAATTATACGTATGAACCGAAGTATACTCAAAATATTCGAAGTGCCACTCTGGTCTAACAGAACCGGAAGGTACCACAACTGGCAGAACGCCTTTTTCGAAGTGGTGGCTCAACACGTACACGAACCCGTCGTGTTTAGCGTTGTTACTAACAGTCTGTTTAACCTCAAGAAGGTCTCCCCAAGCTGGTGGGAAGAATCGCTCATCCTCAGGCACAACAATCTTCACCTTGAGGGTGCCGGGTGCTGTGCTGTTCTTTATATTGGAACCCCATACGTAGCGAAGTACGTCGGAGTAAGAATATACAGTGTGTCCATCCTTCTCCACACCGGCAGACAGATTGTCTGAATTCGATGCGCCAAGAGTCTTAGACTCGAATGAGAAGGGGATATTGTTGTAGACAATCTTGAAACTATTGGCCTCACGAGAAGTCCAATGATTTTTCTGAATTGAACCTAACAATGTTACCAAGGACTGCAAGTCGTAGTACTCGCGTACCCAGCTTGCTTTTGCGCCATTTTGTGTTTCCTCATGGGGTTCAGTTTTGGCGGTAGTTACAGTTACGTTAGACGTGCTGTAAGTATTATTCGCCTCTTCTGAAGACCAGTCGGAATCGCAGTTGAGCAGACGGACATCCGAAAAATCGAACGTAAGACGGTCCTGCTTGCCATCCGAGTAGTCGGTGACAAATTCCAGGTGCCAGTCCACGCGACCATCGTGTACAGTCTCGGTGCAATGCTCTTCATCCCAATCCTGATGGATGATATGTGCTTTTTCGAGGAGCAGCACAACCGACTCTGAAGCATCCTGGGCGTAGCCGAGGTAGCTGGTGGAAATCGAATTGTGAAGTCTCTTAGCATCATATCCGCCACGGGGGCTGTTGATGTCTTCCTCGTAAGTATTTCTCTCACGGGGGTTCCAATTCTCATAATCAAAGGTATGCTTGAGGCCGAACCTGGTATTAGCAAATTCAGCTTTCTCATGATACAAACCGTATGAAGTGTTAATTGGAGAGACACCGTTAGAGAGTAAACCTGAGAAAGTATCGGTACGACCCGACACAGTCCAAGTGCCATCATCAGAGATTACAGAAGACTGACCTACTGACAAGGGGTTGTCTGACAACCAGCTGTAACCAAAAGAGGTCACAACCTTCTCATACTCGTCAATCACAGTGATACGACGATTGAGAATCTTGCTATAGGTCTGCTCGTGCTTAGAGCCATCGAGAGAGGTCCACTCGACGACAACGTCGCAGCGCTCGGTTGTCTCATCGATCGGAGTACGATCGACGCGAACAATCTTGCCACTGACGATTTCGTTATCGGAGAGTTGGTATACTCTGATGGTGTCGCCCAGAGTCACGGGGAATGTCTCATTACCGAAGTTCTTGACGGTGCAAATAGCCTTCCATACGAATCCGCGGCACACGGAATCGGTAATAACCTTATCACCACGGGTGCCGTACTTGGTAGTCCCGGGGAGTTGGTTAATAGCCTCAAGATAAGGCTGTCCGATTTCGATATAGGGGAGCTCATACTCCTTACCATTGATGGTGCGAGTGATACGCTCCATCGAACGGTCGGCATAGACGATGTTGCCATCTTCTACGTCTGCGGAAGTACGGGCTGCATCCTCATTGACCTTGCGGTCGCTAGAAGATGCCTTCGCCGTGGTCTTTATCGCACCATGGTGGGTTCTCTCTTGTGAGTACTCCACATATACCGACGCGGGGCCGGCATACTTGTCATTCTCGTGAGAAACCACGATCCTAGCCTGACCACTTTCAGACAACTGATAGTTAGTCACTGAAGCAGTCCAGTCGATAAGGACACCATTGGGGATTGGGGTCTCGTTATGAACAAACGAGAAAATCGGTGCATCGGGCTCTACGGGCTCATCCGGCTTTACCGGACCCTCCTTGTCTTCCTGCGTGGAGAGATCTTCATTGAAGTACTCACACGCAGAAAACATAGACATTACCAGAGCAAGCACAAAAAGACTTGCGAGGTTTCTTTTTACTTTTCCCTTCATATGATGTAATTTTTTTGTTTGTATTTTTTTGAACGGTTCATCTCGCTGAAGGAACACTCAACTCGTGAGAAATTCCTTTGTCATCGCTATGACGGAGAATTTTTTACGTGCGTTGCAGCTGAAAACCATACTGCATAACACAGGACTCCGTCATCATAAATGGCGAAGCGTATATAGACTGTTCTATCAATCTCTCAAACAATAAAATCCAATGAAAACGTATATAAGTGATCACACGTTCTCAGTATAATTGTAGGAAGAATGATAAAACATTGATAATTCATAAGCACTATAAATGTAGCACGTTTTTTCCGGCTTTGCAACAAAAAAATGCATACTTTTGCAAAAATTTTGACAAATGGAGAAAATATTACTGAGACGGATATACTTATATATTATATGTGTGTCTGACGCGTCATTTTAAGGCGAAGCCGAAGTATCCATTCGTTCAGGATGACGAGAAGACCATATATATTATTGTCATCGCTCGGTCTGCGCGGTGCGTCAGGCCGTCCAGCGATCTGACCTTTCAATGCGTCAGCATTGCTTCCGAATCACATACAATTTGCGCTTCGCAAAGATAAGATCCCTTGACGACCTGATGCACAGCACAGGTCGAGGGATGACAGGTTATTGTTGTGCACTTCGAGGGATGACGACAAAACCCTGCCCCGTCATACTGAGGCGGAGCCGAAGTATCCATTCGTTCAGGATGACAGGTTGTTTTTATTGTCGTACCTCGGTCGGCACAAAAAAAGGAGCTCCGCAAAGAGCTCCTTAAAGTATCCACCGTTCAAGTAATATTAAAAGAACTTAAACGATAATGTATTTTGTGTTGCACTGGTGCACAATGTAACGGCTTTGGCAACCGACATCGGCATACTGTTAAAGCAGTTGTAGTTATCGCCCATATTGGTGGTTCCGCAACCATCGTAGGTTACGGCATCAACCGTACCGCCGGTACCTGTTCCGTCAATACCAAACGCAATCAGACCGGAGCCGGAAGAAGCATCCCAGTTTTGCGAAGCCAAATCAACACACGCATCAACCGGAATATTATCATATTCGATTACGAATGCTTTACATGCCGTGTTAGCTACGTTTCCCTCGGTAGCAGTACAATCTTCCCCACTGAAACGTGAAGCAGCATACAATCTTACTGCACCGGCATACGGGTTATTAAAGGAAGCCATCTTGGTGTCGTCAGTAGGAACAGGACCGCCCAACATTTCTTCAGGAAACAGGTGGGCATTATAAATCATCAATGACTTACCCGGTGTAGCACCCAAGTCATTATAATTTCTTTGCGAACCGAACAAGATGCGGACGTTTGCCACAATGTGGGAAATTTGGTCGATGGTCTTATTTGCTCTAAACTTGGCCATGGCTTTTGAATAACCGGCAATACCGCCTACCGACAAAACGCCGATAATCGCCAACACGCCGAGCATTTCAATCATGGAACGACCTTTTTCGTTTATTTTCATAGTTTTTCTCCTTATAAAAAATACGTATTTTGAGTAGTCTGCCACTGTGGCATTCTAGGCTTATTATGCATTGCTTTTTTTTATTTTTCAAGCCCGAAAATGGATATATTACTTTAGATATAGAGGGAGATAAGACCGTGGATATTATTGTCATCTCTCGGTCTGCGCGGTGCGTCAGACCGTCCAGCGATCTAACCTTTCAATGCGACAGCATTGCTTCCGATTCACATATATAATCTGCGCTTCGCAAAGATAAGATCCCTTGACGACCTGATGCACAGCACAGGTCGAGGGATGACAGGTTATTTTTGTGCACTTCGAGGGATGACAGGTTATTTTTGTGCACTTCGAGGGATGACAGGTTATTGTTGTGC
>CAKJXZ020000027.1:0-35521 GCA_918234285.1 Pseudomonadota bacterium | reverse complement strand
TGACTTTCTTTTATAAAAGGAGATTTTATGGGGCGACCGCCAAAAAGCATTGAAGAGCATAAAAAAAATGAAACTTACAGACCAAGTAGGCATGATGGTCGCGGGCTTACCCTTGAACCTGTAGAAAGGCTTCCTCCACCACCCTCTTTGTCGGATCGTGCTGCTGATAAGTGGAATGAAATTGTTCCTGCAATGGTATCTGCCGGCCTTGTATCAATTGTTGATGCAGTCATGCTTAAAGATGCCTTTACAAGCTACGATATTGCTCAGGACTGCCTGGATGAAGTAAACGGTTATGAAAGCTATGGAGCTTATTTAAGAGCTCTTGATAAAACCCGTCAGATGAATCTGCTGGATGTTTACAAGGAACACATGGACCGCTTTCATAAGTTTATGATGAAGTTTGGCGAAACTCCAGAAGCCAGAATGAAGATGAGGGTACATCAAAAGGATGACAGTGAAGATGATGATTTACTGTCTCAAATATTTGGAAATTCATAATATTTGGAGCGTTTATTTATGAATCTGTATGAGCGTTATACGAAAAAAAAACTACCACCGGAAACACATAAAAAAGTTGAAGCTTTTGCAAATGCTCCTGTTTATGAAATCAGTCCAGAAGAAAGACTATTCAGAGCTGCTTTTTATATCGGCTCTCACAAAGATGAAATAATTAAGGAGATTGAATTGTATGCTGAATCAAAATGAATGGTGCTATGTTGAGGACCGTTATCCACCTAATTACAAACGTGTGATTATTACAGTTCTTAATGATGAAGGCGAAAGAGAGACCTGTTCTGGTAAATGCGTAAGAGAATATAAGAACGCAAAAAGAGGTCAAATCAAGATTTCTATTGAAAGCTGGTTCTATGACAGTGATAGCGTGTTTATAACAAGCGGCACTCTGAAGGAATGTTCAAAACCTATTGCTTGGAAAGATTTTCCGGAACCTTGCGGAGCAAAACAGTGAAGAAAAGAAAAAGAAGTGAACCCTGGAAAGCTTTAGGATTAACAAGGAATCAGTTTTACTATCAACTGAGAAAAGGAACCAATGCTTTTGAGTATTCAATCAAAAAATATGGTCAGCGTTATTCCGGCCAGAGTTACGAAAACTCAAAAGAAAAGCTTATGGAAATCCGGGAAAAATATAAAAACGGAGTTCCAGCCGGAACTATTGAAATGATGCTGGGGGTTGATTTATGAGTGGAAAATCAATAATTGCCTGTATTATGAAGGATTACACAATTCATGATGATAAGGGAAAAAACATCAGAATTAAAAATGAAAAGCGTGTTGGTTATTTCTGTTCCAGCGGAAATAATGAAGAATATTTTTACGGCATCATTTTTGATTGGAATGAAAAAAAAACAGTCATATTCTGATGGCGGAACAGGTTACCTGAGTAAGAAAGAGTTTTATGAAAAAGTGAAATCTTTTACAGAGGTGTTTTGATGATTGAGACTACATTTATTTCGATGCCGGCAGTATGGGTTGTTGAAAACTCAGAAGAGGTATCTGAGTTATTTGATGAATCAAAAAAGAAGTTAGATGATTTAATACAAAGTGGTTTTAGAATAAAGCTCTGTACATCTAGCACAATAGAAAATGTTATGTATGTGCATTATGTGTTGGAAAAGGAATGGAAATGAACTGATGGAGGTATTAAATGACAATCAGCGAGTTTGTAACAGAAAAAGGTGGTTTTGTAAGTCCAGAGAAGATTGTAGCTGTAGATTTATATGGATTTGAGAAAGCAAAAGAAATGTGGAAGGATGGAGAGCCTGATAGTAAAACTCTTCACAGGTTAAGAATTATTTCCTGTGAAAATGCGTTACAAGGTAGAAAAGCTTTAAATCAGCTGCATTTTATAAATTAGGAGTGAATATGACAAAAGAAGAACTTGAACAGGAAGCAGAAAAGAAATGTGTGTTGAATGACCAAATACATAGAGATTGTTATGTAAATGGTTACATCACAGGTGCAGTTTCTAGGGAAAAGAAGATTGTAAAGCTTGAAAAGGATTGTAAATATTTCAGTGATAATCTGGATATGCAAATTGAAGCGACACTTAAGCTGCAAAATGAAAACACAGAACTGAAAGAAAAACAAAAAACTGCATACATAAAAGGTATAAGGCATTTTGCAAAAGCTCTAAAAGAATATGATAAAATAAATGGTTCATGGACTGATTATTTTGAACATACAGTTGATGAAGTTTTAAAAAGAGAATTGGGTGAGGTTGAAAAAAAATGACAGTAAAGAAGTGTGATAAGTGCGGAGTTATTTATAAAAAAGGTTATATATTGTCTTATGGTTTAGACAATTTTGAAGTTGGTAAATCACTAGGAGAATTAAAGCCCAATTGTCAAATAAAAAAAGATTTGTGTGAAACTTGTGCTGGGCGTTTGAAGATGTTTCTAAGAAGTCAAGAAGAGGAGATTAGAGAAAATGACTAAAAAGGAGTTTTATAAATGTTAGCAGAAAAAGCAAAGGAAAGTATTAACCAGGCAATAGTTTATGAGCTTCAGAACATCGTAAAAAATTACGGTCCAACTTATAACAGTAATCATGAAGGTTATGCAGTTCTTAAAGAAGAAGTTGAAGAAGCAGCTGATGCTTTAAAAGCTGTAAATCAGAACCTCAATGTATTATGGAAGTCCATAAGAGTGAACTTTGTGACTGATGAATGTATAAATCAGGTAAAAAAGAATGCTGTATTTCTGGCACAAGAAGCTGTTCAGGTTGTGGCAGTGTGTGAAAGATTTATTGAAACGGTGAAATAGCTGCAAAATGCAGTTAATTATAAAACAGGAGGATCTTATGATTTTTGAAGAAAAGAAAGTTACTTTGGAAGAACTTTTTTCAAAGGATGTACAGGTTGGAGCTTATTCCATAATTCCATCTTTTACTTTACCGGGATGCAGTAAGGAGTTTGATGGCAGTTATGTAGAATGTAAAGAGTTTGAAACGCCTGAAACAAAGCTTTATTGCATTGAAAACAAATATGGTGAAAGACATTATTTATTTGATAATGCGCTCTTTTATATGCCGCTAGCTCCTTTTGAAAAAAATAAAGAAAAATCATACAAAACAAGCTTCTTAAACAGGTATCTTGTAGATGTATTTGCTCCAGCTTTCTTAAGAGAGACAGGGCTTGATATTACTTTTGTCTGCAATATTCTCTCAGAACCAGAAGTCTTTGGTGATGAAAATGGAGAGGGACAAATAGATTGGTTTAAGGAACCTAAACATAAAATTGCTATGTATAAAGATTACAGTGAGTGGTGGTGGCTTTTAACAAAGGCGGTTCTCTCGGCTGCTACCTTCTGCGATGTGAACAACATTGGCAATGCGGACTACAGCAACGCTGGTTATACGGGCATTTACGTCCGTCCCCGCTTCGTAATCGGAGCTTAGGGCAAAGTCCTAAGCGGCTCTTTAATTGCCGCCCCTTGTGGGCGGTATGTTTCTGGAGGTAGTAAATGTTAATGAGAATTGTTGTAAAAGGTGAAATTTATGCAGAAGAAATAGGTGAACCTATATTTTCTTATACAACTATAAGTGATACAAAGAAAATTACTTTTTGTTATGTAAAAGTTAATGGAATTTGTTTTATTCTTGAAAAATCAACCGGCTTAATTGTTATCAATCGTGTTGGTTCTTTGCAGAAATTTGGTTTTGAAAGTATTTGTGAGTTTATTGCCAAAAAAGTTCCGGATTTAAATAAAAGAATTGATGAATCATTAAAAATAAATGAGCTTAAATTGTGGATAGATGATGATGAATAAAAAAAAGTGAATTTTAGGAGATAGATAAATGGCAATAAAAACTTATGATGATTTTTATAATTTTTTTGGTGATTATCCGCGTGTAGAAAACTTTGTTTATACAGAAAGTCAAAATAGTTTAAATAAACCTGGTTATAGGGGGAAAGGTTATCAGGTGATTATAGAACCTGAAGAATGGGATATTTTATATTTAAAAAGCTGCATGAGTGTCATTTTTAAATCTTTAAGCGGTCAATGGAATCCGCAGGGGAATGACTGGATTGTTGGTTTAATTATTCAGGAAATTGCAAAAATAGATAATGATTTTTATGAAAAGGTAACGGATGATGATTGGTTCCAGCAAAATATTAATAATGATTATTCTTGTGTAAGTGATTTATATACAGATTATAATTACGATGAAGATAAGTATTTTAATGATATTCAAAGTGGAAAGTTCAAAACATATTCAGAATATATTCATTTTCTAGCTGTAGAGTTTGTGAATGAACTTAAAAGTAATGCGTAGTTATTATGGATGTTCAGCTCCATTTTATGTGGAATATGATGGACACTGGACCGGTAGAGACAGACAGGTTTGGACTTCTTATAGTCAACCATTTAGAACGATGGAAGAAGCTTATGAGTTTTATAAAACCGTGCCTGCTCCAAAATCCATACATGAAAAAATAAGTGAAAATTATTATTGCTGTAAAAACATTGAAGTATGGCTGAAAGAAAAATTGAATAAGAAAAGTATACAACAGGAGTTTGATTTTGAGTGGGAATAAATTAAATATAGTTGATATGTTTTGTGGTGGCGGTGGAGAATCTACCGGACTTATAGAAGCTGCTCATGATTACAATTTTGAGGTTAATATGAGTGCAATAAATCACTGGGAACGTGCCATTGAAACTCATGCAAAAAATTATCCTTTTGCTGAGCATAGGTGTGAAAACGTGCAGCACATTGAACCTAGAACGCTTGCAGCTTCCAGAAATACTGATTTGATGTGGGCTAGCCCAGGCTGTCAGCACTTCTCTGTTGCGCGTGGTGGTAAGCCTCGTTCAGAAGATATGAGAAGCCCTGCTTGGGAAGTTTTAAGGTTTGCAGAAGAATTGCGCCCTAAACGAATTATTATAGAGAATGTTCCAGAGTTCAGAACCTGGGGGCCTCTTGATATTGATGGAAAAATAATCAAAGATTGCAAGGGTAAAACATTTAATGCTTTTATAACTGGTTTACGTTCTTTAAATTATATTGTTGACTGGCGTATTTTGTGTGCAGCTGATTATGGAGCTCCAACGTCACGGCGGCGGCTTTTTATTCAGGCAGTCAGAAAAGATTGTGGAAAAAAGATTTTATGGCCGGAGCCTACCAATACAAAAGGAGGTGATTTGTTGCTTCCAGACTGGCACAGTGCATCAGAAATAATTGACTGGTCAATTCCATCACAGATTATAAGCAAACGAAAAAAGCCTCTTGCGGCGGCAACATTGAAAAGAATTGAATATGGAATCAGAGAGTTCTGGGGAGATGCTGCGGTTCCTTTTATTGCAAGACTTTACGGGAACTCAAAGGCTGAAAGCCTTGATAATTCTTTGTCAACAATCTCTTGCAGTGGTGCTCATCATATGTTGATAACTCCTTTTTTATGCCGTTATAACCAGGGAAACAATAGAGTACATTCAATTCAAGAGACCTTGCCTACTCTTGACTGTTCAAACAGATACGGCTTAGTTGAGCCTTTTATTTGTGGAATCGGACAGAGTTCAGCTAAGCAGAGAAACAGACGTATTGAAGAACCGCTTTCAACAATCTGTACAAAGCAGGAGCACTGTTTAGTTTCACCGATGTTGATACAGTATTATGGCAATGGGCACGCGGTTCCATTGACAGAGCCGATTCCTACATTAACAACTAAGGAACGTTATGCAATTGTTGGAACTGATAATTATGGTATTGAACTCGGCTTCAGAATGTTGCAACCTAATGAACTTGCTGCCGCAACCGGATTTCCGGCAGAGTATGAGTTCACAGGAAATAAAGTTGAAGTTGTAAAACAGATTGGAAATGCAGTTCCACCTAATTTTGCAAAAGCTTTATTTTCACAGATTCTTAAGGAAATGGTTAGTTAATGGCATATAATTTCACTTATCTGCAATACGTTGATGATGTACTCAATCATAAGATTTCTGTTTGTAAGAAAGTAAAACAGGCTGTACAGAGGCACGTTTCTGACCTGAAGCGTGCTGAAGAAGGCAGCTTTCCTTATTATTTTGACCATAAAAAAGCACAAAAAGCAATACTTTTTTTCTGCCAGCTTGTGCATACAAAAGGAGAACTTGCGGGGCAAAACTTAAAGCCGGAACCCTGGCAACAGTTTATAATTGCGAGTATATACGGATGGCGTAGAGTTGATAATAATACAAGGCGTTTTCGCCGTGTATATGTACAAGTTGCAAAAAAAAACGGAAAATCTTTTCTTGCAGCTGGTGTTGGTTTATATGATTTGATTTCAGAACCTGGTGCAGAAGTTATTTGTGCGGCCACAAAACGCGATCAGGCAGCCATAGTATTTAATGATGCAAAAAAAACAGTTCAATATTCAAAGCTTCTGAAAAAATATATCACGCCTTTTTCCAATTCTTTAATGTACAAAGATGGCGTAATGAAGCCTGTCTCAAAAGAAGCAAAGTCTCTTGAAGGTGTAAACCCTTCTTGTGCCATTATTGATGAATACCACATTCACAAGAACACAGAGCAGATTGACAACATCCAGACGGCGATGCAGTCACGCTCTCAACCGTTGATATTCATTATCACAACCGCCGGAACAGACAAGAACGTTCCATGCTATTATGAGTATAAGCGCGCTGAAAAGCTTTTGTCTAAAACAAAAGGTTATGAAAATGAAGAGTATTTCTGCATCATTTATGAAATTGAGCCGGGCGATGACTGGAAAAATCCTAAGAACTGGTATAAAGCAAATCCCAATATCAATGTTTCTGTAAAGATGGAATCAATGATGCTCAGCTATAAAAACGCTTTGCAAGTATCATCGGATGAGGCGGCTTTCAGGACTAAGAATCTGAATGAATGGCTGAATGTTTCTGAAAACTGGATAAATGACAGACAGTGGAGCAAATGCAAAAAACGTTTTTCAGAAAAGAATCTTGAAGGCTTGCGCTGCTGGGGTGGTATTGACCTTTCAAAACGTTTAGACTTCACTGCCCTCACCTGGTACTTTGCGCTTAAAAATGGCAAGCGGTATGCGAAGCACTATTTTTTTATTCCAGAAGAGCAGATTGAACCTAAAATGAAAACAGATTCTTTTTTGATTAAGCAGTGGATAAAGCTGGGGTATATTATTGCAACACCGGGCGAAACACAGGACTTTTCATTTATGCTTAACATCATCCGGGAAGATTCCAAAAAGTATAACATTCAGGAAATTGCATATGATAGAAACTTGTCAGAGTTTTTGATTCAGGACCTTGCAGCTGAGTTTGATTGCGTTGAGTTTAATCAGTCAATTACCGGAATGAGCGAGCCTTCCAAAGCCTGGGAACAGGCAATTGCAGAAGGAAAGATTATTGACAACAATCCGGTGATGGACTGGATGCGTTCCTGCTGTACTGTAAAGCCGGACCCACAAGGCAATATTAAACCGTTAAAACCAGATACAAACAAAACAAGCAAGCGCATAGATGGAGTTATAACCTCAATTATGGCAAATAATCGGCTTGAAGTTGCACTTGCAGATGAAGCTGCAAACAAGGATTTAAGCGTTGAGGATATGATTTCATAATCAATACTTGTATGAATTGAGAAAATTGTTTATGATAAAAGCATCAAACTGTTTCAAGTTGTATGAGGATAAAACCTCATCTTCTTTGCTCAGCTGCAAGTATCGGTGATATTTGCAGCTTTTTTTTATTATTTTTTTTGTTTTACTATTGACAATACAAAATAATTATAGTATATTATAAACATAGGGTAACGAAAACCCAAGGAGCAAAAATATGAAACAGTTTAGAATAACAGTAAGAGATGCAAGGTTTGACGGTAACTTGTTAAATCCAACAAGTAAATCAGAGATTGTTGAATGTCCTGAATCAGCAATAAACGATATGATTATGTGTTTGATTCACGAAGCATTCGGTTATGATGAAAAGAAGTTATCTGAGATGGATTTGAGATACGCTTATATTGAATTATAAACATAACGCCCCTTTTACAGGGGCTGGAGGTAAAGGATGAAAAATATTGAACTTGGAAAAAAAATTTGGGAAGTTATTAAAACCGATTTAGATTTTGATACCTGGTATAATGAGTGTTTTGGAGAATGTATTGAAGATGCTGCAAAGCTCATTTTCTCTGGCTGTTGTGATGCTGAAACTGGCAGTATTTGCGAAATCAGCAAAAACATTTCAAAGGATGGCAGAACTCACAATTTCAATTTTGATAAAGAAAATCTGATTGAGTTTTATGGTGAAGAAGGTTTCAAAAATACTTTCTATCCAGAAGATTAAGAAGTAAAGCCCCTTAAAGGGGCTGGAGGTAAATCAATTGAAACGGTATATGATTGTTATGAACACTTTAGAGGCCTGTTATCGTTGTATGAAGTCAATGTTGCGTCTGTCTGAAAAAGAGTGTGTTTTAGTTCCACTTTCAATGCCAGACTACAGAGAAAGAATGCGAGGATATTACAAACAGGTAATGGAGGATGATATTAAGCTTGTTGGTATACCTAAAGAGCAGTTTGTAAAACTTTATTATGGTCCATCTGAGCAATATGTGGAAAAAGAGTTAAAATCTTCTTCTCTTGCAAACAAGAAGTTGAAAATCATAAAAGGTTACTTGAAAGGTAATATAATTATAATTGAGAACTGGTGGAAGAAAGTCACAGGTGAATCTGTTAATTGGGTTTTATATGGCAAGATTGGTGGTTTGGGTTATCTTGTAAATATAAAAGAGCTTGAACTGCCAGAAGATTATAAGCCGGAAGAAGATTATATCTTTGTAGAAAAGGAGATTGAATAGATGATAGGTGCTTTATTATGGGGAATAGGAGCAAGTATGGCTCTTGCAGAAGAAAATGAAAATGCAAAGACAAAAAGTATTAAAAAAGAAGTGGAACAGGCTAAAAAACTTCTTAATGAGTTTATGCGGATAAGCAAAGCTTGTGATGAAGATTTTGAACACGATTATTCAGAGCTGATTGAAGAAACAGAAAAGTTTTTACAGGAGATTGAATAGGCTTAAAATGAGGCAGCTTACAAATGAACAAATAGATACTTATGTAAATGCAGTTTTTTTTGCAGAGAAGTTGAGGGAATTGAAACACCTACAATTGAGGATTTAAAACAAGCTTATCAAGATGGATTTGAAGAAAGGGATAAAATGACAGAAGAAAAACAAAAAAAATACACCGGTTACGGTTATCACGGTGGTGGCAGAAAAGCGAAAGGTTCAGAGCCTCGGACCTGTACAATGTCAATTGTATGCACTGAATCAGACAAGGCAAAAATAAAAGCCGATGCTGCAAAGCATGGCTTAAGTGTTTCTGAATATTGTACTAAAAAGCTGCTTGATATTTTATAAAATGACATTAATATAAACATACCTTGACCAGGGAAAAGATACTCCTGTTGCCGTATACGCTGTCTCGTATACGGCATTTTTTTTTATGAAAGAAATACGAAAACAATCAGAGTTTTACAAAAAGCTTTCAGAAGAGCTTATTGTAAAGCACCCTCTTATGGTGCATCTCAAAGCTGCAAAACAAAGTGCAGGACTTAAAATTATTTACCTGGAATCAGACAGAGAAAAACAAAGCAAACTCGGTCCAACCTATGCAGACTGTGAGAAAGTTTCTGCATCCAAACGCTGGGCCATTGATTCAGATTTTATCATCACAGTTTATATTCCGAATGTTGCAAGGCTTACAGAAGAGCAGAAAAAGCTGCTTATGCTTCATGAACTTATGCACATCGGCATTAAATATGACAAACAGGGTGAACTTACACCTTTTATTGTTCCTCATTCTGTTCAGGATTTCCGCTACATACTTGAAAAATATGGATTAGATTGGGACCAAAACCCACAACTTACCTTTAATTTTGATGCTTAAAATGACTTTATTAAAGGATATGGGGTGGTAAATGACCGATGAACTGATTGAATCAAGGTTTACAGCAATGGAGAGCGACATCAGAGAAATAAAACAGGATGTAAAAGGAATGCCGGATCAGATCGCACAAAAAGTAAATGAATCCGTTGATATGAAAATTAAACTTGCAATTGCAGAGACAGAAAAAAAGTATATGGGTAAGTTTATCGCGCTACTCATCGGACTTATCGGCGAAGCTGTCGGTTTAATTATTTCATTTATAAGGTAATTTATGAAACATCCTCAAACTTTAGCAAAAGAACTTAATCTTATGTTTCCAAATGCAGAACTTAAGCTTCTGAGTGACAACGCCTGTTGTGCTTTCGTTCTGCTCTGGTGTCTCGGATTAGAACCGGATGACATAGATGCAATTAAAATTGTCTTTGACCTTAAAAAAGAAGGTGCGCTTGATAAAGAATATAGCGTAATTTGGGCTGTCAGCATCTACCGTTTAACCGGCAGAACTTTAGAGTTCTTTGACAAGAAAAAAATCACGTCAATTAAATCAATCAAAAAAAGAACTCCAGTTCTTTTTACAACTACTTACACAGATGAAAACGGAGTTGAAAAGAAAAAAGGTCACTGGGTCGGTGTTGAAAATGGAAAAATCGGCTTCAATCCGCTTGAAAGATCTGTTTGCGTTGAACAGGGAAAACCCGCAGAAATGCGCGTATTAAAAATAAAAGGCATAAACTGAAAGGGGGAAATTATGTCAAAAAGAACTTTTAATCTGGTTGTAGGAATTACCGGTGCTGTTGCAGCTGGTGCAAGCGCGGTTGTTGTGTTTCTGGCACCACCAGCTGCGCCCGCCATAGTGGCATCTATTGGCATCGTGGAAACAGCAGTAACAGAAATCTGCTCTAAGTTTCTTAAAGCTTAAAATCCGCATTATCACAAAAGCCCGCCCTTATAGGCGGGTGTTTTTCATTAACTGACATTTTTGTAAATGGAGGCATTATGAATCAGACTATCCAGGAAAAGGAATCAAAAAATGAAAACCGGCTTACAAGTGCAAAGAATATGAGCAAGATTTTTAAAACTATTGCAGTGCTTGGAATAATTGCCTGTCACATTCTTAAGTGGTGTGGAAAGCTTAATGCAGAATCAACAGAAATCTGCTTTATGTGGGCTGTGGTTTACGGTGTCGGAGCCGGTACAATCGACTTAAACATAATTATTGACAAGTTTAGGAAGGTAGAAGAATGAAAGTAACTGCCGTTTTGCTTTCAATACTCGGAATTGCAGTTGTGTTGTGTTCTGTAATTTATGCTCTGATTAAGAAATTGAATAATGCTTCTGATGAAAACGAACACTTAAAGGGTGAAGTTGCTTTTCTGAAAAAAAACATTTCTTACGTTGTAAAGCATCAGGAAGAAATTGCTGCAATCAAAAATGAAAAAGAAGAAGTAAGAAATCAGCTGGAGAATGCAAAAAATGATGAAGAAGTTGCAGATATTATTGCTGGTATTATTGCTGCTAACAATGCCAGCGTGCCGGACAAACAGGGTAAATGAAAAAACAGTAATATTGCCGCCCTTCCCTCAAAGGCAGAGCCTTAAAACACCTGAGACATTAAAGGATTACGCTTATGTAATTCTTTATTACGAGGCTCTGGTTCAAGAGTGGGAAGCCTGGGGGCAGACTGTTACAGATATAATTGGAGAAGCTCAGAATGAAACTGTTCAAAAAAGAAATCAGAAGAATTAAAAACGATACTCGCGAATTGCCGGTTGACAGATCCGAAATGACATCATCCGGTGACTGGTTTTGGGACACGGATTATATGCCGGCATCTAAACTGCTTAAAAATACAACTGTAAATGCCTGTGTCACCATAATTGCAGATTCTGTGGCTTCCCTCTCTTGTAATGTTTACAAAAAAACAGATCAGGGAAGAAAGCGGATTGATGAAGCTCCCCTTTATCATTTAATCCGTAAAGCTCCAAACTATTACGATACAGCTTTTACCTTCTGGCAGAAAATCATGATAAATCTGCTGCTTAAAGGTAATGCTTTTATTTTTGTAGAACGAAATGATGATTTTTCACCTCGTGCCCTCTACTCTCTTAATTCTGATGATGTAACAATCAAGCTTGACGATGAAAATGATGTTTATTATGAATATCGTGCAAACGGCAAAACTTACAAATACAACACTCATACAGTTCTGCATATTCCGGCTTATAGAATGAACAGCTTGCGCGGCTTATCACCGATGGAATACGCAACACACTCTGCAAAGCTTGGACTTACGCTTGATGAATATACAAATCTGAGTTTTGACGGTGGCTATCACCAGAAGATAGCTCTTGAAGTTGATGATGATTTAAGAAAGAACTGGAAAAAGGAAAACTCAAAAGAACTTATAGAAATGTTCAAGTTGAGTTATGGCGGCAAGGAAAAAATTAACGATCCGATTGTAATGGCGCGTGCAAAGGTAAAGCCTCTTGATATGCCTTCTAATTCAGACAGCCAGCTTGCAGAAAACCGCACTTACTCAGAAAAAGAAGTCGCAAAGATTTTCCGTGTACCTCTCTTTATGCTTGGAAGTGAAAACTCAAAGTTTTCAAACATGGAACAGGCAAACACTTTTTTTTTAAGACATACTTTGACTCCGTGGCTTGTAAGGTTGCAGCAGTATTTTGACCGGCTTTTAACGGATCCGTACAGGGAAAACTGTTATGTAGAGTTTGATACAGACACTATGCTCAGGGCTGATTTTAACACTCGCTGGGCTAATTACCGTGCAAACTTCCAGGCTGGTTTATTTACTCTCAACGAAATCCGCGACTTTGAAAATATGCCGCGCGTAAATGAGCCTTACGGCGATGTTCATTTTGGGCTTGAAAATTACAAGCCTCTGGATGCTTCAATGAAGGATGATAATACATCTGATGAGGGTAAAAAGTAGTGAACAGACAAATCAAGATAAAAGCTTATTATTCAGACTGGGGGCCAGCCACAATTGAACAGGCAAAAAAACTTTTTAATCACTTAATGCGGCCCTGGGATAAAACAGTTTTTAGTAATCATTTTCAAGGCATAACTTATGAAGAGCTGTCGGTTATCGCCTGAAGCGACAAAAGAAGAACGTTTTCAGCTTCAGAAGCTTGCAAGAGAAGAATTAAAGCTGAAGCTTTTGACAGATATACTGATTGATATTGAAGTGTGCAAAATTGAAGGATGGGACTATAAGCAATACCTGAATGAATTGAAAGATTTGATACAAAGCCTCATCTGACATTATTTATAACCGCGGGTATTGGCGCAACGATTAACCGGTTAAGGTTTTCCGCTGTAAATCAACGTTACAATGCTGGATGTTCCAGCGCGCCGAAAGTTTTTTAATGGGAGAATTAAAAATGAAGCCTGTTTTTAAAGACAATAATACAGAGTTAAGAAGCTATGACTTTGAACTTAGAGCTCAGGAAGATGATGAACACGGTTCGTTTATTGAAGGCGTGCCGATTGTGTTTAACCATACAACAGACCTGGGCTGGTATCGGGAAACTATAGACCGAAATGCACTTATTAACACGGACCTTAAAGATGTAAGATTCCTTGTTAATCACAATACAGATATGACACCACTTGCCAGAAGCAGGAACAACAATAAGAACTCCACTATGCAGATGGAAGTTAAAGATGATGGAATGCACATCCGCGTTAATCTTGACACAGAAAACAATTCAGATGCAAGAAATCTTTATTCTGCTGTAAAACGCGGTGACGTTTCCGGCATGAGCTTTATGTTTTCTGTACGTGGTGACAAGTGGGATGACATGGATTCTGGTAGTCCTTTAAGAACTATCACAGATATAAGCAGGGTTTATGAAGTAAGCGCGGTGACATTCCCGGCTTATGAAGCAACTTCAATTGATGCCCGCTGCAAACAAACGCTGGAGAGCGCGAAGGCAGCACTGGAGAGTGCAAGGGAAGAAAAGAGAAAAGCTGAAGAAGCAGAAAGCTTGCGAAAACGTGAAGAAGAAGAAAGAAGCAGAAAGCTTTCACTTCTTGAAATGAAAACGTTGTAAACCTTGAAAAACTAAAAAGGAGACACAATTATGAATAAAAAGGAATTGCGTGCCAAACACATCAGAGAGATGAAAGAGCTTGATGAACTTGCAAAGAAAGAAGCAAGAAGCTTTACAGATGAAGAGAAAAAGTCTTTTGATGAAAAAGAAGCTGAAGTAAGAAGGCTTACAGCTGAAATTGAAGCAGAAGAACGTGCTGAAAGAATGAATGGATTTTCTACAGAGCTTCCAAAACCGGAAACTGAAGAAAACAGAAACAAAGATTCATTTTTCCGCGTAGAAAAACGAAACGGAATGATTGAGCTTCGTACAGATATGACACAGGGAACTTCTGGATCACCAGGCGGCGGTTATGCAATCGCACCTGAAAAGTTCTTTAACGAATTGCAGGAAATCATCCAGAAGGAAGCTCCGTTGTATGCACTTGCAGATAAAATCCCTGTAAGCGGTGCTGGTTCACTTGGCTTGCCTTATGAAAAAACAGATGCAAGTGATGCAAGCTGGACACAGGAAGTGCCGGCTTATGACCTTACAGCTGATACTGCATGGGAGTTTGGTAAGCGTGAGCTTAATCCAATCAACCTCAACAAGCTTATTAAGATTTCAAAACAGCTGCTTGTTACAAGCGCATTCAATCTTGATGACCTTGCAAAGAGAAAAATTGCTACAAAGCTTATTCAGGCTTTTGAAGCTGGTATTACAACCGGAAATGGAAGCGGACAGCCTCTTGGCGTATTCTACGCTTCAAACGATGGTGTTCCAACAAGCCGCGATGTTTCAACAACCGGAACAGGTACTGGTGTAATCAAGGCAGATGATCTGATTGATATGTACATGAGCATCCGTCCACAGCTCAGAAAGAACTCTGTGTGGATTATGAGTACAACTATCCTTAAGGATGTTATGAAGCTCAAAGATAAGAATGACCAGTATCTCTGGCACGAATCTTTGAGAGTTGGTGAGCCTTCAACACTTCTCGGTTTGCCTGTAATTGAAAGCGAGTTTGCTCCATCAACAAAAACAGCTGGAAGCTACCTTGCAGTTCTCGGTGATATGAGTTACTACAAGTTTGCTTACTGGAAGGGCCTTGATGTAACAGTTGCAAATGAACTGTTTGCCGGAAAGAACCAGGTAGGATTCTTCGGTCATACTCTGGCTGATGGCTGTCCTTGCAACCCTGAAGCTTTTGCACGCCTTAAGGCTGTGTACGTTGGCTGATAATTAAAAATTGATTTAAAAATAAAAAGCCCTTGCCGGTCACGGCAGGGGCGGTTTTTATGTAACAGCAATGAAAGATTTAATAATTTGCGGAAAAGCAAATCAAAGTGTTTCCGTAAAAAAAATGCGGAATAACAAAGATGTGGAAGTATGGCTTTGCGGTACGGATTCCCGGTCCGGTGCAGATTTATATTTTGAAATACACGGAATTAAAGTGCCATACCAGAATGTTGTAAGAAAGTTTGAGCCGGAAGTTTATAACAATAAAGCCGGCTTGACTGTAAGCAACACAATTTCGGGAATGTTGATTTATGCCTGGCAGCACGGCTATAAAAATATAACGCTGCTTGGTGCTCCAATGATTATTGGTGAATATCCGCAACAGAGAGGCGCGGTTGTTCAGATTGTAAATTACCTTAATGAAAACGGCTTAAACGTTGTATGGGAGGATATAAACATGGCAGCAAAAAAGAATGCAGAAAAGAGAGCAGAAGGAACAGAAACAGTTGAAACAGCAGTAAACAATCCTAAAACCTCTGGACCTAAAATCAAAGTAAAAATCACCTCTTTTCTTTGCGGTGAATGGGGAAGCTTTGAGCCTGGTGTTTATGAAGTTGATGCACAGCTTGCCTTGCAATTTGTAAACTCTGGCTACGCTGTAAAAGTTGATGAATAAAAGGCGGTAACTATGAGCGATTTGACAGAAGATCAGGAAACTGAAGGACAAAACACAGAGCCTCAAACAACAACAGATCCAGCTCCACAGGAAACGGGTTATATTACAACGGAAGATTTACAGAATTACGTTAAATCTTATCCAGATGATACGGATGAGTTTGCCGGATATGTAAACGCTGCAATAGCAATTGTAAACGGTTACATCGGGTATAATCCTGAACTTCATACCTCAACAAAGAAGATGGATGGAACCGGCTGCAATCTCTTAAATATTCAGGATGCACCGATTGTTACTGTTGTGAGCCTTACTGTTGATGGTGTTCCGGTAGATTCTGCATCTTATGTTATCCGCGATGAATACATTATTCTTCTGGGTGGCTTGATTTTTACTCCAGGTATTGCAAATGTTGAAGTCACCTACTCTGCCGGATTCTCACCTGTACCAGGCGACATTGTGCAGACTGCTTTGCGAATTGCGGGCGTGCTTCATGCAGAAGCTGATGGAAACATCGGCATTTCTTCAAAGTCTTTTGGTGAAAGTGGAAGCCGTGTTTTCTTAAACTCAAATCTTGAACGTTATCTGGTTGCAATTGATGCTTATAAAATCAAGGAGCTTTGCTGATGGCTGAAGAGTGGGTATCTGTAAATTATAAGGAACTTGAAAATCTTCTCAAAAAATATAATGAGCAGATGCCTAATATTGCAGTCAAGCTTATGCGTGCCGTAAATGCAGAAGTCAAAAAAACTGCAAAGGCAGAAATGAGAAAGCGCGGTTATCACGCACATAAAGATAAAAGCTGGGGCGATGCCGGATATATTAAAAATCTGAAATCCTATCAAAATAAAGATTTTTCTGCAAAGGTAATGATTGCAAAAAATGCCTTCCAGTATAGGTTTGTTGAATATGGAGCAGAAAAGCCTGTTGGATTTGCAATCAGATATAAAAACAAAACAATTACCTTAAAAAATGCCTGGAAAGTTGAAGCGAAACCGCTTCTCTATCCTATTGCAGATTCCATCTGGAAAACAACGCGTGCAACCCGGATTATGGAAAATAAGTTCCAGAAGGAACTTGACAGATTGAAAACTCAGGAGCGATGATGGACTACAAATCACAGCAAAATGCAATCAAAACTTACATAGAATCTCATTTACCGGCAATTCTTACGGCCGGTAATTTGACAGATTTTGATGCTTACATTGATGATTTTTTAGACCTTGATAAATACACAAAATCAAGGCAGCTTTTTTATAATTTCAGCTATTACAATTATGATTATCTTTCCAACGAAAGCCAGAGCAATGAGTTTGAGTTTTCCGTTTACCTGGTTTTCAGAAATGACAAAGTTGCTTTGTTGCGTGACAATATGCTGGACTATGCTTCAGCATTTTATGAAATGTTTGATGAATCAGGCTGCAATCTTGGTGGAATTGCAGATTATGGACTTATAAGGACCGTTGAGTTCTTTCCGGCGGCAGAAGGCCACAAGGATGTAAAGATTGCAGAGCTTACAGTTCGACTGATAACAGAAAACTGACTTTATTTAGAAAGGAGATAAATTATGGTATTTGGTAACAGTGTTAAATTACAGATTGGTAAGGAAACAACATACGGCACAGCTGCAACTACAACAAAACAGGTTAAAATCAGCAGTGAATCATTTAAGCCTGTTTATAATAAAATTGATGAAGGGCTTGCAACAGGCGGCCGCGGTGAAGGGTTAAAACAGACAATGGGAATTAAGGTAGAAGGCGGGCTTTCTACTCTTTTACGTCCTGATATGGGGTATTTAATTTTTGGTGCTTTGGGTGTTCAGAACACAGATGCTGGAGAAGGAACAGATTATAAACATACCTTTACCTGCATCCAGAATGGCGAAAGTTACCACCTTCCATCATTTACAGTAAAAGTTGACAGAAAGGTTGGAATCTTTGCTTATAACGGCGTAAAGGTTTCCACTATGTCTTTAAGTGCTGCTGCCGGTGATTTTGTAAAGGCTGATTTTAATTTTGTTGGTAGAACAGAAACATCCGGTGCAAGTCTTGCAGATCTTACACCTTCAGCTTTGCGCGCATTTAAGTTTGCACAGGGAAAAGTTTACAAAAAAGTAGGAAGTGATTTTGTTGAAATTGCGGACGTTACAAACGTCTCTCTTGATTTTGACAACGGCCTTGATTCAGATACACAGACAACCAGCACCGGTGATTTCTATGAACAGCCTGAAGCCGGGACAAGAAAAATTACCGTCAATCTTGATATGATTTATAATGCCGCTGCTGAACAGTTCAGAACAGCTTATTATAAGACTGACAACACTCTTGCAATAAGGCTTATATTTACATCTGATGAATATGCTGATTCTACAAGCGGATCTGAAGTTCCTTATTCAATGACGATTGATATTCCTTGTTGTCAGATGTCTGATGCAACTGCAAATATGGGAAGTCTTGATAAGCTGCCTCAGAGTGTAACACTTAATGCAGTTGATAATCTTGAAGATGAACTCATCACAATTGAGCTTGTGAACAAAGATTCAGCAGATTACTAAGGTTAAGGGGAGCGTTATGGAAATTAAAGGTAACGAGCAGAAGTTTATTTTTTCAAAAAGAATTGAGTTTACATCTGATGATAGAACTGTTGAGTTTGTAGAGTTGCGTGAGTTCAACATGGAAGAGATGAAACAGTTCCAGAAGGCTTGCGCAATCAAGCAGAATGGTGAGAGCGTTGAAGTTGAGGACTGGAGTGCCGGGCTTGAAAAAGCTGAAACATTTTTTGCAGGATGTGTTGTTTCCAGCAGCTTTACTTATGACGGTAATCCGGCATCAGGAAAGCAGGTTTATGAGCTTTTGAAAAAGAACTCAACATTATTTAATGCTATTCTGTCAAAGTGGCTTGAACCTAGTGGAAACGATTCACCTTTTCAGCTGGTGAAGCAGAACGATTTGAAATAAGACAGGTTGCGCGAGTTCTGTTTTTTGGCGGCAATCCTGAAGCTCACGATGAGATTGCCGGATTTTACAGAAAATGGGCGTTTCTTTTTGACCTGTTCGAGTGGTGCAAGGACTATAGGACAGGTGCTCTGCTTCACTTGCCGTGTTCCGGCGGTGTCCTTGATCAACCGGCTAAGACAATGAGTTTACTCGGTGTTATGAAAGAAGTGTGGCTTGAACGCCTTGCAGAATCCCTTTCTATTAACTGACATTATTATATATGGTACCAGTTGTTTATCAAATTAAAGGTGATTATGACGGTAAGGCAATGAACCAGGCTAAAAGCGGTTTACAAAGCCTTGCCGGTGAAGCTAAAAAAGCAGCAACAGCTGTTATTGCTTTAATTTCTGCAAAAGCTTTAGGTGGAATTAAAAAAGTGGTTGACGGTTCAACTCAAAGCTTTTTGAATCAGAATACTGCCTTAAAATCACTTTCAACAGCGGCTCAAAATGCTGCAATTCCTCTTCAAAACCTTTCTAAAATCCGGCAGGATATGTCGCACGACAATTTTTTTGATGCAGATTCCTTAAATAATGCTTTGAAGCTTGCAACAAACATGGAGCTTGCAGAAAATCAAATCCGGGATGTCATGCAGGCGGCAACAGATATGGCTGCTGACGGCATTATGCCGCTTGATAATGCTGTAAAAGCACTTTCGTTGAGTTATAGCGGAAACATCGGACAGCTTGCAAAAATTGCTCCAGAGTTAAAGAATCTTACAAAAGAAGAGCTTGCAAATGGTGCTGCTGTTGATATTTTGAAAAATAAATATGCCGGATTTGCCTCTCAGATGTCAAACACTTTCAGCGGCAGGGAAGCTCAGTTTAAAAATACTTTTGCTGATTTACAGAGCGAGGTTGGAGCTATCATTCAGAGCTTGCGTTTTGTAAGTCAGGGAAAGTTTCTGGAGCCGATTCAGAAAATGACAAATATGCTTCATGAAAACAGAGAGCAGATTTTAACTTTTATATTTGCTATACCTGGTATGATGTCAAAAACTTTTGATGGCATTAAAAAGATGATTGAACAGACTTTTAGTGTAAAAGGTTTTTCTAACATTTTTATGGCGATAGGTAAAAATCTTGTCAATAATCTGGTTTTTCATTTAGAACAGATTGGCGTTTTATTAAAACTACAAGTTGAATCTTTTCAAAATATATTTAGTCTTACTTTTGGTAATCTTGCTGCACTTGCATACAATATGTTTATTGTCCCATTTGGAAACAAGTTCATTGAAGCTATAAACAAGATGCTTGAAAAGGTAATGGACAATAAGGCTGTAAAATGGATAGCTGAAAATATTTTTAAGACAAAAGATTTTAACGGCAGTAATGTTATTACTTTCCGCTTTGACGAAAACAAAAAAGATTATAAATCTATTTCAGATTTTGATACTACTCAAAAAAATATTTTTAAAGATTTTCTGTCTGATTATAAAAATGCCTCTGAAAAATATGCAAAATCCGTAAAAGATAATGCAGAAAACTTTTCTAAGTTTTATAAAGACACAGCAGAAGAAACTGCTGCATCCATCAAGGCTGTTCTGGATTCTACAAATTTACCGGAAGATTTGAAAATTGCTTTGTCTGAAGGTGCTGGAATGATTCAATCTGCCGTTGAGAATGAGGATTATACTCCAGCTCCAGCTGACAATGGTAATACCGGAACTGATACAAAATCTGGCAGTCCGTGGACTTCCCTTTTATCATCGTTTGGACAGCTTGGTTCTACTATTGCGGCATTTTTACAGGGCGGTGGCGGCTGGGTTTCTGTCCTTATCAATTTTGTTGGAGAGCTTGTTGCAAAGTTGCAGGAGCTTTCACCGGCTTTTACTCAGGTGCTCAATTATATGTCAACTTTAGTTAATGAAATTGCAGCTCCTGTGGCTGATATTCTTGACAGTTTTTTGCCGGATGCAGTCAACGTCATCAAGCTTATTGGAAGAACTATAGGAAAAGTTATTGAAATGCTTGCACCTATAGCAAAGATATTCCTGGGTGGCTTATTGCAGACATTGCTTAAAACAATTGCTTTTGTTCTTACTGTAATATATAACGCTGTTGTTGCAATTCACAATCTTTTCTCAAAAAAGCGCAACCGCTGGGATTATCTGTCTTTTGATGAAACGATGAATGCTCAATCTGCATCATCAAGCTATGCAGAAGATGTTGCGACTACAAAAACATCTACAGCCAGAAACTCAATTACTGCTGCAAGAGACGTTTATGTTTATATCACCTATTCACAATCTTATGTTAATGGTGATGCGCGTGCCATTGCTTTGAGTATAAGGGATGAAATCAAAATGGCAGAAAAACTTGGATATTAGGAGAGATAACGATGGCTTTGCTTCTGACATTTCCAGATGAAACTTCCATGCAGGTCCCTTATATTACAGATTCTCTTACAATAACGGAAATATTGCATAACAACCTTGAACCGGCTGACAACACCTGTCAGCTTTCTGTTCTGCATTCCATTACGCTTAGAAATAAGCTTATAGCAAATGCAGATGAAGAAGTTAAAGCTGTTGTTACTGATGTTTTGGGGCAGAATGTTTTATTCACAGGGTATTTACGGCATAGTTTTAATTTTTCAAGAACTCAGGTTTCACAACCGATAATGATGGAAATTACATCACCAGCTTTTTTGTTGAAAAAGCCATTAACTCAGACAATCTGGCACGGTGCCGCTGATGCTACTTTAAGCGGTGTACTTGAAGAAATTGGTGAACAGCTGGGGATTCCATTAACTATAACAATCAGCCCGGATCCAACACTGAATTATTTTAATGCAACGGCCGGTGAAGATGCTTACACTGTCATTAAGAACCTTTTATTTGAATATGGCTACACTTTTGATTTTTCCAAAGAAGGCAATTTTGAAGTTAAGGCTTTATTCCCTACTCTGCCGGAATCATCTTCTGCTTACGTTAATTTTAACGGAAATAATACACTGAATAAAGTTGACCTTAAAAGAAATGAAAGGCGTTATGGCGGTGCAGCAGTAAGCTATGGACAATTAAAAGTCAGGCAGATGGATTCAACCTTGTACTCGCCTTCAACCACTGCTGCAATAAAACAGTTAATGCTTTATCTGATGATGAGCAGAACCGGCACTCACACCTATATTGAGACTCAGGGCACTGATGATGATTGGACCTGTGAAATCAAGACTGCTGCCGGCCAATATCTTTATGGCGAGCAGTATGTTGAGCTTAATTACGCTGTTGAAGAGGGAGAGTTCTTAAGGGGAAAAGTTTACATTGTAGAAGCAACTGCATTAAAGGCAGATGGAACAGAAGAAGCTAAGCTTGTAGGTGTAAGTTCTGTAGATTCTGACGGCCATAATGTTTTTTCTTTCACCTGTGGTTTATATTCATTTACAATTACAGATTTTGAAAGCTATGCTCTTTTGACTGCAACGAATACCGGCAATGTTGAAACATCTCTTTTAAGGCTTAAATTAACCGGTGATACGGTTGCAAAAACAGGAACTGCTGTTGAAGTAACCAGAACCGGCACAGATGAAAATTATACTTATGAAACAAAGTACATCAATGATGTTGATAGAACTGTAGTTATGATTTTAAACGGAAATCTCAACTGGGCTTCTTTTCCATCTGATGCCGGAAAAACTGCTGCAAGAAATCTTTCCGTAAAGCTTGCTGATTATTTCAGGACAAGCCTTTTTACTGCTACCGTTCAATCAAAAGTTGATGCAGATATTGGTGATTATGTTACCTTAACAAATCCAGAGTTCGGACAGATAAAGGGGCGAATTGTCAAAAAAACAACAAAAAAAACAGGCTTTGCTTATGAAATTGAATCTCTTGAAGATTATACTCCAGCAACACCTGAAAACCGCATTACCAGACGGCCAATGACACAGGCAGCTTATCAGGATGCTGCAAGAATTGAATCTGCTAAATACCGCCAGCACGCGGTGTATTGTGACAATATTAGTACCGGTGCAAATTATTCTACAACAGAATCGCGGCGTTATGTCGGGCTTTATTGTGACACATTTAGAGAACCGGCTGCAACTTTTGCAGAAGCATCTGAAAAAGAAGGCATTGTGTGGAGCCGTATTGAAGGAATAGATGGCGGCTACCAGGATTATAAGTTTCTTGTAGGAGCATGGGATTTGACAGAGGCTCAGCTCAGGGAAAGAACAGACTGGCAGGATGCGCCGCCAGATGTAACAGCTCAGGCACCTTGCTTGTATATGGCCACTAAGTTTATAGGAACTAGAACATAGGAGGATTTTTGTTAAATGGGAACTAAAATTACACAGCTTACACAGCTGTTACCAACTGACGTTGCAAGAGATGATCTGCTTTTAATCAGGGATTTATCTGCAACAAAAGACAAAAAGGTGAATGCCGGGGATATAACAGGAGCTTTTCTTGATCATAACATCATGCGTTTAACTCCAAAAGATATTACCAGTTATTACCAGGACGGAAGCATTTATAGGAGATTGACCGGAAATTATAAATCCGGCAGTTCTGGTGCTAGGTATTCTCTTTTTGAGGATCTTTTTGTTGGTGATTACTTCCAGATGTCACGAGCAATATCGGCACCTAATCAGGATTCGCAGTATGCTACAACCGGAACATCCTGGGTCACCATCGCAGGAATAGACACTCTTATGTCAAACGGTGACCAGGGCAGCAGTGTTACCTATCATCATCTTGTGCTTGTACCTGGTAAGGGAATTGATGCCAGCGAAAAAAATCATTTTGGCAGAAAAAGAATGAATGCAACTAATGTAACAACTGGTGGTTATGTCGGTTCAGAAATGAATACAGATACAATTGGTTCTGTTGTGAGTACTGGAAGTACCGCAAGTGGTGCAACAATAAATGAACAGCTTTATGCAGAGTTTGGAAGCCATTTGAAAACGACAAGGGAATTGTTAACAAATGCGGTGGATGCAACTTTGGTTAATAGATTTGGAACCGCAACAGGGGCAAGTTCCGCACGTGCATGGTTTGACTGTCAAGCAGTTCTTATGAGTGAGATAGAAGTTTACGGCAGTGATATATGGAGTAGTTCTGGTTTTGATGATGGAAACGCTTGTATTCAACTGCCATTATTCCGTAACAAGCGAGCTATTAATAATAGATCATCATATTGGTGGTTAAAGGCGGTTGCCTCGGCTGCTGCCTTCTGCGGTGTGACCAACAATGGCGGTGCGGCCTGCAACAACGCTGGTAATACGTACAATTCCGTCCGTCCCCGCTTCGTAATCGGAGCTTAGGGCAACGCCCTAAGCGGCACTATAATCGCCGCCCCTTGTGGGCGGTGATGTAACAGGAGGTTTAAAAAATTGAGTGTACCTAAGCACCTGCAAAACTTAAGCGCAATGGAATATTACAAGGGTGCTATGGAAGTGAGAAAAGAAATTACATTGTGGCTTATGCGTGATTTTGGAGCGCATAAGAATATTAAATCATTAAGAATGGTGCTTGATGACGTAACACCAGAAGAGACTGCAACAGTGAATGCAGTATTTGAAGCACACGGTAAAAGCTTGAATAAACAGTTTGCTTTTGAGTATCCAGAATGGTTTGCAAACTTTGAGAGAGAAAGGTTGATTGCTTATGCCTGTGATACCGTGTCAAACGTTGTAAAAGCTAATTCAATTTATCCACAGTGTATGGCAGAACTGGATTTAAGGCGTAAATATCAGGATAGCGCAATTGCATCATGCTATGCTCTGTTTAACGAGATTGATTTTATTAAAAAGTTTTTTAACGGCGATTTAAACTTTTTAACAAATCTGCTTACTGCAATACAGAGAGAAGTACACCTCTTAAAAGGCTGGAGACAGGCTGATAATAAGTTCAGATTAAAGTTTAAATAAGGGTGTTTTCTGAAAGGCGGTTGCCTCGGCTGCTAACTTCTGCAATGTGAACAACAATGGCAATGCGAACTACAACAACGCTGGTAATACGAACAATTACGTCCGTCCCCGATTCGAATATCATGTGCATATGGATTTTTATAATCCGCGCATAATGCGAAGGAGAAAACATCCGGTCCATACGGCAAATTAAACTTGTGATGCCGTTATCTACGGATATTACGGCTATAAACGCAGGTTATTTTTTTTATATGAGGGAATTATGTTTGAGAGACTTTTGGACTTGAATAATCTTTATGAAGCTTACACAAACAGTTGCAAAAATGTTGACTGGAAAGAATCAGTTCAGAAATATCAGATGTATGCGCTTTCAAATATAATGGAGCTGAGACAGTCTCTCATAGATGGAACGTATAGACAAAAGCCCTTTTATGAGTTTGATCTGAAAGAACGCGGCAAACTCAGACACATTAAATCAATGCACATTACAGACAGAGTTTTACAGCGGGCTTTGTGCGATTATGTTCTTGTACCAGAACTTTCAAAATATCTTATTTATGATAACGGTGCAAGCGTAAAAGGAAAAGGTATAGACTTTACCAGAAGAAGATTAAAAAAGCATTTATGTGACTATTACAGAAAATACGGAAATACAGGCTGGGTGCTGCTTATTGATTTTTCTAAGTATTTTGACAGCATCCCTCATGATATTCTTTTGAGAAAAATTGGCGAAAAGATAAAAGATGAAAAGGTGATGAATTTACTTCGTTACCTTATAACTTCTTTTGAAGGTGATAAAGGTATCGGTATTGGAAGCCAGATCAGTCAGGTTGCCGGAATATTATACCCTACAGAGCTTGATAATTACTGTAAGACAGTAAGAGGCTGCAAGTATTACGGCAGATATATGGACGATACTTATATTATTCATTATAGCCGCGCTTTCCTGGAAAAGCTTCTTGCCGGTTACAGAAAAATTGCAGAGAAAATCGGTATCATAATCAACAACAGAAAAACTCAAATCTTAAAGCTTGAAAAAGGCTTTACTTTTCTGAAAATGAAATATTTTATCACTAAAACAGGAAAAATCATTGTAATACCGTGCAGAAAATCAATCACAAGAGAAAGACAGAAATTAAAGAAGCTTTACGGATTGTATGAATACGGAATTATGAGCCGGGAAGAAATAGCTAATCAATACAAAAGCTGGAGAGGGAATCTAAGGAAATATAATGCATACAGAAGCCTGAAAAGCACTGATGCCTTATATAATAAACTTTTTGGGAGGATGTAAATGAGTAAAAATGAAACACTTGAAGAAAAAATGATGGAACGCCAGGGAATTGAAACACAGATAGCTTGCCTTCAGCAGCATCTGAGCGCACCTACAAGCGATGTAGGAGACTGGAAGATAATCAAGATTTATGAAGCAAGATTGCAGAATCAGCCGGACCCTTATAATTACGAAGAGCTTTCACAGGCGCGCCAGGCAGTACGTGAGCAGATAAATCAGTTGCAGACACAGCTGGAGCAGATGGATGACTGAAGCGGTAGTTCTTAATAAATCGGATGTACGCAAGATTATAGCTGAATATTACGGCGTAGAAATTGAAAAAGTTTTGCCGTCAAAATACAGCTTCACAGTAATTAAAGACACTCCAAAATCGCAAATAGAAGAAGATGTTCAAAACTAACATTTTTTAAGGGGAAACAAATGGCATCAATAGATTCGGGATATGAAATAAGCGCGCTTACAGGAAAGCCTGGCAGTTCATACAGCTGTTTTATAATGTATTCTGCTTATTCAGACGGTACAGACTTTACAGATACACCAACGGCAGAAACAAAATATATTGGTTTTTACTCAGGTCCAGCGACAACCGCGCCTTCAGATAAGGCAAGTTATGTGTGGAGTCAGTACGCCGGTGATGATGTTCTGATAAAATACGGACCGGCAAACGTGCCATTTGAAACAAGCGTTGCGCCTCTTGAACTTGATGATGATTCTCTTTTTAATCTTGATGATGGTTCTGAGCTCATAATCGGCGAGTATGGCGAATGGCACGACAGCCCTCTTCCTGGTGATAAATATGTCATAATGTCCAACGATGGCGGCACAACATGGAGCAACCCGATGAAGATTGCCGCTGACAGCCTGGAGATTCAGTATTCCCCGGATGGAGTGCAGGATTGGAGTACACGTTACAGACAGAGTGACAAATATATGCGCCAGCGAATTGGTGAAGATTCAGAATGGAGTTCACCAATCAGAATTGTTGGAGAAGATGCAACCGCCGCCCCTGTGTATGAATGCAGTCTTTCTATGTCAGCAATCGGATCTGACGTTTCTCTGTTGGTTTATAAAGATGGTGAACTTTGCGAAAATACCGTTTATTATTCTGATTTTTATGGAACAGGAGAAAGCGGTGCAAGCCAGACAGGACCAACAGGCAGTGTTACAGAAGGAGCTGCAACAATCACCGGTGGCACCGGAAGAAACAAACACCTTGTTAAGATTTATTCAGACGAAAACAGAACAGAGCTTCTTGTTTCCGCTTTCTGTTCTTATGGCTCTACAGGTGCCACAGGACAGCAGGGCGAAAAAGGCGATACTGGAAGTCAGGGGCCACAGGGTGAAAAGGGAGACACAGGCGCAACTGGTGCTTCTTCTACATCGTACTGGCTTATAGAAGATGCAGCTGCAATCAAAAAAAACGCTGCTGGTGTTTTTACACCAGGCACAATTAATGTTCATGCAAAAAAGAAAACCGGCACGCAAGGTGTAGAAGCTTATGCCGGAAGGCTTAAAATCTGGAAAACAGAAGTTGCAGAACCTGGAACAAACGACTGGACACAAATCTACTCATCATCATCTGATGAATCAACAATGGCAATGGCAATCACCATTCAAAGCAGTTACAAAGCCATTAGATGTGAACTCTACTATGAAGGCGGTTTTACTACCCTTCTTGATCAGGACATTATTCCTATCGTGGACGATGGCGCAAAAGGTGATAAAGGCGATACCGGTGCACAAGGACCGCAAGGCGCAAAGGGAGACACAGGAAGTCAGGGGCCACAGGGTGAAAAGGGAGACAAGGGAGATCCGGGCAATAATGTTATGCGTAAGTATAGTGCATCTTCAGTTCCGCCGGATGGCTTGCTTGAACTTGATGACGGTACATATTTAACTCTTGATACAGATGATGATTTAGAGCTTCAGACTGGCGGCGAATGGCATCAGACTTATCAGGATGGAGATTTGTACGTCATAGAATCAACTGATGGTGGCACAACCTGGACAGCTCCAGTTTTAATGACAGATGTAATTATTAATACTTACACTCTCTATGCAATTTCAGAAGATGGGGAAACTGCTTATAACTGGACGTTTGACAAGCCGGAAGTACAGCAGGGAAAGTTTATTTTAACAAAGACTGTAAATGTTTATGAAAGCGGCACAAAGGATGAAACAGTTTTGTCAACCTATTACCCTTTTGATTCAGCTTCATTACAGACCGATGCAGACACCCTACACTATACATTAAGGCGCGACGGCACTGCAAATTATCAGGAAATGTATATTGCGGCTTTTGTTGCAATAGAATCAGAAAAGCTTTCATTAAAGAGTTATGTTGCAGACTTTACTAACAGTCAGGGCATTACAACAACAGGTTATGTTTCTTATGATTCAACAACAAAAACAGCGACCTTTACATTCAAAACAACATCCGGCGGAACAGCTCCAGCCGGTTATATTGATTTAACAATAACCACATCCGGCGGCGTTGAGTTTGCAAGAAGAATAAACATTATTTCAACAAAATCCGGAAAGTATTTAGGACTTGCAACAGCTCTGACAACATCTACTGCAACAGTTAGTGGCAGTACGGTTGCTGCAACGCTTGGAGATTTTGTTACATGGGGCGGTGCCGAAGGAACCAGAAAGCAGACATATAATTACCAGCTCATACAGACAGCACTCAACACACTTTCCTGGGCTGAATATTCTGATGATGCAGACACAATGACATCATTCAGCGACATTATGAATATAGTTGATGATGCCTCAAATCAGAATGTAAAAGCCGTTCAGCTTGTAAAGCGGCTTGTTGCAGCTGAAGTATTTCTGCACGATTGTTTTGTAAATAAAATTAAGCTTATTACAGAAGTTATTTCCGGTGAAACAAAAGTTGGTGCACTGTATGGTGGTAAGTATCTACCAGATGGAACAATTGACCCTCAATCTACTTTGACAAGAGGCGTATATTTAGATGCGTTAGGTTTTTTTAAATGTGTTGATGGACTTTTTCAGGGAACATTACAAAGCGAAAATTATCAAAAAATACCGCTTTTGATAGAGTATTCTTATGATGGTGTACACTGGTCACCAATACCGCAAATATCTTGTAATCAGATTAGGATTTCAGATGATAATGGTGCAACATCTTTCACTTATTTAAATGGTGGTAGTCATGTTGTTTCTTATGGTTATGTCAATAACTCTACAGACACACCAACAACATGGACTGCTTTTTCTATGAATGATTATCCAAATGAAAACGATAATCAATTGAATTATATCAAAATAAAATGGACACAAGATGGTGTACAATTAAAATTGGACACATATCAGATGGGTAAATATTCAGGATATAAGTTTAATCCAGACGGCTCAGCGGATTTGTTTGGAAATCTTAGAATAGGTGGAAATGCCGTTTTTGAAGGTTTGATTGAAAATCAGGCAATGAAAATAAAATATAAAGAATCATCTTCAAGTTCAGTTTCTTATTCTTGCCAGGCATCTTCTACATGGGCAACACTTCTTTCTCATTTACAATCAAAGGGATTAACTGCTGGTATTACTTATTCAATTGAGCAGTTATATGGTGGATCTGATTATTCAGGTAGATTTAATGGTGAAGAAATCGAGAGTATACGCTATTATTATAGTGGCAGAACAGAAGGATATGTATTAACAATTACAACAACGCAAGATATATATGGCTGTGCGGACACACCGATTGAAGGTCCTTCTTTTTCCTCTCAACTTGGTAGCGAATATATTATATATTATGATTCAGGGCGTAGGCTTATAGTTTTATTCAATGATTTACCTTCCAACGATCCGGGAACAAAAGGTCAGTTATATGTTTCTTCTGGAACGTTAAAAATATCAAACGGATAAAACATTTGTCTAAAGAACACTTTTATGAGTGTTCTTTTTTTTATTTCTGGTATTCAAATCTGGTACACAATAATATATTTTTACATTGTATTATTGTGTACTGTTATATATTAAAATGTACTTGCAAACACAGTTAAATCAATATATTATTTCAAATTAGCAGGTTATTATAAACTATCGTGTATTGATTTGAACGCTTTACGGACCAAACTTCTAAGCAGCAGGTCGGCGGTTCGAGCCCGTCAAGCATCATAATACACAACTCTATAAAAAATATAGAGTTATACCACAAAATACCACTTTTAATGTACTGAAAAGAACAGTGCATTAATGAGTGGTACACAAAGTGGTACAAAAAAAACGCCCGTCGGAAAGGCTCAAAGTTAGAATAACCTGTAAAAACATTTACGAGGTTATTATGAAAAAACTCCCCTTCTCTCTCACCACTCGCGGTGAATCACCGTTCTATTACGTGCGTTTCCGCAATGAAAACACAGGTAAGTTTATGTGCTGGCTTTCCACAAAGGAAAAGAACTATAATCGCGCTTTGCGTAAAGCCTGGGATTTGTACAATCAAAAGTCAGAAGAAATTGCAACACTTTCTTTTTACGACACAATCAGAAAATCAAACTACACAATGCAGGATGTGCAGATGTTTCTTGATGATTTTAGGCGCAAAGGTTTCTTAACATCTTATGTTCTAAATGATGAAAGCGTTATGAACGTCAATGCTCTTGCCTGGCTTTATGATTTCTGGAATCCGGAAAAATCTGAATATTTGCGCGAGAAAAAGCGCAAGGGGCAAGCGGTTCACCGTAAGCACATTGAAAACTCAATTCAGTTTATAAAAAATCACTGGGGAGAAATCCTCAAAGATAAGAAGCTTGGAGAACTTTCAAGAAACGACATCCAGCAGCAGTTTGACCGGCTGGATAATTTGGATCTGAACGGCAACACAAAAAATCACGTTCTGAGAGCTGTTCTTACACCGTTGAAATGGGCTTATAACAATGAGCTTATTCCTCGCGACATTTCAAAAGGCTGGATAATGTACAAAACCGTTTATAAAAAGCGCGTTATTCTTACAATGGAAATGGCAAGGAATGTTTTCCGTGTTAAGTGGGATAATGAGCTTGCGCGGCTTGCTTCAATGCTTGCAATGTGTACAGGGCTTAGGCTTGGAGAAATACTTGCTCTTACCGGTGATGATCTGGGGAAAAGCTGCATTTATGTAAGGCACTCATACAGTCAGAAAGACGGCTTGAAGTGTACAAAGAACACTGAAGAGCGCATTGTGTTTGTTGCCTTCCCTTACATAATGGACCAGCTCAGGCATCTTGCAGAAGCAAATCCTTATAGAAATGGAGCTGGTTTTGTTTTCTGGGGGCTTGTGCCGAATAAACCGATTGACCAGAACATTTTCCGCAAGTTTTTCCGGCGTGCACTTGTAGAAGCCGGAATGAGCGTTGAAGATTCAAAGCAGATAACCTTCCATGCCTGGAGACATTTCTACACAACTTATATGGCAGACCGCGTGAATCAGAAGGCCTTGCAAAGTCAGACCGGGCACAAAACACAGGCGATGCTTGAACACTATGCAGCACACCAGACAGAAGAAGAAGCAAAGCTTATAACAGCTGCTCAATATGACTGCTTTGGTGAAATCATAACCTGATAATCTGCAATTCGTTCAGGCGTTTTCTTTTTTAGCGGCGTTGTAGTTTTCTTCCCACTTATCAAGCAGAGTTTGAATTGTTTCTTTCTGCTGGGGAGTGAGATAAGACCACTGTCTTAATAAATTGCGCTCTTCTGATGAAAGCCCTTTTTTTTTTCCGGTGACAAGCCATTCAACCGATACATTCAGATAATCGGCAATGCGGATGCATATATCACCAGCTGGAATTGTGTTTCTTCTGGACCAATCTGTTATTGATGTTGAACTTAAAGCAAGATCTGAGCACAATGCAGCGCGTTTAAAGTTCTTTTTTTCAAGCACACTGTCAATCCTTCTAACGAAATCTGTCATAAATAATACCTCTATTCAAATTATCGTAAAAAAAAATTGGCAAATGCTTATTTTTTTTCTTGACAGAATTGGCGTTTGCGTTTATTAATATATTAAAGGTTGGCAATTGCCAATTCTTGCCGCCATTACTATAGTAATGGTTCTAAGCTTTCTCTTGACGACAAAGCTTAGAAGAGACAAGTCGAGCGTTACAGACTATGGTTATACTAACCTCACCCTTCTTTCCGACGGGCGGTTACATAACATATTAAAGCCTTGTGACAGATTCTCCTAACGCTCGAGTCTGTTCGCGGGGCTTTTTTTTGCGGCTGGGGTAACCTCTCCTACCATTAACCAGCCGCGCTTCTTTTGGACTTTCCAGGCTGTCAGTCTGAGGTCATAAAATAATATCTTTTCGGGGATTGTTTCCGCAATTATCGACGGAACTGGTGGCAGTAATCTGCGGAGCAATCCCTACTCTTTTAAGGAGCGCGTATGGAGCGTTTATGCGTAAAGGTTAAGGAAGCGTGTCAAATGCTTTCGGTCAGCCGGACTACAATGTTTAATCTTGATATTCCTTACATCAAGATTAACAATATCCGGCTTTACTATATTTCTGATTTAAAAGCTTATCTTGAAGCTCATGTTGTGACAAAAGGAGCTGCCGTATGAACTGGTATGAGTATTATGACAAAATGCAGGAACTTTGCCTTCGTGCACAAAGGGCTCTGGAAGCTCAGAAATCTGATTCATATTTTGTGCAGTTTTATGAAGCTGCCGGTGACGGATTTTTTCACAAAAAAAACAGCTTGAAAGTTGATGAAGCTATTAAACCGGCTGGAATCCTACAGGAAAAAAGATACAAAGATTTTAAGTTCTGCGTAGAAGGACTTGAAGAAGAAGCTGCTTACTTTCAGAAGGAGGCAGCAAAAAAATGACTTCACTATGTAAGCAGGGGTGCAGGAATCTTTTAGCTGCCATCAGTAAACAGGCTTTTGTAGACAAAAAAAACTATGAACGCCAGGCGGCAAAAGGTAAACGCAAAATCACAGATTCTTACAATCTTTCTGATTCTATTTACTTCACGGCTTGCGATTGGATAGAAAATGTTTATCCAAAAATCTTATGGATTTTCAAGGATGGTGAATCTGAATCAGTAAAAGAAATTACCTGTGAATTACCTGACTTATAGCGAATAATGCGGCGGAAACAGCGCATCCGGCGGAAATCACGGATGCAGAAAACGAAAACGCAAGGAGTAAAAATAGTTATGGGTTTTTATAACTCAAAACCATGGTGCAAGATTCCAAGTGACTTACTGGATAATAAGGCTATGCTAGCGGTAGTACGACAAATCCCGCACGAGCTGCGTTATCTGCCGTTTATGCTTTATCAGGGTGGAGCTTCAAGGGCAACGCCTGATGGAATCTTTGATGTTGAGGACGGTTCTGAGTTTGCAGAGCTTTGTCTGGTTGACAACCCGGAAGATGTTTTTCTTGTTTTGCGCGAAATGATGGCAAAAAAGATTATCGCAAATATTCCAGGCAGTTCCATCTACCTCTTTAAGGAATGGGACTACAGCGGAAAGGGTGACAGATCTCTTGAACAGCGCGTGAAAATTGCAATCGAATTGTGGAAGGAAAAACAGAAAACAGACACCTTTTTTTGTGGAATGTCTAAAAATCTAGACACATTAAAAAACGATGTAGAACCGGGTCAAAAGGGGGTTAAAAACCCTATACAACACTATACACAAGGGGGTTCACAGATAAGAGAGATAGAAAAGGATAAGATAGAGGAATTTAAAGAGAGTACAGAAATAAGAACACACACACAAGAGCCCCTCAGAATAGACTGTGTGGCTGATGAGAACCGCCCTGCGGCTTTTATTACGCCTGGGCGGTATGGAGAAGATTCAGATTTGACAGATACAAAAGAATCTGCTGATTCTCAAAATCTTTTTTCTGAAACTGATGCTGCTGGTAATTGCAATGGCACTGAGGTCGAAGAAAAAGAAAATGCACTTTCTGTGCCATGTCCTGATGAAAAAACAAGGGGGGAGGTCTGTAATATCCTTAGCGATTTTTTCAAAGACAACAATCCGGCGTATGACGTTCAAAAAGGCTTGCGGCTTGTAAACGTTATAGCGGACAGGATTTTTGAGTTGAGGATTCAGGCTGACAGAAAAGAACTTGCAAAAAGTATTTGCAAAGTCTTTGACGAAATACGCTCATCCGATGATGAACGGTTCAAATACTGGCGTGACTTGCCATATCTGCCGCAAAGAATGGCAAATCAGACAGTGTGGAGTATGCTGGCTTACAACGTGGCACAAAAATACAATCAGCCGGAAACGTCAGTAAGTTCAGCTGATCAGTACCAGCGCGAATATGAACATCACCAGAATGAGCTTAGAGCTGGTGCTAATTTCTTGGACGATGAATACTTGAAGTACGGTATAAGTCCAACGGATCCGAACAGAGTAGCAAAGCTGCTGCTTAAGAAAAACGGGCAGAAATGACAATAAACGATATTAAGAAAATGCAGTTTGTAAACTGGGAAGGCTCAGTCATAAGACGTGGCTTCGTTGCCTGGTGGAATTGCAAAACTTGTGAAGAGCTTGGCTGGAAAGCTGAATGCAAATCCAAAGAGGATTGTGGCGAGTTTCTTTATGACAAACTTAAGAAGCACTTCGATACTGTTTTGTTTTGTGAAAGACAGCCGCGTTATCAATAGGAGTTGAAATGGAACAGGGGTTATTGTTTGACGTTGAGTTTTACGAAAAGCTTAACAGCAAACTTAAAGATGATGAAAAGAAAAAAGAAGCTTATGAACTGGCTTCAGAAGTGCAGCTCCCCTACTACGAATCACCTGTAAATGATAATGAGAAACTGTTTAATTATCAGTATGCCTGGTATAAGCAGAACAATTATGAAGCAAGACAGCAGATGTTTCTTCTGGGCTACAAAGTTTTGCAGAGACTGTTGTGGAGCTACCTTAAAAAAAAAAGTGTTTTATTGACGAGGAACGCCAGACGGAAATTGTGCACTGTGCTTTTGAGTATGTGTTTCGGCGTTTTGATAAGGGGTACTATGTTACGAAAAACTTTATTGTGGTCCTTAAAGACGGTTTACGCCATGCCTTGTTTTACAGGACAAGCGCAAATGATGAACTCAGTCTGGATTCATTCAAGAAAGATTTTTCAAGCAGGGTCAACAGGTGGTTTTGATGAAAACTAAGATTTGTATGAAAGCTGGATGTGGAAGAGCTGCAATCAACGGCAAGGACTTCTGTGCAAAACATATTGCTTTGCAAGCTCAACGCGATAATCGCAAGCTTTTCACAAAACGTGGAAAAAGCAGTGAATATCACAGACTTTATGAATCAGCTGAGTGGAGAAAACGTCGTGCAGCTTTTCTAAAAAAATACCCGACGTGTTTTATTTGCGGTAAACCTGCAACCATCGCTGACCATATTGTGCCGCATCGTGGTGACTTAAATCTTTTTTATGATGACAGCAACCTGCAACCAATGTGCCAGAGCTGCCATTCAAGAAAGACAATGAGGGAAAATCAAAACTTTCATGGCAATGC
>CAKJXZ020000026.1:0-3577 GCA_918234285.1 Pseudomonadota bacterium | reverse complement strand
GTCAATAATCGTGGTAAAAAACAGCTCACTGCTTTGCACCAAGCCAATCAGGGCAATCGGCGTATATTTGAGGGCTTTCAAAAAGCAAATATAGCCGAGCAGAATCAATATGCCGTGAAGCGCGACATACGGCAAGGCCTTAAATGTGCAATCAATGCCGATAAACGCGCCGATAGCCACTTGCCCGATACCAGCAATCAGCGAAAGCAAAAACACCATTTTATGGATATTGTGGCGGCTGACGGCATAGTCCAACGTGGCATCGGAAGCCGAGTCAAATAAAGTCGCCAACACGGCCGTATATCGTTTATCTGTCATTTAATTACCTCTTGTGCGGCAAGTATAAGCATTAAAAAATAAATTTTCGTTAAAAAAGAAACCGCTGATTAAATCAAACGGTTTCTGTATTGCTTTGAAATTTACTATCAGTTATTTAACCAAGTTTCGGCCTTTCATTTCTTTAACAAGAGCTATGCCTTTTTCTCTTTCCTTAATGCCATCAATAACTTTTTTGAGGTTAACTTCAAACATACCTTTTTCAGTGTTATATATTATTTCGCAATTTTCGACATCTTTTTTTGTTATTCTCTTCCATTCATTGTTATGCATCGCATCCCAATATCTATAACCTGTATTTTCTTCCCAACTGAATTTTGGACCGGTTTCAGTCCATTCTTTTTTATTTGCATAAGCAGCTTTTGCCTTTGCTTTAAGGCTTTCTGTTTCCCAAACGACATCATCAGGTGTTAAACCTTTTTCACGAGCTACAATTTTATTTAATTGATGGAAAGCTTCTTCTGACAATCTACCGTTTTCTACCAATTTAATATTATCGGGAATATTAACTCCTTGCTCTTGTAATTTTTCCAACATTAAGTTAAAGGCAACTCCGTGAGCTACACTTGTTATATCATAAGCACCTTCATTGATAGTTTTTTTATCAGAATAATATGTCTCCTCAGTTATTAAAAGTTTGTCTTGCATAGTGATGTCCTTTTCTAAACTTAATTTTCCGCGATTATAGCGTATTTTTACAATAAAAGCAACCCCAAACGATAACAAAACTTTATTTTTGCTTGTTTTATGGTTGATTTTAATGTTATAAAAGGGCTAATTTGAAATAAAAAAGGAGCTTTGAAATGTTACCGATTGTTGCTTCCGTTGCCGGATATGAGTTGACCGATGCCGAAAAATACTGGCTTTCTAAAAATCAGCCTGCCGGTATCAGTTTTTTTGATAATAACATTAAAAATAAACAACAGTTCAAAAAACTGCTTGAACAAATAAAAGATGTTACCGACAATGATAAAATATTGCTCTATATTGACCAAGAAGGCGGACAGGTTTGTCGCTTGGCGGGGCAAGATTTCCGCACTTATGCGCCGGAGCAAAGATTGGGACAGATTTCGCCCAAAGCCACGCGCTTGCACGCCGGTTTAATCAGCGAAGAATTTAAGGAGTTGGAGTTGAATATGAACTGCGCTCCGGTGTTAGATGTTTTGCGAGATGACACCAGTTCGGTTATCGGCTCACGCTCTTTCGGAAGTGATAAAAAGCTCGTTGCCGCACTCGGGCGCGAAATGATTTCTACCTACGTTAAAAACGGCGTATGTCCGATAATGAAGCATATCCCTGGGCATGGCTCGGCGGTAGAAGATTCACATCTCGGCTTGCCGGTTGTCAGCAAAAGTTTGGAAGAATTGGCAACCGATTTTTATCCGTTTATGGTTAATCGCAATGCACCGGCGGCGATGACGGCACACATCATCATTTCGGCGGTGGATGACCAAAAGCCTATTACGATTAGCAAAAAAGGCATAGACACTCTTATTCGCCAAGAAATCGGTTTTGACGGTTTGCTGATTTCCGATGCCATGGAAATGGATGCCCTGAAAGGCACAATCGGCCAAAGAACTCGGCAAGTTTTGGAAGCCGGCTGTGATTTGGCTCTTTATTGCAGTGGCGATATTAACGAACTGAATGATATGGCGGCAAACTGCCTACCGATGAGCGATAAAACAGCTGAGAGGTTGGAGAAAGTATATCAGGTTATTGCCAAACCATTGTCAAACGAAAAGTATGACTATAATGAATATTTGGCGTTGACCGGCGAGCTTAAAGCGTATTCCAAAGCCGATGACATGACGATGGTTATGGAAAATATGAAAGAACGCGAGAAATAACTTCCTCTCTCAAAATCGCTGTAATCAGGCATATTGTGCTAATAAATCTTTCCAAACCTGCGGCGCATTAACTTCCTCAAAATAGGTTTTCAAAAAATTGAAAATGGTTTTATGTCTTTTTTCAATAAACCGCCGCCCTGGCTCGGTTAAAGCCATGTCACGCAAGCGAAACAATTTATCAAAAAAATGATTTACAATCGGGCAAAACTTTATTTGTTTATATTTTTCGGCATCCATTTCTATCGGTAAATAATCCGGATCAAAAAACGGTTCTTTTCCGCCCGAACGATGGGCGCGATATTCAATGCAACGAATAACGCCTATTAAACCGGAGGCATCGGCCATATCCGCATCAGAAACAATTTTTCCCTCAATACAATCCGGCACAATTCCGCTCAAACGCTTACTGTAGCCGATTGTTTTAACAATTTTGAGACAGTTATCGATAAAATCGGCATCAAATCCTGAATTGGTTAAAATGCGGCGAGTGTTTGTTAATAAACGTGCAGATTCTTCTCCGAATATTTTATAATCATCACAATCGTGCAACAAAGCGGCGGCGGCAACCAAATCGCGATTGGCTTGAGGAAGCTCATCACAAAAATTCATGGCATTTTCATAAACGCGAAAGACATGTTTATCATCGTGGCCGCTGGAATCATTGCTCAGCAATTCAGAAACAGCTTGTTTTATGTATTCAATACCGGTCATATAAAAATCTCCTTTGCAAGTTATTTTGGCAAAAAATCTTCGAAAATGCAACATTTTTAAGCTTCAAAACAATATAACGAATCATATCAATAACAGAAACCATTTCTTGTGCTCCGTTATTTGTTAATCTTTTACGTATCATAAGTATTAAAAAATAAATTTTAGTTAAAAATTAAGAGCTGTCAGCATTTCTGCCAACAGCTCTCAAAGTTAAGCTCTTTCATACCGCCCGTTCTTAAAGACGTAGACATCTGAAGTGTCTTGAATGCCATCACAGCAAACAGCAGAGCGGCACCGAATTGCACCGGTATCCTCCTTAATTCTGAAACCATTCTTAAAGAGCGAATATGCCACAAAATTGAGGTTTCGGCCAAGATGATACAGGGCATACTTGCCTTCATCTTCCTTGACTTCAAGCAGATTGCTGACAGCCGTCTGCCTGAACTTCTCAATACGTCCGAAGTAGCGGAATTTCAGCTTTCCGGCCTTAAAATAGGCTTCAAGAAGTTCCTGTTCACCGGCCCAGAAAATCGTGCTACCTCCGGATGCTCCGAAAAACGGAACAAAATCGACAATCTCGTAGCAATCCTTGCCCTTGATCATCAAAACACCTCCGGCAATCAGAGCCTTTGCGGCACCGCCGATACTGATGACATCCCATTCCGGCAGTTCTCCGTAGTCTG
>CAKJXZ020000025.1:0-1815 GCA_918234285.1 Pseudomonadota bacterium | reverse complement strand
CGTGGTATACGGCTCTAAATAGTCGCCGTTTGCGTTTTTAAGTTTAATGCGTTTTGTAGCCATTTATTTTCTCCTAAAATTGAGTTAATCCATTTCTTCGTAAAAAATAACATCAGCAATCTTGGCATAGGTCTTGCTGATATCGTTACCTTCGGCATCGGTTTTCGCTTCCTCTTTTGCTTGCTCAACCGCTGTCGCTACTGCATCGGAAGTGATAAGATTACCACTACCGACAACCGGCTCAGTATCAACCGCGATACGCGATGCCGGAATTTTGCTTTTATCTTCAGCCATTTTGCACCTCACATATCTTCATATAAAACAGCATCCAAAGCGGCACCCATTGACTGAAAATCTGTTAAATATTTCACGCACCACCGCTCATTTACCGACAACGGATATTGCAGAACGACCGATTTTCCGTCGTTTGAAAGCGTGTAGGTATCAGGCATAAGCGATAAGTTTTCAACGCTTACCATCAACACTTGGTCAATTGCACCGAGTGCTTCCGGTAATGGTAAAATTGTCTGATTAGCCGTTGCCACACCGCTAACCGTAGTCGGAAAACTGCCTTTTGTTGTTTCTTCCGCCAACTCAACCCATTCGCGTGCCGAGTGTCGTCCGCCTAAAGCCGCGACTTCCTCATCAGTGCCGTCAACCCATGTCTGTGCATCTTTTAGAGCTTGTTTACTCGCTGTTTCGGCCTCAATCGCTCGCAAAGCCGCCGATTTACTCTGTGTGGCTTGTTCGGTGGCTGTTGTTGCCGCCGTTTGTGCTTGTTCAACGAGGTCATTCGTGCCGGATTGAATGGTATTGCGTGTGTCTTGAATAGCTTTCGCCACACTTGGCACATCGCCGTTTTCGGTGTGAACAACGGTGTCGGCATCGCCATTGGCTATGTCATGAAAAATTTGTGCATCGGCATCTAAAGCGGTTTGCGTGTCGTGAATAATTTTTGCGGCACTCGGAACATCGCCATTATCTGTATGCACAACCGTTGTCGTATCACCGTTTGCTATATCGTGGAAGATTTTAGCATCGGCATCCATCGCCGTCTTTGTGTCGTGAATAATTTTTGCCGCACTTGGCACATCGCCGTTTTTGGTATGCACAATGGTTGTGCTGTCGCCGTTGGCAATCAAATAAAGGATTGCCTCGTCAGCTTCCATTAAAACACGCATATCGTTAAGAACTTTGGCGACACTCGGAACTTTGCCGCCCTCGGTATTCACTTCGGTTGTGATTGAACCATGAACGACATTGTGCAATAATCCGGTATCAACCTCGGCTTTATCTACCGCGGCATCTAATCTTTCTTGCATATTTGGCATTGAAAATTTCCTTAGTTTAATTTGTTCGGACACGATTTGTGAACGAGAATGTGGAGCTTATCGACCGTAAATTCCAATTTTTGGAAGTCGGAATCCATAATGATAAGCATCGCATCTTCGGTAATAGTCGGGCGGTCGCGGATTTCAAGCTCGGTTGTTATCTGCCATAACCGACCGGCAATAATACTTGCCTCAAATTGTTGCGTAAAACGCGCTTCCTGCTCGGTTAAGCCGATACCGCCTAAAAGCGTGATAACAAACCATTCCGCACCTTCTTTGGCATAGTATTTGTACCAAGCCTCAAACAGGCAGAACTGCTCCGGCGACATAATCCATTTAACCGCGATTTTACTCGGTGTTTGCGTATATCTGCGCCGTTGCCGTGCTGGTCCGGCTTCCATATCTGTACGAATAATCGCTTCGTCCGGCCGTATGGAATAGCCTTCAACAGTCGGATAAGGCAGACGTTTTGGAAAGGTTATTG
>CAKJXZ020000024.1:0-84353 GCA_918234285.1 Pseudomonadota bacterium | reverse complement strand
TGATGTGACCACGTCTCTGACATGGGTTACCAAGTATTCTGACGGAACCAAGAAGACTGAGGCAGTGAACAAGTCGTTCCCGCGCAGCTTCCGCGTTCTGACCAACTGGTCGTCAAAGGAGGATGATAACACGCAGTCCACATCCGCAGCTAGCGTGAACCTCTCCGGTTCTGAGAGTAAGACAGACGGCAACTGGAGCTATGTTAAGGAAACCCGAAACATCAGCACCACAGCTCGTTTGAAGGGCTCCAGCCAGGAGAACAAGTGGCAGTCGGTTGATCCGAACAAGATTGTGTACAGCCGCGAAGGTAAGACACATGACTTCGGAACAATCAACTTCAATGCCACCGAAACCGGTGCCAATGTGAAGAAGGCAAGTTCGACCGATACCGAAACAGTTTACGGTTATACCGACAACATTTCGGTTTCCTACGGTTCTAACACGTTCAACTCATCGGCTCCCGGTAAGATTACGGTAGCTACTCCTTGGAATCCTGACATCAATGTCAAGTTCACCGGCGCGAAGGTAACTGCTACCATGGATGAGAATCACAAGACTTGGATGTATGCAGTGAGCGTACATTGTACCGACGGTACTTTCCCCATTCTGATTCGTCAGAATGCAAGTGCTCCGGATGCAATCAACCTCGGCTACAAGACTTCGTCTACAAATTCGAATCTGAATGGTGCTTACTACATCAACGGTACTTGGCATAATGCCATCGCCAGTGACGAGTCGAAGCACATGGCTTGGAGAGATGCAAATGGCGAGACCATGGGTATTCTCATCTATTCAACCGCTACCATGTGGGGTTGGGATGACGGTCATACGTCCGGCGGACATCCGACTGTCTTCACCGACAAGATATCGGTAGAGCTGAATAGTGATAAGAGTGTGTTGACAATTTACCGCGACGGTAAAAAGTTCGCTACTTACAAGGGTAAGAAGTAACATTTCACCTGCATATTAAAAAAACAGCGTCTTCTTAATTGAAGGCGCTGTTTTTTTGTGTTTATTTTTTATTTGCCTTTAGCAAGCTGTTGTGTTATGCTCAAAAATCAATAGAGGAGTAAATCAATGGCTGATGATGAGTTGATGGCTGCCTTTGCAGATGGTGCAGCCTCGGAAGAGAAAACGGCAGCTACCCCACAAAATGCGGCCAATGCGCAAGTTCCACAGGCTGATAATGATGCGCTGGCCCAAAAGTTTTTGGAGCAGCTCCAAAAACCGGTGGTGTTGCGCGACGGTGATTTTGAGACAATAAATCATTATTGTAATGACTCCCGAATCGGCCCACTCAAACATAATGATACCGCCTCTATGAGCAACCAAGATAAAGAGGCGCACGTTGACAAGCCTAATTTGCAACAACCGAAAGATTTGCTTAAACGCGATACAGTCAAAGTGATTCGTCCGGGCGAAGAAGGGTATGACGAAACAGCTCTGGCATTTTGCCAAGACGGCAAAATTATCCTCCAAGATATTAAGGGCGATATCAATGAAAACGACTCTCTGCAGACTCGAAAATATAAGGAAGGTGACTCTCTGGCCAAAGTTTCCGCCGTCTATCATGAATTGGCACACCTGAAGCATGAAGAATACGACCATTATAAAGAATTAACCCGTCCGGTAGATATTTTCAGGGGAAACGAGCTGAGCGAAAAAATTGGCACAACCGTGCAATATCAAAATGCAGCGAACCTTTATACCATTCTCAAAAAGCAAAATGTCACCCAAATTGAATTAGACGGCAAAGTCAAACCGATTGAGAGTATTCTGGAACCGTTTGAAGGTTTAAAAGAATACATGACGCAAAACAGTTATTCGCCTGACAATAAGAAAGATGTACGGGCCGTTACCGAAATTGCCACTAAATGGTGGAATGAAAATCGGGCGGACGATTACAGATATGACCATATAATGAATGCGTGCAGTGCCAATAAAACAGCCAACATCTTTGAAGCACTCGAATCAAATAAAGAGCAATATGATGCCGTTGCCAAAGGTATGTTGAAAGACCTGTATATCGGCAACAATACCAACGTAGATTTATCGCATTGTCGTGATTTATTGGATGATATATCGGAAGAACAAGTCCTTCAGACATTCAGTAAAATGCCTAACGGAAGATTGGGTTCTGATATGACCTTTGCCCAGATTTCCAAACTCTCCGAATATTTGGAAACCAAAGGGTTGCATTCCAATGACGAAAAAATGGCTTATTTACGTGAAAACTACGACCATATAGTGTTGCGTGACGGTAAACATGATGAAGGGCTGAAACAACTTTTGCTCAGCATGGACGGCGAGAACAAAGGCACCATTATTTATGCCGACGGTTTGGTTGAACATTATGATGCTGCCGGTAATCGCACCATTGAAGGCAAAGAAGGTAAGGCTAATATTACGACACACACAACAGAGGCTAAAGGCAATGAGTTTTCCGGAAATTCGGCTGTACCACAGGCTCGTACTGCAGAAATACCTGCTGATGATAAGATACTGATTGCCGCATTGAGCGGCAGAAGCGGGCGCTACCAAAGTTCGGAATCGTTGCAAGCTGATGCTTTGCAAACTGAGCAAACCATTGATACGCCGGCTGTTGCTCCGGCTTCTCAGGAAGTAACACAACAAGCGCAAACCGCTCAGCCGCAACAAGCACAACCGGCACCGCAACAAGCGGTTGCCGAGGCTCAACCTACCGGCAAAAAAGTAAAAGATATGTCGCCGCAGGAAAAGCATGAATTTATAAACGACAATTTGCGCATGGGCAACAACCCGAATCTGAGCGGCGAATCGAAAAAATCCCGTAAAAAGACCAAGGCTAAAGCACGAACTATCGACAATACCGTGACACAGGCACAAACCCTCCAAGCCGGCCGCTAATCTCTTCATACATTTATACCGCAAATACCGTTATTTTGACTTGCAATTTTGCGATTAGTTTTGTATACTTTGGACATAAATTATAACTATTAATCCTCTTATTATGGAAAAATTCGAAATTTTGCTGATTGTCGCGGTAGTCGAAGTCGGCAATTTAAGAGATTTTGATTTGGAAGAACTTTCAGAATTGTGGGCCGCGCTAACGGTTTGCATGGACGATGAGTGCTTTTTTGCCACCTTTGACGAAGATCAGAAGGACGCAATTAAGAGTGCCTTGCAAAGCGTTGAGGATGAATTGAAACATCGCGGCAGCCAACCGCTGAACTTCTTCAAAATGATGCAGGAAAATCCGGCCAAGGTCGAGTATTACCTGAAGCAGTTTGACCTGCCGAAGCTGATGGATTTAGCCAAAGACTTGGAAGACTTCAAAAACTCGCAGATTGTTGCCGATTTTCTGAAGCTCGTCAACAAACAAATCTATCAACGGATTCCGGTTGCATAAAAAAAGGGAACATTAGTTTGTTCCCTTTTTTTTAATCTGAAATTAACCCATGTCATATATCATTTTTCGTAATTGACGGATAGTATATATTCTGCTATATTTAATTAAAAGTAACTACAAGGAGAATTATCATGAAAACAAACGAATCCGGCCGCTCAATGATTGAAATGCTCGGTGTGTTAGCTATTATCGGTGTACTTTCCGTTGGCGGAATCGCCGGATATTCCAAAGCTATGAACGTATATCGGGTAAACAAATGTATTGATCAACTGATGCAAATTGCCGCCAGTACGCGCGCTTTGTTTGCCGGACACAAAAAGTATACGGCTTTAACCAGCAGCAACAAACCTAATATGGCGCTGATTAAAAAGGCTCATTTAGTGCCTGATGATATGATTAACGGCGATAGTATGGAAAATATTTATGGCGGTACGGTGTTGCTCAACAAGGCAGATAAAGGAGATCGCACCGATAAAGCATTTTCCGTGTCATTTGGTATGGTACCTCAATCCGCATGTATCGAGTTAGCTACCAAAGAATGGGGCAAGGGTAAAACTTCGGGGTTGTATTCCATCAGAATTAACGGTACTGAAACTCTGGCAGCGAATGGTTCCATAGGAATCGGTACGGCAGTGTCGCAATGTACCAGTGCAACTGATAATACTATTATCTGGACATTCTATTAATTTATCGCTTTTTATAAATAAAAAACACCGCCTCATTATGAAACGGTGTTTTTTTGATTCTGTTTGTTTTGAATTATTTATTCTTCAAAATCGACTTACCGGCATAAACTGCCATGTCACCGAGTTCTTCTTCAATACGAATCAGCTGATTGTATTTGGCCATACGGTCGGTACGAGACATAGAACCGGTTTTGATTTGGCCGCAGTTGGTAGCAACCGCAATATCGGCAATGGTGGTATCTTCGGTTTCGCCGGAGCGGTGCGACAATACAGCCGTATAACCGTGACGTTGTGCCATATCAACCGCCTTCATGGTTTCGGTCAAGGTGCCGATTTGGTTAACCTTAATCAGAATCGAGTTAGCAATACCCTTGTCAAAACCCATTTGCAGACGTGCCGGATTGGTAACAAACAAGTCATCGCCAACAAGTTGGATTTTGCCGCCCAAAGCATCGGTCAACAATTTCCAGCCTTCAAAATCATCTTCGGCCATACCATCTTCAATCGAGAAAATCGGGAACTTATCGCACAAACCTTTGTAATATTCAACCATCTGTGCGTTGGTGTAAGACTTGCCCTCGCCCTCCATTTCGTACTTGCCGTTCTTGTAGAATTCGGAAGATGCGGCATCGAGTGCCAAAACAACGTCATCACCCGGCTTATAACCGGCATCTTTAATGGCATTAACGATGAAAGTCAGAGCTTCATCGGCTGATTGCAAATTCGGAGCAAAACCGCCTTCATCACCAACGTTGGTGTTTTGACCGGCAGCTTTCAGGTTTTTCTTCAAAACTTGGAAAATTTCAGCACCCATACGAATAGCTTCGCGAATCGAAGTTGCCGACACCGGCATAATCATAAATTCTTGAATATCAATCGGGTTATCGGCATGCTTACCGCCGTTCAAAATGTTCATCATCGGAACCGGCAAGGTGCGAGCCATAGTACCGCCCAAATAGCGATAAAGCGGTAAAGCGGCTTCTTCTGCCTGAGCCTTAGCCACAGCCAAAGAAACGGAAAGAATCGCATTAGCGCCGAGCTTGCCCTTATTTTCGGTGCCGTCGAGTTCAATCATTTTGGTATCGATATCGATTTGATCTTCGGCTTCATAACCGACCAAAGCATCAAAAATTTCTTCATTAACGTTTTCAACGGCCTTTAAAACGCCTTTGCCGCCGAAACGAGACTTGTCACCGTCACGCAGTTCAACCGCTTCGTGTACACCGGTAGAAGCACCGCTCGGAACAGCCGCTCTGCCGAAAGCGCCGGATTGTAAAACAACTTCGGCTTCAACTGTCGGCGTACCGCGCGAATCTAAAATTTCTCTTGCATGAATATCAACAATAGCACTCATTTTTTTCTCCTATATAATATATTAAGTGTTGGCTATAACTTAATTAATTTTTAACGATTGTCAAGCTAAATCACGGCTTATTGCCATAAAGAAAAAAGGAATTCTTACATAAAAAAACGTCTTGCTCATTTCAAGCAAGACGTCTGACAATAGTCTCAAATTTCTAGAAACCTTCGGTATCTAAGCGCTTACGCATTTGTTTGCGTGCACGACGTACTGCCTCAGCTTTACGACGAGCTTTTTTCTCGCAATTCTTTTCGTGACAACGGCGCAACTTCATTTCGCGGAAAACGCCTTCTCTTTGCATTTTCTTCTTCAAAATTTTCAAAGATTGGTTTACATCGTTGCCGATAACCGTAACCTGAACCACTTAAATCACCCCTTTCGGTTTAGTATATTGTTAAATTGTGCCCTTATGTAGCACATGATTTTTTATTTTGCAAGCAAAAAATGTTTTTGTTATGCAATAATATTCGGATTGATACTGGATTCCACTTTATTTATCTTTTTAGCTAATCCGCTTTTTTGAGAGCTTAAACGGCGCGCCTGAAAAAAATCAATGGTTTTTCCTTGTTTGAGTAAACGGGACATATCCGTATTAACATGGCGTTGCTCCAACTTCAATTCACAAAGCAAGAGCTGTAATTTAGCCGTTTTATCGTTCATAGTCATAGGGTCGTTAGTCCTTTCTTTAAAATAAAGTTGTCATAAACTTTACTTTTTTTGTGGAAATTTTATATCAAAGTTGTAAAGAGTATACATCATTTTTAGTATAAATGCAACTACAAAAAGACGGAGAGAGTTGATGAAAAAAATTAAAAAGATAGGTATTTTAACCAGCGGCGGCGACTGTGCCGGCTTGAATGCCGTTATTTTCTCGGTTGTCAATGCCGCAACCCGTTTCGGTTGGGAAGTATACGGAATCCATGACGGAACCGACGGCTTGACCAATCGCCCGCTTTCTTATGAAATTTTAACCGAATCGAATTTTTCGAACTCTCCGTGGCCGCGCCTTTCCGGTTCTTATCTCGGTTCACTCAATACCGGCGTTAAAGAAGCTCCGGAAGTGATTGCCAAGCGTTTCGGCGAAGGTGTTAAGGAGTTGGGACTGGACGCAATTTTGGTTGTGGGTGGTGACGGCAGTATGAATATTGTCAGCAACTATTGCAAAATGGCCGGAGTAAAAATGATCGGTATTCCGAAGACCATTGATAACGATACTCCGTTGACCGAGTTCTCCGTCGGTTTCAACACAGCTTGTCAGGCTTGCACCAATGCTCTCGACGATTTGCTCTTAACTGCTCGTTCGCATCATCGAGCGCTGATTTTGGAAGTTATGGGACGTGATGCCGGACATCTGGCCATACACGCCGCGGTTGCCGGATTCGCCGATATTTGCTTGGTACCGGAGATTCCGTATACATTGCAAGGCATTATAAATAAATTGGAAGAAATCAAAAAAAGCGGTCGTCGCCATGCGCTGATTGTGGTATCAGAAGGGGTTAAAACCGAAAACGGCGAGGCAGTAACCGATGCTGTTAATATGGTCGGCGAAAAAATCAACGGCGGTATTGGCGAATATCTGAGCAAGCTGATTAATGCCAATTACAAAGGTTTCCAAACCCGCGTTACTAAACTCGGGCACGTTCAACGCTCAGGCAACCCGACGATGTTTGACCGCAGTTTGGGTGTGATTCTCGGTTCGGAAGCGGTGCGTCTGCTCTCTGAGGGACACACTGACAGAATGGTGGCGCTTTCCGGTGGCAAAGTTACCTCGTTTGCTTTGGAGGAGGTTGTGGCGGCCGGTACTACCGGTTTGGATGCGAACAGTCCGTATGTAAAAGCCGCGCACAATATCGGAATGTATGTTGGCGAAGAATAAAAAAAAGAGAGGCTCCGGCCTCTTTTTTTATGCGATTCTGATAATATTTTTATTATTATAAATAAGAAAATACTTGACATTTAGTGACTTGTGTGCTACAAAAATTACCATAATGGATTCGTGGGTGAATTCGTTATCTAAGGTCGAACGCAATTTTTAGTCTGCGTTCTTTTTTTGTATTAATACTTGAAAACCGTGCGTTTTATGACGTGCGGTTTTCGCATTTTGAAAAACAAGATGGATTATTTAAATCGAGAAAGAATATTCGGGAAACGTACGGTACACCGAATAAATCCGCAAACAGGGCAAGACGAATATTATTATTTGGATCCGCGCGGAGCAAGAACTTTTGCTGAGATGAAGGAAATTCCCGTGCCGAGTGAGAACTCGCCGAACCCGTTTGCCGACGAAATACAGAATTATTTATACGAACACGACGATTATAACTATAAACAGCTCTACGGCAACACTCCGCCACCAGCAGTACAGACACAAGTATCAGCGCAACAACCGGAGAATAATACTGCCAATGCCACGCTTGGACAGCCGAGCAGTTATTTTCAAAATAACAATAACACACCTTCTAACTTTAATATTGACAATAACGAATCCAACAATAATTTAAAAAACAACGTGTCCTCACAAATTACATCGAATAATCGTGATGTAAACTATTATTTTAGCCGTGATAAAGATGATTTATGTTTTAATGAAGGAGGTTTTGTGCCGTATGCATATTTGGATACGGCTACTCCGCCGAATACTACAATAGGTTGCGGAATTAATGTTGATCAAACTCCAAATATTCAATTATATCACGCGCTAACAGGTAAACCTTTAAGTGAAGAAGAATTAGAGGAAGAAATAAAAAAACTGAAGAGCGGCGAATATGGGAAATTATATACATATTATGCGGATAAATCCAATATGCGTATTGCACCCGAAGAAAATGATCGTATTATGAAAGAGAAATATGTAGACGGATATAACTATGTTACGGATAAATATCCTGATTTTCCTGTTTATACCGAAAACAGGCAGAAAGCATTGATGGATATGGCGTATGGACTTGGAACTCCACGTTTTTCTAAATATACCAATATGCGTGATGCCATTTTGCAAAATAACTGGAAGCAAGCAGCAAATGAGGCATGGCGTTGCGGTGTAGGATTTGATCGCAATAAACAAACCGTGGATAGAATGTATCCAGGATTGGATACGGATAAAATGAAAATGGAGCACTGTAAAAGTGGTATTAAAAAGTAACCTTATACAATTTATCGGTATTATTTGTTTGAGCATGGGCTGCAATGCAGCCTGTGCCCAAACTCCTAAGGATTGTGTATTTCTCATTTCCGGAACGTGCTTCAATTGCGATACACCCTATACATTAGAATTGGGTACAAAAGAAAATTGTGTTCAACATTGTCCAAACAGATTTTACTTTGAAGGAGAATACTTTAACTCATGCGAACTTAACGATACGAGTGATGGTAACTTCTATTCGTTTCATACCAATCATGAACAAGTTTCGTTAGAAAACTGTGAAAGAAAAGAAGGATATTTTTATGGCATTCATAATGATAGTTGCTATCCCTGCAATACAATAACTCCAGTTTGGATGGATCCTAAGTGCGAACAAAAAGATGAGTGTTTATACCGTTGCCCAAACAGGGTATTACAATACACATCACCGACAACAGCTATAAGTGTGTTAAAGTGTCCTCCGGAGCGGCCACTGATGGATAGATTTTTTGCCTGTTGGAGTTGTGATGAGCCAACCCCGATAGATTTAAGTTTTAATCAAGAAAAAATCTTAGGAGCGAAATACAATCGTCAAGGTATAGTGTGCCATGGACAACGCTATTTTGGAAAAGATGATGTTTTAAGTTATCCTTGTCCTCAAGATAAACAAAAATTATCTGAAAAAGCATGCTTACAATGCAAAGGAATTTGGAAAAACGAGCGTTGCTACTAATGGGATAGATATTACATTTCTAACGTGATTTATACGAACACGACGATTATAACTATAAACAGCTCTACGGCAACACTCCGCCACCAGCAGTACAGACACAAGTATCAACGCAACAACCGGAAACACAGGTTCAATCAGCCGGGCAAGTGCCCACTTGGCAGCAGCCGAGTTATGTCTCTGAAAATATGTATGTATGGCAAAAACAAAACCAGCCGACACCTGTCATATATCATAATCAACAAAACACTTCTTCACCGGGGCAAGTTGATTATGCTAAATGGGGAGAAAATATTATAAACAATCAAGCAGTTCTTTCCAGTGAAATGCAGAGCACTGATTATAACAACGAATATAATATTCGAGATGATAAAAATTATGCGTGGGCAGTGCCGGAACCATATGACCGCGGGGGAAACATAAAGTCAGTATATAATAATTTCTTAAAAATAAATCAGGAGCATCCTATGGCTAATCCTATTTCAACAGGAAATAACATAACAGATGCCGTTGTAATGAAATTTATTGCGCAATATATGCCTTATGCAGCTTTAGCATTAAACGCATATAAATACGGATATATGGGAGCCGGCTATTATGATAATCTTACGAGGGCTTATCGCGAAAGTTATCGTAATAAACGGGTATTCAGTGATGAAGAACTTTTGCCGTTGCAAAATAAATAGTTTTCAATTATGATTAGGTAAGAGGAGACGGAATGATGAATAACATAGTTAATGAATTGCTCTTTGTCGGTGCGTTAATGTTAGCCGTATTTGAAGTCTTATCAGGTATCGATTCATATTGTTATCATCATTCCGTTTTTTGTAATGTTATTCCTTTTATGGTGTTTTTCGTTGTAATTTTTTTGTTATATTTGTTTGTTGCGATAATTTTCGGAGTTAAGCTTCTAAACAGATTTTTTACTGATTATCCAGATGTTGCATATTATGTTAAATCTGTCGGATGGATATTTTACGCTTACATAATTTGCGGAATTGTTTATTTTATATCTCTAAATGAAAATACCCGATATTTAGGCGAAAAGTTATGGAATGATTATCCTATAAGCTGGATTTGCATCGGTATTTCTTTGGTAATTGCGTGGGTCAGAAAAAATCCTCGGTTTTTGGTAGATTAACTTGCACCTTCACCGGCACAACCGACGGGGCAAACTCCGACGGAAGGGACAAATCAAACCGGACAACCGTCGCCGGCCATGCAGGCGATTTACCGCTATATTGATTGAAAATCGGCATTAGGAATAAGGAAAATCCCGTAAAATTCTGTTGCGTTTTGCGGCATTTTATGCTATTGTTAGACATAAATATAATTGCGGCAGCAATCAACTGACTTCCTTAGAAGGTGCGCCGCAAAAAATCGGTGAAGGTTTTTATTGCTACTATAATCCGGATTTATCCTCTTTGTTCGGATTGCCTGAGATGCCGGAAAATGAGAAAATATTATGCAATAATGAGTTAAACGAAAAATATGATTGCCCTAAATCAAAAAATGGCGGTATTTACTACAAAGATTTGATTAAAAGTACAGCCTATAAAAGCGAGATATGTGTTAATCGAATTCTTGCAAAAAGGAATAATCAGAATAAAGATGAGGCAGATAAAAAACGGAGTGAAAATCTTAAGTCCGGATACGCCGCGTTCAAAAAGAAATTTAAGCCGGGCGAGCGCGAAGGATAAAAAGTAGCGGTTACACTTACGGCAATATATGTACAATAAAAAAACCGTGCGACTTTGCACGGTTCTTGATTATCTTCAACGAAGTAATTTTATTTATATGATTGAATCCAATCCTGAATAGTGGATTGCGTATTCAGGCCAACTTTAAAATCAACCTGTTTTCCGTCCTTAAACAGATACATGGTCGGAATACTGCGAATCCCGAGCTGTCCGGCAATCGCCGGCGAATCGTCAACGTTCATCTTATAGATTTTCACATCACTACCGATTTCATTATCAATTGCTTCCAAAATCGGTCCGAGCTGACGGCAAGGTCCGCACCATTCCGCCCAAAAATCCACCAATACCAAGCCTTTGGCATTTAATACGTTCTCGCCGAACTGGCTGTCTGTTAAAGGTTGCGTCATATTTTTCTCCTCATGTTATTAATTGTGCCGTAAATATATTCTGTTTGTATTCATATTAAAGATAAACAAAATAATTACAACACTTTTTTTACGCAACTCGCATTAACCGCGTTTCGTTGGTCCATAAAATATAAGTTTCAATCGGTTTATGCGGATAGATGCGCGCTGCCAGTTCGGCATACGTATTGAGCTGATTGAGATACACACTCGGTGTTTGCTCAACGCTTTTACAGGCCGGTCGATTGGTTTTGAAGTCAACAATCATAATTTTATCCGGCAACACTACCAAGCGGTCAATCTGCGCCGAGATGATTTTGTCGGCAACCGCGCCCATTATCGGCACCTCGGCTCTGGAACACGGGCCGAAAATTTCGGCAAATTCCGGATTATTTATCAGATGAATAACTTCCGATTTTATCTGCTGACATTCTGCAGCGGAAAAGTCGGTAGCATACTTTTGCAAATAAATATCGACGGCCTCTTCCTGATTGCCGGCATTATGCGGTAAAAATTGCAATAAGCGATGAATCAGTGTACCGCGGCGGTAAAATTTTTTATTATCGGCCAACGGAGAAGCCGAATCCGGTTCTTCATCCGTATCTTCCTTGGACGGTGTATACGGTTTGGCCAACGCTTTTTCCGGCTCCAGATTTGCCGCTATCCATGGTTCAAAAGCAAATTCTCCCATTGTCAGAACGTTCTTTTTCTTTTGCTCTTTTGCCACAAACTCCTGCGAAATCTCTTCAATCTCAACATCTCTCTTAACATCGTCAACATCAAAAGCCCTGCGGCATAATTCATACCAGGAATCGGCATTGCGACTCCCGTAAGCTCCGATATAAAGTTCATCTTCGGCACGGGTCAAAGCAACATACAATAAACGATGATATTCCTGAGCGGATTTGAGCGCTTTTTTCTGATTGAGAGCGGTGCAGTATTCATCGTAATAACTTGCGTTCAACGGATAATACCCGAGCTCGTTATCTTGTAAAAAGGCATTTTCTTTGGCATTTTTCGGAACGGTTCCGGTATCGGGCAAAAAGACTATCGGCGCCTGCAAACCTTTGGAATGGTGTACGGTAAACAATCGCACCGCATCGGTTTCCTGATCATCACTCTCGCGCTTGATGACGCGATTGCTTTGTTCAAACCAAGAGATAAATCCTTGCAAACTCGGAATTTGATGTTGCTCATAATCTAATGACAAATTCAAAAATTCATCCAATGCATCTTCGACTTCTTGTCCCATACGCGAAATAAACTTGCGGCGTCCTTCCATTTTTGAGAGCACGAAATTGAACAGTTCGAACGGGCGAATATAATCCAAATTATTGAGCAACGTTACCAACTGGCTGTAAATTTCGGCACAACGCGGCTCATGCCCCATTCTGTCCCACAGCGTTTCGTTTTTTTGACGGCCGTAACATAAATCTTCCAACAATTCTCCATTGATGGAAAACAGCGGCGAGGTCAGAACTTCGGCCAAAGACAGATTATCCTGCGGAAATAATAAAAATTTACCGAGCGAAACTAAATCCTGAATGGCGATTTGTTCGGAAAGCACCATTTTATCGGCACCGGAAACCGCCACATTTTCTTTTTCGCAAGCACGGATAAATTCTTCTACAAAATCGTTGCGGGTACGCACCAAAACCATAATATCGCGATAATGCAACGGCTTATCGGTTTGGGCACGAGCATCAATCAGTTGCCGAATCCGGTGTGCGGTAGCTTCTGCCATTTTGGTAACCAATGCGGTTTTATACACCCGTTCCATCGGTGTGTGCATATACTCATCTTCATTGTGAACCTTTTCACTTTCTTCCGGCTCCATCAGCGGCATAATCGTCACCTTGGCAAATTGCCCGACACGATATGGTTTATGCTCAACTTTTCGGTTTTCTATAACCACGCCGTCGGCGGCTTTGTCGGTGGCAAATATTTTATTGACCGAATCCATAATTGCCGGTGCAGAACGGAAGGAGATGTCCAAATCAACTTTTTCAAAAGGCTTCTGCGCTTTCTCGGCTTTATCCTTGAAATCCCGTGCCATTTTATCAAATTTATCGGGATCTGCTCCCTGAAAACTGAAAATCGATTGCTTACGGTCGCCAACCACAAACAACGTACGATTGACATTGCTTTGTCCGTCGCCGCTGAAAAAATCTTCACTCAGGCGGGCGATGATGTCCCATTGTTCCGGCGATGTATCTTGCGCTTCATCCAACAAAATGTGGTCTATACCCCCGTCCAGCTTATACAACACCCATTGTCGCGAGCTCGAATTTTCTAACAGGTTACGCGTATGAAAAATCAAATCATCAAAGTCCATGCACGATTGCTCTTGCTTATATTTTTCATAACGGCGATTGATTTCTTCTGCCAAGATAAACGCGGCTTTGGTGGATTGGTACAACTTTTGGCGTAGTAATTTTTGTTCGGTTTGCTGCAATAAATCACCTTCAAAATTCAGTCTGTCCAACAGCAAATGGTCAAAATTTTTGGCACCGTTGGTAGCTAAATTTTTACCCTGATTCAAGGTGTTTGTGGTTTTAGCAAAGTAGCAACTTTTATAGTCATCATAATCTTGCCGAATGAAACCGCGCTCCAATATCTTTTGTAATTTATCGGCCTTGGATACATCAGACGGAGAGCCGTGTTTCCAGGCTTCAATAATGGCTTTTATTTCATCAATTCGCACCCGGACCGCATCCATAAATTCCGTTTTCAAACTTTCCTGCGTATCATTGTCCTTAATCTCGAGCCGAGCGGAAAGCGCCGCCAAAAAACCATCCAATCCGCCGTGATTTTCCATAATTTTTACCATTTGCCGACGATTGCCGATAATTTTCTGTATCGTACTGCCGAAGGTATTTTCCGTCGCATTATTTATCAAATACTCCCGAGCCGCCGCAAATAAAGCGTTGTCCGAGGTATCATCTCGTGCTATTCCCGCTTTTATTTGGGTTAGAGCCTTTTGCACTTCTTCATCTTCCAAAACACTGAAATACGGCGAAACACCGGCTTCGAGCGGAAAACGTTTCAAAACATCGGTGCAGAAACTGTGCAAAGTCTGAACTTTAATGCCGCCGGGTGTATCCAACAGCTTGGCAAACAGAGTTCTGGCTTGTTGTCGATAGCGACGCAAATCATCCGCCGATTTAATTTCTTCTTCAAGCAGATTGTGCAAATCCTTATCCAACTTATCCTCATCTTTAACCGCCCATTCGCTCAGCTTTTGCGAAATGCGTGACAACATCTCAACCGCGGCGGCTTTGGTATAAGTAAGACATAACAGGCGAATCGGATTAACTCCGTTCAACAACAAACGCAAAACCCGATCGGTAAGTACCTTGGTTTTACCGGTACCGGCCGAAGCTTCAACCCATACCGACATTTCCGGATTTGCAGCTTTGCGTTGCTGGGCCGAAGCGGTTTGAGCTCGTTCTTCTTTTTGTAAGGCAAAATCCGTCATTTTTAATTCTCCTTATCCGCGTGTACGCACCATTCCTGCAAACGCGCCAAGTGGTCATAATCTGAGTTTTTATCAATATCGGCCGGACGCGGTTTAACGTTATACGGCCGGTGCGGATTGGCATATTCTTCAATCAGATTGCGCACAAGTCGCTCCATTTTATCCAAAGATTTAAAACAATCGGCATCTTTTATTTCCTTTATTTTTTCTTCTTTCAATGCCCAATATTGTAACTTTGTAACCGGCGCCGCCGACACGTCTTCAAACCCGCCCTGAGCCGCAATCAGTCCTTCCACCGGTAATTGCGGTGCCGTACATTTCTCTATTTCCTTCGGTTTTCTGCTGTCGTTGCCGGTTTTATAATCCACAATACTCAACGTACCGTTCTTTAATTTTTCGATGCGATCGGCTTTGGCAAAAATTTCAAATAATCCGCCTGCCGGATTTGGCAAATAAATTTTGCCGGATTTTTCGTTATACAGATTCTTAATATCAGAGCGAATCTCAATTTCTTGCGAAATTACCCATTCTATCTGTTGCTCGAATTTCGGCCACCAAAAGGCCATAACATCCGGAGGAACGCCTTGGGTTGCAAACATCTCGCGCCCGCGTTGCAACAAAATTTTGCGCGCTTCTTCCGGCGCAGGATAAAAATCACCGTTGTATTTATTATTAAACTCTTTCAGCAAATCATGCACCATATTACCGAAATCGTAAGGCTTCTGCTCGGCATCCAATTCATCCAGAGGGTACAGATTCAAAATATACTTAGCATAAATATCGTACGGATTGCGCATCCATCGCTCGATATTGGTTGCCGACATTCTCTTCGGCCGGCGCTTAAGTTCCGGACACGGGTGCGGTGCCGTAATCGGATGATATCCGCCGGTACGGTCCGCCGTTTTGGCCCAATAAGCATACGGCTGAGTATAAACAAATGCCCGTTTGGCAACCTCGGTGCCGAAATTGGCCTCAAGCACGGTTTCAAAACGAAGCCACCACCGTGACTTGTTGGTCGGATCTTTTCCCACCTTTTTGGAGCGAGTGATATATACCTCGGGAGCGTTCATCAAATGTGCAAAATCTGCGGCCGCCACTCCGATTTGCCGTTCCGGCTGCGACAACCCGAAGTCCCTTTTCATCGGCCGCGACATCCACATATCAGCTTCCGGAATTTTAGGCCATGTCCCTTCATTGGCTCCGCCGATTATCGTTACATCATATTGGGTCAACCGGGCTTCAATCGGTCCCAGTATTTTTATACGCGGATGAGTACCGTAACGTGTGCGCACGCTTTGTTCTGCCAGCAGTGTTGCTAAAAATGCGCCGTATTCCGCGGTTTTTATCGTTCCCATATTATCGCATTTGGTTGCAAAATCGCTTACCCATTCGGCGGCAACTTTACCCGCATCATTTTTCCAAATTATCTGTGCCCCGATTTTAACATCGGTATCGGCCAAACACTCCGCCACGTGAATATGGGTCAGAAAAATGGTCTGCAAATCGACCGCCGGTTGTTCGTATAAATCCAGCAACGGCTGAATGCGGGAACAAAAGTCATCGTAAAAAGCCTGAGTTTCGGCATCAAAATTTTCACCATTACGCAAAGCATATTCCAACGCTTTTATACACCGGTGAAAAGTCGAAACATCCAAACCGCACGAGGTAAACGGGTGTTTCAACAGTGTAATTAAAGCCGTATCGGTGCGTTCGCTCACATACTCGCAGATAAGTTGCAGGTAGATGCCAGGAGGTGTCAGACTCAGCGGTTTTCCGGCCGAATCGTCGGCAGCGATGTTCCATTTTTGCAACTCCGACACCACTCGACGCGACAAATTACGGTCCATGGTGACCAAAGCGGCCGTTCTGTTCGGATTTTCCAGAGTATGGCGCATAATCAGAGCAATCGCCTGAGCTTCCTGTCGCATATCATCGCAATTTATCAGTTTAATTTTTTCAAACGCTTTTTCGGGCAGAGGGTGCGTGGTTAAATCACGCCATGCGGCCGAAGTTTCGGCCGGACGAAAAGTTTCCGCCACTATCTTTTCCCGTACGGAAAACACATCGGTGCCGATGTTTTTAACTGAGCCGCGGGTAATTTGCAAATAATCCAGAAGTTCCTTCAGTTCATATTGCGGATGATTCTCGTCGATTTTTGCCCATTCGTCATCGTTTAAATATTTATCCAACCCATACAAATAAACTTCACCGTGCGGCAAATCCTCAACCGTTTTAACCAACTCTTTCAAAATCGGAAAAGCCGCCGTGGTACCGGCTACCACAATATGTTGCTCGGTTTGTGTTTTTTTCCACAAGTCCATCTCGGCCTGCAACAATAAATTGCGGCGCTCGACTTCGTCGATTTTCCCTTGGTCTGCCAAAATCTGCGGCCAATATTCGGTTATAATTTCCAACAACTTCAAAGTTTGTTGCCAATGTTCCGCATATTCCGACGACACCAAATCCGCGATTTTATCAAAACTCAAACCTTCGTTATAAACCATATCTCTGAGTGCCGAAAGATTACGGGCTAAGGCATAAGCCTGTGCCAAAGAAATCTCATCCAATCCCAGACTCGTTTTTTTCAAAATCAGTTTGGTAAACTGCATAATCTTGTCCGTATCGTCAATAGCCGGCGGCAAATCTTTCAGTACCGACGTATCGGATGTCAGCAACACCTCATCCTCATCCGCCTCTGCCAACGGTTTCATCTGCGGCAGAATCGTCGGAGTCAATCCGCGCTGACGTACGAATGCATCAGCCAAACTTTGACAAGCTCTACGGTTAGGAAGCAAAAACAAAACTTGCGCCAAACCTTCGGGATTCGTTTCATATATTTTTAAATAGCGCTCGGCCAACACATCAACAAACGAATCACCGGCGCTGATGTTGAATATTTTTTGTTGCATGGCAAAGTCCTTATAACGAAGTCAGATATTCCTTGAATTTTTGCATAGCACGACCGCGATGAGATATTTTGTTTTTATCGGCCTTCGCCATTTGCGCAAAACTGATGTCATAACCGTCGGGAATAAACAGCGGATCATAACCGAAACCTTCAACTCCCGCCATTTTTTGCCCGGCTATGGTGCCGTCAACCCGGCCTTCAAACAGTTCATATTTACCGTCCGGAAAAGCTAAAGATACAACACACGAAAAATGAGCTTTACGGCTTTTATTGCCGCTTTGTTCCATAGCTTGCAGTAATTTATCCATCCCCTTATCAAAATCGCGATTCGGAGCATAGCGCGCCGAATATACACCCGGAGCACCGTCAAGCGCATCAACGCACAATCCGGAATCATCGGCAATACACGGTATGCCCACTGCCTTTGCGATGGTTTGCGATTTCAGCAGCGAATTTTCGGCAAATGTAGTGCCGGTTTCTTCTACGTCGGGTAAATCCATGTCTGCCGCCGTTTTAACCGTAATTCCCAACGGTTCCAACATTTGCTTGATTTCCTTAATTTTTCCGGCATTATGGCTGGCAAACAAAATCTCGCTGATCTTCATTTATTCCTCCAAAACTTTTTTCTGCGCGCGAATTATTTGATGAATCCCCGATTTTGCCAGACGCAACAATTCATTAAACTCCGCCTCGCTGAAAGTTGCTCCCTCGGCTGTTGCTTGAATTTCAATAATCCGATCGCTTTCGGTCAGCACAAAATTGGTATCGGCATCGGCGTGCGAATCTTCCGCATATTCCAAATCGAGAATCGGCTCTCCGTCATATATTCCGCACGAAACGGCCGCAGCATATTCGCGAATCGGATTGCGCGGCAACTCACCGTCTTTTACCATTTTTTGCATTGCTTTATATAAAGCCACAAATGCGCCGGAAATTGACGCAGTTCGCGTTCCTCCGTCCGCCTGCAACACATCGCAATCAATTTGCACACAAATTTCCGGCATTGCCGTCAGGTCGGTAACCGCTCGCAAAGAACGACCGATAAGTCGCTGAATTTCGTGGGTGCGGCCGCCCACCCCTTTGGTTTCGCGTGCCACACGAGTTTGCGTTGCCCGCGGCAATAACGCGTATTCGGCGGTAATCCAGCCGCGGTTTTGCCCTTTAAGCCACGCCGGCACGTTTTTATCAATACTGGCGGTGCACAAAACGTGAGTATTGCCAATTTTGATTAAGCAAGAGCCTTCGGCGTACGCGTTAACGTCGGTAATGATTTCCAACGGACGCATCTGTTCGGCCGTACGATTATTCGGACGCATTCTCTTTCCTTTGTTGTTTGTTTTGTTTATAAAATCTGTTGATGGCGGCAATCACGTGACGCACGGTATTTTCAACCCGTTCATCGCGCGTTTCGACCACAATATCGGCCTCGGAATAATACGGATATTCCTCGGTTATATATTCCTGCAATTTATTTTTAACCGTTTCGTTATCGCCAAGCAAAAACGGTCGACGAGTGCGTCCGGCAGTACGATGATACAATGTATTGATATCGGCCTTGAGCCAGATTGTCAGCGCATTTTCCTTTGCCAATTCACGTGTTGTTTCCGCCACAAACGAACCGCCGCCGGAAGCAAGCACACACGGAGCCCCTTTCAACAAGCGTTTCATTACCCGTTCTTCGCCGGCGCGATACTCTTTTTCGCCAAAGCATTTCAATACATCAACCAATGAAAGTCCGGCCGCTTTTTCAATTTCCTGATCTCCGTCGACAAACGGCAACGACAATCGGCGCGCTAACCGCTTACCGACGCTTGTTTTTCCGCTTCCCATCAACCCGACCAACAATATTATTTTATTTATTTTAGGCATTTTCATTTCTTTATGTTCTTAACTATTGACCTCAGCATATAACCTTGTTAATATATAATCAATATCTTTTAACACTTATGGGAAAAAATAAAATGAGAAACTCTTATTCCAAACAAAATAACTCCAGAATCATCGTTTATACTGTGTTGCTTGCACTCATTATCGGTGTCGGTGTAGTAGCGATGCAAGACATTCCGGCACCGACGGAACACGTTTCGCAAGATGTTGAATTAAAACTCGAAAAATAAAAATGCTCGGCCGCGAAGTTGATAACTTTTTGCAAATGATGGCGGCAGAAAAAGGTTCTGCCCAAAATTCCATCAGCGCCTACGAAAGCGATTTGCGACAGTTCATCATATTCGGTAATTTTACCGAAGCCGCCGATATTACCAAACAGGCGGTAGAATCTTTTTTGCAGGATTTACATTCGCGACAATTCGCACCCAAAACCATTGCCCGCAAGCTTTCGGTAATAAAAGAATTTTGCAAGTTTTTGTATTCGGAAAAAGTCATCAGCGATAATCCGGCGCAAAATATTTTGACACCGAAACAAGAAAAGCCGTTGCCGAAATATTTAAGCGCCGAGGAAATAAAAAACTTGATTGAAGCCGCGGCCTCCAGTGATGATTACCGAATCCAGCGAATCGCCGTAATGATTGAGCTGATGTATGCAACCGGAATGCGGGTTTCCGAATTGGTGGCACTGCCGATAACGGCCGTAAATTTTGATAAAGGGCAAGTTACCATTTTCGGCAAAGGCAGCAAGGAACGCATTGTGCCGATGGCAAAACGCGCCGGAAACACTTTGCAAAAATATGCCGAGTTGCGACAGGAATTTATAAAGAAGAATGCTCATTCCAATTATCTGTTCCCATCATTGACGGCAGTTGACGGACATCTGACTCGCGATGCGTTTTTTAAGGATTTGAAAAAGCTGGCGGCAGAATGCGGTATTTATCCGTCACGTATTTCACCGCACGTCCTGCGCCACTCGTTTGCCACGCATTTATTGAATAACGATGCCGATTTGCGTTCGGTGCAAAAAATGCTCGGGCACGAAAATATTACCACAACGGAGATATATACCCATATCACGTCGCAAAAACTTCTCGATACCGTATGTCAAAAACATCCGTTGGCAAAATATGCAAACAGAGACGAGGAATAAAGATGACGCGCGGAATCAAAATCAACAAAGAACACACGTTGAAAGGGTTGACAGGCATTGCCCAGACCGCCCTGCCCCTGGCGCAGCAGCTTTTGGGGCAGCACGGATTTACGCATATTGAGTTACTTTCGTCATGGGAAACGATTGTCGGCAAAAATTTAGCCCAATACAGTCTGCCGCAAAAATTGATATTCCCGAAAAACGAGCGCGGCAACGGCTGTCTGACCATTATGGTGCCGACCGGAGCTTTTGCCATGGAAATCAAGCAAAATGAAGCTAAAATCATAACGCAAATCAATACTTTTTTCGGCTATTCGGCCGTGACTAAAATCAAAATTTTGCAAAACGGTAACGCCGCAGACTTTTTAATCAAGAAAAAACCGATTAATAAAGTTAAAAAAACTGTTGTATCTGCCGAGGAAGAATCATATATTACGGAGTTAGTTAAAGATATCGAACGTGACGATCTTCGAGACGCAATCGAAAGATTGGGGCGTGCAGTGTATACCGATAATAACCGTCAGGAGTAACATCAGTGGATGAAATAATAAAGAAAATAAGTAACACGCTCTCGTTGATTGTGATGTTTTGTTTTTCGGCCGTAATTTATTTTAATTACAAGGGTTTTGTTTATGAGGACGGCAAAATTTATTTGCGCGAACAAACGGCAGTAGCGGCCGAATATAACGGAATTGCTACCGTTTTGCCGGCAGATATAGCAATTAACGCTTCGCAAAAATATGCCGTCGGCTCTGCCAAGGCACCGTTAACTTTGTTTGAATATTCGTCGTTGACCTGTCCGCATTGTGCCGACTTTCATCTTGATACCATGCCGCTGATTGAACATGAATATGTTGCGACAGGTCTGCTTAGAGTGGTTTTTGTTAATTATCCTCTGGATAAAAATGCCATGAAGGCTGCCCTTTTATCGGAATGCATGACTTATGAAAATTATGCGCCTTTCATCAATAAGCTGTTTTATGACCAACGTTCATGGTGGATGGATAAAAGATCGGAACGTCTTCTCAGCTATGCAACCGAGTTCGGTTTGGATTATGATGAAGCGGTTGCCTGCCTGAAAGACAAGAAAAAAGCAACGGATATCGCCACAACCAGATACGAAGCGTTTAAACAGCTGGATATCAAAGGTACGCCGGCCTTTTTGGTGGTCGGTCCGGACGGTAAAGAGATTGTTCACGGTGTTGTAACATATTCTTCATTCAAAGAATATTTGGACAGCCGTTTGGCACGGTTGCAACGTTAAGGGGCGGAGAAATGAATAAGTTGCCGTCGGACATTCGCGATATGGATTTGAGAATCCGTAAAATGCAGGATAAAAGAATGGCAACACAACATAAAAGTCGGTCGCGGTTGCGTATTTTTATGGAATATGCTTTCCGAATGGCAGCCGAGTTTGGCGCACCGGTAATCATCGGATTGTGCATCGGTTATGTTTTGGACAGGCTGCTGCATACCAAGCCGATAATTATGCTGATTCTGGCAATTTTCGGTGTTGCCGCCGGGACACTGAATTTATACCGGGCCGCGCAACAGATTGATAAAGATATGGATAAGGAGTAATCGGGATGGAAAATCCTTTGGAACAATTTGAGATTAAAAAGATATTTCCGCTTGACATTAACGGGATTGATATATCTTTCACCAATTCATCCTTATGTATGGTTATCACGGTTGTGGTAGTTTTTCTCGGTCTGTGTTTGAGTTTAAGAAAATGCAACATTATTCCGACCATGGGGCAGGCTTTTGCGGAATCGATTTATGAATTTGTGCAGGACATAATCGGCGAAACTTTAGGCAAAGAGGGTTTCAAGTTCGTGGCCTTTGTGTTTACGCTGTTTGTGTTTGTATCTTTCGGTAATTTGCTCGGCCTGTTTCCGTACAGCTTTACCTTTACATCGCATATTGCCGCCGTCGGCACACTCTCGCTGTTTTGCTTTATATTGAACATAATTTTGGGTATTAAGCACCGCGGTCTTTCTTATTTTCATACTTTCTGTCCGGAAGGATTGCCGATATTTATGGCACCGCTGATTATTCCGGTGGAAACCTTGTCTTTGCTGGCAAAACCGTTCAGCCTGACTTTGCGTTTGGCTATCAACATGTCGGTGGGACACATTATGTTGAAAGTTTTGGGTACATTTATTATTGCAATGCAATTTTTCGGTTTTATCCCGTTAGTTGCGGATATGTGTATCATTATGTTTGAAATGTTTATCGCTTTATTGCAAGCTTACATCTATACGATTTTAAGTTGCGTATACCTAAGTCAGGCGATAAGTAACGAAGAATAAAATTAACTTAAATCTACAGAAAGGATAAAAAAATGGAAAACGAAATCTTACAAGACAAATCTTTAGCTTTTATTGCTGCCGGTATCTGCGCCTTGGGCATGAGCGTTGCCGCTTGGGGTTTGACCAAGTTGTGGACTTCTTTGATTGAAACGGTCGGTCGCAATCCGCAAGTTAAAAAAGATGTTACGGTATTCGGTTTCCTTGGTATGGGTACCATCGAATCCATCGCTTTGTATATTCTGGTTATCGCATTGTTGATGATTCTGTAATAACAAATTGAGGAACAGGTTATGCCGCAGTTAGACCCGTCGTCATACATTTCTCAACTGTTTTGGATGCTCGTTTGCTTTTGCTGCTTATGGGCGTTGCTTTCGACGTTTGTGATTCCGAAAATTGCCGATGTTATGGAGCAACGTAAGCGCAAAATCGATGAGTATATCCAAAAAGCCGACGCACTCAATCAGCAGGCCAAAGAATCGATTGATAAATATCATGCGATTTTGAATGAGGCTGAGCATACATCTCAGGCCGAAATTCAGAAAGGCCGCGATGAGTTGCAAAAATATCTGAAAAACACCGAGGCCGACTTATCTAAAAAGCTGAATCGAAAAATTGCCGACAATGAATTTACGCTGGCAAAAGAAAAGAAAGACACCATGCAACAAATTGAAACAATTGCCGTTGACTTGGCGTATGAAATCGTGCAAAAACTCGGCTTTAAGCAAATCAGCAGAAAAGATGTTTCAGCCTTGGCCGTAAAGGATAAAGCGCATGAATGAAGAACTTTTGATGGAAACGCAAAGTGATGCAACCGCAACTTCTGCCGGTCAGGAGATAATCGATGCAACGCAGAATATGATTATGGGAGCTGCGGAAAACGTGTCTGAGGTGATTGCCGCCGGCAAAACCGCGGCAACCGAAATTCACGAAGTGCCGTTTTATTCCGAGGTAGAATTCTGGATTGCTGTGGCTTTCGTGCTGTCCGTCTGTATTTTGCTTAAACCGCTGACCGGTGCCATTCTTTCGGGCTTGCATAAGCGAATCGACAAGGTGGTACAAGATATTGACGATGCCGCTAAGTTGAGGGATGATGCCCAAGTTCTGTTGGCTGACTATGAGCGTAAATATGTTGATGCGCAAAAAGAAGCGTCGCAGATTATGCAAAAGGCTAAAAGCACTCTGGAAAATCTGAAAAAGCGCGAGTTAAGTAACTTGAAAAACGATTTGAAGGATAAAGAAAAAGAAGCGGAACGCCGTATCAGAGCCTCAACGCAAAAGGCGCAGGATGAAATCAATCTTTCGGCCAGTAAGGCTTCGGTTGAGTTGGCGCAAAAAACCATTAATCGTTATTTGCAAAAAACCGATAAAAGTGCGCTTATTGATGAAGCCATCGCCGAGTTGGACAAATTTGCTTCTTAATTTATAAAAGTAGAAATTAAAATCCCGCTGTTAACGGCGGGATTTTTTGTAAGCAACTTTGCGCTTTTATCACTGCAAACCACAAAAAAACAATCTTGACAAATTTTCCGTATTTGCTATAATTGTACTGCTTTATGTATAATGATATTCTATTATTGATTTATTATTTATCCGATCTGGTTTGTGGATCAAGCGGTAATGTCAAGATAGGTCAAACCAAGGAGTTCATTGCACGTAAGCAGATTGTTCGTCTGAGAAGCGCTAGCGGTTTTCATGTTCCCCCGAACAGTCTCACAAATATTTGCTCAAGAGGGACAGAGCAGTAATCGTAAAATTTTACGACTATGATTTTCAAAAATTTCATTCAGTCGCCGGTATCGACCAAGCTGATGAGCTTATGTGTCTACGGCATTGCATCTGTGCTATTTCTCCTTGCGGGAAATCCTCTCTCAATGTTTTTACTCCACTGGCGTCGGCCGCAAACTGCAGCCAAGCTTGTCCGTTGGGATGTTCTGTTCGGTGATCGTATTCGCGCTTTTTATACCCGATTGGCCTTAAAGTGGCCTTTTAAGTGGGCAAAGTGGTGGATTGAACTTGATGACTTGAAGAACTATTCGGTGGATGAGCAGCTGGTTTATCTGAACGAGGTGCGCAACGACAATGAGGTGTTCAATGCGATGAGTCCCGAAGCGTGGATTCTGTGTATGAAAAACGGCCATGTAAGCAGGCTTTCGTATGTTATCAGCGCAATGGACTTGCGCGACGATTTGTTTGCTGCTCTGGTGGATTCCACCGTAGCCGAGCAAAAAGAAAGCTCGCTGATGAAGGAGTATATGCACTTCGGCACGCTGACCAAGCAAAAGGCGAGCATTCTGGTGGATAAGGCTATTGCGGAAAGCAACAAATATCCTTACGGCTGTCTGGCGAGGATTTTGTGCGAATACATCGAGCACTGCAATCTGAGCAAAGATTTGCTGAAAAAGATTGCCAACAGCGATGCAACGCCCGATTTCAAAGAGCGCGTCAATGATGCTTACCAAACGCACTTGCAAAAGTGTATCGTGCGCGATTTGGCTTGTCGGAAAAATGTAAACAATCCGGCAAAATGGCGGAAGTTCTGCAAGCTCAACAGCAAAATTTATGCTGGTGCGCAAATGGAGATGGATGATGAGCAGTACAAAATCTTCCACGAAACCGGGCATCTGCTGGATAAGGCGGCAATTGCCTATCTGATTTGCAACACTACGCCTACTTATTGTCGGTTGATTTTCCGTTATGAGCCCAAGTTCGCTATTCAGAGCGAAAACATCAAATTCTGTTTAAAGAGGTTCGTGAACATTCCGCCGATTTTGCAGGAAGAAATCGAGGATTTCACCAAGCGGATGAAAAAGCAGATGAAGAAAGGCATTAAGCCGGATTATGTTGATATCGAAAAGATGTTTGACTGTCCGTCTGCCGGGGATTTGGCGTTGGAGTATATTACTCGTTGGCCGCTGCCGCAGGAGCTGCATCAGCATCTGCTTGAGCCGGATAATGATGAGGAACTCATTTGTAAGTATTTTGCCCAAGGCTACACTCTTGATAATGAGGTTATGCTCAAGGCAATTTCGGCCGGTTGGATTAAGTTACCTCCTTCCAACCATAGTGCAGGTAAGATTATCTGTTAAATAAAAAAGCTGTCGGATTTTATTCCGACAGCTTTTTTATTTGTGTTTTGCAAAAATTAAATTTCGCCGGCAGCGTAACGCTTGGCCATATCCGAAAGTTTAATCGGCTTAATTTTATCGCCATAGCCGGCCGCGCCGAAGGCAATATAGCGTTCTTCGCAAACCTTTTGCATTTCTTCGATTGCCGGTTTGAGATATTTACGCGGGTCAAATTCCGACGGTTTCTCGGCGTAAACCTTGCGAATCGCGCCGGTAATAGCCATACGCGAATCGGTATCAACATTGACTTTGCGCACACCGGATTTAATGCCGCGAACGATTTCTTCCATCGGCACACCGTAGGTCTGCGGAATTTGGCCGCCATACGCATTAATCAGATCCTGTAATTCCTGCGGAACCGATGAAGAACCGTGCATCACCAGGTGGGTATTCGGCAACTTGGCATGAATTTTTTCAATCACATCAATAGCCAGAATTTCACCGTCCGGCTTGCGCGTGAATTTGTAAGCGCCGTGCGAAGTACCGACAGCCACCGCCAAAGCGTCAAGATGAGTAAGAGCCACAAATTCGGCTGCTTCATCCGGATCGGTTACCAAACGCTTGCGGTCGAGCTTACCTTCAGCACCGATACCGTCTTCTTTGTCGGCCTTACCGGTTTCGAGCGAACCGATAACACCGAGCTCGCCTTCCACCGAAGCGCCGACAGCGTGAGCACGTGCTACCACTTCTTGAGTTACGCGAACATTATATTCAAACGAGGCCGGAGTTTTGCCGTCTGTTTCAAGGGAGCCGTCCATCATCACCGACGAATAGCCGTTAACAATCGCCGATTGGCAGATATCTACCGATGTGCCGTGGTCTTGGTGAATACAAACCGGAATGTTCGGAAACATTTCGATTGCCGCCGCCACCATATGACGAATCATCGGGTCGCCGGCATATTTGCGCGCACCGGTCGAAGTTTGCATAATCACCGGAGCGTTTACTTTTTGCGCTGCCTGCATTACGGCAATAATCTGTTCCATATTGTTGATATTAAATGCCGGCACGCCGTAATTGTGCTCGGCTGCATCGTCAAGAATCTGACGCATAGAAACTAAAGCCATTTTTATCTCCCATAAAAATTAAATTTCATCTGGCTTGAATATATGCCATTTGACTTTTTTTGCAAGCATTATTTATTTTTTAGTACATCAGCCTGAGCTATAGCGTTAAAAAAAGCCCTTGGATGAGGGCCTTTGTTTTATAACCATTTAACTTGCAAAATTTCGTACGAACGTTTGCCCGACGGTGCCAGATATTCGGCAATATCGCCGATTTCTTTACCGATAAGCGCTTTAGCGAGCGGCGAAGAAAGCGAAATTTTGTTCTTTTCGATATCAGCCTCATAATCGCCGACAATCTGATATTCGCGTTCTTCGTCGGTATCGATATTGGCCAACAAAACCGTGGCGCCGAAGCGAACGATATTGCCGCTCATTTGCGTCGGATCAATTACCTGAGCACGGCTGATAACCGCCTCCAGTTCCTGAATACGTCCTTCGTTAAAACTCTGTTTTTCTTTGGCCGCAGAGTATTCGGCATTCTCCGACAAATCACCTTTAGCGCGTGCTTCGGCAATTTCTTCGATAATGCTCGGGCGATCTTCGCCTTTACGTCTTTTTAATTCCTGCTCCAACATGGCATAGCCGGTCTTTGTCAGCGGAAACTTTTCCATTTCATCCTCCAAAAATCAAACAAAAAACACCTATATCTTTGCTATATAGGCATCTTCATTAAGGTTAAAAAAGCCGACTGCAGAATCTCTTCGCAGCCGCAACATATTGAGTGTATAATATGAGGTTTTCCGCAAAAATCAAGTATTTTTTATTTATTTGTTCAAACTTTGAATGCGATAAAATTCGTAATAGGCGCCCGCACGCTTCAATAATTCGTCATGACTGCCCTCTTCGACGATTTTACCGTTATCCATAACTATCAACCTATCCATCTCGCGCAAAGTGGAAAGCCGGTGGGCAATGGCAATCACCGTTTTGCCTTTCATCAGTTTTTTGAGCGACTTTTGAATATATTGCTCGCTTTCGCTGTCGAGCGCCGAGGTTGCCTCGTCCAAAATCAGAATCGGTGCGTCTTTCAAAATAGCTCTGGCAATAGCGATGCGCTGACGTTCGCCGCCGGAGAGCATTACTCCGCGTTCCCCTACTTTGCTCTCATAGCCGTTCGGAAGCTGGCGGATAAATTCATCGGCATAGGCGGCTTTGGCGGCAGCTATTACTTCCTCATCGGTGGCTTTAACGTTGCCGTAGCGAATATTTTCCATAATGGTACGATTAAATAAGGTTGTGTCTTGCGGAATCACGGCAATTTGCGCCCGCAAGCTGTTTTGCCGCACATCGGCAATATTTTCGCCGCCGACGGTAATTTTGCCGCCGTCAACATCATAATAGCGCACCAAAAGCTTTATCAGTGTGGACTTACCGCTGCCGGAATGACCGACCAGACCGACTTTTTCGCCCGACTTAATCTTGAGATTAAACTTATTAAACAAGTTTTCTTTACCTTCGTAATGATAGGTAATTTTATCAAAATTTATGGCACTGCCGCGCATTTTAATATTGTGGGCATCCGGCGCATCTCTAACCTGATACGGCTGAAAAATCAGATTTAAACCGTCTTTAACTTGTCCGTAGAGTTGCGAAAATTCACTGGCAAAAAAGCCGATGTTGGTGACTTCCATCATCAAACCGGTCATCAGTGACGTGCTCATCACCACATCCGCCAACTCCAAGCGCCCCAAATACCAAAAATAAAACACGCAAATACACGAGGCCAGATAAACGGAATAAAACACTATTTTTCCCAGCAAATCAAACCATGCGTCTTTGGTGCGCTCTTCCTGTTCGGAACGCACCGCCGTGCGCAAAACATGGTAAAATCGCCCTTTTTCATAAAAATAATTGGCAAAACTCTTTACCAAATCGGAATTGGTGACCGTATCGATAAACACCCCGTCGGTTTCCGCACTGAAACGTGCACGCTTTTCCGAAAATGAGCCGATTTTTTTGCGGATGATAATGTTTATGCCGATAAAAATCAGGTTCAAAACGGTAATTATCGCCCCCATCAGCAAATCGGCACGACAAATTAAATACAAACTGACAACAATACCGGTAACCGGTCGCAACAATCCAAACAAAGAGTTTACATAAATATCACGAATTCCGCTGACAATGTTTTTGGTTTTGGAGGCCACTTTGCCCGACATCTCCATATTAAAAAAACTAACCGATTGGTGATGCACCGCCGCAAAAATATCGCGGTAAATCAAGCTGGAGAAATACGGCTGAAATTTGCCGCCCATGTAGCGCCACATATAGTTAGAAATTGCTTCGATAACCAGGAAAAACGCCAATAACCCGATGTAAAAAATAATGCGGTTCAACACACTGTGGTCGCTGGCGTATTGCGGCAAAATACCGATGGTTTGCGACATAGCATAAACCTCGCCGCGATCGGCCACACTGCGAATAATCATGCCGATCACGATAACGCTCGCCATAAATTTTGTTTTGCGTAAATACTTTAAAATAAAGGCAAATACGTTCATTCCAACATCTCTTTCCGTCGCTTTTTAAGGGCGGCTAATTTTTCGCTGACCATACCGGTATCGCGACCGGTTTGCGCCAAACGATTATACATTTTTTCGATTTCATTTTCAAAATAGGCGGTGCGAATTTCATCTTGCAAAACCTGTCGGTCAAAATCGCTGCCGTGTTCTTTGATAATATCCATCCGCTCGGCACACGTTTCGACATCCATATTATAATTCTCCTTTTGCTTATTGTAATACGGTAGCTCATAAATCAGCTTACGTGACATAACAAACACTTCTTTGCTGCTGCTGTAATCGTTTTTTTTCAGCTTCAGCCAACGAAAGGCTATTTCCAATTCTTCCGGGTTATCTACCACGATAAACGGAACCGGATCGGCAAATCCCTCCTGCGCAATATGTTTCAAAAACTCCAACAAATGATGGAAAAAACCGTTAATATTATAAATGATGAAAGGCTTTATCGGCAACATTTCGTCCTGCATGGCCACGCAATCGTAGGCCAGTTCGTCCAAAGTACCGACACCGCCCGGTGTAAACACCACAAAATCGGCTTTCAGTAATTTACGCTTACGTTCCTCAAGTGTGCGCGCCACCACAATATCCATTTTGCGAATAAGTTCATCATCGCTCGGATATAAATCAAAATATTTTTTGGTGGTGATACCTTGAATCGGAAACTCGCCTTTTTCTTCCTGTTTATCATTCCAACCATCGATAACACCGCGGGCCACAGCGCCCATAATACCTCTGTTGGAGAGTCCGAAGTCGAGCTTAAATTCCATTTCGACAATTTTGCGGCCCAGAATATACGCCTCTTGCGCATATTGTTTTTCGTTGCCGGAACGCGAACCGCCGGCCACAAAAACTCTGATACCCGCTTTTTTGTTTTCTTTTTTAAAGCTTTCCAAAACTTTATCGTTAACTTCGGCACCTTTGCTCATATTAAAGCTCCTCTATGTCTCCGCATTTCTGATCTTCGTAAAACTGTGCAACAAACGCATCCAGTGTATCATTTTTTATGGCATTACGCAAGCCCTGCATCAGACGTTCATAATATCTGATGTTATGCCAGGTTAACAGCATAACGCCTAAAATTTCGTTACATTTATGTAAATGGTGGAGATAGGCTCGCGAATAATGCGCACAGAGCGGACAATCACACCCCTCTTCCAACGGCCGATAATCCTCACGGTGACGAGCGTTGCGTACATTAATCGCTCCGTATTTGGTAAAGGCTTGTGCCGTGCGACCGGAACGAGTAGGCATTACGCAATCGAACATATCGACCCCGCGCAACACCGCGCCGACAATATCATCGGGGCGTCCGACACCCATCAAATAGCGCGGTTTGTCTTCAGGCAGCATATCCTGTGCATAATCCAGAACCTCAAACATTTTCTCTTGTCCCTCACCGATAGCCAAGCCGCCGATAGCATAACCGTCGAATCCGATTTTTTTCAGGGCTTCGGCAGATTCGGCACGTAAATCTTTAAACACATTCCCCTGCTGAATCCCGAAAATACCGTAACCGTCACGGTCAACAAACGCTTCCTTACTGCGCTTGGCCCAGCGCATTGACATCCGCATCGACTTGGCGCAATCTTCATAAGTTGAAGGATATGGTGTACACTCATCAAGGCACATGGTAATATTAGAATCGAGCTTATGCTGGATTTTCATAGATTCTTCCGGGCTCAAAAAGAACTGCTTACCGTCAACGTGCGAACGGAAAGTAACGCCTTCTTCCTTTAATTTGCGCAAACCGCTCAGGCTCATAACCTGAAAGCCGCCGGAATCGGTCAAAATAGGCTTATCCCAATTCATAAATTTATGCAGTCCGCCCATTTTTTCAACCAAATCGGCACCCGGACGCAACATCAGATGATAAGTGTTACCGAGCAAAATTTCGGCACCGGTTGCCGCCACGCTCTCCGGCATCATTGCTTTTACCGTGGCGCAGGTTCCCACCGGCATAAAAGCCGGTGTATTCACCGTGCCGTGTTTGGTAATTAATCTGCCCAAACGACTTTTACCTGCTTTTTTATCTATTTCAAATTTTAGTCCCATTGTTACCCCTTATAAACACTACTTCCTTCCGGAATCGGATTACCGAAACCTTCTTGTAAATCCTTGTTGCGAATATATCCTATTATACCGTCATCCAAAATAATTTGATACCATTTTTTATCAACCGTGTAGCCGGTAATACGTACTGTCTGCCCTTTAATCCCTTTACGCAACGGTGAATAGCGGGCATCAGGTCCGTAATAAATAATGCTGTCTGCTGTCAAATGAGCAATAGAGTCCTTATCTTGCGGCGTGCTGTCAGTCTTCATAATACGTGCCTCAATCATATCGGACGGCACCAAATTGTCGCCGATTTTGCGCACTTCATAATAACTGTTGTCCTGTGCGTTGCCGCCCGAAAAAACGCCATTACGAGCCAGCACGGCTACTCCGATAAGCACCGCAAACAAAAGAGCCGTCAGTGGAAAAAGCTGTTGTTTTCGCTTCAGTTCGGCGGCATTCCAATATGGTAAGACCACCTTTTTTTCCGGATGAAAATCCAGCATTTCTATAAAACGTCGCAGATATTCTGCGGTATGTTCGTCGGTAACTTCCATCAACTCGGCCTGCTTGGCATAAATCCACGCCATTTCTTTGTTATTTTCCTGTTCATAAGCCACGGCATTATGTATCAGCAATTTCAAGTTATCGGCATCGTCCGCATAGATATTTTCCATATTAAAGCGGATGGCCGACAGTGTGCGATTGAACCCGTCTTTTTGCCACCAACCCTTCAGCCAGTTAGAAATCGCGGTTGACAGCACCATATTACCGGCCTCATGGATATTACAGACATCTTTGCTTTCGCGTATGCCTTTGTTTGTGCATAGCCGTTGTTTCAATACACGCAACGCTTTATCGTCTTTATTTGATTGATTTTTATATATTTTCAACGAGCCCATCGGCGGAAAATCTTTGCCGTCATAAACGCATGATAATAAATCGTAAATCAGACGAGTACGCGGATTTTGCATTATACCGTAAGCAATCGATGTCATTTGAAACATATCTTGTGCTTCGGGACGTGTGTTATGATCAGGGTGCCAATACTTGGCTTTTTGATAGTATTGACGCTTTATCACCGAAATATCTTCTGCGGGATGAACTTCCAAAATCGCATAATATCCGAGAGAGTCGTACTTTGGCATTATTCTTCTCCTTTTTGCAAAATTTTGCGCGCAATCTGCATCATGTCTTCCGCGGCTTCGGAATTGGGATAGCGGTTAAGAAGTAAAAAACGATTGCGGATGGCGTCACGCACTCTGGTATCACGTCGGACCACTCCCAACAGCGCCGGAGTTTTGGTAATATATTCTTCGCAAGCATGACGCAGAGTATTATAGGTTTGCAATCCTTCTTCATACGATTGGGCATGATTAACCACAATCTGCATATTTTTATAGCGTTCGGTAGCGGCGGTATCTTGTAAAAATTTATAGGTCGACACCAAATTAGACGGTTCGTTGGTACACACCAAAATCAAGTTACCGTCGGAAGGCAAAATATTAAGCGAAATTTTTTCCGAAGACGGTAAATCTATCAACAGATAATCATAATCCTGGGCCGCCAGCAACAAATCATCGCGCAATATCTGCAAACGCCCGACGGGAGTACTTTCCAGAATATTACTTCCGGTTTCTCCGAAAACGGTATCAAATTTTCTTCGGTTAATCGGTGCTATAGCTTGATTGAGCGTAATATCAGAAGTCAAAACATCGTTGAGGGAGTACAGAGACGAAACATCTGTCTGCGCCGCAACATTTAACAGTCCGTTATCCGCATCAAATAACAAAACCGATTGTTGCAAGATGTTAAGTGCGTGCGCGAGCGTAAGAGTCAGCCAAGTTTTACCCATGCTGCCGACACCCGAAGTTATAGCAATAATATTGCGGTTTCGTTGCAAAAATAAATTTTTATTTATATTTACCATCTTGTACTTTTCAATTTTCTTTTGTAATATGTTACAGAATTATTGCTTTTATGCAATCGGTTAAAATCTTTTTAACACAATTTATTTATGCTTAATGTGGTAAATAATGGCATTAACGGCATAAAAAAACGGGATATAAAGCTATGAGATTTTTGCGGATTTTTATATTTTTTTGGGCGTTAGGCATCGCTGCTGCTTATGCAGACGAAGATTCTACCAATATGGTTGAAGTGGAAAATTATTTCGACACACCTCTAAATACCGTGGGATGGGCTGATTATCCTCCGTTTTCGCGTTATGTGCCTTCGAAAAAAGTCGGTAAATATGGTCTGATGGAGTTGGAGAGTGCCTTTTTGAAGCCGACAATTGACGTTATGAGTAAGCACGGCATAAACATTGTTCCGGTCGAGCTTGACGATGATGAGTTGGATTTAAAATTGATGTTGCTTGATGTCAGAAGCGGCAAACATAAAGTATTTATAGGTGCATATTCAAATACCCAGCTCTACAGCGGCTTACAGATGATTTTTCCGGCCAGTGTTTCCAACCCTATTCACGTTATTACTTCTGCGGACAGTATGACCAAAATCTCAAACTTTGAAGACTTAAAAAATATGCGCGGTGTCATGTCTAAAACCGAACTCTTAAGCGATTTCATCGTACGCAAAGTTGCAGATTTGGGTGTGGAATTTGTAGACACACCGTATGAATGTTACGAAAGAATTATATTGGGAAAAGCCGATTATATGGTGGGAGGATTGTATTATAACCGCATGATGGCAAGCCACTACGGCGTTGGAAGTTTTTTGTCTTATTCACAAAAACCGTTGTTTAAAATCCCGGTATTCATTGCTATATCCAAAGTAACCCCTCGGCTTTCGCAATATATGGAGGTTTTTCAGGATGAGTTTGCAAAACCGGAGTACGCCACCGCGGTTAAGGAAGAAATTATACGCATCGTCAGCGAAGAAGAACGCCGCTATGAAGGTACGGTGCCGCCGTCATTTGTTCAATACGATACCGAAGATACACAAGAAAACTTTTTGGAAGTTGAGGATGATTTAGCCGGCAGGAGCGGACACGTAATTGAACAAAAAGTCGAAGAAAAATCGATAGATGAGGTTATAGAGGGAATTTACTAGGAGGTTTTATGGTTCTTTTGGTACATAGCAATATTTTACCACAATGCCGCAAAATTCGGATATTAATGGCCGAAAAGAGAATGCTGTATGTTTTGAAAGAAGAAACACCATGGGCCTTGTCTACGGATATCAAAAAGATTAATCCGGCCGGAGAATTACCGGTGTTTATTTTTGACGGCAACATTATTTCCGGCAACTATGCCATCACCGAATTTTTGGAGGAAACGTACACTCAAAATCGTCTGATTAACGGTAACAATAAAGAACGTGCCGAAACCCGCCGGTTGGTCGACTGGTTTGATAACAAGTTCCATCGGGAAGTTTATCAGTATATTGTCGGTGAAAAAATATATAAACGATTTGCCTTGCATCAACCGCCGGAATCCAAACGTATTCAGACAGGAATAAACAATCTGCGATTCCATCTGGAATATATCGATTGGATGGTTGAGCGTAATAATTATCTGGTTAACGGCGGATTTTCCATGGCCGATATAAGTGCGGCAGCGCAGTTATCCATCATAGATTATCTAGGCGATGTACCGTGGGAAGATTTTAAAAATGCCAAACAGTGGTATTCGCAAATTAAGTCGCGGCCGAGTTTTAAAGAAATTTTAAACGACCGTATCAAGAATATATATCCGTCAACCCATTATACCAATTTGGATTTTTAACATGAGATATTTGTTGTTTTTATTCAGTCTGTTTTTAGGTGCCTGCTCTTCTACTTACGGAGGCAAGGGACAGGTAATTTATCACTGGGAGCGGGAAAATACCGGTGTGGCAAAATTCTCGCGCGACCATTCGGAGTGCTTAAAACAGGCTGAAAGCTGGTTCCATTGGCCTAATTTTGCCAACTGGTTCTATTCCGAAGAATATCGTTACAATATTCATGTCGATTGGCATAAAGAAAAAGGTATCTGGGCGAGTTATGTGCCGTATCGCGGTGCTTCGCCGCTTCTCGTTAATTCTATTCGCGACTCGGCCGAATCCAATCCGAAAGATTATCGTCTGTGTATGGAAAAGAAGGGATACTGGCATCGCAAATACAATATTCCGACCGTAACCAACGTATATGTTTATAAGCCGCAAAAACCGTCCGACCGTATACCGTTTGAAGATTTGAACTATTACTGATTTATCATGGATTAAAATTATACCGGCGCTCCGATTGCTTTATAAAAAGCAACGAGGTTTTGTATGGTTTGCGCCATAGCGGAAACATAGTCTTGTTGTGCTGTTATCAGATTTTGTTGCGTTCGCATTACATCGGCAAACTCCCCCAACCCGCTCTCATATTTTTTCTGCGTCAGTTCTGCCGCGGTCTGCATATTGCGCCATGCCATATATTTGTTGCGTGCACTGCTTTTGCTTGTGGTATATGCGGTTTGCGCATTACGAATCTCAGCCACGGCGTTTAATACCGCTCGCTTATAATTTTCCAAAGCTTCTTGCCGTACCGATTCTTGCAATTTTATGTTATTTTGCAACTTATTCCAATCCAAAAACGGCATGGTCAACAAAGGAGCGTAATTATAGGTCTGACTGCTTGAGCGAATCAGTTTATTGCCGCTTTGTGCCGCATAACCCCACAAAGCACTGATGTTAACATCGGGATAAAGCTCCGCCACCGCGACACCTACCAACGCATTTTGCGTCGCCAGTTTTTGCTCGGCTGTTGCCACATCCGGCCGTAATCGCACCACATACAGCGGAAAATTAAATAATTTCGCCTCTGTTGCCGAAAGCGACAACATTTTTTTTGAGAACTTCATCGAATCTAATCCCGACGGTAATATGCCGATAACTGCAGCCAGAGCATTCCTGTATTTTTCAATTTCCGCCTGATATTGCGGAATTTGCGCTCGCGTGTTTTCTAACAAATATTGTGCTTCGCGATAGCTGGTTTCGTCACTTAGTCCGCTTTCATATTTGGCTCTGACCGTGGCAAAAATATCTTGCTGCAATCGGGCATTTTGTTCGGCAAAGCGCAGATTTTCCGTATTTTGCAACAAACCGATATAATCGGCGACAATTTCAGCCGCAACCACATTACGGACATCTTGCAAAGTATATTCGGCCGCACGCATCGCTGCCGTATCTGCTTCGCTCTGACGGCGACCTTTACCCCATAAATCAAGCTCCCATGAAGCATCAAATCCGGCCGAATAATAATGCGAATCGACAGCGTTGTTATTTTTGCCGTATTTTTCATAATTGTAACCACCCTTAAGACCGGCCTGCGGCAAATAATCAGCCGAATTTATGCGTGAAGTGGCGCGAGCCTGATGCAATCGCTCGAGCGCAGAATGAATATCGGTATTATTTTGCAAACCTTTTTCCACCAGATTGTTAAGTTGCGAATCGTCGAGCCGACGGTACCATTTTTCCGGCAGCGGCCGATTTTCTTTAAGATGCAATTCTCTTGATATTGTCGCGTCGTCATAAAATTCCGGCCGCACGTAATCGGGTCCGACATTACAGGCAACACAAAGTAAAATCGGTGCACTGCACCATAAAATCTTACCCATTTGCTTTCTCCTTGGTCGAAGACTGAAAATGTTCTTTTAAGTGTTCAAAAATTGCAAACAACGATGGAATAAATACTATGCCGATGACGGTGGCAAAAATCATACCGAAAAACACCGCCGAGCCGATGGCTATTTGCGAACCGGCACCGGCACCTTTGGCTATAATCATCGGGAATACTCCCAAAATAAAGGTAAATGCCGTCATCAGAACCGCACGATACCGCTCCTCCGCACCTTTTTCGGCTGCCTCAACAATACTAAAACCCTGTTCTCTATACATTTTGGTAAACTCTACAATAAGGATTGCATTCTTGGCAGCCAATCCGATAAGCATTACCAAGCCGAGCTGAGCATAAATACTCAGCGATTCTCCCATAAAATGCAGGCCGACCAATGCTCCCAATATTGCAAACACGGTGGAAAAAATCACCGATAAGGCCAGAAACCAACTTTCGTACAAGGCCACTAAGAACAAGTAGCAAAACACTGCCGCCAAAGCAATGAGAAAGCCGGCAACTCCGCGGTTTTCCACTTCTTGCAGACTTAGTCCGGTCCACGAAATATCGAACTCTTTACCCGATTTTTGTTGCAAAGTTTCTAAAGTTTTCAACGCAGTGCCGCTACTGATACCTTCGCGTGACATAGCCGTAACACCGGCTGAAGTATATTGATTAAAACGATAAATTGTCTTCGGTGAAAGTTCCGTCTGCACCTTGGCAAAACTGTCGATACGAATAAGTTTGCCGTCTTGCGAACGTACCTGCAGACGTCCGATATCTTCCATATTGCCGCGGTAGGCATAATCCGCCTGCAAAATAACTTTATTAACCTGTCCGCTCAGAGTAATGTTGTTAATGTAGCGTGAGCCCAGATTATTTTGCAATACCGCAAACAAATCCGCAACATTTACTTTATAATACTCGGCTTTGCGGCGATTTATATCGAGGTATATATGCGGTGTATCGGCGGTAAAAGTAGAAAATGCATAGCTGAAATCCGGAGATTGATTTACTTTAAGCAAATATTTATTGAGTGAAGCAGCTAATTCCGAAGCCGATATTTGATTATCGGTTGCCAAATATTCAAACGAAATGCCGTTGCTTTGCCCCACCCCGACAATAGCCGGCGGCGCAAAAAAGTTAATTTCCGCCTCGTTAAATTCAGCAAATTTGCGACTTAACGTCTGTCGAATCGCTTCAACCGACAGATTTTTCGCGGTGCGTTTGTCCCATGGTTCCAGCCCGATAACTCCGAAGGCTACATTTTCACCGCCACCGCCGAGCATACTGTATCCGGCAACCGTCATGAAATATTTAACTCCGGGTGTCTGTAAAACCCGCTCATTCATTTTGCTGATAACTTCGTTGGTGCGGTTTATACCGGAGATATCGGAAAGCTGCACGTTGGCAAATAAAATTCCCTGGTCATCCTCAGGCAAAAACGATGTAGGAGTCCGCCAAAACATTAATCCTATGCCGGCTATCACCGTCAAAACAACCAGCGCGGTCAGCTTTAATCGCTCGGCAAAATAGCCGACAAAGCTAAGGTAATGTTTTTGGCTCCAGGCCAGCAATTCATCAAATTTTTGAAAGAATATACCGATTTTTTGCGTTTTTTCATCTTTGAGAAAAATAGCACACAAGGCCGGGCTTAAGGTCAATGCATTTATTGAAGAGAAGCTGACCGCCGTAGCGATGGTAACGGCAAATTGTTGATAAATTTTGCCGGTTATGCCGGCCATCAGCCCCACCGGAATAAAAATCGCCAACAGTACGAAAGTCGTGGCAATAACCGCACTGCCGATTTCCCGCATCGCCGTTATTGCTGCCTCGTGTGCGTTCAGATTGTTCCGACTGATTAAATATTGCACCCGCTCCACCACGATAATAGCGTCGTCAACCACCAAACCGATGGCCAAAATCATCGCAAACAAAGTCAGGATATTAATATTATATCCCAACACATAAATCACGGCAAAGGTGGCAATCAACGAAACCGGAATAGTCAACAAAGGTATCAAGGTGGTGGTTATTTTTTGCAAAAATACGTAGGTAACCAAAATCACTAAAATAAATGTTATTAGGAGCGTATCCAAAATACCTTTAATTGAGGCTCGCACATAATCGGTTGAATCGTATAAGACGCGAAACTCTATATCTTCCGGCAGTTTTGTTGTCATTTCTTCTATTTTTTTGCGAATATTTTTCATAATTTGCAGCGAATTGGTATTCGGCGTTTGATTGATGGCCATTATCAATGCCGGCGAATCGTTGTATGCCGATTTTAAGTTATAAATATCGGCTCCGAGTTCGATGTGAGCAACGTCTTTAAGATAAACAATACCGCCGTCAGCAGCAGAAGTGATTACGATATTTTCAAAATCTTCCACCGTTTGCAACAATCCTTTAGCCGTCAACGAAAGCACTATTTTGTTATCCGGGCTGCTCGGTGCCGCACCGATGCTGCCGACTGAAGCCTGCACGTTTTGGTTTTTAACCGCATTCATTACATCGGCCGCCGTCAACCCCATAGAATACAGTTTGTCGCTGTTTAGCCATATCCGCATACTGTATTGCGGTCCGAATATTTGCACATCGCCAACCCCTTTAACGCGGGAGAGTTCATTTTTTAAGTTAGCATAAGCATAGTTGCTCAAAAACAAATCGTCGTAAGTATGGTTTGGCGAACGCAACACCAGCATTGCCAATATATTGGAATTTTGCGTTTTGACATTTATACCGTACTGCGTAACTTCCGACGGTAATTCCGACATTGCCTGTTGCAGGCGGTTTTGCACCTTAACCTGTGCGATATCGGCATCGGTTCCCACCTCAAACGTTACCGTCAATTTATACGAACCGTTATCATCGGAAGAAGATGACATATAAAGCATGTTGTCTACACCATTGACCTCGTTTTCTACCGGTACCGCCACCGTATCGGCCAAAACTTTGGCATCGGCACCGATATAGGTGGTGGAAACAACAATCTGCGGCGGGGTTATTTCCGGATATTGTGCCACCGGTAGCACCGCCACCGCCAACAGACCGAGTATGATCATCACTATTGAAACTACAATGGCAAAGCGAGGCCGATTGATAAAAAATGCCGAAAACATCAATTTTGCTCCGCCTGAGGGGTTTTAATCGTAACTTTTTGATTGAGTAAGCGCGGTTCAACACTTTCTTTAACCAAATAAGTGTCGGCGGAAAATTCATCGCCGATAACATATTGGTTATCATATGTGCCGTATATGTGGATTTTTTGCGTTTGCAGTATTCCGTTTTGCACGATATTTATATAATTTCCGTCCGGCCGCATATCCACATAATTTTTAGGCCAAAGCAACACGTTGTCATATGTCCGCTCCAACAAAACTTCTACAAACGCATTGGGTATCAGCTTGCGGTCGGGATTGGCAAACTCGGCATATACCGCTACCGAACCGGTTTGCTCGTTTACGATGTTGGCGGCATATTCTATATTGCCGGTTTGTTCAAATATTTCACCGTTGGCCAATTTAAGTCTTATCACCAAATTTTGCGGCTCGAAATTTCTGAAATGATTTAAATATTCCTTGTCAGATACGGAAAATACCACACGAATCGGATTATATTGCACGATTTCCATCAAATTGCGACTTTGCGGCGACACATATTGCCCGATTGACAGGTTAATGTTGCCTAAAACCCCGTCAAAAGGCGCAATCAAATAGGTATAATCATACTCGGTTTGCGCCGTTTCCCTCCCCGCTTGAGCTTTTTTTAAGGCAGCAATCGCCGTCAGATAATCGGCTTCGGCACTATCCATTTCTGCCGGTGAAACAGCCTTGTCCCCGGCTTTTTGCATACGCTCGTATTTGGTTTTGGCGTTAAACAAATCGGCATTGGCTGCCGATACATCCGCTTCGGCCCGGGTTAATGCGGCAATATATTGCTCCTGTTTAATGGTGGCCAGAATTTCGCCTTTTTTCACAAACTTACCGCCCTCGGCGGTAATATTGACAATGTATCCGCTGATATAAGGCACAATCTGCGCCTGATTTATGGCATCTACCTGCCCGATATAGTTGTCGGTTACGGTGATTTCGTGCGATTGCGGTTTAATTGCTACCACTTGCGGCAAATCTTCTGCCTTGATGGCTATGGGAGAATGGCTATGATGATACAACCAATATCCGAGGTTAAGCCCGAGCACCAGTAATATAACCGCCGCAACACGTCCGATTATTCTTTTATGATTTTCTTTCATAATATCCTCCGGATTGTCATCTGCTAAAATATGCCGTAAGTCTGTGTTTTCAAGTGCCGGCTATTGCATTACCTCAACGGCTTTGGCAATTTTGCGAATCGAGTTAAGTTCAATCTGCCGCACCCGTTCTTTTGAAATATGATAGGTGCGGCTCAAATCATCCAATGTAATATTTTCTTCGCTCAGGCGGCGTTTATATAAAATATCTTTTTCACGCGGGTTTAAAACCGTGATGGCCCGATTAAACAGTTTGCGGCGATAATTCATAGTTTCGCGATAGGCCAATTGTTCTTCCTGATTAGGTTTGGTGTCATAGATAAAATCTATCCATTCGGCCCCGCCGTCCGAGCTCTGATTATCAATCACAATATTCAGCGAACCGTCATGCGCCTTCAGCCGCGTGTTCATATCGGTAACATCTTGAGTACTGACATCAAGCGAATCGGCTATATCCTGTATTATTCGGTCGGAAAGTTCGCGGTCGTCGGTTAAATTAAGGCTGTTTTTTATCTTACGCAGATTAAAAAACAGCTTTTTTTGCGCGGCAGTCGTGCCGAGTTTAACCAGCGACCACGAATTGAGGATGTATTTTTGCACCGCGGCCTTAATCCACCACAAAGCATAAGTAGAAAAACGAAACCCTTTATCCGGCTCAAATTTGTTGATAGCATACAATAAACCTATGTTACCTTCCGAAATCATCTCGTTTATCGGTAAACCGTAGCCTTTGTATTTGGAAACAACTTTGATTACCAACCGCAAATGCGAGGTTATCAATTTATAGGCAATATCTTTATCCTGCGTTTGTTTGTATTTTACCGCCAGCTCATATTCTTCTTCTTGAGTGAGTAACGGATATTTGCGAATGTTTTGCAAATAGCGCGACAAATTGTTGTCGGGTGAAAAGTCCAGTCCGGTAAGAGCAGTTTCCATGTTGTCCTCCTTTCTGTTGACCGTTCCAAATGATAAGAACGAACCGAAAGTTTCACAACCTGAACTTTAGATTTAAAAACATATAAGGGATTATATTAATTTAGGAAACCGCCGCCAACTTTGCCAATAATTCAGCCATATCCGCCGGCAATTCCGAATCGAACTGCATAAATTGTTTGCTGCGCGGGTGCACAAACCCCAAACTCTTAGCATGCAACGCTTGTCGCGGAAAAGTATTGACATAGTTTTTCAAATCGGTCGGCAGCGCCAATTCGGATTTTTTGTTTTTAACATAAACTTTATCGCCGATAAGCGCATTGCCCTTACTGCTTAAATGTACACGGATTTGGTGAGTGCGGCCGGTTTCAAGATTGCACTGCACCAAAGATGCCGCCTTGCCGAATGCTTGCAGAGTTTTGTAATTGGTAGCGGCAAATTTCCCGCCGCTTTCCACCAATGACATTTTCTTACGATCAAATTTGCTGCGGCCGATGTTACCTTCAATTCTGCCGTTTAGCGGATTAAGAACTCCGTAAACCACCGCCATATACGTTCGTTCAATAGAATGTTCGGCAAATTGCTCGCTCAAAAAATTATGAGCGTAATCATTTTTGGCGGCAACCAACAAACCGCTGGTTTCTTTATCTATGCGGTGCACAATACCTGGACGCTTGACGCCGCCGATTCCCGATAAGTTATCGCGACAATGATATAAAAGCGCATTAACCAATGTCCCGCTATACGCGCCGGCTGCCGGATGCACCGTCATACCTGCCGGCTTGTTTATCACGATTAAGTCATCATCTTCAAAGACCACATCTAATGCAATGTCCTCGGCAATCGGCTCTGCCTCTTGCGGCGGCGGCAGAGTAACCTGAAACGAATCGCCCGCCCGCACCGCAAAAGAATTATCGGTAATTATAACATCTTCACAAGTCACCATGCCGGTAGCGATTAATTTTTGGATTCGCGAGCGCGATATATCCGGCATTTTCTGTGCCAGGTACTTATCTAAGCGCATTTTGGCTTCGGCCGCGCCGGCTTCCGGCGTTATTATCAGGTTTTCCGTATCCATTTTAAGCTTTTTTTATTATATTTTACGATTTTACTTTTCTTTTATAATAAGGGTTGATATACTCAATTGCAAGAAAAGTTTAAAGGGAGTGCTGATTTTATGAGCGATGAAGATACTTTTAGCGACGGCGATGATTTTGAAAAACTCTTGAACAGCTTCATCAATTCCAAAGTAGATGACTTTGATGATGACGATGATGACGATAAAAAAGAAGCTAAAAACAAAAAAAATGACGACGGGACGGAAGATTTTCCGCTGGAAGAAGGCGATGATGAAGATGAGTTGCGACTGAGTCCGCAGGGACAGAGCGAAAATGAAGAAGCATCTGCGGAATTTGAAAAAGAAGTTGCCGAAACGTTTGATGTAGCACGCACCATGATTGAAGAAGAAGATCAAAGTCCGGAACTAAGAGGTGAAGAATCGGAACTTGCTCAGGCTTTCATCAATTATAAAAGCTCTATAGATAAAATATGCAAAAACAAGCAAATATCCCCTCTGAATTGGGAATTTGATATTGACTATCTGTATCCTAACTACAAGCCGAGCGTAGGTCATTTATTAGCCGGAGACTTAATTGCCGGCTGGAACCTTTTGCAAGAAATTTTTCCGGATACCATCGGCAAATTCAGGGTTTCATCAACAGACGAGGAATTTTTGAATTTTGCCGAAACATTACGTGACCAAAACCTGCAACTGGCGGTTATTTCTTATGTAGAAATCCTGATTGATATGGAAAGCTGCGAACTGACATATCAGGCAAAACTTCTGAAATATCAGGAAAAACACATCAAACGCTTGCTGTATGAAGAATATTTGGAACGCAAAGAACGCCAAAGACGCTTTGTTGAAGCGGTTAAAAAGAAAAACTTCCCGATTGATGCCGAACGCTTGATCAGTAACTATTTCAGGGTGGCGCAAAAAGATATTGACGGCGCATTTGCGGCGCTTACGACCAATCCGGCTATTTTTGCTCCGATTGACTTTGCCAAAATCAAGCCGCGTTTCTTCGGGCTGGTTAAAGTTACCCCGAAGGATGGTATTCGCGTTAATCTGGAAATCGGTAAATTCATGAAAAAAGTAAAAGTTTAGGCAAAAAAATAAATGTGGACAAAAATGTTTTTTTATGATATTATCATGTTAAATGGAATTGCTTTATGGGAGATATTCTGATGGCTGATACTAATGATGCGGATTTTAAAGCTTTCTGCAGCGAATTAAAAAAATCATCGCCGGATCCTGACAAAATCAGAGCCGGCATCGAAAAATTCGGCTTTTCGCAACTTACCGATTCGCAAAAAGCGATGTTTCAAGCGGCGATATTTCCGAAACCGACTCCGCGCGGCAAAAAAGATGCCGAAAAACTTGGTTTTAAAAACTTGGATAAAATCAACCATACTCTGCACGTTATGCAAGATTTATATGCTCAAGGGGCAATCAGCAAAGAAGATATGCTGGCCTTTTTAACCGAACCGCAACGGATTGAGCAAAAAGACGAAAACGGCGAAATCAGCTATCGCTACGGCAAAACCCTGTTGGCCGAAGTGGCATTAAACACTTATGCCATAGAGTTTAAAGATGCCAGATTTGATAAAAAATTGCAGGAAGAAGGTATCAGCGACGACTTGCGCGACGATTTAACCAAATTACGCGAAAAATTATATAAAAACTCCGAAGCAGCCGCGGAAATTCAAAATACTCTCGGCAAACTTGACGGAGAATTGTTGTATGAAGCATTTAATAAAGAAGATGACCATACCGGCAGGAATTTTAAATACAGTGATTTGGCAAAGAAATCGTTTATGATGAAGGACGGCCTTGAAAAAGCAGAGCGTTATGCCGCTCAGCATCAGGCCGAACCGGCACGCACACAAACAGAAAATACTCCGGCGGGAGAACCGGTTCGCTTCGGCGGAATGCCGGAAAATTCAGATACGCTTACGTTTTCGGCGCAACCGGATAATCTGAATGTTTCAACCAATACTCCTCCGCCGCCGCAAAAGACGGATGACGAAACGGAGGAAAAGCCGGCGCAGTTGGAAAAACAGCAAAGAGATTCCAAACACGGCAAATCATCCTTTGACTTTAAGCCGGTATCCGAACAGGATTTAATCAAATATCTTTATAACGTATGGTTTTTGGGCTTGATTAACTGGACCTTGAAGAAGGCTTTTCAAGGCCTTGACGGCGCCATCGACTATCTGTGTGGGGATTCCGGTAAAGCGCCGGTACGTTCTGCGGTAGCGACACGCAATCCGGCAAACGGAGCACAACAGACTCCTACCGGCCCGACAACCGGCGGACGTAACGGTTTTGAATTCAGTCCGGAAGCCATGAAATTCAACAAGCAAATGGCCCGAATGATTGATATGGCCAGAGATAATCATCTCAACGAATTCAGCAAGGTTATGAAAGATACCAAAACACTTAAAGCCGTTCTTGAGTGCATTCAAAACAATGTCGGCAAAGGTCTGCACTTGTGGACAGCGGTCGACGGATTTAATCCGCATAATCATTCGGAATTTGCGGCAAGTCTGAATAAATCGTTTTTTGCCAATAAAGCCCTGTTCCGCGGCAATTTGGCAACTTTGATGAAGAACCCGAAAATTTTATCCGAGCTTTTCTCCAAAGATAAAATCAGAATGTGTGCGGCTTTAGCCACCATCGACTATATTCGGAAACATCCGGGCAAAGATTTGGACGGCAATGCCGCAGCCGCAGAAAAGATTCGTAAAGACACGTTGATTAAGTTCAAGGATATGACGGAAACTGCCGCGCATATTCTTCGCGAAGAAGAAACTAAGTTCAAGCATAACAACAATTTGCGGCCGGATGCCGAACTTTCTAAGGAACAGTTGAAGGTAGTTGCAGAAAATGCCGCTGTCGAGATGAAGGGATATTTTGAGAAAATGTGTCATGCCGGCGGCGATTTGACGCAACAATTGTGTGAACGTCATGTCGCGACGGATGCTACCCAGAAAAATCTGTTGGAACAGGAAATTCGCATCAAGTCCGCCGAATTTGATAAGATTTATAACAAATATCGCTCGCCGGACGATGATGTGCAACCTACCGAAACCCGTAAAAAAGGCAACACCGAACCTATGGATATAGTGAAAGCAGCTCACGCCGAGCAGACCGGGGAGAAAAAACAACAGACATGGGAAGACGATATAGGTGCCAAAAAAGCACAAAATGAGGCCGATAGAAGTAAAAACGCTCAACGGAAGGTTAAAGTAAAAGACTTTAAACGGCGCATTGAAGGTAAATACCAGACAAAACAGACAAGAATCCAGAAAAATCAGGGGCCGCGTGAATGATTAAAAAATTTTTCCATTGCATTTGCGTGATTGTTGCTTCATGCTTGTGGATTGCTTTGTTGGCCGTTTTGGTATCATCAGCCATTATGCTGATGTATCACACCACCCCGCTGATATTTTATCAAAAACTGGCTCTTTTTTGGAATCAAGGCTATGTCCTTCACGGACATGATTTAATTTTTATTATGACAATTATCCTATTGGTACCGCTTTGTTTTTACGGGTTGTACCGTCTTTATCACTTTAAGTATATGAAACTGCTGACGGTGCCGCTGAATAAGATATTTAACAGCGGATTCGACAACTATGTCGCTCCGGATGTAAACATCAAAAACTTAAAGATTGAAGAGAAAAAAACCTTAGATCAGTTTATTAAAGAACGGCTTGATTTGGAGAAAAAGAAAAACCAAACCAGCGGTTCAACTGATTTTAGAAAAGAAATTATTGAAAAAATACAAAAGTCTGAAAAATAAAAAAATATATTCACTTTTTTAACATTTACATGTTATTAATATTGTGGGTACGTTTATAGAATTACGGAGTGCACGGTTGAAATCGGTATTGGTATTTCTTAGAATTTTGATTGTCGGTTGCCTATGGGGTATTGTTTTTACCGAAGGCATCCGTGTAATCATGCTGTGCAACTGGCATTTTGATATTTTTTGGCCTGATCACTGGCATCAATTTGCAACCGCCTGGAGAGCAGGTTGGTTTCCGCGAGCGCCGAAAGAGTGGGCCTTTATTATGCTGATTATCGTTTTCTTCCCGATGTTAATTACCGGTTGGTGGACTTTATGTATGGTTGCCTGGGAAGAAATTATTTGGAACATATTGAAACTTCCATATACCCTTTATACCAAATATATCAGTAAATCCGCTCCGACCGCAATTACTACAAACAATCGTTACGGTGTGGTTAAACGCAAGTCTTATAAACTGATTCGTCCGACGGGAATTAACACTCTGCGCGTACCGATTTCCGATTACGGCAGTTCGACCACATCCGCTCCGTTGACCACATCTACCGTGTCATCTTATTCTTCACCGTATTCTGCTCCGGCGGCCGTTGCAACTCCGGCTCCGGCACCGGTTAAGAAGAAAACTGATGTTGCAGCCACAATCGATCATGCTTTGTTTAAATTTGACGATGACGATGATGATGATTTCGATTTGGATATAGATTCGTTTGAAAAAGCGGATATCAATAAGAAGAAGTCCGGAGAAAGTAAAGCTAAAAAACGCCCGATAGATGATGACGATGAGGAGTTCACGCGTTCTAAACGGGCGAAACCGAAATATGATTTTGATGATGATGACGATGACGATGATGATGAGGCTGAAGCCAAATTTGAAAAATCGGCGTCGAACCGTCGTGAAAGTAAGGAGAAAGAAAGCCGTAGAACAAGCCGTAAATCCGAAGATACTCCAAAACGCAGCACCCGCTCGCAACGCAATACCGAGGATGATGGAGAAAGTAATCGCCGCGGCAAAACCAGTGAGAGCAAATCGGCTGATGTATCTCAGGGACCTGTATATGATGCCTTGGCGCAGAAGAATTATGAGATTATCAGTAATGTTACGGTCAATAACACCGTTATCGACTTTGTCGGCGTTTCGGAAAATGATATTTATTTGTGCCTGGTTGATAAAGAAAGCGGAGATTGGCTTGCCGATGAAGAAATGTTCAACGGCGAAGAACCGCTGTGGTTCTCAGAAAGCAGCCACCGCGTTTCTCCGGTATGCAAACTAAACAACGTCAAGAAGCAAATTGAAAGTGCATTGGACGACGGCGGATTCGAGCAAAAAATAACTTCGTGTGTGGTTATTCAGATGGCCAACATCATCAATGCCGATGATATGTTCGAAATCTGGAACGAAATGGGAATAGAGGTCACACGTATTAATCGGGGTGCGCCGAAAGAAATCAAACTGTTCTCTAAACTCTTAAACGAAGCTGACGGTAGGGTTTCTAAAAAAGAATTGGATAACTTACGTAAATTATTAAAAAGCATAAAATAACTTATGAGGTGATATAAAATGGCAAATGATCGTGGCGAGGAATGGAAAGAATATGACAAAGCCGTCAAATGGATGTTGATTACACTGCTTATCTGCATTGTATTGAGCGCCATTTTATTTGTCTTCAGTCTGCCGTTATCATACATTGTCGGACATGGTGTATCTAAATCATCAACTACCGTGGTACAAAAGTTTTTATCACTGGTATGGCAACATCCTGACCATTTATTTACCATGTACGGCAAATGGTGGAAACAGTTATGGAATCACCGCGGACCGTTTTCTTTGAGTTTGTGGATTCCGATATTACCGTTTATCACCATACCGCTCGGTATTATCATCAGTGCTATTTTCAGTCCGTATAAATTCCAAGTCAACTATCAAGGTCAGGCCAAAATTGCCGACTTGCGCGACATTAAACATATGCCTCTTTTAGGTTTTGACGGCTTCTGCCAAGTGGTCGGAAAATTCGACGGCAAGTTTTTGCTCTTGAAAGAAACACTGGCAACCCTGTGCTGCGCACCTCCTGGTACCGGTAAAACCGTGGGCGTGGTGATGCCGACGATTTTCCACTCCGATGGTCTGAGTTTGGTGATTAATGACCCGAAACCGGAGCTTTGTTATAAGACTTCCGGTGCACGCGCTAAAGTAGGGCCGGTATTCATTATTAACTGGGGTGCGGAAGATAACCCGAGCGAAGGTATTTATTACCCGAGTTGGAACCCGTTGTCACCGAACTGTATTCCGGAACAAGGTCCGGACCGCGACATGTACGTTGACTCCATGTGCAATATTTTGGTGGAAGACCCTAAAGGCGGTGCCGACCCGCACTGGTCACAAACCGGACGTGCCGCATTAACCGGGTTTATTCAATTTGTGGTTTCCAAATGTGACCGCGCCCGTGCCAATGACTATTTCATCGGCCGCATTTATGAAGGCAAGCTTGATGAAAAAGATAAGGAAGTTCTGGAGGGTTATTATCAAGATATGCGTGATCCGGGTGCGCCGCGCGCTATTCAAAACCTCAAGAACGGCACTTTAACCATGGAAAACTACCTGCCTATCGGCACTTGGAACTTGTTGCCGGCACGATGGATGGGGCGTGAAGCTTGTATTGCCATGATTATGGAATGGATTACCGAAGCGCAAATCAATGCCGCTCAAGAAATTCAGCGTCGTTTGGATGAAGGCGATCAGATGGCGGCGATGGCCGATCCGACCCACGATATGTTGGAAGAAGCTATTAAAGAAGCACGTAATTACGGATATGCCCAGCGTTGCGTTACCGAGTTAAGTACCTTGAGTAACACCCCGGATAAGGAGCGCGGTTCCATTCTTTCTACCGCATTTGCCGGTATTAACATATTTAAGAACCAGGCGGTTAAAGCACGTACCAGTTTTTCCGATTTGCAGTTTAAGGATTTGCGCGGTATGAAAGACCCGATTACCGGTGAATGGAAACCGATTTCGGTTTATTTGTCGGTTAACCAGGTTGATGCGCGTGCGTTGGGCGTTATCAGCTCCACCTTTATTGAGTTGATGAGTTCTTATCTGATTTCTAACCCGCCGAATCACGTCAACCGTACCGACGGCAAGATGGGGCCTTTCCCTGCTCTGTTCGTGCTCGACGAGTTTCCGCAAATGCCTAAGATGAAAGCTATTATTGACGGACCGGCCGTAGGTCGTGGTCAGAAGGTGTCGTATTTACTTATCGGACAAGATTTGGGCCAAATTTCCGGTAAATACGGTAAGGATGACTTGGAAACGGTGATTTCCACTACCGCCTGTAAAGTTATTCTGTCCCAAAACAACGAGGTTACGGCGCAACGTTTCTCCAAGATGATTGGTAACAAAACGGTACGTATTTCTTCGTTCTCACGTACGGAAGGTTCTTTGGGTAAAGACTTTAACCCGCTGGCTAAAAACGTTAACTACCAACTGCAGGGTATTCCGGTTATCAGTTCGACCCAACTACTGAGTTTGCCGATGTTAAAGCAAGTGGTATTGATGCAAAGCCACATCGACCGTCCGATTATTGCCGACTCGCCTCGTTGGTATTTGGATAAGGGAATGACCAAGTTAGCAAAACTTCCGCCTTGCGCTAACGTTCCGGATTGGGTGGTGGCACAGCGTGAAGACATCAATGACGATATGTTGGCCAAACTGGGCATTGAATACAACGCCGAGGAGGATGACAGCGAAGGTTTCGAAATGGATGCTCCACAAGCCTAAAAACCGCTTTATTTATGATAAAAGCCCCGCCGATAAGCGAGGCTTTTCTTTTATTCAAATATTATCCGCCGCAATTATGCGAAATACTGCCGACAATCATGGTCAAATTGGAAGTAAACAGCTTTACCGAGATTGACAATAAAATAATCCCGAATGCCTTCTGGAAGATACATATAACACCCGGAGACAATATTTTCTCCAGTTTTTTAGAAGACTTAAGAGCAAAATAAACAATGATGACGTTTGCCAACACCGCCAACAAAATATTGAAGTCGGAATACTGCGAACGAATCGAAAGCAAAGTGGTAAACGAACCGGCACCGGCTATCAGCGGAAACACCACCGGCGTAAAAGTAGCATCGTTTCCGGTAGCATTATTGGAGCGGAAAATCTCCAAATCGAGCACCATCTCCATAGCAATAACAAAAATGATTATAGAACCAGCAACCGCAAATGAAGATAAATCAAGGCTGAACAACCCCAAAAAGGCTTCCCCCATATACATAAACCCGACAAATAAAACAAACGATATGATACTGGCGCGAGGGGCGCTGACAATGCGGCCGTTGCGTTGCAAATTCATCACAATCGGCAAAGTGCCGATAATATCGATAATGGCAAACAAAACAATAAACGCACCGGTAAATTGCGTTATGTTAAAGGTTTTTATAAATTCAAACACAGAATTAAGCATAACAAACTCTCCTTATAAAAAAGAACGACGACATCGTAATAATGCCGCCGTTCTAACAAACTAAAACGAATTAGTCAACGACTTAATCCATTTTTTTGGCTTCAATGCGCATAGCGTAGAATGAACGCCATACAAATACCAAACCGATGGCCAGGAAGGTGCAGGCAATACCGAAAGCAAGGTTCGGATTTTCTTCCGATACTTTTGCCGACATTTCTGCAGCCAATAAACCAAACAGTGTGGTAAATTTAATAATCGGGTTCAAGGCAACCGAAGCCGTATCTTTGTACGGATCGCCCACCGTATCGCCGACAACGGAAGCATCGTGTAACGGTGTACCTTTTTCGTTCAAATCAACTTCAACTACCTTTTTGGCGTTATCCCAAGCACCGCCGGCATTAGCCATGTACAGTGCCTGATACAAGCCGAAAATAGCGATGGAAACCAGATAGCTGGCGAACAATTCCGGACCGAAGAAAGCAAACGCAATCGCAAACGAGAAAATCACGATAAAGATATTGAACATACCCTTTTGTGCATATTGCGTGCAAATCTTCACCACCGTCTTAGAATCTTCAACCGAAGCAGCTTTCTTGGTATCAAGCTTAATATGCTCTTTAATGTAGTTAACCGCACGATAAGCACCGGTGGAAACGGCTTGAATCGCCGCACCGGAGAACCAGTAAATCACGGCGCCACCCAAAATCATACCGATTAATACGCGCGCATCAATCAAGTTCAGTTGTAAGTTCAGCAGCAAAATGATTGAGAAAATCATGGTGGTAGCACCGATTACGGCCGTACCGATTAATACCGGCTTGGAAGTGGCTTTAAAGGTATTACCGGCCGAATCGTTGGCTTCGAGCAAATGTTTACCATGTTCAAAATCCGGCTCGAAATCGTATTCTTTTTTGATTTCTTTCTTAATGCCTTTGATGCTTTCAATTTGCGATAATTCAAATACGGATTGCGCATTGTCGGTAACCGGACCATAGCTGTCTACGGCAATTGTTACCGGGCCCATGCCGAGCATACCGAAAGCAACCAAACCGAAGGCGAATACCGTCGGATAAATCATGATTGCGCCGATGTGAGCTTGCGGCAAAACCTCATAACCGAGCCAGCTGCTGAAAAATTCGGCAACATGACCGGAGGCGGTAGCATAAGCCAATGCCATTAAGCCGGCAATAACCACACCTTGCCAGAAACCGGAGAAGTTACCGGATACGATACCGGACAGAATGTTCAACGAAGCACCGGCTTCGCGGCTGGCATTCACAACTTCTTGTACGTGCTTAGACTTGGAAGAAGTGAAGATTTTGGTAAATTCCGGAATAATCGCCGCAGCCAAAGTACCGCAGCTGATGATTACCGACATTTCCCACCAAATGTACGGGCCGAACTGAGATTTAGGCAACATCAGGTAAGAAGCGCCGAAAGTTACGGCAATAGAAATCAGCGAGGTAATCCAAATCAGACTGGTCAACGGCTTTTCAAAGTCAAATTCCTTAGACTTACCGTAAATCAATTTAGCGAAGAAACCGTTAATGGCATAAGAGAATACCGAAGTGATAATCATCAAAATGCGCATTACGAAAATCCAAGTAATCAAACGAGCTTGTAATTGTTGAGCATTGATGTCGGCAGCCAAAGAACCGTCGGCCGTAAAGAAGTGTCCGGCAGCCAAAACAATAAAGCTGATTAAAGCAACACCGGTAACACCGTAGGTTTCAAAACCATCGGCGGTCGGACCACAGGAATCGCCGGCATTGTCGCCGGTGCAGTCGGCAATAACGCCCGGATTACGTGCATCGTCTTCATCAATTTTGAAGATAATCTTCATCAAATCGGCACCGATATCGGCAATTTTGGTAAAAATACCGCCGCAAATACGCAAGGCCGAAGCACCCAAAGATTCACCGATGGCAAAACCGATAAAGCAGGCACCGGCGGTTTCACGTGGAACAAATACCAAGATGAACATCATCATAATTAATTCAACGCAAATCAGTAATACACCGATAGACATACCGGAACGAAGCGGTAAGTGCATAACCGGATAAGCATTACCTTTGAGCGAGGCAAAGGAAGTGCGAGAGTTGGCATAAGTATTGATACGCATACCGAACCATGCTACCGTAAACGAACCCAAAATACCCAGGATTGACCATAACAGAATGATAACAACCTGCGGCAACGGAGTAGCGTTTAAGCCTGCGAAATAATAAACGATGCATGCACCGATGAACAGCTCCAAAACAAACAACAGTTTGGCTTGCTGTTTCATATATGTAGTGCAGGTGGCATAGATGGTTTCCGATACCTTGAGCATTACTTCGTGGGCCGGCATTTTTTTAATGCTGAGAAATTCCCACAAACCGAAAATCATACCCAAAAGACAGATACCCATACCGCACAAAAGTAACAAATTGCCGGTAATAGGACAGCCGAAAATCGTACTATGACCGAAAATGCTATAAGTTGCGTCACCCAAATTCGGAATAACCAAATCCAATTCCGAAGCATTGGCAACGTTTATAGCAGAAAACAATATAGTCAAGGCTGATAATGCAACCTTACAAATCTTTGCTTTGCTAAACATTTTTCCTTCCTTTTTAAAATTAAACTTTGGCCAAAGTAATTTCATTACCCTGACCGGTTGAGTGTATACTAAAGCATAAAAAAATACTTTTCACTATCTTTGTGATAAAATTTTACATATCGTGGATAATTTCTTCGGGCTGCAAGTCTTTTTTCTCAGCTTCGATATATGTTTTGCCGTTGACGTCGGTGTGATAAACATCGGCACCGGCGGCAATAAGCTGCAGAGAAATGTCGGAATTGCCGTATGCTTCGGCATAAAACAAAGCCGTACGTCCGTTTTGATCTTCTTGATTCACATCGGCTCCGGCTTCAAGCAACATAGCCACAATCTCACCATTCCACGCATTGGTTGCCGCCTTCATCAACGGGGTGCCGAGCGGTGTTTCCTGATTGATATCTGCCCCTAAATCCACAAGCAGACGCACCGTTTCTACGGCACGTTTCATTTCTTTGGCCGCAACCTTTTTAAAATCATCCGCCATTTTTTCTCGATCCCGCGGCGATAGTTCTCCGATAAATACCCGCTCGGCGTCTGCCTGTATCCTGTCTGCTGCCGCAACAGCATAAACCAACGGAGTTTCTCCGGTCGATGGTACCGGCGTATTCAAATCGGCACCGTTATCTGCCAAAAAGCGTAATATCTGCGGCGAACGCGTATTGGTAAGCGCAAAATAAAACAGCGAATTTCCATGTGAATCATGCATATTCAAATCGAGCTCGCTCTTAATCATTTTTTCCAACGTAGCAACATCACTCTTTTTTATGGCGTTTTCAACATCGGCAACGCTCGGTGCGGCAACGCTTATTGATGCCGGCCATAAAAACAAACCGAACAATATCGAAATTATGTATTTCATCTGTTTTGCTTCCTCGCGGTTTTTGCTGTGGACACCTTTGATGATTTATGCTGATTCTTCTTCTTTTTGGCAGCCTTCGCGGTTAATTTGGTTTCTGTTAGAGAAGCTGCAGATGTTTGAGAATCTGCCGGGATTTCTCTTTCCAAATGAGCTTTAATTTCGGCAGCAACAAGTTCCCTGTGCAATTCTTCAGTTTCTTCCATACGAATATATTGCGCCTGTGCAAACAATAAAAATGCCGTTACTATTACCAATTTAAGCAGATTATCGGTAAAATCGGTTGCCACAGCGGTTGTAAGACTGTTATATTCAAATGAGATACGATTGAAAAATCCGTAGGCATTCATGCTTATTATCAGCAAAACTATCGCCAACAGTAAAAACATCATCACACTGATATAAGAACGACCGCTCGTGTAGTTATATACTTTGCCCAAAGCAAAGTGCCCGGTGTCGATATAATAGGCAAAACAAGCCGCACATCGAATCATCATCAGCGGTATCATCAGCAACACAAACACTATCAGAAAGTAGCCAAACTCAACCTCAAAATCCGGATTAGCCGGGCGCTGAATAATATAATAAGCTACCAATAAAGAAATTGCCGCCCCCAAAAACAATCCGGCCAGAACAACAGTTATATTTAGCTTTTGCTTGCTGATAGAGAATACGTTCCGCGATTTAAATACACTGTTCTTGAACAGCGAATTGTGTAAATCCGTTGCAAATGCGCAAATCAGGTATGTCAGCAATAAATAAAATATGCACATAGCGGCAATTACCACATATTTATTGTTCGGAAGAGTGACACACCAAAACTCCGGCTCGTCACCGCGGCAAGAATAAGACCAGTTTCCGAAAACCGCATCTATAACCGTTATCACGGCAGCATATGCTCCGAAAATTCGCCACTGTCGGCAAGCGCGCACTATCAGCTGTGTCCACGTTTGCAAAACTCCGAAAAATGTATATTTATTCTTACGCATTTTACAATTCCTTTACCAAGGTTACGCCGGAAACCGCGCGGATATTGGTCATCAGTTTGCCGTTATCCAGCGCATAGCTGTTTTTCAGTTGGATTCTGATATCCCAATCCGGTAATTCCGGCTCTATATATATTTTATACGGTCCGTAGTGTTCATGCGACAACATTTCTCTAATCGGACGTACCGCCGCCACATCGGATATCCCGATTACCAAACCTTTGGAATTATCGGTAATCTGTTCATCAAGCGTACGCACGATATCAAAAATTATACGCGGCGGAGTATCATCATCTTTTTTCTCAATCCGCGCTCCCAAAAATAGTGGAACTCCCTGTGCGACCGCCTCTTTTGCCGCCGACAGCGAATCACCGAAAACAAAACCGTCAAACGCAGATGTGGTGTCGCTTACCCGCAATATCCCGTATTCTTTACCGGTTTTACCGATGCGTTTTTGCAGCCCCTGCACACAACCGGCTAAATTTACCAATACTTTATCGCCGTTTTTGATACCTTTTACGGCGTCCATATATTTTTTGATACCCAATCTTTCAACGCTGTCTTTATAAACGTCGAGCGGGTGTGCCGACAGATAGAAGCCGATGGCCTCCGCTTCATACTGCAATTTTTCCAAGTCGGACCAACCGCCGGCATTTTCCAGTTTGACTTCCGCCACCAATTCCTGGTTGCCGAACAGCGAAGTCTGCGCGCTGTTTTTGGTTTCGCACGCCGCAGCAATATGGCGTAAAACCGTATCGATATTATTATATAATTTTGCTCTGTTTTGTTCCAGCCCGTCAAAGGCACCGGCCTTTATCAGTTGCTCCATCTGCCGGCGATTGATTTGTTTGATATCAACCCGATGAATAAAATCCGACAGATTTTTAAATACACCGTTCTTTTCACGTTCTTCAACGATTGCATTCATATTGGCCTCGCCCACGTTTTTGATTCCGGCAAGGGCAAAACGAATATTACCGTCTTCCACTTTGAACAATGCATCGGAGCGATTTATATCCGGCGGCAAAACTTTAAATCCCATCTTCCGCACTTCGTCGGTGTAGAACGCTATTTTATCGGTATTGGTAATATCAAAATCCATAACCGCACACATAAATTCCACCGGGTAATGCGCTTTTAAATACGCCGTTTGATAGGAAATCAGCGAATAAGCAGCGGCGTGAGATTTATTAAAACCGTACTCGGCAAACTTGGCCATCTGGTCAAAAATAGCTCCGGAAATTTTCGGATCAATGCCTTTTTTGGTGGCACCCTCGGTAAACATTTCGCGTTGATGCGGAATCTCCGCCACCATTTTTTTACCCATAACCTTACGCAATTTATCGGCACCTCCGAGGGTGTATCCGCCAAGCACCTGCGCAATCTTCATCACCTGCTCCTGATACACCATAATGCCATAGGTCTCATCAAGTATCGGAGCCAAATCCGGATGCAGATATTCGATTTTTTCAATGCCGTGCTTACGATTGATAAATGTCGGAATATTAGCCATCGGGCCCGGTCGATAAAGCGAAATCACCGCAATTAAATCCTCAAAACGGTCCGGTTTGATTTGTTTCATCACGTCGCGCATACCGGCGGATTCAAATTGAAAGACGGCACTGGTATTACCTTCCTGCAAAATTTTATAGGTTTCTACATCATCAAGCGGCACTTCGGCCATTTTGAGTTCAACCCCGTGAATTTTTTTGACCCATTCAACCGCCCGTTCAATTACCGTCAGCGTTTTCAAGCCCAAAAAATCGAACTTAATCAGGCCGGTTTCTTCTACAAACTTCATATCATATTGCGTCACCGGCATATCAGCGCGCGGGTCTTTATACAGCGGCACCAGTTCATCCAGCGGACGGTCACCGATAACTACTCCGGCCGCATGCATACCGGAGTTGCGATACAACCCCTCTAGTTTTATGGCAATCTCGAACAACTTATTGATTTGCGGATCGGTATCGCGCATTTCACGCAGTTCCGGCACCATTTCCAGAGATTGCGGCAGAGTCGGATTTTTGCCGCCGGAACCGGGAGGTATCATTTTGGAGATTTTATCAGCCTGACTATACGGCATTTGCAATACGCGCGCCACATCGCGAATCACCGCCTTTGACTGCAACTTACCGTAAGTTATGATTTGCGCTACTTTTTCATGACCATATTTTTCTTGCACATATTCGATGGTTTTGTGGCGATTCTCCTGACACAAGTCAACGTCGAAATCCGGCATGTTGACACGTTCCGGATTCAAAAAACGCTCAAACAACAAATCCAACCGAATCGGATCCAAGTCCGTAATTTTGAGTGACCACGCCACAATCGAACCGGCACCGGATCCGCGCCCCGGACCAATCGGCACGCCGTGTGTTTTAGACCAGCGAATAAAGTCCGAAACGATGAGAAAGTAGCCGGGAAATCCCATCTTTTTAATGACACTCAGTTCATATTCCAGTCGCGCATAATATTCTTCATCAATCGCCAACCGTTCTTCCGGTGTCATCTCCGGCGTATAAACTTGAGCTACCATACGCTCGTGCAATCCCTTGTAGGCTTCTTCGGTAATAAATTCATCCTGGGTTTTGTTGTCCGGACATATAAATATCGGCAGCAAAGGCTCGACTTTTTTAGATAAATAATTGCATCTTTCAGCAATTTTTACTGTATTTTCAATAGCTTCCGGAATATCAGCGAACAATTCGACCATTTCTTTTTCGCTGCGCCAACGATTTGTCGGTAAGTATTTACGGCGCGTGTCGTCGGCAACATATTCGCCGGCGGCAATACAAATTAGGGCATCATGCGCCTCATACATATCCTCATCAAAAAAGAAAACATCGTTAGTTGCCACTAAAGGTATATTGTGTTTGTAGGCTAGTTCCAAAAACACCGGTTCGGTGGCAGCCTCTTCATCATAGCCGACACGTGAAATTTCGACATACAGCCGGTCACCGAAAATCTCTTTCAGTTCCAACAGTTTTTTCTCGGCATCTGCCTTGCGGTTTTGCAAAATAAGTTGCCCCAGCGGCCCTTCATAGCCGCCGGTCAGACAAATTAACCCCGCACCATAGTTGCGCAAATCCGTCATATTTATCTGCGGATATATGCTGTTCTCCATATTATCCAGATAATAGCGGTGAAATAATTTCATTAAAGAAGCATAACCTTGTGCGTCTTTCACCAACAATATTATGCGTTGCGGCTCAAGCTCCTGCCCTTTAGATAAGGAAAGATTTTCGGAATCGTCATTATGCAGACTCAATTCCGCCCCGAGAATCGGTTTAATACCCATATCGGCGGCGCTTTTGGAAAAAGCTTTCCCGCCGAACAGGTTACCGCGATCGGTTATGGCGCAAGCCGGTACATTCAGTTCATGCAAGCGCTCCGTCAGCTTAGACACGGGTATTGCGCCCAGTGAAAGCGAATAAGCCGTATGCACTCTCAAATGTATGAACTGCGGATTACGCATCTGTAAATTCCGAAAGTTTAAAGATCAGACGTCTATTTATTATCGCCGGAAACTTTTTGATAGCAACGACAATGACAAATACCGTCACGCTCAATATCGCTGCGGCATAATTCCGAAATGCAATATCTTTTTTCGTTTTGGCCATCGCACGGGCAGCGACGCCATTCGCTTTCACCAAACATCATATTCTTGGCTTTAGCGATTTTTTCAATATTTTGTGTCGGATGGTATCCGGCTTTTTTGCAGTTTTCCAACATCATTTCCAAGATTGTAGGCATTTTCGTCTCCTTATAATATCAGCGTTGTTCCAAAATATCCAGAATGGAGCTGAGCTCCGCCGGATTATTGTATTTTAATGTTACACTACCTTTTCCGTTTTTACCAGCATTAATTTTGACTTTTAGGCTTAATTTACGTTCTAAATCAGCAATAATTTGCAGTAAATCTTTGTCGGTTAATTTTTCCGGTTTTGGTTTGTTATCCTTCATTCCGGCAATCATTTTTTCGGTTTGGCGAACATTCAAACCTTTACGAACCACTTCTTTGGCAATTTCGGTAGCATTCGGCAACCCCACCAGTGCTCGGGCATGTCCGGCCGACAAAGCGCCGTCGGCAACCATTTGTTGTACATCAAAAGGCAGGACCAGAAGACGCAAACTGTTAGCAATATAACTGCGAGATTTACCGATAACTTTTCCCAGAGTTTCCTGTGTATATTCATATTCTGCCATTAATCGGTTCAAACCCTCGGCTTCCTCAATCGGCGAAAGATTTTCACGTTGCAAGTTCTCAACCAAAGCAACTTCCAGCGTCTCTTGATCTGAAAAATCCTTAATTATTACCGGAACCGTTCTCAGTCCGGCTTTTTGGGCAGCACGCCAACGACGCTCTCCGGCGATGATTTCATAGCGATTATCTTTTTTGCGCACCAAAAGCGGTTGCAAAACTCCTTTTTCTTTGATTGATTCGCTTAAAGATACCAGAGCATCTTCATCAAATGCAGACCGCGGCTGAAAAGCACACGGACTTATCAAATCCGTAGCAACTTCAAACGGGTTGATTTTAGAATCTTTAAATACAGTGTTCTGCACAAAATTTTCGACATCGTTATCATCATCAAGTAAGATATCGACGTCGTCACCCAATAATGCTCCTATACCTTTACCCAGAGGATTTCTGCTGTTTGCGTTCATTTACATCTCCTTTTCACGCTTTAAAAATTCTTTAGCTAACTGAATATATGCTTGCGCACCGGTGCTTTTAAAATCATACACCAAAATCGGCTTACCGAAAGACGGCGCCTCGGCAATCCGCACACACCGCGGAATAACGGTTCGATAGACCTTGTCGCCGAAATATTTGCGCACATCGGCCTCGATCATTTTACTTAAATTATTCTGCCGACTGAACATAGTCAGAATAATTCCCTGCAATTTCAATTCCGGATTAAAATTACGTTTGATTGCATTGATATTCTTGATTAAATCCGCCAACCCTTCCAACGCTAAAAATTCGCATTGCAAAGGCACAATAACCGATGCCGAAGATACCAACGCATTAATGGTTATCAAATTAAGCGACGGCGGGCAATCAATTAGTATATAGTCGTAGATACTTTGCAAATTTTGCAAAGCTTTTTTAAGCACGAATTCGCGATTCGGTAACTCAACCAGCTCAATTTCCGCCGCCGCAAGGTCCGCTGAAGAAGGCATTAAATCAAACTGCGTAATATCGGTGTGAACTATTGCTTCAGCCGCCGCGCAGCCTCCGGTCAATACATTGTATGAAGAAAATTGACCTTTCTTCTTGGCAATACCTAACGACGTTGTGGCGTTTCCCTGCGGGTCAAAGTCAATCACCAATACCTTTTTACCGACGGCCGACAGCGCCGTGGCAATATTGATTGTGGTAGTGGTTTTACCAACTCCTCCTTTACGATTCGCAATAGATATTATCTTCATTTGAGCTTCCTTAAATTACGCAACTTCATAATTACACCGCCTTCAGCGTAGCGGTTAGGATATACATCTGCATCGTAGCGCCACTTCTGCCTTGCCGCGGCATCCTCCTGCGCATAGCTTTGCCCCTTCAAAAACAGCATCTCGGTCTGCTTGTTACCGATTTTATAAGCATAGCCGCATAAAATCTCCAAAGCAGCAACCGCGCGTGCCGTTATTGCATCCACATCTTTAAATACAATGCTCTCGACGCGATTATTTTCAATCTTTACATTATTAAGACCCAATTTTTGGCATACATCTTTTAAATACACCGTTTTTTTAGTAATACTCTCAACCAGAGTGATTTGCGACGTCGGAAATTTTTCTTGCATAGCGATTGCCAGCACTACTCCGGGAAATCCGGCGCCGCTACCGATATCTACCAAACTTTTCACATCCGGCGACAAATACTCTATCAATTGTAAAGAATCCAAAATATGGCGTACCCATACATCTTCCATGGAATTTTTGCTGACCAGATTCATTTTTTCGTTCCAGTCGCGCAAAATCGCCACAAAATCTTGCAATTTTTGGATTGTTTCACGTGAAACATTGTATTTTTGCAGTTCAAAATCAATATCCATTTTACCCTCTGAGCGATAGTATGGAAGATTCTTTTAAATTTGCAACAAAATATATGGGTTTTTAAACTAAAAATTTTTAAGCGAAATTTACAATGTTTTTTTTGCTAAAAAACACTCCGCTACGATAGTTAATATCCTAAAGCTTAAGTCGTTTGGTTATTCCGGCCTTTTGCAGAGCATTTTCCGCTTTTTTAAAATCCATTCCCAGCTCGGCAACACAATGTGCATCATCACTTATCACTGCCGAAATTCCCATTTTTCCGGCTAATTGCAAAATAGAGAAATCCGGATAAAAATCCCCTATTTTCCGCAGTCCTTTAGTACTGATTTCCAGCGCCGTGCCGGTATCACGCAATGCCTTTAACACTACTTCTTTCTCCGGCCGCAACGTATCAACGCCGTATTCATCACCGGCAAAGCGTCGCATATAATCCATGTGCGCTAAAAATTTGAACATTTGGGAGTTAACGGCCCGTTCCAAAATCTTAAAGTGTTGCGAAAAATACTGCTTATGCAATGACGCATCTTTACATACACTTAAAAAGAAAGTCATATTAATAATCTGTTCGCAATCCTCACTGCAAAAAAAGTGATTGCCGCTGTGTAAATAATCAACATCAAGCTGCGAAACAAACCACTTAAATTCTTCTTCCCAACCGTTATACGGAAAATAATCAACCTCAAATCCGACCAGCAATCGAAAATTCTCCTGCCGAGAAACGCGCCTTATCTCTTCACAATGGCGTTGATATTTTTCCAAAATACTTTTAAAATTATCGTTATATACATACGAAGCGCGATTTTTTTCTAAATATGACCAACTTAAACTTTGCTTCATATTTTTATGGACAATTAAGTGGTCACTGACACCAAGTTCGGTAAAACCGATTTCTTTGGCCTGCCGAACCATGGCAAGCAATTCATCATGGCCGTCGGAAAAATTAGTATGGCTATGATACGTATATGGTTGAAACTCAGGCATTTTTGATATACCCCAACAAAGCAGTGACCGCGGCCGGTGTAACGCCGGTAATTCTGGAAGCCTCTCCGATGGTTTTCGGGCGCACGGTTGAGAAACGCTGCACCATTTCGGTAGATAATCCCCCTACTTTACTATAATCAAGATCCTCGCGTATTTTCAGATTTTCATCTTTTTTAAATACGGCAATATCCTCGTATTCACGTTTTAAATATCCCGAATATTTAGCATCAATCTCAATCTGCTCATAAACTTTAGGATCGGTTTTAGCTATTTCGGAATCAATTTTTTCCATTGTTTCACGTGAAACATTCGGATAGCTCATTACATCTTTTAATGTCTTTTTGCCGTTATGTTTAACACTCAATCCTTGCTTTTCAATATCAGTAAAAGACACTGTTTTTCCTTCGCAATACGCATTAAATTTTGCAATTTCCGTGCGTTTTTGTTTAAATACAGCGTATCTTTCTTCACCAACACAACCGATGTCATGCCCCAACTCAGTCAAACGCATATCCGCATTATCTGCTCGCAACAACAAACGATATTCCGAGCGCGAAGTAAACATACGGTATGGCTCATCTACACCTTTTGTTATCAAATCATCAACCATAACCCCGAGGTAACCCTGGCTGCGATCAATATAAAATTCCCGCTCATCGTTTTTTGCTTTAAGCGCGGCATTTATTCCAGCCAGCAGTCCCTGGGCTGCTGCTTCTTCATACCCGGTTGTGCCGTTTATTTGTCCTGCTAAATATAAACCGCTCACCTTTTTCGTTTGCAAACAATGATCTAATTCCCGCGGATCAACATAATCATACTCTATAGCATACGCATAGCGCAGAATCTCCACATTCTCAAGCCCTTTCATCGTATGGATAAACGCATCCTGTACGTCTGCCGGCAACGAAGTTGAAATCCCGTTAGGATACACAACATCGGTATCATATCCTTCCGGCTCCAGAAAAATCTGATGCGATGTTCTGTCGGCAAAACGCACCAATTTATCCTCAATACTAGGACAATAACGTGGGCCGCGACCTGTTATCAAACCGGAAAAAAGTGCGCATTTTGAAAAGTTTTCACGAATAATTTTATGTGTTGATTCATTTGTATAGGTTATCCCGCAATCTATTTGTGGATTGACAATCTCTTTAGTTAAAAATGAAAAAGCCTGCGGCACTTCATCACCCGGCTGACGTTCTAAAATATCCCAATTTATGGTTTTGCCGTTCAGACGTGCCGGTGTGCCGGTTTTAAGACGTCCCAAAGTCAGCCCGACCCGCTTTAAATACGGTGTTATACCGCGACATGCTTCATCGCCGACACGACCGCCTTCCGTGGTTTGATGTCCGGTAAACATTACACCGTTGAGAAATGTCCCCGTAGTAAGTACAACCGCTGCAGCCGATATTTTGCTTCCGTCTGCCAATATTACGCCGTTGATGCGATTGTCGGCAATAATTAGCCCTTCAACTGCCGCTTCTGATATTGATAAGTTATTGATTTTTCGTAATTCTTCCAGCATAAACTTTTTGTAGAGTTTGCGATCAGCCTGCGCGCGCGGTCCGCGAACTGCCGGTCCTTTGGATAAATTCAGCATTCTGAATTGAATACCCGCTTTATCAATAACTCGTGCCATTAAACCGTCAAGCGCGTCGATTTCGCGTACCAAATGCCCCTTCCCCAGACCGCCGATGGCCGGATTACAGGACATTTCCCCTATTTTATCGATTTTATGCGTAATCAGCAGGGTTTTTGCCCCCATACGAGCAGCTGCTGCAGCTGCCTCGCAACCGGCATGACCGCCGCCCACGACTATTACATCAACAAGTTCTATCATTTTTCCCTCATAAAGTTGCGCCTAACATAAAACAACTTAAAATAAAAAGCAAACAAAAAATCTGCACAGGGTTTAAATACACTGTTTATTTATTTGAGTCATATCAATATGTTAGCTAAACGAGTTTAATTTTTGATTCAATTTGTTTAAATACAGTGTTATTTTCCAATACAAAAGCTACTGAAAATTTTATCAAGAATTTCATCAACCTCAACGCGCCCCGTGATTTTGCCTATAGCTCGACACGCCAGACGAATATCTTCCGCAGCCAATTCGATTTCTTTTTGTAAATTAAACCGCCGCAAATTATCCAAGCACTCGGATAAAGCTTCTTTATAACGATGCCGTGTCATTAAAGAAGCAGAACTTTGTTGATAAATTGATTCAAAGTAAGCTGCCAATCTATCTGTAATTGCTGAAATATTTTCATTATTCTTGGCAGAAATAAGTACACACCCCTTATCCAGCAATTCTTTTTTGCGGTCGGCAGAAAGCTTATCCGACTTGTTTGCGGCCAGCAGAAAATTATCTTCCGTTCGAATATAGTCAGCAAAAATATCCGATTCGGTGTTTTCCGCATCAAACAAAAAGATATTGAAATCGGCACTTGCTATTTTTTCGCGCGCCAAATTTATGCCGATTTGCTCAATAGCGTCCGTCGAATCCCGCAAGCCGGCAGTATCCGAAAAAATAACCGGAAAGCCATTTATATCTACATAAGCATCTATCACATCACGAGTAGTACCGGCAATATCGGAGACAATCGCCACGTTACGCTTAACAATGGCATTAATTAAACTCGATTTGCCGGCATTGGTCGGGCCGGAGATAACCACCTGAAAGCCGTCGCGCAAGCGTTCCTCGATTTTGTTGTCGGCAATATGCTTTGAAATCGTCTCGGTTAATTTAAATACAGTGTTTTCTATTTTAAAAACGGTGTCTTGCGGAATTTCCTCATCCGGAAAATCGATAAATGCTTCAAGATATGCCAACATAGCCACAAGTTCTTCTCGCCAGGATTCATAAAGATTGAACAGCGTTCCTCCCATTTGGCGTAACGCTGTTTTTTGCTGAATTTTGGTCTCAGCATCAATCAAATCGGCCAAACCGTCGGCAGCGGTTAGGTCCATTTTGCCGTTATAAAAGGCGCGGCGCGAAAACTCTCCGGCTTCAGCCAGACGAAAGTCGGGTAGGGCAGACAGCGCCTCAAGCACGCTACGAATAACCGCTTTAGAACCGTGACAGTTTATTTCGACCGTATCCTCGCCGGTAAATGAGTTCGGCGCCTTAAATCCGACCAGCAGACAATCATCCAATGTTTCATGTGAAACACCGTCAAAAATTCTGACATGATACATTTTGCGATCAATCACTTCACGCGCCGCAATATTCGTCATTTTATCAAAAACGGAAAAAGCCGCTTTTCCGGAAACACGAATCACCGCAATTCCGGATTTTCCGAACAACGTCGACAAGGCATATATTGTTTTGTTATCCATATTGTACCTCTAAATCCACAATCAAAAATAAGGCCGTTTTTTTGACTCTACGGCGGTTTTTGCAATTTTTAAGCACCGTAACTCATTTTTTGCAAAATTGCAACCTCCTTGCGCATTTATTGAGGTCGTTTTTCAGCGAGTATTTTGATTGATTTTTGTCTTCGGCATTAAAACGTGTGAATTTGGTTTGTGCGATTGCGTTGCACCCGGTCGCTCCTGCTGCCGACGGGTTTGGTCGTTTTGCATCCGATAGCGAAACTTATTCATTTCCGCCGCCGAAATCCCGCGAATTTGCTCGATGCCGGATAAATCGGTCGGCACGGCACCGCGCATTGTTCGTCCGTTATTAACACACGCAACATATAACATTAAGGCCTGTTCACGGCTCAATGTATCCAAAAATTCAACCGGAGCATCGTGGTTGCTCGGTTCGCGCAACAACTTGACATACAGCTCATAATCGGCATTTTTGCTGACTTGTACGTCTTTTTTGGAAGTGTAACGCACCGTTGCATCATTAACCTTAAATTTATATTCACTGCCGGTCTTGGCAATTTCACGATAGCCTTCAACACCTTGCCAATATGTCTGCAAGTTATTGCTCCAATCGGCATGAGGATCAGGCACCTGGGTAGGAGTAGGCGTAGGTGTAGGAGTAGGGGTACTTTGCCCGTCTTCATACAAAGTTGAAATGCGGAAATTATCGATTTCGTTAACAAACGAACTGCCGCAAACACCACCGCGCATTAGAGATTTTGCCGGTTCTATCAATACCTGATTTATCTCCCCGCGTGCTCTCTGTTCCGCAAATTCATGCAGACGTTCATTCAAACGAAGTTGTTGCGGACGGATAATATCGTTGCGAATCCGGTCATCTATGGTTACTTCCAAATCCGGAGTGATATATTGCGCCAAGTTTACCGCCTCCATGCGACGGGTTGTCGGATTATAAATTTGATAATTGTAAAACAGTGAACGTAATTTTCTGAACTCAGCACCATCAACATCTTCCGGCGCATTCAGCGGAGCCCGCTTTATATATGACTTAGTGGTTTGCAAAAACTGACGCTGTTTGCTGTCGCCGTCGGCATCATAATCTTCCGGACGCATCACATAATTATCCGGCTCAAAATCGTATGCCCGACGGTGATTTTGCTCAAAGTCACGCATTTTGAATGCCACCAGCTGCGGCCAATTTTGCACATAAGCTACGCGTTCGGCCGGAGTTCTCAATCGTTTTAATTCGGTTATAATCTCTCGGTTATTTACATAAAACATTGAAAAATCGTCATAATCACCGCGTTGTAAATAAGTATTGATGTTGTGCACCAATTCTTCCAAATACGCACTGCGCTCATCTTCTACCGCAACCCGATAATAGTTGTCGACGCTCAGGCGTTTGTTATCTGTTTTAAGGGTTAAACCGGCATCAAACACCGCATTTTTAATATGCTTCATTTCGTGCGAAATAGTAGTGCTGAGATTGTCGACATTTGCTTTCTTTTGACCATAAAAGTTAAAGAGGGCACGGTCACGCCTGTTGCTTAAATTGTTATGAGAAAAATCACGTTCGGTAAGCCGCGGATTAGCGGCCTTGGCACGGGCAAAATCTGCCTGCAACTGTTGCAAACGCCGGTAGTCACTCGGCGCAAAGCGATAATGGTTGCGTACGATTTCCAATTCTCTTTTGCCGGCATTAACCGTGGCGGTTGTCCGGACAAAGCCCTCGGCCTTAAATTGTCCGCTCGCTGCATCGTAGCGCATATTGTAGGTTTTATCTGCCGGAATTATTTTAAAACCGAGATTTTTAATCACTTCCGGAAAAAAAGCATCATCCATACGATACGAAAGCGAAAGAGTATTGGGCTGAGCCGGCGGATCACTGCGCATACCGTTATCAAAACTCGCCCTATCTTTGCGATAGTGATAGCCGGAGATTTCCTTATTTAAAAACTTGGTATTCGCATCATCATAATTGATACCGGGACCGAAATTTATTCTGAAACCGGCATGATAATCTATATTGCTCGCAATATTTTCGCACTCGAGTTTAAGGCGCCGTTTTTCCGCCTCATTACTGAAATCAATGGTAAACGCGATAACGCAATTATCTCTGGTTCTGGTTAATAAAGTTTCGGTTGCCATAAGTTGTTCTCCTTCAAATTGAGTCCATTATAGCATTATTTGACAAAAAAGCAACAAAAATCACATGCGTTGGTTAACAGTTGTATTTTGATTTTGCTCGCGCTTGATTTCGAGCTGATGATTCTTAAAGTGGTCATCAAGTTCGCGGCGGAAGTTACGCAACAAATTCTCGTCCTTAGGCATGCGGTCAATGGCTTCAATCAGCTTATCGCCGTTGCGCCCGTTCAAAATCGACATCATCATATTGCGCTCGGTGGCATCAAGCACCATATACAGATTGATAATTAAATTCTTCACAAAAGTGTTACCCTCAAGCGGCGGACGTGCGCCGTATTTATCCTCCAATAAAGCCGCAAATTTTTTGCGCACGCCTTCTTCTTCGCGCTTTTTGCCGAGTTCGATTTCGTTATACTTCAAAATCGCCTTCTGCCAAATTTGTTCGCGGTCATCAATGGAAAGGCCGAGAGCTTTATACGAGCTCTTGCGCTGATCCGGATTTTTGCATTCTTCGCACTTCAGCGACAAACCGTGTGTCAGCTGCAACGGACGGCGAAACAACTCGCAAAACGTGTTGTTTGCTTTCAAAAACGGACAATACTCCGGGCACTTTTTGTATTTATCATCTTCTGCCATGCTTTTTCCTTTGGTTTTTGTTGTATAACACAATAATATTTAATATGCAACCAATAATAAAAAAGCGGGGATAAATCCACCCCGCCAGAAATATTGTCATCCCTCAAAGTGCGCTGTGCGTCACTTTGTCAAGGGAACTTATCTTTGCGCAGCGCTATTTTTTAATCGACAGCGGCACTGCGTGCCAAAGACCAGATACCTTGACTCGCAGACGCACCGCGCTACGAAAGGTATGACATTATTTTAATAACGCGCAAATAATGAAAAGCGTTGTTTTTTGTGTTATATAACACATTGTTTTATCGTCATACTGATACTGAACATCAGTGAAGTGGAAGTATCCAGTGATGCAACGCATCACATCGTTTCTTTAAGAAACGATTGGATTCTTCGGCTATGCCTCAGAATGACGTTTAGTCTTTTAACAACACTTTTCTTTATTTGTGCATTTAATAAAAAAGCGGGGATAAATCCACCCCGCTTGTTTGTTTTATCGCTTGTTATCCGTTATTGCCAGACACACTCACCTTCGGAGGTACATCTAACAGTCTCGGAACCATCATACGGTATTTGACATCTGTACCACCAAATCGAAGTACTATCATATTTGATATCCGGATAGCATCCAGGTTTACAAGCTCCGGCATTCGGTTGACCATCCGGAACTTGGCAGTCCTTAGCCTCTGAACATGGGTGATTCGGACAAATACCACCATCGATGGTTGCATCATATTGTTGTACAGGGTCTCTTACCATACAGTGATTACCAATGTATAATTCGCAAGGACCGGAAGTAGACTCAATATAATGGAACTCATTGATAGCGCCCTTATTATTACGTCTGGTCACATCTTTACAGTCTTCTATCGTATTGTTCTGATAATCCTCCTTGCCGCATTCCTTACACTCGCCGCAGCCGTTCACTTTATTGACGCAAATCAGCGAGAAGTCGGAAGAAGCCTGGCAGTCACTATCAGATTGACAAGCCGCGCCCCAGGTACCAGGACCGTAAGCACCGTTATCGCCGACCGGGCAACAATCTTGACAATAGTAGCACTGTGAACCAAACGGAGTCTTATCTCCTGCAGTGGCTTCACCGCACTCGCATTGTCCGGATTTTTTCTGTACACCAGGACATTCATCGGACAGCGGAGCACAGCAAGTGCTGCCGAAATCAGTGTATTTAACATCGTAGTTACCGTCGGTCGGACAGGTGCCGTCTATACCGTAGTTGGTGTAGTCAGACGACGGACAATTATCCGGTTTCGGCATGTAGCAATTCGAACCGAATGCAGTCGTTGTGGTAAAATATTTACCGACTGTCGGAGTTGCGCCCTTAGTATAATCAGGCGGACAATCATCCGGCTTAGGTTCGCAACAAGTGCTGCCGAAATCGGTATACTTAATATTGTAGTTACCGTCGGTCGGGCAAGTACCGCCTACACCGTAATTGGTATAGTCGCCGCAGTCATCGTTGTAGCAATTATGGCAGTTTTCGCCGGTTACAGAAGTGCCTTCAACCTTGGATTTATAGCCCGGCTGACAGGTTGCCGGGAACTGCAGATTATTCGGGCAGGTATCGTGTTCAACTCTTACGTCGATGTATAAATCCGGACTGTAGGAAGCCTCATCCCCCCACATCTGCGTAAGCTTGATTTTGTAGTACAAATCATCGGTCTGACTCTTATTTACCGGACCTTTGATTAGCAGTGACGAACTGCCGTTAGCCTTTGTGACGTTCAGTTGGCCGTTACCGGAAATAACCGATTGCGTAAACTCCCAGAATTCGCAACCGTTACCGCAACGCAACGATGTCACGTCAACATTTCTGTTTTCTCCCGCGGCCGAAAGAACAATATTTGCATCGCTGGAATTCGTCAAACGGAACTCGTAGGTGTGGTCATAGCACTTACACATCTTTTTGCCGTTGATGGTAGTTTCAGTCTTATATTGATCCGTACCGCACTCCATATCTATCGGTCTGTAACAGGTAGAAGCATCGGCGGCTGTTTTTGTTTCATACTTAAAGCAGGAATCATCAAATTGTGCTTCTTTTTCAGCTGCCGTCACATATTCGGCCGACATATTATGGCATTTATAGCATATATGTCCGTTACCGAAATCTTCAACTACCTGACAGGTTTTACAACCGGCCGGGATGTAGGTATAAATATCGTTACCTTCCGGACACAATTGATCCCACTGCTCACATTTACCGCACTCTTGGTGGCCGGACATACCGCCTTCGCTTTTTGCCACCCAGACCAAATTACCGGTACAGGAATGATTAGGATCATTTCTTACAAAATATCCGTCCGCACACTCCTTGTCGTTACATTTCCAGTAATAGGTTCCGTCGAGTAAGCAATACTCACAATCAAACATTGATGACGGGAATGCCGTCGGATACTTAGTCGGAGAGTTACTGGTACCGGATTTATAACCTTGGTCTTCACAATCCAAACCCGTACAGTTCCAAAGATCACAGCCCGGAATATTTGCCGGTTGGCAACTCATGCCTTCTTGTTCTGAAGGATAGTAAATATCCAAATAATCATCGCATGTTTTGCCTTCGGCAACTTTGGCTTGAGCGCCTTGTTCGCAAATACCTGTAGGTAAGAAACAAATATCTGCTCTTGCCGGTAAAACGAACGAAAAACACCATAGCGCCGCCGCCATGACGCCCAACATACATCGGGACATATACTTATTAATGCGCATCGTTTTTCTCCTTTTAAACGTATATATACATTTTGCATTATAGCATATTTTTATATGTTTTGTATGAATTTTTTGTTACATTTTTTGTTTTATTGAATATTTTTTTGCGAATCGAACTCAGTGTGCATCGTTCCAATTATCTCCAGAGCCGACCTCTGCCACCATTTTAACCGCCGTATCTGCAGCATTTTCCATAATGGTTTGCATAAGTTCGGCAACTTGCGGCACAATATCTTCCCGCGCCTCGACCACCAATTCGTCATGAACCTGCAACAACAAACGAGCATCCAGGCCGCGTTCTTTCAAAGCGCCTTCTATTCGCTGCATCGCCAGTTTAACAATATCGGCAGCCCCGCCCTGAATCGGAGCGTTTATCGCCGCACGCTCGGCAAATGATGCCACCCGGTGATTTTGGTCGTTTATCCCCGCTACCGCACACTTGCGGCCGAACGGTGTTTCCACATAGCCGTAACGGTGCGCAAATGCCATGGTTTTATCCATAAAAGCTTTGACTTCCGGCATAATTACAAAATACGAATCGATGTATTGTTTTGCCATATCACGCGAAACGTTGATTTGTTTAGCCAAACCGAACTGTGATATACCGTAAATTATGCCGAAATTAATGGCTTTGGCGCGACTGCGATGTTCGCGATCCACTTTATCCGGCGCCAACCCGAACACTCGCGCCGCCGTGGCCGCATGAATATCCACACCGGCCGCAAACGCGTCTTTTAAGGCTTTTACATCGGCAACCGACGCCATCAGCCGTAATTCCATCTGACTGTAATCGGCAGCTACCAGTTTATAGCCTTTTTTTGCTTCAAAACATGCGCGAATCTTGCGTCCGATGTCGGTGCGATTCGGAATATTTTGCAAATTAGGATTAGATGAGGCTAGGCGGCCGGTATTAACCACCGTTTGCGCAAATGTCGTATGTACGCGGTTTTGCGAATCGCGTGCTTCCAACAGAGCGGTAGTGTAGGTTGATTTAAGTTTGGCATAGGTGCGCCACTCCAAAATCTTGGCGGCAATGGCATGTTCTTCCGCCAGTTGTTCCAACACCTCGGCACCGGTATTATAGCGACCGGTTGCGGTTTTTTTGCCCTTTAATCCCATTTTTTCGTACAAAACCTGCCCGATTTGCATCGGCGAGTTGATATTGAATTCTTCGCCGGCCAAGGCATAAATCTCCTTTTCAATATCCGCCATTTGTTTTTCGAATTCGAGGTCAAGTTCGTGCAAAGCCCGGCTGTTCACTGTTATTCCGGCATCTTCCATATCAAGCAACACCGCCGCCAAACGCCGATCAAGATTTTCATAAACATAGTTCTTTTTCTCGGTAAACAGGCGCTCTTTGAGCAACGGATAAAGCCGCATAGCATAATCAGCCGCCGCAAACACATAATCACCATATTCCGGCGACGTAAAATCAATTTTATCACGCGGAGAAGGCGCTTTAGGTACCGAAAGTTGTTTATCCAAAAACATTTCGGAAAGTACCGGCAACGTGTGTTCGTGTGTCGAGCTGTCCAAATCATACGACATAATTGCCAAGTCATCATACGGCCACAAATCAAGTTTTTCGCCGCAGAGAGCGTTCAGACGATGCCATTGGGTTTTAATATCGGCGGCAATTTTCAAAATATCCCTGTCAGTCAAAATGGCCTGCAAAAATTTGCACACAACCTCAAATTCCACACCGGGTTGTTGCGATGATTCGAAAGCAAATAAGTCTCCTCCGGAAAATTTTTGCGGCACCGACAGATAATATGCCGTGTATGCTTCGGGACTCAAACCGATACCGACGACATCTTTGCCGTTATACATTATCTGAAATGCCGTCTGTCCCGAGGTTTTTATTTTTTTATATAAATCTTCGAGTTGCCGCCGGTCTTCGATTTTTTCGTAGTGCGTTTGTCGAATCGGCTCGGATTTTATGGTCTCGATAACGTTGCCGGATGCCGTACAACGCTCTTGCGCCCATTTTTCGATTTTCGGCCGAATGCTTTTGAAACCGTATTTATCAATAAATGCCAGTAAATCGTCATTTTGCGGAGCCTTGCATTTAAATTCTTCCAGTTGATGTTCCACCGGCACATCATTTTTCAGCGTGACCAGTTTGAGCGAAACCTCAGCATCATCGCGATGCGAAAGCAAGAGCTCGCGGCGTTTTTGCTGCTTGATTTTATCGGCATTGTCAAGCACTCCTTGCAGCGAACCATATTCATTTACCAGTTCTGCGGCAGTTTTCGGACCAATGCCCGGCACACCCGGAATATTATCGATTTTATCGCCGGAAAGCGCCTGCACATCAACCACCTTATCCGGATAAACCCCGAATTTTTCTTTCACATCTTCCGGAGTGTAAAACTTATCTTTCATCCCGTCATAATACGACACACCGTCTTTTATCAGTTGCATCAGGTCCTTATCGGCCGAAACCACTACCGCTTCTTTGCCCGAATCGATTGCTTGTTTGGCATAAGTTGCGATTAAATCATCGGCCTCATAACCCTCTTGCATAACATACGGCAACCCCATCAGTTCCACCGCCTGATGAATTAAATCAAATTGCGGAATCAAAAGTTCGGGGATTTCGGCGCGGTTAGCCTTATAATCGGCAAAATAATCATTACGGAAATTCTGCCGTTTGGCATCAAACAACACCACACAATAGTCGCACGGAATATTGTTGAGCAGACGCATAAACATTGTTACGAAACCGTACACGGCATTAACCGGCGTACCGTCCGGCGCCGTCATGGTCGGCAAGGCATAAAACGCGCGAAAAATATATCCCGAACCGTCGATAAGGCAAACTTTACTCATATTTTTTCTCCCTCTTGCAACAATATAATCCCGTTTTGCCGGCGGCGCAAAGTATTTTAAATTTTGCCCCAAACTTTATGATTTCTTTAACTTCTGAGGCGCATAATGTTCGGCAACGAATAATGAGGATAAAATGACTGCGACAAATATTAAAACCAACAAAAACAAAACCGCATCCGGCAAATTAAAACGCGAAAATACCGGACGGCAAAATCATGCTTTGCGCAAACAACCGAGTGCCAAACCAAAGAAAAAAACAAGCGGCAAAAAACACCGCACATCGTGGAAATGGCGGCTGCTTAAATGGATATTTTGGAGCGGACTGGCGCTGTTTTTACTGCTCTGCGGCTATGTTTTTTATTGCTATATTACCATGCCGGACATTCAAAAAGCCGTGGCGCGCACTCGTCAACCGTCTACCGTAATTATGGCGGAAAACGGTAATGATATCGCCAAATTCGGCAATATTTATGCGCAGGTTATTTATCCGGACAATCTGCCGAAAAATCTGACCAATGCCGTTATTGCCATTGAAGACCACCGCTTTTATAAACACTTCGGCTTTGATGCCTTCGGTTTTACCCGTGCCGCCTTTACCAACGTTTTCCGCAAACGCTATGCACAGGGGGCTTCAACCATAACCCAGCAAGTAGCAAAAAACATTTTCCTTACCCCGAATAAAACCGTGCGGCGCAAGGTGCAAGAACTTTTGCTGGCGCTGTGGCTGGAAAAAAAAATGAGCAAAGAGCAGATTATGGCGCTGTATCTTAATCGCGTATATTTCGGCTCGGGCAATTACGGTGCCGATGCGGCTGCCAACTGGTATTTCAATAAGAGCGTATATGATTTGAACCTGCACGAAGCCGCGATTTTGGCCGGTATGCTGAAAGCACCGAATCGCTATAATCCGATTTTGCAAAGAAAAAAGGCGTTGGAGCGGGCCGCCGTAGTGCTGAAAAATATGCAGAAATACAAGCTTATTACCGATAAAGAATATAAACAGGCGCTTGATATGCCAATCGGCAACGGGCAAGAATATCGGGTGGTCGGCGGCAAACATTTTGCCCAGTACGTGTATGATAAAATTAACGAATTTATCGGTGAACGTACCGAAGATATCGTGGTAATGACTTCGCTCGACCAGAAATTACAGGAAACCGCCGAAAAAATCTTGAGCCAAAAAATTGCGGCAGCCAAAGATAAAAACGTGACCGAAGGTGCCGTCGTGATTTTGGATAAAACCGGTGCCATCAAAGCCATGGTCGGCGGTGTTGATTATAACCGCAGCCAGTTCAACCGAGCAACGCAGGCTCGCCGACAGGCCGGTTCGTCCTTCAAACCGTTTGTGTATCTGACCGCCTTGCAAGTGGGATTTACGCCGTCGAGCATTATTTCCGACGCGCCGATTACCATTGGTAAATGGAAGCCGGAAAACTATACCAAACGCTATTACGGGGATGTTTCTCTTACCTATGCCTTAGCGCAATCGCTCAATGCGGCCACCGTGCGCTTGTCGCAGGAATTGTATCTCAAGGATATTGCCGCCAATGCCCACAAAATGGGTATAACCACCGATTTAACACTGACACCGTCAATGGTTTTGGGAACAAATACGGTTAAGGTTATAGACATGGCAACTGCTTACGCCACGCTGGCCAACGGCGGTTATGAAGTTTGGCCGCACGCAATCAACGAAGTCGCCACCCACGACGGCCGGCAGATTTATTTGCGCCAAGAGGAAAAACCGGCACGAATCCTGGAGGCCGATGCAGTGCTTAAATTAACACAGATGATGGAGGCCGTTATCAATCAGGGAACCGGCCGTAAAGCTCGTTTACCGATATTTGCCGCCGGCAAAACCGGTACAACGCAGAACTATCGCGATGCCTGGTTTATCGGTTGGACCAACAAATATGTTGCCGCCGTCTGGGTAGGTAATGATAACGAAAAGCCGATGAATAAAGTAGGGGGAGGGAGTTTGCCGGCAGAAATATGGCACGATATTATGCTGACAACGCTCAAAGATACGCCGGCCGGCGCACCGCGGTATGCTCCGCTGGCAACACCGGCAAAAAATATCGGCGAGTTGATTGGTATATCAGAAGATAAAGATGACGAAGATGCCATCGGCGCTTTGATTGACCGTACCGAATAACACCATTTAAAAAAATGAAAGCCTGTCTATATCTAAAGACAGGTTTCCATGTTTCATTTAATGATGCTGCCAACGCTTTTCTGCCTCGGGCCGGCCGTATTCATCTTAAAGAAAGTCTTTATTGTGGTTTCGTCATAACGAAGCTTATAAAAACCCTTCTCCTGAAGAATATGGCGGCGCTTGTTGAGCCAGAAATAATTGCCGTAGTTTTTGGTATTGTAGAACTGCGCAGGAATTAACGGCAGAATATTATCTGCGGTTAAAATTTCAAGGTATGCGGCTCCCTCTACCCAATGTCTTTTCAGCAATCCGCCGGCACGCGATTTACCCGATCTTCTGAATCCGGTAAGACAGTTAACGCAATATTCGCTGTTCATGCCGGCATTAACCGCCTGCAAATACGAACTTGCTTTACCTATCTTCCGCCCCTTGTCGTTGTATCCGGTTACCATTTCTCCGCCTACGTTATAAATGAATAACGCTGTGCAGATAATTTGTCCATCGCTGAGTTCCCGTTTATCAAAATACTGAAAAAACGGAAACACATGTTTGAACAAATGACAGTAACTGTATACAATACCCTCGGAACGGGGAATCCATGGATCGGTTTTTTTAACGCGTGAACCGTCGGGTTTAACCGTGGTTCCGAACCATACCGTCCAACGGGCCGAATTGTCAAAATACGGTTTTCCTTCGCCTTCATCACTCTCCAAAAAGGCGATAAACGTAAAAATCCGATCAACAATACCATAGGCGCGTTGCACGTTATAGCGAGCTTCTTTGCTGAGACTATCCAAATGAGGGATATTCTCATGCATTGCCTTGTCTTTATCCAATCTGGGATCCTGTGTACAAGACGACAAACACAGTACCATCATCAGGAACGCTGTGATGGAAAGAATAATATTCTTCATAATATTGAATTTGTCTATAATCTTGCACAAAAAACGATTATTGTCAAGTAAAAGTTTGCGGAGAACAGGATTTTTGTTTGACTTAATAAGAAAATTTGTTTTATACTCCTTCTCAATGAAGCTTTTTGAAAGGGAAAAAAATGGAATACAAAGTAGAAAAAAACGGCGATAAAGCAGTATGCACGGTAATGGGACGCATTGATACCAATTCGGCACCGGAGTTACTTGAGGCAGTTGATTTTACCGACTTGAAAGAGATGGTTTATGATTTAAGCGATGTAGATTATGTGTTTTCGGCCGGTTTGCGTATTTTCCTGCAGGCACAGAAGATTATGAACGCCAACGGCGGAAAGTTGAAATTGATTAATGTGCAGCCGTCCGTAAAGGAAATTTTTGAAATCGTCGGCTTCACCAATATTATGGACATAGAATAAAAATGTTTACCGCCGTCCGCAATTGGTACAGACGGCAACCGCTGACTTTCAAATTGAGTGTCAGCATTTCAATATGTGTGTTTATAGGCGTAGTATGGTTGTGGATTTTTTTAACCGAGCATTCAAGGCCGATTATTAGATCCCATATGGAAGGATTGGCTCGCCGACCTTTGCAAGATGTGGTAAAAAATTTGGAAGCTACCTGTTGGGAGACGGAAAGCGCGGCATTTACCATCAAAAACACTTTAAAAGAATTATCCAGCACCGATGTGGAGATGATGCGACATCTGCTGCATTCCGCAATGCAAACTCTCATTCATGACGAATCGGACGCGGCTCACGCGTGGGTTTATGTGTTTGAAAACGAAGACGTAACTACCGGAACCATGTATTCGGCGGTTATGGACGAGGGAAATTTTCAATTCAAATCGACGCAAATGACCGATTTTTATAAGTTGTATCCGTGGTTTAAGGCTGTGCCGAAAGAAGAAGCCGTTTTTTGGAGTGAGCCGTATATTGCCGAAAGCTTTGATGAAAAATCGCCGGTTATAACTTGCTTAATACCTTTTAAATTTGTCGGCTCGGAAAAATTTGACGGTTTGGTTGCCGTTTCCATGGATTTAAATGTTTTGCGTAAAGATATCGCAAAGATTGAGAAAAACAGTATCGGACGATTTTGGGTAATTTCTCCGCAAGGCAGATTTATTATTCATCCTGACGTAAATCTACAAAATATTACCACCATTCAGGAAATTGCGGAAAAAAACAAGTTGCCGCAGCTGATGAAAGCTTATGAAGATATACAAAATCAGCGCGACGGCAGTATTGAAATTCCGGTTTCAACCGTTTATGATTCCGCCGTTATGGTGTTATATGCACCGATACCCGATTCAAAGTGGGGAGTTGGCTTTGTTTGTTCCAAAAAGCAGTTTGTCGCGCCGCTCAGAGATTTGCAGATAAAAATAGTTTCTTTTATGCTGCTATGGTTAATCGGATTATTGTTTATTCTCCATCTTATCTTCCGCCGCTCGACCAAGCCTTTATACGATTTAAGCAAAGTGGCAATTCAGTACGGCGAGGGCAATTTTGAAGCAACCTTACCGGAAAATATGCCAAATGACGAAATCGGCGCTATGAATGACGCTTTTCATAAAATGCGCGATAATCTGTTGCAGCATATTGAACTTGTGAAAAAAGCCGCCGGCGAAAAACAACGCGCCAAAAGTGAGTTGGAGATTGCGCAAAAAATTCAGCAATCCGCACTGCCGGTTGAGTTTCCGTTTCACGAATCATTTGAAGTTTATGCCTATATGACCGCGGCAAAAAAGGTGGGGGGCGACTTCTACGACTTCTTTTACACGGATGATAATCACGTTGCCGTAGTGATTGCCGATGTTTCCGGAAAAGGAATTCCGGCCGCTTTATATATGATGAACGCCAAAGCTCTGATTCGCAGCACGGCAAAATCCGGAGTATCATTGACCGAAGTATTCGGAAAAGTGAACAACGAATTGTGTCGCGGCGGCGGCAACTTGTTTGTAACCGCGTTTATGGCGGTATTGGACTTGCGAAACGGCGAACTTCATTATGTCAATGCCGGCCACAATCCGCCGTGTTACCGCGACCAAAACGGCTATCGGATGCTTGAAGTAAAGCGCAACATTGTCTTGGGCGGAATTGAAGATATAGTATTTAAAGAAGAAAAACTGCAAATGCGTGCGGGCGATCGTATGTTTCTTTATACGGACGGCGTAAATGAGGCTCAGAATAAAGCCGGAGAATTTTACGGCAACGAGCGAATGATGGAAATGCTGAACCAACCTTTGCAATCGCCTTATGACGTGTTATTGACCATAAAAAACGATATTGCGGAATTTGCCGACGGCGCGGAGCAATCAGACGATTTAACCATGTTGGAATTGGTTTATTGTGCGTTACCGAAAGGCGCACTGACCATAAAAGCGGAAGTCAGATTTATCGATACGGTTTTGGCTTATGTTGAAAACGATATGGAAAAGAATAATGTTCCGCTAAATCAGCAGTCCCGAATAATGGTGGCAACCGAAGAAATTTTCTCCAATGTTGCGCAATATGCCTATCATTCGCACGGTTTGGTGCGCATATATTCATATATTAAAGACGGCTCATATCATCTGTGCTTTACGGACAATGGTGTTGCTTATGATCCGCAAAAACGCGAAACTCCGGATTTAACCGGTACGGCAGAACAGAGAAATATCGGCGGTTTGGGTATTTATTTGGTAAAAGAATTAACGGATAATGTGGAATATAGACGCGATAAAGACCGCAACATTCTCGATGTCAGTGTAAAAATTTAGGCTTTTTCTGCCTCAAACAATCCCTTAAATTCAATTAAATCATTTTTTTGTTGATTTTTGTATAATTTATGGTAATCTAAAGATACAAAATTTTACAATTATGGAAATGGTATTATTCTTCATTGCAGCGATTGTAGCAATCGTTGTAGTGGCGGTGTGGTTCAAGCGTCGCAATCGGCAGCCCGAGATTGTAGAAATCGAGGAGGAGGAAGAGGAAAAGCATCTCTGTGATTATTATTCTCCCATGACGGCGGAAAGCTGTATTACCAAAAACAGTTACAACCGACCGGAAATGGACAAGTCACTGCGGGATAATCCTAAGCACAACGAGTTGTGGAATAAGATTCAAAAAGTGAACAAGCGCAGCCTGATTTTCCGCGATTCCAACGAGATGGATACCTGGTTTGTCGAGCATGTGAATGATTTCTATCAGTTCAATGATGTGTTGGCCTATATTGAGCACTATCCGGAATTAACGGATATGTTTATCGCCAATATCGGCGACCATGAGGATATGGAATTACAGCGAAAGCTCGTTTCCATTTATACAAAGCCGACACAAACATTTGCTAGTCAGAACTACATCAATCTCTTATGTAGGTTCTGCACCAAGTGGGACTTTCAGCCGGAAATCAAGGCAGTGGTCATGCTTGACCCGCGATTCTCAACCGCCCGAAAAATCTACGAATTGTATCACAAATAATAAAATCCGTCGAGTTAACAGCTCGACGGATTTTATTTTGCATTTTGTTTGGTATATTCGGGGTGCTCGCGTAAAAATTTTTTCTGCGCCGCGGTATTACACTCTTTTAGGACTTGCGGAATGCTTGCAAATTCGCGCATACATTGCAGAATCTGAAAATAATCATCGGCCGTTGCCGCCGTCAAAATCGGTTCGTGCAAATTCGGAATCCTTAGGTTTTGCGGTGCGCTGATATGATTTTTCGTAAACGAAGAAGCCTCCTTTTGTGAAACATCCGGCAAAAACGGCGAAAAAGCCGTATGCTCATCAAATAAATCATCAATACGGTCATTTTCCGTTGCCGAAATAAAATCAAGTCCGTAATTTCCAAAAGTGCAAAGATCTTCCATCCGGCGAATCGGCATGGCTTCTTGTTTATAACTCGAAATCAGCGATAACAAGTCCACCCCCTTAAATTGATACATCTGTCTGATTGCTGCGATATCTGTCTTATCGTCGCGGTTTAAATTGACGCGATTATCAGCAATCATCGGATAATTGATAACCGCTTCTTTAAAGGTTTTGTCGGCGCGAACCTGATTCATTATTTTAACAAAGCATAAATTCACCAGTTGCGGATTATCTTCCAGTTGTTTGGCGGTTTTATCCTGCAACATATATTTAAGTTTCGCCGCAACCAATAAATTCTGAAAAGCTTCCGTGGTATTTTCGGCGCTTACTTTTTCCATCAGATTGTATGAATCGCTGACGTGATTCATAATATCGATTCCACCGAAACGCATACTCTTAACCTTGCGCAGTTGCTCGGCCAATCTGACTTTATCATCGGCCGTGTTGATGTCTTCTTTCATATACTCGGCAAAATTAACCCCGCCGATGTTGTACATCTTATTAAGTACGTAGCTGTAACTTTTTTTACTGTCTTCAACCAATCCGTTGCGGGCAACATAACGCTGCAACATCCGATAGGTGCGCGGTGCATAGTGTGCCGCATATCTCTGCAACCACATTTTTTGCGTTTCGTTGGCAATAAAGCTCATTTCGGCGTCAAAATGCTTTTTATCGCGCCGTTCCGGATTAATCTTGCCTTTTTCAACTTCCGCAAAATAAAAACGCAAATAAGTAGATTTATAGCGCTTAATCACGGCTTTGCGCTCGGCCTTGGTCGGCGCGGCCAAATATTCGTAACGTGCCGTCAAAACCGCGGCAATGTTGGCGGAAATTTCATCGTGCATACACAGCTTATAATATTCCACCGGTGTAAAATAATAGTGCGTGCGATAACCGATAAGGTAGTTGTGATGATGCCAATTTTCATGCGCAAAATACGGCAGCTGCATACGGAAACTGTTGTTGTTTTCAACATAATTGCGCGTAATCGAACCGCGGCTGTAAAAAAGCAAAGTACTGGGCGCGTGTTCCAATGTATCGGTACGATAAGTAATATTCAATACCGGATTTTTAACGTGCTGCGGTTCGGTTTGCGATGCAGCAACTTTTGCGATTTTCGGCGCATTTTTTACCGGCTTGGCGGAATTCGGCTTAAACATAAATCCGCCCAAAACGGAAAAACCGGATATTAGTGCGGCCAGCGCCGGTACCCGATAACGTTTAAAATATTTGCGAATTTTGTTTTTAAAATCCATCTCTGTCCTCTTGCACCAATATTAGTGTATTTTGCGATTTTTGTCAAGAATGATATACCGTAATATTTTTATTCTTCGCGCTCGGACGGCTTAAATTTCTTTTTGAATGCGGCATAGCCGGCCTTGAATTGCGCTTGATTAACCTTATTTTCCTCATGCTTTTTCTGCCGAATTTTATAGACGGATAACTCGCTTTGATACTTTGCGCTTTCAATCAAATCTTTATATTTAATATAATAATTGCCGCCTACATCTGCCGCCTTCGGGCAATTATATCTTTCCATCAAATCATTGTCGCAGTATATACTTTTATCATCCGACATTTGAGGCAATCCGAATAAAGATAATAAGTCATTATTTTTACTGCAACTAAAATCTCCGCCGACTTCCTTCGGCGCTCCGGTCAAGGTAGTAAGCTTATTGTAGTGGCACTCAAAATCTCCGCCGACTTCTTGCGGTGCTCCGGTCAAGGACGTAAGTTGGTTTTTATAGCAACGAAAACTTCCGCCGACTTCTTGCGGTGCTCCTTGTAAGGTAGTCAGATGATTACTGCAGCACCAAAAATCTCCGCCGACTTCTTGCGGCGCTCCTTGTAAGGTGGTCAGTTGATTATCGTAGCACCGAAAATCTCCACCGACTTCTCGCGGTGCTCCCTGTAATGAAGTAAGTTTATTGTTGTCACAATAAAAATCTCCGCCGACTTCTTGCGGCGCTCCTTCCAATGTGGTAAGTTGATTGTCGTTGCAACGAAAACTTCCGCCGACTTCTCGCGGTGCTCCGGTCAAGGAAGTAAGTTGGTTGTAGCTGCAATAAAAATCTCCGCCGACTTTTTGCGGTGCTCCTTGCAAGGTGGTAAGTTGATTGTCGTTGCAATAAAAAACTCCGCCGACTTCTCGCGGTGCTCCGGTCAGAGAAGTTAGTTGATTACCATAGCAAATAAAATTTCCTTTTACCGTTACCTTGGATAAGTCCGGCAGTTCGGTTAAACC
>CAKJXZ020000023.1:0-1587 GCA_918234285.1 Pseudomonadota bacterium | reverse complement strand
TCAACCGAGAATTTCGGTGTTGCACTGCCATTGTTAACGCTAAATGTTTTGCCATTCAAGCCCATGGTATACGTGCCGGCATCATCTCCGGTTAACGTCTGACTGAACGTCTTAACACCGGTAATGGCCTCATCTCCGGCTATGTGTACCAACGTGCCGTCGAGTTCACGTACTGCACCCGAGGTAATCAGCTTGGCATCGTTGTCATAATCCGTCGCTGTGCCGGTATCAGGATCTTGATAGAATATACTGTTCGTATCAGTACTGGTCGGAGCATTATCCGTCTTACTCGCCGTCGTTACCGTCGTAATATCTACCGTCGTCCCGCTCTTGCTTACTCCGGCTTCTGCTCCCTTAGTGTTTATCGTCAACGTTTGTAACGCACTGCCGGCCGTGCCTTGCAACGCCTTAATCGCACCGCCGATGGTATTGCTGTCGTAGTTTACCGTGCTGTTATAAGTGCCGGTGGAGGCTGCATTGTCTTTAATCGATTTTGCTACCGAACCGGAAGTTTCAATGTCGCCGTTCAAGGTGTTGATGGCGGTTTCGTTGGTATAAATTTGACCGTCTAAATTCATAATCGCGCCGGTCAATGTCAGACTGCTACTGTCACCGTCGATATAGTGCGCACCGGTAAAGGCCGTCTTAAACGGTTTATCTTCCATATTGCCGGATTCCATACCGATTTTACGATCAAGCCAGCCCTGTTTCTCGGCAAAGACTGCATCTGCCACTGCCTTGGAATATACTTTAGAATCGTCGGCAACCGGATGTTCGGTATCGGTTACTACTATATTTGCCTTATCAAATTTGGCGTCCAAGGCATTTTGCAAATCGGTCTGATTTGATAACGTGCCGGTTATATTGCCCCACTCAGCACTGGTTTGCGTATTGGTAATTACACCGTTGGTAATGGAAATACCATCGCCGGCCGTGTATGCCGTCTTTACCGCTTCCGCCGTGGCCAACTGCTCTTTCCTCTGGTCGGATGTCAAAGTATAATCAATGCTGTTAACAATGCTCTTAACATTCTGTCCGTCATTGCCGAACTGCAAACCGGCATTTTCGCCGCCCGACAGCTTGGTTAAGCCGCCGATGGTGGTGTTACCGGTAAAGCTTGCACTGCCATCTGCCGCATTCAACGCAACATTGGAAGTATCACCGTCTTTCATAGTCAAGGTCTGACCGTCAACCACGGTTGTGTAATCCGTAACGGTATAATTATTGACAGTTTCGTCTTCACCGGTTTCTGCATTATGAACGACCGATGTCCCAGTTAATATTCTCTTGGAGAACGTCTTGGTATCGGTAATGGTTTCGTTACCCTCCTTATGAACCAGCTTCTCGTCGAGCAAGCGTACGGCGCGACCTTTAACGAATCTGTAATCGTTATCGTAATTGCCATCATCGTCTTTATGGAAAATACCGTGCGGTGAATCATCGGCATCCAAAACCGACTCATCGTTGGAGCTGTACGTAATGGTACCGACCAACGGGTCGTAACGTTTAATTCTGGCATCCGAAGTATCAACTTCCAAAGTTTCCGGGTCAGTTACCCGATTTATCGGGTCAATGATGTAATTGTAG
>CAKJXZ020000022.1:0-49462 GCA_918234285.1 Pseudomonadota bacterium | reverse complement strand
GCGGCGCTACGCTTGCTACCTGCGTCGGCTGTCAGCCAATGCTGACCGGCATACTTTCGTCTGCCGGTGCCTCCTTGTCGTTCTTGCTCCGTAAGCTCTGCCTTCATTTTATTCGGCAATCGCTAACTTCGCTTCGGTCACTTGTTTTCTAAATTCGCCGCGGTCGCTGTCGCTTTCCTTGCTTATTAAGAAAACTGCGCCTCTTGCAATAAAAACAACATTTTGAGGTTGTTTTTATTTGCGAGCGCCCTCCTCGGGCGTTCTTCTCCCCTCCCGATACCAACAAAAAAACTCCTCGCAAGGAGGAGTTCTTTTATTGGTGCCGGTTAGGAGATTCGAACGCCCGACCCACGCATTACGAATGCGTTGCTCTACCAACTGAGCTAAACCGGCATAACAGGAATATACATAAAACACTTTATTTTATTTTGCAAGTATTATTTTTTGCATATTCCAATTTCATTATGCTTGCGGTTCCGTCGGCTCTTCGTCGCCTTTGTGAACCACCACCTGCGGGAACGGAATCTCAATGCCTTCTTCGATAAAGCGCTTATTAATCATGTAACGCAAATCGCTTGGAACCGTCCAACCGTTACGGATATCTCTGACATAGCAACGTAGTTCAAAATCCAAACTGCTGGAGCCGAAATCCTTGAATAATACATACGGCGCCGGATTTTTCATCACCAATTTATGCTCGTTTGCACATTCGAGCAGAATATTCTTTACCTTTTCCACATCGGAGCCGTAAGCCACACCGACAGCCACACTTTGCCGCGACATGAAATCGCCGTGAGTTTTATTGGTTACGGAAGAAGAAATCAAGGTTGCGTTCGGAATAATCACGCTCATTTTATCAAAGCTCAACAACTCGGTGGAACGAATATTGATTTGCTTAATGGTTCCCTCAATTCCGCCGAGCACTACCCAGTCACCGACCTTAACCGGACGCTCGAATAAGATGATGACGCCGGCTACCAGATTTTTAATCACATCCTGCAAGCCGAAACCGATACCTACGGATAAAGCACCGGCGATGAATGCCAAGTTAGTGAGGTCAATTCCGATAGAAATAATTCCCAACAAAGCCGAAATAATAAAACCGAGAAAACTGACGCCGGAAATCAGCGAGTGTTTAACTCCGTCGTCCATATCGATTTTCGGCAGCACATTCTCCGCCAGGTGTTTTTTAATGATTCGCATAACCGTCAGCGAACCGAAGAATACACCGATACCCAAGGCAATTGCAATTAACGAAATCTGAATGCCGCCGATTTTGAAACCGAATAACAACTTTTTAACCGCCGAAAGCATAAAATCACCAGGCAAGCCCCACAAATTCAGAAGCATAAAGATACCTACAAGAATAATTGTCGGATTGATGATAACTTTCAACCAAAAGTCCATTTTTTCAACCAGGCGCTTGTGCCCTTTGTATTTTTTAAGCCACGGACCGGCGATAACAATGCGTTTGATGATATCGATAAGGGATCTTCTGACAATTTCAAGCACACCGCACAAAATCAGCGAGATAATCAGATTATTGAAAATAAACAGCGAGAGCTCCGGATAGCCGAACAGCGACAACGCAAAAGTACCGACGCAGAAAATATGGCTGAACAGAATCATCTTAAAGCCGTGGTCAATCGGCGTATCTTCGTCATCCGCGGTATTTTCCGGATTTTCTTCACAAAACTCGTCACGATACGTATCAAACGAAATCTTGGCCAGCCAAATCAGGAAGAAGGCCTTAACCAAACTCGACATCATCATCACAAAATGCACGGTTTCGGTCGAATATTCGCTGTGTTGCGCCACCACCACCTGAATCGCCGCAATGGAATTGACGACAATAAACGTAAAAATCATGCGGGTAAAACGGGTGGCTTTTTCGCTGGCAATATTTACCAAACGCCAGTTCGGATAATTAGGTGCAAACGTAACGCGGGAAACCGTGGCTTCGGCAATGGCCAACAGGCAGACATACGCCGAGACCATCAAAACCGTATTTAACAGTGTATCGCCGAAAATTTTGGTGCTGACCATCCACAAAATACAGCCACCGACCAAAAAGGCAAAAATCAGACCGCGGGCAGTGGCCACGGCAATTGCCGCCACAACTTTGCGGTTAAAAGACGGTGTTTTGTTTTCGGCTTTGTAGCCCCAGTTGCGTAAAATAAAGCGTTTTAAGAAAATTGCCAGAGCCAGCGCAATCATTAAAATCACAAACATCACGCTGATGCTGAACAAGGTATAAGAACGCTGCTCTTGCGGAATGGAATTATACCATTCAATCGGTGATTTTACGATATCCCAAAAGAAAATGATATAAGCCTTCAAACCTTTGAAGAATACCAACGGGTTAATAATGGCCGATTGCTTGGTCATCAAATCGCCGTAAACCGTTTGGTTGCGCACATTGATAACTTGTACGGTCAGGTCTTCCATTTTTATGACAAGCAAATCGGTTTCTTTGAGCAAGCGGTCTTGAGCGGCTAATTGTTGCGATAGTTCTTCGCGTTGTTTGGCGATTACTTCGTCTTCGGCATCGCCGTCTTGCGGGGCCTCTCCCAAGGCATCAAGTTGTTTTTGGATGAATTTTACCTGTTTTTCCAAAATTTTGCGATTTTCGCTGAGAGCACTGTCCGTTTTGCTGAGATAAGATGCATATCCGTCCAAGGTGCGCGGGGATATGTTGTTAATCAACAATCCCTGTTGGATTTTTTCAATTTGCGTGGTAATATCGGCAAAATCCGTTGAGCCTTCAATAAAATCGACGGTCAGAGCATCTTCGGGTGTTTCACCTGTTGCGGCGAATCCCTGATTTATCGATGCAAAAGAAAAGAATAATATGCCGGAAAGCACAAATAAAATTTTAGAAAACTTCTTTTTCATTTATATATCCTCATTTTTTCAAAATAAGTTGCAGAACCGCATAAGCATTTTGTGCAGTTCCGGCGCGCAAATCGTCTGCTACCGACCAAAAACTGAAACCGTTTTCAACCGAAACGTCTTGACGCAGGCGGCTGACATAAACATCGCTCTCGCTTTGAACATCGTTCATCGAAACATAGCCGCAATCAACATGTTTATCGAACACTACCACGCCTTTGGTATCTCGCATAAGGTTGCGAATGTCGTCAACATCGACTTCGGTGCCGCACTCTACGTTTACAAACGCGCCGATACCGATAAACACGGGCACAATCGCGCAGTTGGCATGAACCTTGATATCCGTACCGAGAATCTTTTTAATTTCAACGTTCATCGCCCATTCTTGCTTGGTTTCATCGCCGATAAATTCACCGACCTGCGGCAAAACATTGAATGCCACCTGTTTATGGAATACGGTTTCGTCATCAACAATCGGCTCGTTCATGAATATTTTGCGCGTCTGATTAAACAGTTCGTCCATAGCGTCTTTACCGTATACGGAGGTTGCCATATATGTGTTGATAACCATACGCTTCACCTTATAGCGCTTAATAACGGCCTGTAACGGCAGCATTAATTGCGTGACTTGTGGTGAAGGTAGGGCAATAATGCCTCTTGTGGCTTCTTTTATTTTATCATCGTTAATGCCGGATATGATAAGCGGAACATCGCTGTCGGTACCGTAAGTTCCCGAGCAATCAATAACAAACGCATCTTTGGCTAAAGCCCGCGGAACATAGTGTTTGGTTAAATCTTCGGCCACACAGAACACGGCAATTTGCGCCGAACCGAAATCAAAGTCACGCAGATTATATACATCCATATCTACATCTTCGCCGTAGGATATTTGTGTGCCGAGCGGACAATCGGTATCCACTGCAAAAATATTATCGGCGGAAACGCCGTTTTCTTCCAATATATTCAAGAGTTCGCGACCATAGCCGGCGGTCGCCCCGATAATGGCAATTTTTTTCATCTTAACCTCTGTTTAAAAATATCCGTTGCCGACAGTTTAACTCAAAAATATTTAAAATCCACAAAATTTTGCGCATGTTCAATATTTACTCATTCAAAAAACGTAAAGCGCACTCGTTAAGTTGAGTGCGCTTTACGTTCATTTGTTACGCTTTCCGCGGCGGGTAATACCTTGTTTCTTAGCTTTGTCGGCTTTGGGAAGCGGAGTCGATTGGCTCGTTTTCTCAATAAAGCCCTTGGATAATTTGAACTTCAACATATTTGATATGTTTTGGTCATCGGCATCTTCCAATTCTGCCTTTCTGGCCGGCAATCCCATGATGTTTTCGGGTAATGGCGGCAATTTTGGCGGTGCGGGAGCATCCGAAATAGGTATGCCGATCAAACTGATAAATAGAAACTCTATCATAGGTTGATGCGCACTCGGAACAAGTCATGTGCCATATCCATCAAACGACGCTTGAGAACAGCCTTGGCACGGGGCTTATGTTCGGAGCCGCAAACTCGATAACGCGGTTGGCCGTTCATGGTATCCCTGACATCGTATATCGTACCGTCGATTTTAAACCTTCCGGTTACGGGGACGGTGGACGAGATGATGGCAGTCGGTATCAACGCAGCCTTGCCACTGGCCAAATCAACCAGAGCAGTCCATTCTTGACCGGCGCGCTTGGCAAACGCATAAAACGGCTTGCCTGCGGGAGCATCGAAGGGCGATTGGCTCAGAGTGATCTTGCGGAGTTGTACTTCTGCGACAATAACCTCATCTACCGGAAAATTCGGATACTCTTTGAGCAAAGATTTGATTACTTTGTCGGCCTTGGCATTGGCAACCAGAGAGTTGAGATTCACCTCGGAAATTGTTTTTTTCTTCATAAGCAAAAATGGTTTTGTAAATAATAAAAGATAACGTTTGCGTTCATAACATATATTTTTGACAAAATCAAGCGTTATTTTATATAAACCGTCTAAAATGTAGCACCAGTGTAGCACCGTCCCGGATGCAAACGATTTAATATAAGCCGGAGATAATAAATTAGCCACTTTCATAATTTAGTGTATAATAGGTATACAGATAAAAAAATAAGGCTTTCAACAAAATCGCTGAAAGCCTTATTTTATAATGGTGAGCTCGGTGGGATTGTCCTTCGTCGCGGTGCTCCTCACGACTTTCTGCGCTCATCGCCTGTGGCGACCGGCATACTATCGTCTGCCTTTCGCTTGGCGTCGAACCCGATTTCGCGGGTTCTCATCCGCGACCTCAAACCAACAAAAAAAAGACCGCGCAAGGCGGCCTCCTTTTGTTGGTGAGCTCGGTGGGATTCGAACCCGCGACCCTTTGATTAAAAGTCAAATGCTCTACCGACTGAGCTACGAACTCATTTGAATCGAGTATGCTTATAAAAGATAAAATTAATCGAGTCAATAGAAAAAATAAAAAAAAGTTAAAAAAGTGAAATTTGTGTTTATTTATTAATAATTATGTGTTATATTGCATCCAAAATGTGATTCTATTATTTAATTTATGAGGTTAAATATGGCTCTGAGTAATGAAGTTGGCCAAAAAGGCCGTTACAGTATTTTGCAAAACGCAAAAGGCGAAATTATGTTGATGATGGATAGCCGCGTCGGTGGTCCGGAAAATCCGCGCTTTATTTATGACGGCGGTGATACCGCTTTGTTATACCGTTCTCAAGAGAGCTCCGTGGCCTTTCGCCATATCAGTGACGGTGCGCGCAATCCGTTGAAGTCTGTTTCCGAAATTTTGGTTGTGGAAATAGAAAATGACGATGTGGAAAGAGAGTATATTGTACCTGTGCGTTTGGTTAAAGATGTTAATAATCTGATTCTTTCATAAGCGGAGACAGATTATTTATGATTGCTTATACGGTACTCCTTTTATTTTGTATCGGGATTTTCAGTAGTATAAAAATTGGTGTGAAAGTTGATAAAGTTCTTGCTTTTGTAACTTTCGCATCTCTTTTTTTGGTGTTTGCCAATTTTTGCGACGGCATGCTGAGCGCGGTGGAACATTCGTTTTCTTTTATGTGGAATACTTCACCGGGACGGGATTTGAAGTTTGATATTATTTCAAATCCGTATAATTATGCGTTGGTTCTGCCGTGTTTTTTGATTACGTTGCTGGGTTGTCTGCATAATGTGTTGTTTCGGGCAGAGGAGCGTAAAAGCGCATATTCGTCACTGCTGATTTTTAATTTGGCGGCGCTGATTATACTGATTACCAGTAACAACTTTGTGCAATTGATTTCTGCACTGTTTATTGTGGATATTTTAGCGCTGTTTATGATTAAAGATATCAGGGCGGCGCAACCGTATATGTTGCTTAATATGGTTGCGGATATGGTATTGTTTTCGGTTTTGGCTCTTATCAATTCGCGGGTGGATTCGCTTGATATTAAGGAGATATTGCGCTATAGGCAAATCGGTTTTCATGCGGATTTTGCGGCATTGGCCGGTCTGACGGCAATTTTTACCAAACTCGGTTTTGCCGTGTTTCAAATCGGTAATATGGCGCTCAAGGATATCCGTTTTCATCGGATGCAGAACGTGTTGCTGCTTTCCTCGCCGATGGCGGCGCTGATTTTGCTTCTGAAATTCAATATGCTGTGGCGAATTTCCGATTATTTCAACATTTATGCCGATATTGCCTGCTATGTCACGCTGGTTTGGGCATTTATCGGCAGCATAATCGTAAATAATTTTCAGGCCAAAGTTATTTATTGGCAGACCGCGTTTTGGGCGCTGATGGTTGAATTGCTGCGTTTTTACGGCTTTGCCTGGATTCCGAACTTTACATATTTGTTGATAGAAATGTACGTTTTCATCAGTGCGTTGTATTTGCTGTATTTTTATAATAATCGTTGCCGCAACGTGTCGCAAATGATGCGATTGCGTTTGACGCATAAAAAACGATTGGCTTCGGTGGCATTTATTTTATTGTTGATGGCAGCGGCTATGGCTAATACGTTGACACTGATGTATAATCAGGAAAATTGTCGCTGTATTTGGTTGTTTGCCGGACTGTTTTCGGTTTCGACGGCTGCGGTTATCGGACAAATATTTTTTTATAAGGGTAAACGTTATTCCGGCGTTCAGCACGATATTACTTTTAAGTGGGGCATATTTTTGGAGTTGACCGTGTTGTGCTGCGGTTTGTTGTATCGGGCACAATGGAGAAATGCGGCATTATGGGCGGCTCCTGCGGTTTTTGCTTTGTTGCTTGTATGTCCGCTTTTATGGAAAACCGCTTACTTTTATAAAGTGCGCTTTCTGCAAAAGGGCGATGTATTGCATCGGGTTTATCAGGTTGTTATCGAGTCGGTTCGCCTATGCGGGAGAGTCTTTTGGTTATTGATTGACCGACTGTTTTTGGATAAAGTTGTTTTGGGAACAGCGGTCGGTGGGTCGCACGTTTGTCTGCGGATGTTTCGTAAAATTCATACCAAGCCGTTGCTCGGCGGTTTGACGATTGTGTTGGTTATGATTGGTTTGTTGTGGTACTCTTACTTGGCGGGAGGAGGCTACAATGGCTGATTTGCTATTATTGCTGTTGGTTTTGCCGCTGTTGGGCGGGTTGTTCGTTATGATGGCGCAAAAAAACGAAAACAACGCGTTTAATGCCGCGCTTTTTGCTTTGGCTTCCAGTATTGCCGTGGTGTTGCGGTTGCTTTCCGGAGTGATGCATTTACCGGCTGAAGTCGGGGCAGAATATACCTATTCGTGGCTACATTCTTCGCATATCGAACTCGGATTCGGGGCGGATGTGTTGTCGCTGATTTTGCTGTTCGGTGTTTATCTGAGCATTTTAATCGGGATGATTGGTTTACCGCCGCATCAACGCCGAAGTAAATCGATGCTGTTGTTGATTTTGGCCTTTGTTTGGAATATTACGGGGTTGTTTCTGGCGCGCGATGTATTGTCGTTTTATCTGTTTTTTGCCGGTATGGTGGTACCGGTATTTATGCTGGTGGGATTGTTCGGCAACATTAAAAAAAGTTCGACGCTTTACCTGTATTTTGCGCTGAACTTTGTGGGGACGCTGCTGTTTTTGATTGCCACAATCGTTATATATCGTCATCATCTCGGAAACATAGGTATGGCCGAACTTGCCGCGGCTAAAATGCCATATCGAATCGCGTTGGTTTTGTGGTTGGCGATGAGTTTGGCATTTTTATCGCGTATTCCGATTTGGCCGTGCCACTATTGGTTGTCGTTGGTTTGCACCAGCTCTAAAAATCCGGTGGTATATATTATTACCAATTTAATGCCGCTGACAGGTTTGCTTGGATTTATGCGGTTTTGGGAACAAACAGTGCCGGAAAGTATGGACGCATTTGTGCCGATTATTGATTTAATCGGGGTGATGACTATGTTGTTTGTGGCCTTTATCGGAGTTTCGTTTCGCGAATTTTTGCCGAAACTGTTTTCGTATTCGGCGGTATATTATCTGCTGTTTTTGTTGGTTATTGTGTTGTTGCCGGCCGAATATGAAAAGAATATTGCTTATTCGTTGTTTATTTTTGTGATTGTGAATTCGGCACTGACGGTTTTGGAAATGGATGCCGAAAATGCGGCCGAGGAAGAAGATTATGCTTCACGCGGAATATTGGCATATATGCCGAAATTGGCGCGTTTATTCACGTTTTTCGTGTTGGTTGCAGTCGGTTTGCCGATTTCTTCGATGTTTTGGAATAACTTTGTGTTGATTTCGGCTCTGTTCAGAGAAAATTTTGCCATCGGTATCGGAGTGATGATGGCAATAACCCTGATTGCAACATCTTTGGTCTATGAGTTGTTTATGATGCGCAATTTGTCGCAGACCTATGTTGCGGAAAATGATATAGAAGATATTTCGGATAGAAAGACCGGATTTTTCTTTGTGTTGATTATCCTGTTGTTTTTATCGTTTTTCAATCCGTTGTGGTTTGTGTTTTAAGGAGGCGAAATGTTAGAGAGTTTGATTTATTTTTCGCCTGTAACGGTTCTGTTGATAGCACTTTTGGTGCTTATGTTCGGCGAACGCGATGAAGATGATGCCTACGGCTGTTTTCGTTTCAGCCGGATTATGTTGCTGCTGAGCTTTGTGTTGGCAGTTATCTTTTATAACAAAACAACGGTGGTAGGGCTGACGGTAGGCAATAAATTTACGTTATTGTTTGATTGTATGCTTTACGGCGCGGCTATGGCATTGTTTTATCCGACGCGTAAATGGTTTGTTTCGATGAATTTACCAGCGCATATTTTCTGCGGCTGTCTGTTTTTAACGGTTTTAAGCGGCAGTTTGTTGATAAGTTCCGTCAATTTTGCCCTGACTGCCGGCTGTTGCGCTACTTTGCTGATCAGTAATTATGTTCTGCTTAAGCAAAATATCGGCAAGAAAGAGGTCGATTTCGGCAACAAATTATATTTGTTTACGGCAATTATCGGGATGATTTTATTAGCTGTGGCCGCCGTTATTTTTTATGAAAAAAGCGGTTCGCTGATGTATACGAATCTGCGTACTACACTTGAAATCGGTAAAAATGATCTGCTGTTGTTTACGGCGGTAGGTATGACGGTTGCGGTGTTTATATTACTGCTCGGTTTGGCCCCTCTGCATTTTTGCTCTACGGAGATTCTCGGCGGAACAACTTTGCCGGTATTTGCTTATTTTTTGTGTGTGCCGCTGAGTGCGGTTTGGGGCGGTTTTATTCAGCTTAACGTTAACGTTTTGGAACCTGTTCTGGGGCAGCTCAGGCTGTTTTATATGGCGGTGGCGTTGCTCTCGGTGGGTATCGGGGCAATCGGTGCCTGCAGCGGGCAGAATATTCGCAAAATTTTTGCCTATGGTGCGGTGTGCCATTTGGGAATAGTGTTGCTCACTTTACGTAAATTTACTTTAAACGCGGTTAATTCCGGATTTGTTTATTTGTTTGTATATCTGCTGACAATGTACGGTATTTGTATTTGCCTGTTTGGTTTAAAGAAAAAAGGCGAATATCTGTTTATGCTCAGCGAATTTGAAGGTGCGGCGCAAAAACGGCCGTATATTTCGGCGGTGTTGCTGATATTTATGTTTTCACTTCTGGGATTGCCGCCGTTTCTGGGATTTTTGGGGGTGTTCTCCTCATTGAATTATTTGGCACTGCATCATCATTTCTATCAGTTGATTTATCTGTTGTCGATGATGACGGTACTCGGCTACGCTTATTTGCAAATTGTGCGCACCATGTATTTTGAAGATAAACGCACCACGTTTGACCGAGCAGATGCCGGAATATACACGGCAATTTTTCTCAGTACGGCACTGATGATTGTAATTGCGTTGCAGCCGCGTTATTTGATTTTCGGCTTCAGGACGATGTTGGAGGCGCTGTTTTTATGATAATCTCCGGTTTTGAAATTTTGCAATTCACCGAAGTTGAAAGTACCAACGATACGGCCGCCGAATATGCCGATACGGCGGGAAAACGTTTGGTAATAACGGCAAACAGGCAAACGGCCGGACGCGGTCGGCGCGGCAGAAAATGGCAAAGTCTGGAGGGCAATTTGTTTTTTTCGCTGTTAATCGAATTTCCGCTCAAGGAATTGGGAAAATTGATTATGGCGGCAACACTAGGTTTGGTGGAAACCGTGCGCTTTTTTGCGCCGGAAGCGATGGTGCAAATCAAATGGCCGAATGATGTATTGATAAATAATGCCAAGGTTAGCGGAATGTTGTTGGAAAAGAGCACCGGAGAATATATGATTGTCGGTATCGGCGTTAATACGGCGCAGAGCCCGAATTCGGCGGAAATGTTGTATCCGACAACATCGTTGCGGGAAGCGGGAATCACCGTAACCGCCGCAGATTTTTTGCGGCAATATCTGCCGGCGTTTGCAAAAAATATTAAGCGTGATGCTACTGAGTTGCGCCTTGATTGGTTGCAAAATGCCAAAGGTATCGGTGAAAAAATCACGGTACGGCAAAATGATAAGGTACAAAAAGGAATTTTTGAAGGAATTGATGAAAATGCCGATTTGATTTTGCGAATCGGAGATAAGAAACAAAAAATTTTAGCTGGTGACGTGTTTTATATAGAGGGAAAAAATGGCTGATTTTAAGGAAAAAGGGATATATTTCTTGCCGCTCGGCGGAGCCGATGATATCGGAATGAATATGTACGTGTATGTCTGCGACGGTAAAATGATTGTGGTTGATGCCGGTTACGGTTTTTTGATGGATGAATATCCGGGGATGGATTTGGCTTATGCTTCACCGGAATTTTTAGATGCGTATAAAGACGATATTGAGGGTTTATTTATTACGCACGGGCATGAAGACCATCTGGGAGCAATTGCGCAAATTTGGCCGCATTTACAATGTCCGGTGTATGCGATGGATTTTACACTCGGATTGATTAAAGAGCGCTTGAATGAATTTAAAATGGCGGATACGGTGCCGCTGATTTCGGTAAATCAAAACAAAGTGGTAGAGGTGGAAAATTTCAGCGTGGAATTTATACCGGTGGCGCATACCGTGCCGCAAACTTGTGCCTTGGCTATTCGCACCAAATACGGTAATATTATGCATGCGACCGACTGGCGCTTTGATGACGAAGCACTTTCTATGGTGCAGACGGATTTTGCGGCCTTAAAGCGTATTGCTGCCGAAGGGGTAGATATGCTGGTTTGCGATTCTACCAATGTTATGTTGGATGTAAAATTGCCATCCGAATCCGATGTGCGCGAAAACTTAATCAAAATGGTGCCGCAAATAGAGGGCGGGTTGTTGGTAACCTGTTTTGCCTCCAACATGGTGCGGCTTGAGAGCCTGATTTTGGCGGCGGTGGCGGCGAATCGGACACCGGTGTTGCTGGGGCGTACGCTGATGACCAATATTCAGATTGCGCGCGATTGCGGCTATTTTGCCGACTTGCCGAAGGTGTTTTCGATTGAAGAAGGCAAGGATATTCCGAGCGACAAAGTGATGTATATCTGCACCGGTTCGCAAGCTAATTATCGCAGTGCGATGAGCCTGATTGCCAACGGCGAAAGCAAATATGTGAAGCTCGATAAAAACGATACGGTAATTTTTTCTTCCAAAATTATTCCGGGCAATGAAGGCAAAATCGAGCGTATGCAGGAAAAAATGGCGGAGCAGGGAGCGACGATTATTACCGAAGAAACGGATTTGGTGCATACTTCCGGGCACCCGACCAAGACTGATTTGAAGCGGATGTATGAGTTGTTGAAGCCGGCGATTGTATTGCCGGTGCACGGCGATAAAAAGTTTATTCGTGAACATAAGAGATTTGCGCTCAGTTGCGGAATTAATGAAGTTTTCTCCACGCGCAACGGCGATTTGTGTCTGCTTAAAGATAAGCATATCGAATGCATCGAAAATGTGCCGACCGATATTTTGGGTTGGGATCGGGGACGCGCGGTGCCGCTCGGCTCACAGCTGATTAAGAATAGACGACGTATCGCATATAACTGCTCGCTGTTTATCAGCGTAGTGATTAAAGGCAATGAATTACTCGATTTACAAATGAGTTCCATTGATATTTTGGAGGAAAACGAGTGGAATAAATTAGCCGATGAAATTTTGGAAAAAGTACGGCCGTTGGCGGCAAAAAAATGTACGGAAACCGAAAACAGAAGTCAGCTCGAAGATTTTATTCGCGGGCAAATTCGTCGCCGAGTTTATGCTGCCACCGATATAAAACCGGTAACGATGTTGCATATCAGTTATTTGGAATAAGCAGTATCAGAGCACCCTGAACGGTGTTTTTAAAAAGTGAACGGTGTTTTTAAATATAAAAAAGATCCGTTGCAATCAACAACGGACCTTTAATTTACATATTGCAAGACAGATAGTAGCATTGCGACAATTCTTTCTCCAACTTTTGGTGTTGCATACGGATTATCGGGTGCAAACCCATCAGCGGATTGGCCGTGCAGAGTTTCTCGATTTGCATAATCGCAGCCTTGACGGCATTGAAATAATTCAAGAATTCTTGTGCGGATTCTACCACCGAAAAATCGTCAACAAATTCAACCGTGTAGAGTAAACCTTTGTGCAGGCGGATGAAATCGGGCAAACTGTTATTTAAATCGTCTCCCGTAAATCTTTGCACATACACATTGGCGTACACCACATCGCCGAGCCTGACGTCAATCAGACAACGATCCAACGGATCAATAAAGAGAAAATGATGTCGGCGCTCCAACTCGTCGTCAATGGCATCTTCTTCATTTTCGTCTTTAGTTTGGCGCAGATGTTCTTGCAAGTTTTGCCGATACTCCTGTTCGTTTTTCAGCTGGTCTTCGACGCAGGCAAATACGGTGGAACCGGGGACTTGCTTACGCAGCTCGATGGCATCGCAGAAAAACGGCGAGTAATAGGAGTATCCCAAGCAGGCGCGCTCCTCCGGAGTGAGTTTAATCTCCTCCGTTCTGGCCGCTTTCAGGGCTTGAGTCAGACCCTTAATGCCGCAACGCGGCAGATAGTAGTCTACCAGCTCACGGCTGTTGAACGCAGAAACATCATCGCCGAACCGCCGAGAAAAGCTGTTTTCCAATACCAGCGAAAGGTTGCGACGAAGCAGAATTTCTTTACGAGCCGCCGAAGCATAGAGTTTGCCGTAGGTTTTATCCAAGCGGGCAAACAGCTTGAAGACGTCAAAATCGTTCTGCATCAATGCGGCGCAGTAGGAATCGGCAATGGTTTCCAAATCGAGCGTTTTCTCAATCGGCATCGGAGTTGCGGCAGAAACGATTTCCAAAAAATCATATTGCCACGGGATCGGTTTGCAAAAACGAATATCCTGAATCGTACCGAGGATTTCGTCTTCGTAGGCATCCAGCATTTCTGCCAAATCCCACAACTCGTCGAGGTCATCTACATTGCGGCACAAGCGGATAATGGTCGATATTTGCAAATCGGTCTTACCCATAACGTCAAACAGTTGGTGTATTCCGGCATAAAAATTGCGAAACACCCTTTGCCAAAGCCAAGTTTTATGGCTGACAAACTCGGAAAGTCTTTTTGCAGTCATATAATTATATTTTAATGATTCAACTTAAAAATAGATTTGTAGTTGAATTAAAACATAAAAAAGGTGTTTTGTAAAGTTTAATTTGTCTATTCTTTGCCGATTTGACCTTCAATGAATTTCAGCAATTCTTCCGGTTTATCCCAAACAACCGCCACTTCAAGCATATTTATACTTTTGTGATACAGTGTCGGAATTTTAACAAAATCCTTGCTGGTGGTATAAACTTCGGCATTTATCTCTTTAGCTTTTTGCAAAATTTTTTCAATTTCGGTAGCGGTATAAAAATGATGGTCGGGGAAATCAATCGTTTCAACCACATTAAAGCCTTGTTGTTTTAAGGTATGATAGAATTTCTGCGGGTTGCCGATGCCGGCAAAGGCTAAAATATTGGCATCGCTGACGGTGGTTTGTACCGGCTCGGTATGTCCGAAAAACACCGGCAATTTAGCCCGTTTAACCAAGTCATGTTTATCCTTGCCTAAAATAATCATGGCATCGGCACGCTTAACGCCGTCTTCAAGCGTTTCACGCAGCGGACCGGCCGGAATAATCTTGCCGTTGCCGATACCGTAATGTCCGTCAAACACCAGAAAAGATAAGTCTTTATGCAAGGTCGGGTTTTGGAAACCGTCGTCCATTATAACAACGTCGGCTCCTTCCTTGACCGCCAATTCGGCGCCGGCATAGCGGTCGGCATTTACCACAACCGGCGCTTGTTCCGATAGCAACAATGGTTCGTCGCCGACATCTTGAGCCGTGTGTTTCTTGTTGTTTACCAAAATATTCTGCAATCTGCCGCCGTAGCCGCGAGTTATGAAAATCGGATGGTACATGGCGGTTGCCAGCATTTTGGCCAAGGATATAGATACCGGGGTTTTGCCGGTTCCACCGGCAGTTATGTTGCCGACACAAATTACCGGTACGGAAGTTTTGCGCGGCTGATGCAACTTGAGTCGAAGCTGGGTAGCGGCTCCGTAAAGTTTGCCGAACGGTGTCAGCAACTTGGAAATAAGAGAATTGGATTGCCAATATTTAGGAGTCTTCATTAACCATGTATCCTTGAATTTTTTCCACAATGCCGTCCAGAACTTTGGCTTCACTGGTGGCCCAGTTATAAGCCAGACTGCGCTTGGCCTCGAGTAATTCACGATTGCTCAAAAGCTGGTCAACCATATCGATGAGTTCCAACACATCGTTGACTTGGATGATACCGTCGGCGTGTTTGGCACGGTTCATCGCATCGGTAAAGTTATGCATGTGCGGACCGACAATAACGGCATCACGACAACGCGACGGTTCCATAAAGTTTTGGCCGCCGTGCGGAATGAGCGAGCCGCCGATAAATACTATCGGCGCGATTTCGTACCATATACCCATTTCACCGATGGTATCCGCCACATAAACGTCGGTTTCGGCAGTTATCGGCTCGCCGGCCGAGCGTAGAGCAACATTAAGTTCGTAATCCTTTTGCAATTTTTCCTTAATTTCGGCTCCGCGATTAGGGTGGCGCGGTGCCATCAAAGTCAGTAGTCCCGGATGTTTTTGCTGCAATTCTTTCAAAAAGCGGCCGATTTTAAATTCTTCGTCGCTGTGAGTGGAACTTACGAGCCATAGCGGACGCTCGCCGATTTGCCGCAAAATTTCGGCTTTCTTTTCCTGATCCACCGGAATCGGCAGTCCGGCGTATTTCAAATTACCGAGGCACATTGCATCTTTAGCCCCCAAAATGCGCAGACGATAGGCATCTTCTTCCGATTGTCCGAGGCAGGCGGTAAAGCAGTCCAGCAGCTCTTTGATGATAAATTCAAACTGTTGCCAACGCTTGAAAGATTTGTTGGAAATGCGGCCGTTAATCAAAATCAGCGGAATGTTGCGGCGCTTGATGGACGAAAGCATCGCCGGCCAAAATTCCGATTCAAACCACAAAGCAATCGTCGGTTGCCAATGGCGTACAAAACGGGTGGTAAACACCGGATTGTCAATCGGCAAATATTGATGGAAAGCGCGCTCCGGCAGACGTTTTGCCATAACTTCGGCCGAGGTGGTGGTGCCGGTCGTTACCATAACATGAATGTCGGGATAAAGCTCGAGCAGGCGGTTAATCAGCGGCAGCATGGAGATGGATTCTCCGACCGAAGCGCCGTGTAACCATACCAACCGTCCTTCCGGCCGCTCTTTGGTCGGCCGCCCGATACGCTCGTTAAAACGCTTTACATCTTCCTTGCCGATTTTTTTACGCTTTTCGATGTAGCGGCGAATGGCAATCGGGTATAAAACGCGAATCATGGTATTGTAAAGACCTATAAACATCTATTTTCCTTTATGTTGTTCCTCATATAATTCTTTGCGGCTTTTGCGCGGCCGTTTGCCTTTTTGAATATACGGCAAGCCCATTTCCTTGTCAAGTTTCCAGGTCAGCTCATTCAAATCGTTTTCAATCTTTTGGCGGTACTCTTCAAGCTGTTCCGGAGTGGCGTCTGCCGGAATATAGACCGGCGGCGTAATGGCGTATTTGCCTTTATGAAACGGCAGCGGAATCAGCATATCATCCCAGCTTTTGTTGACAACGATGGATCCGGCAATGCTGTAAGTTATGCCTAAAATCGGTTTGCCGGATTTTTGTGCGTAAAAAAGCGGGCTCATAGTCAGTTCCATACTCGGCCCGCGCGGCCCGTCCGGAATAATGGCGATACTGTTGCCGTCTTTGAGATTCTGCATTAATTCGAGCGCGGCTTCTTTGGCGTTTTTATCGCTGGAACCGCTGATATGGCCGATGCCGAATTTTTCTAAGATATACATAATCATCCGACCGTCGCGGTGCGGCGAAACCAACGCATTGAGTTTGCTGCTTTTGTTCCAGAAATACGGCATAATCAGGGTGCGTCCGTGCCAACCGATAACGATGATGCTGCCGTCTTTTTGCAAAGTTTCGTAGGTTTCTTTAACACCGGTAACCGATTTCCAACGGGTGGTTAAGCCGACAAATTTCAGGTAATAATAAGCAAAACTGCCGATTAACTTTTCGGCGGCGGAAGATTTGATAATGTCTTTTAGCCACTGCTTATTCATTTCAGTTATATACCTGTTTGGCCTTATCATACAGCCTTTTTTCTTAAATACAATCTGAAAAGCGAAAATATTAGGTGTTTTTTTTGTTTTTTTGTGCTTAAATCATAACAAACATAAAAAAAGGAGGTCTGCCGTGTCCAAGCCGTATTTGAATAAAGCCCAGTTTTCCGCCGAGTTGGAAAAATGTTTGCAATGTCCGGCCAAACCATGTGAAAAGGCATGTCCGGTCAAGTGTTCGCCGCACGATTTTATTGCCGCGGCCAAAGAAGGGAATATCAAACGGGCGGGAGCGTTGATTTTTGCGCAAAATCCGCTGGGTGAAACCTGCGGTTTGATTTGTCCGGATAAGTTTTGTATGCGCGCCTGTTTACGTCAGCATATCGATATGCCGATACGGATTCCGGCGGTGCAGGCGGAAATTATGCGCCGGATGAGAGAAGACGGCACAGCAGAACGGGTTAGAAAAACAGCCGCTAACGGTCGACGGGTGGCGATTGTGGGAGCCGGTCCGGCCGGAATCGGGGCGGCGGCAGAGTTGATAAAATACGGTTTTGCCGTGACGGTGTTTGAGCGTGAAAGTTCGGTCGGCGGCGCTTTGAATATGATTCCGATGGAACGACTGCCGCGGGAAATTATTGCGCATGAGTGGCAACGTTTGAGTGAAAATGCAGCGGTGGAAATACGCTTGAATACACCGATTTCCGATTATAATTCTTTGTTGCAACAAGGTTTTGACGCAGTGATTGCGGCGCCGGGCGAACAAAAAAGCCGTACGCTCGGGATTGACGGCGAATATTGGATGGTTGATTATACCGATTATCTGAAGAATCCGCAACAATATGCGGCAACCGGCCATGTCGGAATTATCGGCGGCGGTGCGGCGGCGGTGGATTGTGCAATAACGGCGGCAAATAGCGGGGCAAAACATGTTGAAATGTTTGTGCGGCGGCGTCTGAGCGATATGCGGATAACTCCGGCAGAAAGAAGTTCTTTGCTGGAAAAACAGGTCGATATTACCACCATGACGCGGGTTACCAAAGTTGAAAAAGTCGACGATATGCTGACAATATATACTTGCAAAACGCAGTTTAATGAGGAGGGGCGGTTGCAAGACGTACCGCATACGGAAGTGGCGCGTTTCGGCTTGTCGCTGCTGATATCGGCACTCGGCTCAACGCGGGCGGAAGAGCTGAATGAGGCCGAAAATATCTTTTATGCCGGCGATTTCGTAAACGGCGGCTCTACGGCGGTGGAAGCGGTTGCTTCCGGCAAACGGGCGGCGGTGTCGGTTGCGGAAAAATTCGCTATAGTATAGAAAAATAATAATTTTTCCTTTGCATTAATAGCAATCGTTGCTTGCTATTTTTTGCGCGGTGTATATGATATGCATAGCGAATAACGTCTGCAGATAATAAAATGAAGAATATAATTGATTTTTGCTTGCGCCGTACGGCATTTTTGAAAGTTAAGCTTTATGTGCTTTGGCTGCGGTTGTTCACGACCTTACGTTATAAAAATAAAACAGAGCGCAAAGCCAAGTTTAAGCAACTGCGTTGCGAGGCGGAAAAAAAGTATTTAAGTCGTTATTTGTATGCGCTTGATGCAATTGCGGCAGAGGAAGCGCCGACCGCTGCTCCGAAGATTATCTGGACTTGCTGGTGGCAGGGTGAGGAAAATTTGCCGCCGGTGGTTAAAAAATGTATTGAATCAATCCGTAAATATTGTCCCGATTATGAGCTACGCGTTATCACCGCCGACAATATGCACGATTATGTGGAATTGCCGGATTATATTATGCAAAAGCACCGAAAAGGAAGTATAACCCGCACACAACTCTCCGATTTGTTGCGTGTCGCGCTCTTGGCAAAATACGGCGGATTATGGATGGACGCCACGGTATTTTTGACTGAACCGTTGTCGCAAGCAATTCTTGAAGCACCTTTTTTCGCGTTTCATTGTCGTGAATTGTATCAGGGACAGAGTTGGTTTTTAAAAGCCGGAAAAGACGATATTATTATTCGTTGTTTGAAGAATTTTATGTTTGAATATTGGAAGCATGAGAACCGGATGATTAATTATTTTCTGGTTTATATAGCGTATGATATGGTGGTTACGTATAAGGCGGAATGTGCGCGGCAATGGGCGCAAACTCCGCTGATTTATGACGATTGTTATGAGCTGGCGGATAACTTTTTTGAGCCGTATACGGTGCAGAAATGGGCGGAAATCAAGGGCAAAACATCCGTGCATAAATTGAGTTGGAAATATAAAAAAGAACCGGCGAGAAATTCTTTTTTGGATTGTTTATTGAGCGGCAGGTTAGGAGAATAAAATGCGTATAGTCAATGTTATGATAAGCCGTGTGATGGGGGGAATAGAACAAGCCTTTTTGGATTATACCGAGGCGTTGAAAATGTATAATCATCAGGTTTGTGCGGTGGTTGACAGCAAATGTAAAATCATTCCCGCTTTGCGAGTGCTTAAGCCGGATGATACGGTGCGAATTCCGTTTGTGCATTATAATTGGTTGTTGGTGCCGTATCTTTATTTTAAGCTCAGAAAATTTGCACCGGATTTGGTGATTGTGCACAACAAAAAAGCCGTGCCGATATTTAAAGCGGTGGCGCGGTTGCTCGGCGCTAAAATAGTGGCGGTGTCGCATAATCCTAAGTTTCGGCATATTGATAAATGCGACGGAATTTTCACGATTACCGATTATCAACGCGGTGTTTTTGCCAAGAAAGGCTATCCGTTGGGACGAATTTTTACCATCCCGAATTTAATCAGTGCCGGTCGCGAATTTTATGAGCAAGATTTCCATCAACTGCCGGTTATCGGTACCATGGGGCGCTTTGACCCGATGAAAGGCTTTCCGGATTTGGTTGCGGCTTTGGCCAAGCTGAAAGACCGCGGCGTGAAATTTAAGGCGGTTATCGGGGGAGCGCCGCAAGATGCATATATGAAAGAATATATGAGTATCCGTCGCCAAATACAGGAAAATCATTTGGATAAAGAAGTAGCGCTTTTGGGTTGGGTGCACGATAAAACCGAGTTTTTCAGCAATATTGACGTGTTTGTTTTACCATCGCGCTTTGAGCCGTTCGGTATTGTTTTGTTGGAAGCGATGTTGCATGGTAAGCCGATTGTATCGTCGTTGGCTGAAGGTCCGCGGGAGATTTTTACCGGTCATGCCGACGCCGCATATTTGTTTGATGCCGGTGACATCGATGCCATGGCAGACCAGTTGCAACTGGCCGTGCAAAACTTGAGCGAGTCGCGACAAAGGGCTCGTCGCGGGTATTTGCTTTGTATGGAAAAATATGCGTTGCCGGTGGTGGCGGAAAAGCTTGATGCGGCCGTAAAATATTTTGATGACAAGGATAAAAAATAATGGCAGAACCTCAGATTTCGGTAATCATTCCGGTTTACAATGCCGAGAAATATCTGCAAACAACGTTGCAGTCACTACAAAAGCAGACATTTAAGGATTTTGAAGCGATTTGCGTAGATGACGGTTCGAGTGATGCTTCGCCGCAGATATTGGCGGATTTTGCGGCAAATGACGCGCGATTCAAAATTCATCGGCAGGCTAATGCCGGCGGCAGTGCGGCACGCAATAAGGGGTTGGAACTGGCGGCCGGAAAATACATTGCTTTTTTGGATAATGACGATATTTTGCACCCGCAATATTTGGAGATTTTATATCAAAATATTATCACAAGCGATGCCGATTTGAGCTGTTGTTCGTATTTGCGTTTTGCAGGCGGGGAGGTTTACGATTTTGCCGATACGGTATTGACGCCGATGATTGATTTTATATCAGAACGGCCGTTTATTGATAAATTTGTGCACAAAAAGAAAATCGAGATGCTGATGTGGACCAAACTTTATCGGCGCGAATTGTTTGCCAATACACGTTTTGCACTTGATTTGCCGGCCATCAACGATATATTGCTGAATGCGGAAATTCTGCTCAAAAGTCGCAAGGCTGCGGTTTGTCGTACTCCGCTGATTGCCTATCGCATTATCGAAACTTCGCAAACTTTAAAGGACTTGTCATTTAAGCGAATCGAAGAATTTAAGAACCTTTGTATTGATATCAATAAGCTGATCGCCGCGTATCCCGAGCAACGTAAAATATTGCAGAAAATTGCCGCGCGCTATGCTTACGGTATGCACATAAAAGAATATTTGCAGCGCTACAATCCGGCGCAAGACGGCGAGCGCTATGGTGTTTTGCGGCAAAATCTGGCGGAGTTGTTGCAAAGCGGTTGTTTACTGCCGGCGATGCTGAACTTGCGGCAAAGACTTACGCTGTGGGCTTTTTGCCGCCAACATTACGCTTTGCTGAAGTTGCTTAAAAAATAAGGCTTAATCTATCGGACCGTTTTGGCGGAGTTGTTGTTTGATTTCGCCCATTGTCCAGATAAAGCGGTTGCTTTTGCTGAATTTGCGAACATAATACAAATAGCCGGCGATAACCAATATTCCGGCGGCAAGCCAAGCCAACGGACCGGCATACATAATGCCTTTATAGCCGATAGCCGCGGCAAGCACAATTGCACTGAAAGCACGTACCACCAGTTCGAGAATACACGAAAACAGCGGCAACAGCGGTTTTCCCATCCCTTGAATGGTGTTACGAAATACAAAAATCATACCCAAAAAGAAATAGAACATGGTGCTGATAATAAGGTATTGCCGCCCCACATCCAAAATCAGGGCAATATCGTTGCCGGAAACGTTGTCACCGGTATCAATAAACATGGCAATCATGCCGGAGCCGATTTTGCGAATGAGGAAAAAGCCGGCAATACTGATAATTGTTGACATGATAAAGGCATATTTAACGCCGCGGCGAATACGTGAAAGCAAGTGCGCACCCCAATTCTGCGCCGTAAAAGTCGCCATGGAAAGACCAAGCGCCAACAGCGGCTGAGTGGCGAATTGCTCAATGCGAAAAGCGGCGGCAAAGGCAGCGATTATGTCGGGACCGAAAGAGTTACATACGCTCTGAATAATCATAATACTGAACGAGAGAATCGAAAATTGCAACGCCATCGGGAAAGCAAGGCGCAAATGGTCGCGCATAACATGCGAGTTATATTGCATATATTTTTTATCAAGTCGCAACAGCGGGAATTTATGCCACATATAAATAAAGCAAATAACAACCGATATGGCATTGGAAGTCAGAGTACCCATGGCCGAACCGACAACACCCCAGCCGCAATATTTGATGAAAATAAAATTCAATACAATATTAATCAGCGAGCAGAAAATCAAAAAATAAAGCGGGGTTTTGCTGTCGCCGAGCGCGCGAATAAAACCGGAAAGCAGGTTGAAAAGCACAATCATCACCGTGCTTAAACACATTACAAACATAAAGTCATAAGCGTCGTCAAACAATTCCGGTGGCATATTCATAATGCGAAGCAGGGGTTTGAGAGAGAGAATCAGACCGCAGGTTAAAACCACACTTAATATCAGCGCCGCCAATAAACAATGGAATACCGACATTTTAACACCGTCGTAATCGCGCGCGCCGAAACGCTGGGCCGTAATCACGGTCAAGCCGCCGGTAAAGCCGAATGCCACCATTAAAAACACCATATATATCGGAGCCGAAGCGCCGATTGCAGCCAAAGCGTTGACGCTGATAAGATGGCCGACGATAATCATATCGGATATTTGATACAATTGCAGAAACAGGTTGCCGAGTAATAGCGGCAGGGCAAACCAAATAATCAGTTTCAGCGGGTGTCCGACGGTTAAATCGTTTATCATATTATTCCTCTGTTATAAGCTGTTTGCATTTATAGTTTAATTGTCGCAAATGTCCAGTAAAAAATATTGATTTTTTTGATTTTTTTTATTATACGTAAAACTCCACAGAAAATTATGTAAATAAATATTAGAAGAAACCGGTCGGCGGTAAGAGCCCGTGACACATTATGGATTTTATACAAATGTATCGAGACCTGCAGGAAAAAGGAATTGTTTCTCCGGGGAAAATCGAGTTGCTGGTGCAATCATACAAAACGTGGTTGGCCACCGATTCCAGACCGCTCACTTATCCGTACGGTATAGTGTATTACGCTGACGGAACTCTCTGTTCGATGCCGTTTCAAATCAGAGCACTCAAGCCGCTCGGAATCGAGATGAACGGGGTTTTTTACCTTAATCGTTGCCTCAAGGTCGAGCCTAATCCGGATTTTCCGGCATGGGACGACGGTTTTGTCTTTGCCGAATATCCGCGTGTTGCTAAGGAGGGAATTATCAGCGCGCTGGATATGCTGAAAAAACAGATTTGGCTGGAATATTATAATTGGGGTGATGCCAAACCGCCTTTTAAGCTTGAGTTACCCACGGTTGAGGAAATTTTGGCGCTGTCGATAACGGCAGGGGGCGAGGATATTTATCCGCTGAAGAATCTGTTTTTCAACGGTTACGATTATTGGCTAAAGCAGGCAAAAAACGCGCAAATCGACGCTTATGAAATTATATCGCCGCATTTGCCCGGATGTGAGCCCATCAGCAGTCTGATTGCTCCTGACGCTAAGGATTTTACGGCACTGGTTTTGCCGGTGGTGCATAAGGGAAAGCACACGTTTATCGGCCGTCTTAATGAATTTGAGGTCGCCGACGAAAAGACGTTGCAGATGTATGCCAAGCTGGTTGCCTTTAAGAAATAGAACTATGTTGAAAAAAGTTCGCGAAATTGATTTTTCGCGGACTTTTTTTGTTAGCAAACAGCCTTTCGCTTGTGGTCGGCTTGTTTTCTAAATTCGCCGCGGTCGCTGTCGCTTTCCATGCTTATTAAGAAAACTGCGCCTCTTGCAATACAAACAACATTTTGAGGTTGTTTATATTGCAAAAGCCCGTTCCGGGAGTTCAAACCTCTGTTAGGTGCAGAAAATAAAAAAAACGCCCAAAGGCGTTTTTTGTAATGGTGGGCGCTGAGAGGCTGGCCTTCGTTTCACTTCGTCCGCCCCTGCGCTCATCGCTTCGCGACCGGCGTTCTCCCGCCCGCCTTTCGCTTGTGGTCAAACTCCCGTTCCGGGAGTTCAAACCTCTGTTAGGTGCAGAAAATAAAAAAAACGCCCAAAGGCGTTTTTTGTAATGGTGGGCGCTGAGAGGTTCGAACTCCCGACCCTCTCGGTGTAAACGAGATGCTCTTCCAGCTGAGCTAAGCGCCCGTTCAACCATCGTTATTGCTTATACACGTTAAAAATTCATAAATCAAGTATTTTTTTAAATTTTTTTGAAATATATATCAAATTTACGTATTTTCAAATAATTAGCAGACTTTTCAAAGCAATGAAAAAGCCTTATCGGTTAGGATAAGGCTGGGTTTTCATTTGCGCGTTCTGGCCCTGAATGCGAAGTATTCCGACGGGTAATCGAGTTTCATGTAGCCGGCGGGTGTGATGAATTGACACCATGGGCATTGTTCGCAGCAGTCACTCTCTTTCTGTTTCCCTCTTGAGCACACACTAGTCGTTATGCGGTAAGCTTCGGGCAGAATGGGTGCTTTTTTGCGGTCGGCATTTTTCGGCAGTTCCCACAGATTGTGAAAATCAACACGCAGGCTGCAGATTGCATTGTCATCAACCTCAATATACATTTTGCAGGACTTCCCGGCCGTGGGGATACGTTCTCTGTTGAGTAAAGAGTTATTGAACGCAATCGGTACGGTGCAATCACAGGGATAAAACTTCCAAAATTTTCCCTCGTGCCTGATAGAGGCAACTCTGAATGAAATGTTTTTTTTCATAAGATAAATATTTGTGAATAATAAAGAAATCTGCTTGGAAAATAGCATGTTTGAATTTGTTTGTCAATAAATATTTGTCAAAAATAAAAAGCCCCGCCGGTTATGGCGAGGCTTGATTATAATCATGCATTCAGATTATTTTTTTGCAGCTTTGCCGCCGGTTTTACGAGCGGAATGATGCGCCGGAGAATGCTTTTGCACTGCCGGTTTTTCAACCGCAACGGCTTTTACTTCCGGTTTGGCTTCTACCTTGCAGGCACCGCCGCAACAACCGCAGCAGCAACAACGCGAGCAGATACCGGCCAAAATACCGGCAACAGACGGAACGAGCAAGAACATCCATAATTGCGCCAGAGCTTCACCGCCGACAAAATAAGCCGGACCGAAGCTACGCGCCGGGTTAACCGAAACACCGGTAATCGGCAAGCCCAAGATGTGTAATACGACCAAAGTTAAACCGATAACAACACCGGCAATCTTTAAATCGGCAGCCGTAACTTTCAAAATTACTTTTACGAAAATGAAAGTAGCAATAAATTCAAAGGCGATAGCCGAATAGAGATTGTAGCCGCCGCCGTAGTTGTAACCCCAACCGTTTTGACCTAAGCCGGCTTCAACAACGTTATAGCCGTTGAGCTTTCCCTGTAACACATAAATCAAAGCGGCAGCGCCGAGAGTTGCACCGACAAATTGGAAAATGATGTAGCCGATAGCGTCTTTAAGGCTCATACGGCCGGCAGACAGAACACCGAGCGTAACTGCCGGATTGATGTGGGCACCGGAAACCGGGCCGATGGCATAAATCATGGCCATAACCGCCAAACCGAATGCCAAAGCAATACCGGTAAAACCAACGTACGGAGCCGAAAATACTACCGTACCGCAACCGATAAATACCAGAACAAATGTTCCGAATAATTCTGCAATATATTTTTTCATAAAAAAGTCTCCTAAAATTGTATATACAACAATAGGTTATATTGCATTTTGTTTATTAAATGGTTAACGACGGACTTTTTATTTAAGCGTTGTCGCCAATGCGTTTGCCAGACCGTCCAAGGCGGAAAGTTGATCAGCCTTGAGTGCCGACTTCAAAGAAAGCATTGGCTCAAACAGTGTGCAATTTTTCCATTTGGCTATTTCCTCATTCATTTGCTTGCCGGCGAGCGGTGCCCAGGTACCGTTGTCAATAAGAGCAATGGTGCGGTTTTGCAAATTATGGGCGGTAAGTTCGCGCAACAAATTATCCATATTTACGAAAATACCGGCATTGTAAGTAGGCGCGGCAAACACCAGAGCCGAAGCGCGAAAAGCCTCGCTGATGATATATGACGGATGAGTGACCGAAACGTCGTAAATGCGGATGTTTTTCACGCCTTTTTCTGCCAATTTGGTGGCCAGAATTTCCGCGGCATTGGCGGTGTTGCCGTAAATTGAGCCGTAAGCGATTACAACCGCCTTTTCTTCCGGTTCGTAAGCCGCCCATTTGGCATATTTTTCAATAAAGAAACCCAAATCTTTGCGCCAGATAAAGCCGTGCAACGGGCAAATCATTTGAATATCGAGCGCGGCGGCTTTTTTCAAAACATTTTGTACCTGCGTACCGTATTTGCCGACAATGTTGGTATAATAACGGCGCGCTTCGTATAAATATTCGCGTTCAAAATTAACTTCGTCGGCAAAGATATTGCCGTTTAAAGCGCCGAAGGTACCGAAAGCGTCGGCCGAGAACAAAATATTGTCGGCGGTATCGTAAGTCATCATTACTTCCGGCCAATGTACCATCGGGGCGGAGATAAATTGCAACGTGTGTTTGCCGGTGGCAAGCGAATCGCCTTCTTTTATCGGCAGATATTTCTCGGTCGGCAAATTCATTTCAAAAAACTGGTTAATCATTTTTTGGGTTTGCGCGTTGCATACAACAGTCGTTTCCGGATGAATTTGCAACAGCGAAGCCAGTTCGGCACAATGATCCGGCTCCATGTGATGCACTATCACATAGTCAAGAGTGCGGCCGTTCAAAGCGTATTGCAGATTGGCAAAAAACTGGTGACGCACCGATGCATCTACCGTATCAAACAATACGGTTTTTTCATCGAGTAACAGGTATGAATTGTAGGAAACTCCGTTGGGAATCGGATAAACATTTTCAAATAAAGCCAAACGACGGTCGCTGGCACCAATCCAGATTAAATCTGCGGTTACGTGTTGAATATTGTGCATTTTCTTTCTCCTTTTTTGCCAATATAGTGGCGAACCGCGAAAAAGTAAATTGTTTTTATTTGGCATATTTAAAAAAAATACAGCTCCGTCTTTTACATTCAAAAAAGACAGAGCTGTAAAAATGTTTACTCTTCCTGCTTTCTGGCCATCTTGGCACGGCGTTCGCTATTTTGTTGCGAATACACTCCGATTTCGCGAGCTCCTGAGATTGTCAGGAAAATTCCGATTGAAGATTGGAGGAAACTCCAATCAATCATGCGGAACTCGTGAAAGAAGGGGAGCACCAACATGTTTACCCCGAAGCCAATCACCAAGCACCAGCCGATAGCTGGCACCCAGAGCCTTTCCTTCAAGATCTCCTCGGCAGTTGCCTGTTCTTTGTCCGTCATCGGGGGAAGATCTTGCAGGTATTTGAACTTTGCCAGAACTACTTGCCTAGCAGAGCCCAATCCTGCAACAATGCTCGCGGCCAGAATCAATTGCTCGTAGTCAATGGGTTCGCAAATCTCGACAAACGGCGCAATGGCGCAGTTGACGAAGAATCCGAGCCCGATGACTATACCGAGAGCTATTACCCAAAGGTGCGATGTGTTAATTTGGACATCGCTTCTGAGAAGGTTTAATAACTTTTTCATAAGGCTAAAAATATATAAGTGATACGTAATTCTGACCTAATGTTAGTGTGTTTTGGTAATTTTGTCAAGAGATTTATAGCAATAAATGCTTGAAAGTGTAGCCAAAGGCATATATAAATCACAAAGAGAGGAAAATATGGTAAGTTTGTGGAAATTATATGCGCTGTTTTTCAAAATGGGGCTGTTTACCTTTGGCGGCGGTTATGCCATGTTGCCGATTTTACAAAAGGAAGCGGTGGAAAAACAAAAGTGGGTAACCGAGGAAGAATTGCTCAATTATTATTCCATCGGGCAATGTACGCCGGGGATTATCGCGGTTAATGCCGCCTCGTTTATCGGCTATAAATTGCGCAAAGTCGGCGGGCTTATCAGCGCCACTCTCGGAGTGATTTCGCCTTCGCTTATCATCATTATTTTAGTGGCGGCACTCCTCAGGCAATATATGGACAATCAATACGTACAATGGGCTTTCGGCGGAATTCGTATCAGCGTGATTGCACTGATTATCGACACGGTTTGGAATATGTGGCAAAAGGGCATCAAAGATGTGCGCGGCTATGTTATTTTTGCGGCGGCGGCGCTGTTGTTGTGGTTCTTTAACCTGTCGGCGATTTTGATTGTGATATTGGCGGCGGGAGCGGCCTTTATCCCGAATCCGGGGAGGGCGAAAAAATGATATATGCTCTCTTGTGTTGGGAATTTTTCAAAATCGGATTGTTTGCGGTGGGCGGCGGCTTGGTGACGGTGCCGTTTCTGTTTGATTTGGCCGAAGTTTACGGCTGGTTCAGTTCAGCCGAATTGGCGGATATGATTGCAGTGGCACAATCGACTCCGGGACCGGTCGGTATCAATATGGCAACCTATGCCGGTTTTAAAACCGCAGGTGTCGGCGGGGCACTGGCGGCAACTTTGAGTGAAGTTTTGCCGTCGATGGCAGTTATTTATATGGTGGCACAGGCCTTGCACAAGTGGCAAAACAATGCTTATGTCAATAAAATACTGACGGGGATTCGTCCGGCAGTTTTGGCCTTGATTTTATTTGCCGGATGGGATATAGCTAAAGAAACGATTACCGATTACACCTCGTTGGCGGTTATGTTCGGGCTGCTCGCGGCAATGCGTGTTTTTAAGAAGAGCCCGATATTCTATATTGCGGCGTCGGCGGTTATCGGTTTGATTTTACATATTTAAGGAGAATATGATGGCAGAAACGGTTTATGATGTGGTAGGTATCGGCAATGCGATTGTTGATGTGTTGGCTAAGGTCGGTGATACTTTTTTGACCGAACGCGGTTTGGATAAAGGGTCGATGACATTGGTGGAAGCAGTGGAAGCGGGTAAGATTTATGCCGACGTGATTCCGGAATTGCAGGTTTCGGGTGGGGCGGCGGCCAATACCGTTTCCGGTATGGCATCGCTCGGTGCTGATTGCGCTTATATCGGTAAGGTACATGATGACGAACTCGGACAGCTGTTTCAGCGCAATATTGCCATGGCCGGTATTGACTTTTTTACGGAGCCGCTGACCGAAGGTCCGGCAACAGGGCGCAGTGTGGTGTTGGTAACTCCCGATGCCGAGCGCTCGATGTTCACTTATTTGGGAGCGGCGCGCAAACTTTCGGAAGCCGATATTGACGAGAAAATCATCAGCGAATCGAAGTTTTTGTTTTTGGAGGGATATCTGTGGGATGAGCCGGTGGAGCAAAAAGCCATGTTTAAGGCTTGTGAACTGGCGCATAAACACGGACGCGAAGTGGTTTTCAGCGTTTCGGCCAAATCGTGTGTAAGAAAACATCGGCAGGAAATGCTCAAGATGATTGCCGATTATGTGGATATTTTGTTTGCCAACGAAGAAGAATTGAAGCTTTTATTTGATACGGATAATTTTTATGCGGCGCTCGATGAGGTTAAATCGCTTGTGCATATTGCCGCCATTACCCGCGACAGCCGCGGTTCGGTGGTGGTGCACGGCCGCGAAAAAATATTTGTTGAAGCCGAAAAAATTGAAGATGTGGTGGATTCTACCGGTGCCGGCGATTTGTACGCGGCCGGTTTTCTTTACGGACTTTCCAACGGGCGCAGTTTGGGGACTTGTGCCACCATCGGCGGCATTACGGCGGCGGAAGTGATTACGCACTACGGCGCTCGGCCGGAAGTATCGTTGCGCGGATTGGTGCGGCATCGTTTGGTAGAATACGGCAAACGCCCGTAGAATGTTTGTGAATTCGGAATATAAAAAACAGCCGTCGGATTTTCCGGCGGCTGAATTTCATGAAAATACTCTAAGTTTGTATAGTTGTTCAAATTTTGTTATCAGTGATGATGGTGATGGTGTCCTCCTCCGTGATGATGGTGATGACGAAACAGGGCATTGCCGATAACCGCACCGGTGAAGCCTACTAGCAAACCGGTCGCAATCGGATCATAGTAGTATGACCGCGGAACGGCAGTTTGGCGCACCACAACGGTTTGCGGCGGTTGTTGTACATACACTTGTTGCGGCTGAACATAAACCGGTTGCGGCTGAATAATTTGCGTTGACGAAGGCTGGGTATACAGTTGCTGACGCACAATGTTGTTTTGGTCAACCACAATGATTGTTTCCGCATTGGCCAGCATCGGGCTGAATACAAGCGAAAAAGCAAGAACGAACATTAATTTTTTCATTTTTCCCTCCATAAAAATCAGTTTATAATTTATATGTAATTTAAAATGAGAAAAAATGCAATAAAATAAATATACATTCAGGTATGTATAATTTAAAAATTTAATAACTTATTGATTTTACAATACAAAAAATGAATTTTTTTGATATTATTCTACAATCAGGGCTTCGTAGGTGTAAACTATCTCGGTTTCATCCGGGTCATCGGTCGGTAAAATTTCGCACACCAGCAGTTTTTCTTCGTTTCGTAAGATTGCAAACACATCTTCGCTGACGGATTCCAGAGTGAAAGCATCGTTTCTGCGGCGATAGAGCTCGACGTTTTTTTGCTCCGGATTGAGGCGGACAATCGGATCTTCCGGCGCAATATCACGCGCATAAATAATCAGCATAACTTCGTTTTCTTCGCTGATTAAAAAGTCAAAAGTATTCGGATCAAAAGTCATATATGCCTCCGTGGAATGTGGTTTATTTTAGTTGAATTTTAGGATATTTAAGTTAATATTTGGATAATAAGAGGGAAAATGGCGCGAATTATCGATTTTATATTAAAGTGGTTGAAGTGGCCGGTAGCGATGTTTTTGCTGCTGTCTATACCGGCGTTGCTGCAATCGTACGACTATTTCAATTTTCGCAACGTGAAGTATTATGCTATGGGTTGCGGAATGGCGGTCTATGTTCTGATGATTTTTGTTGCCGGCTATAATAACTGCCATACCATGCAGGTAATTTCGCACGAGTTGACGCATACATTTTTTGCCATGCTGACTTTTCATGATGCCGGGCGGGTACGGATAAATCCCGACGGCAGCGGCGGCTCGATGGTGGTTAAGGGCGGCGGCAACTGGCTGATTACGCTGGCGCCGTATTTTTTCCCGCTGTTTGCCTTTTTCTATATGTTGATAATGCCGATTTTGCTGAGAATTAGCGACGGGCATTGGCTGGTTTACGGTGTATACGGTTATTTTATCGCTTATTATTGGGCAACCGTGTTGGAACAGGTGCATCCGAAACAGACCGATATAATCAAAGAAGGCTACATATTTTCCATTATATTCATCGTCGGCGCCAATTTATACACCACCGGAATGATGTTGGCATTCAACAGCAAATTATGGGAAGGCGTCGACCTTTATTTGCGTTTGGTAACCAAACTCAATATAGATAATTGGCATCGCGTGGCGAGATTAATAATGCAGAATCTTTAACTCGGCAGTATCGGCATTGAGCTCGACGTCGCCCCCGATGGGCAGAATGCGGCGCGACGGAGTGTGGCCGAAATCAAAATCGGCAATGACCGGAAAAGCCGTGTCTTGTATAAAATCGGCAAAACAATCGTCAATCGTACCATCTTCGGCATCACTTTCGGCATCGGTAAAGCGGCCGAAAATAACACCGGCAACTTTAGCAAAATTCGGCTGTTGTTTGAGCTGTTGCAGCATTAAATCAATGCGATAAACTTTTTCGTGTACGTCTTCAAGGAGCAAAATTTTAGCGCTTAAATCCGGAAAATACGGAGTTCCGGCCATCCGCATCAACGTGCTGAGATTGGCACAGATGAGCTGGCCTTTGGCTGTGCCGCGGCGCAGAGTTCGGCCGGATTTTATCGTGTATATATCACCGGCGAGCAAACGTCGTAAATCGGCGTCTATTTGCGCATCAAGCGTGTCGGAGCGGAAATCGTAAGCCAGTCCGAAACCGTTGTAGGAAATCAAGCCGCTTTTTTGCCGCAGTGCAATTTGGACGGCGGCATTGTCACAAAAGCCTATCAGCGGCTTGGGACAGCGCTTGGCCAATTCGTAATCGATATGCGGCAAAACACGCAATCCGCCGGCGGCGGCGCGAGCACAGAAAATAACTTTTATTTCCGGATCGGCCAGCGCGGTATTGATATCGGCGGCGCGTTCTTCATCGCTACCGGCCATATAGCGATTGACTTTGCATAAGTTTTTACCGAGTACCGGGATCAGCCCGAGACTTTTGATATATTCGATTGCCGGTCGGATTTTTGCAATATCGCCGATTTGCGCGGACGGTGCGATAATAGCCGCTTTATCACCTGGTTTTATTTTTATCATTCAGATTTTCTCCAATATTTGCCGGCACAAATCGGTCAGAGAGTTATCGCGGGCGCCCATAATCACAATGCGATCGCCGGGTTTTGCCGCTTTTAAAATTGCGTCGGCGGCGGCAGCCTTGTCGGCAACGAAATATGCTTCTTTTTTGCCGAGTTGGTGAGCATAATCAATTAAATCGGCCGAAGAAATGTCTTTAGTTACGGTACCGCCGACAAAGAAAATTTCCGGCATAATCAGAATATCGTCATCATTCATATTGTTTACGAACTCCGCCATAATTTCTTTGCCGAGCGCGCGCATCGGGCCAAAGCCGTGCGGCTGAAACATGACAATCAGGCGACCGTCATATTGGCGCAGAGCTTTGACGGATGACTTGACTTTGTCGGGATTGTGAGCAAAGTCATCGATTACGGTAATATTGTTTTTTTCGCCGATGACCTCAAGGCGGCGCTTGGTGCCGTGAAAATCTTGCAGAATGGTGGCGGAAACATCGGTAGAAATCCCCATTTCGGAACAGGCGGCAATGGCCGCCAAAGCATTGGCTACGTTAAATTCGCCGATTAGGTTAAGCGTGTAGGTAGTGCCGTTAAAATCGTATTGAGTTCCTCCCGGCAGCGGTTTGATGTTGGTGGCATAAAAATCCGCATCGTTGCTGTGGGTGGAAAAAGTCAGGCACGGTTTGTTATGGGCTAAACTGCGACATAATTCATAATCGGCATTGATGATAATGCTGCGTGAAGCACGGTTGGCAAAATTTTGAAACATGGTCAGCAGTTCTTCAATGGTTTTGTGGTCTTCGGAAATATTGGTCACCAACGCAATATACGGATTATACAAATCGATGGAGCCGTTGCTTTCATCGGCCTCTACCACGCAAATGTCGCCGTGATTATAAATCATATTGGAAATGGCAGAGGTGTTTTCATAATCGCGAAGCAGGCCGCCGTTAATCATGCACGGGTTTTTGGCGGCCTTGTCAAGAATGAAGCCTATCATGGCGGTAGTAGTGGTTTTGCCGCTGGTTCCGCCGACGGCAATGCCGTATTTGTAATTGTTGAAAATTTCCGAAAGCAACTGCGGACGAGTTTTTATCGATATATTTTTTTCTTTGGCAACTTTTATATCCGGAATGGTTTCTTCAACCGCGGTTGAGGCACAAAGCCAGGCTAAATCGTCGGATATGGCAGAGCCGTCTTGCGGAAAAATGGTAATACCCATTTTTTCCATGGCTTCCTTGGTAGCTAAATCGCGCCCCAGATCAAAGTTGCGATCGGAGCCTTGTACTTCGTATCCGGAGAGCCTTAAAACCTGAGCCAGCGAGCTCATACCGCTACCGGAAATTCCGCAAAAACTTACTTTAACCATGGTGTTGTCCCCTTATAAGTCGTTTATCAAATCGTTGAGATTTTCTTCTTTTTCCTGCGATTGTATTTGCGTGTTCTCATAATCGAGCGCAATATAGCTGTGTGCATCGGCATCAACCAAAACCGAAAGAGTTATCTTCAATGTGTTATCGGAAAAAGTTGCATACAAAAAGGCTTTATCCTCTTTTAAGTCTTGCAAAAAATGATCGTACCCGACTTCTTTTAAGGAAGTTGAATGTTCTTTATTCGGGCTGTAATGTTCTTCGGCATTACCGTATTTCTTCTCGAGTGCTGCGTAGTATTCGTGATACAGTTTTAAGGCTTTTTCGGCATTTGGCATATCGTCTTGCGCCGGGGTTTGGGCATAAACCGCATACATGTGATTTTGCTCGCCGAATACTGCGGTTACCTTGTCGAAAACAGCGCGTTTTTGCCGTGGATTTTTGATAATGAAAATGTTAACGATGTTTTCGGCACTGACTTGTTCCAATTCAAAGCCGCTTTCTTCGGTTTCTTCTTGCGAAGCGCCCCAAGTCATGCCAAACGGCGCACTTTTATTTGCTTCGGTGCCGGCCGGAGTTTCAGTTTGTTGCGGTGCGGCGGTCGATTCGGTGGCCGTTCCTTCTTTTTCTATATTGTGTTCTTGCAGCAACTTTTTCTGTTCTTCGCGGATTCTGGCGCTTCTTTCCTGAAGCTCGCGAGCATAATCATCGGAAAAAACGGCGGTGTTGTCTTTTTGCATAATCAATTGCATGGCACTGCTGCGCATTTCTTTGGCTTGTGTGTTTTCCTGTTCTTGTTCGCTTAATTCATCGATATATTGCGCCATAAAGTCGTCTTCAGCTGCAGTTTTGGCTTTGGCCGGCTCGGTGGTTTCGTCAGGTGTAACTTCCTGTTTTTCATTAATATCTTCGGGCAAAATGGCTTCGGCGCTTTCTTCCGGAGTATTTACCGAATCTTCCGCTTTCGGCTCGGTTGCGGTATCTGTGTTTATTTCTGCGTCTGTGTCGGTCTCCGGCACAATTTCTTCATCAGATTTTGTTTGCGTATCTGTAGCTTCATCCTCTGCGGTCGGAGCAATATCTTCCGCCGCGGCAGTTTCGGTATCTTCTTCCGTTACTTCGGTATCTTCCGTTGCTTCAGCAGTATCTTCTTCCGTCACTTCAGCATCTTTTTCCGTTGTTTCTTCTGCCTTAACTTTTTCTTCAACGGCCTCCGGCTCGGTCAAAAGTTCTTCCAAATCAAGCTGAGCTAAACTGACGTGCGGCAATAAGCCCACAATCATTACCAAGAATCCCAAAATAAAACTATACATGAATTATTCCTTATGATAACCGCAAAAATAAAATTGAAACCTGTTTTTCTTTGCGCTATTTTAACTTTAAAATACAAATAATTTGTTAAATTAATAAAGTTTATTTCGGGCAAATGGAAAAAGATAATATACAGAAGTTATTGATAGACATCGGGCGGCAATTGGTCAGGGAAAAAGGGACCGACGCGTTGACGGTGCGCAAACTTTCCGAGGCTTCGGGTTGCTCGGTGGGGGCGATTTATAACCAGTTTTCTAATATGGATAATTTTATAATTATTCAGAATTTTATGACGTTGGAAGCACTGCATGAACGGCTTAAACGTGTGGCGGTTTCCGATGATGCTTTTACCGACGCCAATGTTTTGGTACAGGAATTTGTTGATTTTGTGTTGGAAAATAAAAATCTGTGGTATTTGCTGTTTAATTTTCATTTGACGCATCCGGAGCGCATTTATTCGGTTTATTATCTGCGCAAAGTGGCAGATATAGTGCATTTGCTCAATAAGGTGGTGTTGCAAAGCGTGCCGGGTATGGAACGGCCGGAGCAGATACTCTCGTCGCAGGTGCTGTGGCTGTGTTTGTTTGCCGTCAGTTCGTTTTTGGCCAAAGATGTGCTCGACCCGTTTGCCAAGGCGGATAAAAAGACTATCTGTCAGATTTTAGTAAATACTTACATTGCCGGCTTGACGGTGTTGGAAAAATAGGGGTTATTTATATTCTTTTTCTTTTTTAGCCAGTCCGTATTCCAACGCCAGATTAAAGCTACGATCCCATTTATTTATATTGAGAGCGTGTTTGTTGCCAGCAGCGTAGTCACCGATTGCGTAATAATCTTTTTGCAACTGAGTGCTGAAATCGCGCTTAAGTTCAAAATTTTCGTTGCGGTGGCGCAAGTTGTTTTCGGCTAATTTCAATCCTTCCTCCAAAAGAGGAATGCGCGAAGTTACGGCAAGAGGTTCTTTAACAATCGCTTGAATGACTGATAATCTGGTAAGACGCTGTTGCGGGGTCATTCTAGCCGCAGAAATGAATTTTTTATTGTTTTTATCTTTAACCAGTCCGAGCTCACTTAAAAATGTAAATGAAAATTTATTTTCCGTTTTTTCAAAAAGGCGATGCATAATGTTTAAATAAACCTCGCGAGAAGCGCCTTTGTTATGTAAAAAAGCCTGTTTTGCCGCCAGATTTAAGGCAGCATCCTGATTTTTATCTATTACATCAACCTTTTTGCGCAAAACTTCCATATACCGTTTATTTCCGCCGCCGTTAATATCAATAAAACCGAGCAGGGTATCATAAAGCGCCGCCTTATTTTCCGGATAAATCGGAGCGTTATCAACCAAAGCTTCGTATTTTTGTGCGGCTTCAATATTTTTTTTATCTTCAATATCTACATCTTCTTCCATCGCCAAATGTTCAAACGAGCGTACCGCATTATTAAATGTCAGAACTTCACTGAATTCACTCGGCGGTAAGATGTCACGCAATGTTTGCAAACATTCATCAGCCAAATCGTTGCCGTTGACATCATAGCGTTGACGGCAAAGTTTATGCATAAAATCATTAATGTAGAGATTGTCTTTTTTCATTGCACACCTACAGTTTCTTTACCATTTTCATGAAGGTTATGCCTTGTTCGGCAAACGGTTCGCCCTCGGCCTTATAACCCATTTTTTCGTAAAAACCGACCACAAACAGCATGGCATGCATCACGATTTTTTTGTATCCGGCTTCACGCGCGCGTTTTTCGGCATAAGCAACCAGTTCGCGTCCGACACCTTCGCCCTGATAAATCGTATCTACCGCAACCTGCATCAGGCGAATGGTTTCATCATCAACCGGAGCCAAAATCAGGCCGCCGACTAAGCGATTATCAAGCATTTCGACGCAACCGATATGCAGATATTTGGCTTCTTCCGGGCGAAACGAATCGAGAAACTTTAAGCCCAGCGGCTCCAACAAAATTTTGTAACGTAACTCAACCAATTCGTTATAACGCGAAGAACCGAAATCAATATCAATCATTTTGCGCATGGCAAACCTCCTTAATTTATATATAGCATATTAAAACATATTTTTTAGGGTTTGGCAATAGCTAAAGCGTGTTAGGCTTGACAAATTATGCCGTGTATGTTATGATTAAGACGTTAAAAACAATAAGGATTATGTATGAAATTAAGTTAAGAATGAACTTAATTTGGCTTTTTCATAATTCTTTTGTACTGATTAAAACCGCACGTTTGCCGTTTTATGATGACAAAGTTGATTTTCCGGTTGGAAAAACGGCTTTTTATTTGAGTGTTATTACATAGAAGTATTCATCAAAAAAAATAGAATTATGGAAAAGAAAATCGTAGTAGAGAATGAGAGTGTGAACATCGATGGCGCCGGCGTTCTGAGCATGTTGCTGTTTGGTGTATCCATTGCTATGTGGGTGTTAGCCCTCGTAGAAATTGGCAACAACTCACTGGTGTGCGCAGAAATCCGCCACTTGAACGGAGGAATGTTCCAACAATGCTGGGACACTGTGTGTACGCTGTGGGCGGTATCTCTGTGGTACAAGCTGTGGATTATCACGGCGGTAACTTCAACCGCCGCGTGTTGGTGCTGCGGGGGATTTTTGTCCCTTATAATGAATGTTGCCTCATTCTTTGTGCCGCTGAGCATACCGGTGACATCAGTTATTGCCAGTGAAATTTTAACAGATATTTCACTCTCAACGTGGGTGTTTATCATCGGATGCAATGTAGGGGTATTCTTCCTGTGGGGCATTGTCATGGGAGTAAAAGAATATCTTAAGGAAAAGAAGGAAGTATCACTGCAAATGTGATACTTCCTTTTTTGTTGCGGAATGTTTGGATATATCTGTTGATTATGCCTAAAAAATAAATTATGTTGAGGGCAAGTTTTATGAAATAGGATACATGATGACCGATTTAAGTTTAATACGCAACTTTGCGATTATTGCCCATATTGACCACGGAAAGTCGACTTTAGCCGATCGCATAATTGAATATTGCGGCGGACTGCAACAGCGCGAAATGACCGAGCAGGTGCTCGATTCAATGGATATCGAGCGCGAACGCGGGATTACGATTAAGGCGCAGACGGTGCGGCTCGAATATAAGGCCAAAGACGGCAAAACTTATTTGCTGAATCTGATTGATACGCCGGGACACGTTGACTTTACATACGAGGTGTCGCGGTCGCTTGCTTCGTGCGAAGGCTCGGTGCTGGTGGTGGATGCCACGCAGGGAGTGGAGGCGCAGACGTTGGCCAATGTGTATCTGGCTCTCGACAATGACCACGAAATTGTGGTGGCACTCAACAAAATCGATTTGCCGTCGGCCGATGTGGCGCGGGTTAAGCAGCAGGTGGAAGATGTTATCGGGCTTGATACGTCAAACGCGGTGGAAGTTTCCGGCAAAACCGGCGCCGGTGTGGAAGATTTGCTCGAGGCGATTGTGAAGTATCTGCCGGCCCCGCAGGGCGAAGAAAACGCGCCGACCAAAGCACTCTTAATCGACAGTTGGTATGATTCTTATTTGGGTGTGGTGATTTTGGCGCGGATTAAAGACGGGACTTTACGCAAAAAACAAAACATTCGCATGATGTCGACCGGCTTGGATTATACCATCGATAAAATCGGGGTATTTACGCCGAAAATGAAAGATGTTGAGGTGTTGCACGCGGGTGAAGTCGGGTTTATTACCGCCAGTATCAAAAGCGTTGATGACTGCAAAATCGGCGATACGATTACCGATAACCGTCAGCCGTGCAGCGAAATGCTCGCTGGATTTAAGCCATCGGTTTCGGTGGTGTTTTGCTCGATTTTTCCGGTGGACAGCAGCCAATATGACGCGCTCAGAGATGCGCTGGCCAAGCTCAAACTCAACGACGCCAGTATCGAATATCAGCCGGAAAATTCCGGCGCGCTCGGCTTGGGCTTCCGTTGCGGCTTTTTGGGGCTGTTGCACATGGAGATTATTCAGGAGCGAATCGGCCGCGAATTTGATTTGGATATTATCACGACCGCGCCGTCGGTGGCATATAGGTTGTATATGACCAACGGCACGGAAGCAACGCTCGATAATCCGGCGGATATGCCGGACCCGTCGACGATTAAGCTGATTGAGGAGCCGATGGTGCGGGCAACGATTATGGTGCCGGACGAGTATTTGGGCTCGATTTTGAAGCTTTGCACCGAGCGCCGCGGCACGCAGGAAGATTTGACCTATGTCGGCAATCGGGCGATGGTGGTATATAAAATTCCGCTGAGCGAAATCGTGTTTGATTTTTATGACCGGCTGAAGTCAATTTCGAGCGGCTATGCCAGCTTCAATTACGAACTTATCGGCTATGCTCCGGCGGATTTGGTAAAGGTGCAGATTTTGATTAATGAGGAGCCGGTGGACGCGCTCGCCTTTTTATGTAACCGTACCGAGGCGGAGGCACGCGGGCGGCAGATTTGCGGGCGTTTGAAAGACCTGATTCCGCGGCATTTGTTCAAAATTCCGTTGCAGGCTTCCATCGGCGGGCGCATTGTGGCGCGCGAAACCATTTCGCCGATGCGTAAAGATGTGACCGCCAAGTGTTACGGCGGCGATGTGACGCGTAAGCGCAAGCTCTTGGATAATCAGAAGAAGGGTAAACAGCGCATGCGTCAATTCGGCAAGGTGGAAGTGCCGCAGTCGGCATTTATTGAGGCCTTGAGAATCGGCGATAACTAATTAAGAATCAGAACTTCGTCTTTATAGTTTTGCAACATCTCGTTCAAACGTTTGTTTTCGACGGGAATGTTGCGGCTTATCTTTTTTATATCTTCTTTATATTCCTCGATTATACGGGCATAAGCCTGAGGTTCCAACGGCTGAGTACTTTCGGCATTAGGTACGTTGGCTGAGGGAATTTTATCGGTATTGACCGGAGCAACCGGTGCTTCGGTCGGTTGTGTCGGTGAATTCGATGGCGGAGTGGTGCGAATATTGTCAGCCGGAGTATTGCCGACGGCAATATCATCGGCGGTAACCGGTATAGCCGGTGTTCCGGTTTGCGGCACCATCGGTTCGTCTGCCGGACGCGGCTCGGGTGCGGCTTTGCGACGAGCAGTATCGGCGGCCAAAGTCTTTTGCGAAGGTGTTGAGTTACTTGAAGTTTCGGGACGTGATGTCGGTGTTGACGCAACAGTTTGCGGCGGTATTCTGCTGTTTTTCGGTGTAGCAACATTCGGATTGTTTGTCCGAGTATTTGCAGTTGCAGGAACCGTCCGGCCGGGAGTCTGATTATTTGCTTGCGGATTGTTTGCGGTTTGGCGCTGTGTTCTGATTGGCGGCAATTGTTCCGGACGATTCATCATATTAAGGGTATCCTGCGGAATGAAAAAGCCGACGTTTTGCGCCTCGACCGACGGTGCAAAAAACAGCAATGTAAAAATAATCAAAAGTGTTTTCATATTTAACCTCGCGATTATTATATGATATAAAATCTTAACTTATCTTTAAGGGTTAAAATATAAGTTATAAATATGTGTAAATACGGTTGCTTATCAGTGTTATTTTGTATGGTCCTGTGTTTCGGCAGTTTAAACGAGGCACGGGCGGACAGTAATTGTGTTGAAACCGCGAAGAAAATGAAATTGGTCAGCATTAACTATAATAACGGCAATTTAATGTTGGATAACACCAAAACTACGGCACAAGTGGGACAAATTTGCGGAGATCGGCATGCTGCCGGATGCTTTAAGTCTGCCCTTAAATATGAAGAGAAAACCAAAAAAAAGGTTATTCCGGCGGGGGGACAATTCTGTATTATACCGCATATAACCGTTGATTATGATTTTTCCGGTTCGACCGTTTATGTTACCGGGGACTATAAAGCCTGTCCGGCACGAGCATTAATTCGCCACGAGTTGCAGCATTTTACCATTTGGAAAACGGCGACCGAGAAATTAATTAATGAAGTCGGAAAAGGTTTGCGTAAATTGGCTTTACAATATGTGGAGCTTTGTAATGACAAGCAAAAATGCGATATAGATTTACATAATGCGGCTTGGGGCTATACGCAGAAAATAAGCAATAAATGGCAACAAGTTGCGGAAATCAATAATAATCGTTTGGATGAAATTGACCATCAAGATGAATCCGAGTTTGCCTATCGAGCCTGCGCATCGTGGCCTTATTAAAATTCGGTTGTCAGGACTTGATTTTTCATTTCGCCGATTTGTCGCAACAAGGTCGGATTGGTGATGTCCAAACCATAGCCGATGCGGCGTAAGTCTGAACGATAATCATCAAACAGTTTTTGGAAACTTTTATCTATTTCTTTATTGCCGCTTTGAGCCGCCATAATTCGGCGCTTTTGATTGGAGTCGACGTGCATGCGTCGGTAGCTGAAAACATGATTATGGTTATGGTCAAAGATGGATATGTAATAATTGCGGGAAGATTCTAAAGCCGGGACACGAACGCCGACAAATTTAGCAATATTCTCTTTCATTTTCGGCGACGTATCGGGTGCCGATTGCGTAACATTGTGAATTGTGCTGAACAAACCGTCGGTGGATTCAATTACCGAAATATACTTGTCGGCAGGAGCATTTTTAAGCAGATTGGCAAAGACCCGCTTACGCTGCTTATAATTTTTGCGGCTGGTAATGATTCCGCGATCTATTTGCGGAATCAGTTGATAGTTGGCGAATTTATATACGGAGGTTTGTCGCTCCCATTCGGCCTTCACTTGTTGCATACGCTTGGTTTCGTGATCGATACTTCGCAGTTCTTTTTGCAATATTGCCTTCAAATCTTTAGGCAGCAGAGCAAAAGAACGGATAATGCGTTTTTTATAATGTTCCAAGCGTTTTTTCGGCAAGGGTTGCTTGGCTAAAATCGCATCAATCGGAGCTTGGCGAAAATTCTTGGAAACAGGCGTTTTATTATAATTGACGACCGCAGGTTGCGCCGCCGTAGGACTGACGGTCTGTTTGGGATAAGGCACTGCTTTAGGTTGGCGAGATATTGTGTTTTTCGGCGTTTCTCGCGGTATTCCCACTCGTTGTTTTGCTGTATCGGAAGCTTTGTTGTAATTATAATTTTGCGGCAATTTTTTAATTTCCGGTATCTTTTCCGGTTGTTGCATGGCGGAAACGGTATCGGGCGGTATGTAAAAGCCGGCCTGAGGCTGGCCTGCGGCGGCAAACGGCAGCAGAGCATAACCGAACAAAAAAAGCAGAAACGAGTACATATTCATGGCATTTATGATAAAATAAAAGTCTTAACTTTGGCTTAATATTTAGGTGTTATGGTAGTCTTATGAAAAAATTGTTGATATTGATGTTTACGCTTATAATCGGATTGATGACGTCGGCAGAAGTTTATGCCGCATCAATCAGGTTTGCCCGAGAAGCTTGTAAAAAAGAAATGCGTAATAATCCGCCGCAGATAGAGATTAAATATAATTACGGCGAATTGAAGATAAATCATGAAAAAACGGCTGATCAACTCGCGGAGATGATGGATGAGTTGTATCCGCTGAAGGTAACACACAAATTCAACGGGTTAACCAGCCTGTCGCCGTATACGATAGTGGAAAGTAATATCGTTGGTACGGCCGTGTCGGGGTATCGGTGTTACTATCCACAGAAAGTGAGTGTGATTATCGGATATAATCCGACGGTTTATATAAGTAATGATTTGGCGGAAAATACTTGTCGTTATAACGTTACCATGCGACATGAACAAACTCATCTGGATATAGGTTATTTGAGCCTTAATCAATTTCTGCAAACCGTGAAAACGGAATTTCCGCAAATTGTCAGTAAAACCGGTGTTACGGTTCTTCCGGCTTCAAGCAAAGTTTCGGCAGATAAAGCTTCGACCGAACTTAATGATAAGTATCGGCAACAACTGGGTAAATTATTTGATTCGTTTGTTAAATACATGACCAATCAACAAATGCAGATTGATTCCATCGATATTTACGAGTTTGAGGGTTCGTTGTGCCCGAATGAGTCTTAGGCGCACATTTTATAAAGCATATTAAGACATTCCGCGATATTGTCGGCGGCATAGTCGATGTATTCCACCCCTTTATCGTTTTGTTTGCCGTGGCATAAACGCAAAGTTGTCATACCGGCTTTCTTGGCAAATTCCAAATTGGAATAACTGTCGTCTATAAACAGGCAATCTTCCGGCAAAATACCGGCAGCTTCGCAGAATTTAAGATAAACGTCGGCACTGGCATTTTTTTTGTAGGCTCCAAATTCTTCAACCGAATAAAAGCGGCCCTTGAAAAAATCGTATAAGCCGATATGTTTCAGAATTGCCTCGCAAGCACTGTGCGAACTGGTGGAAAAAATATATTGCGGGCAGTTGAGAGCCTGCAAATGCGGCAACAGGTTGTGATAAGGCTTAATCGGACCCAGGTTATTTTCTTTGCGCTTGTGATAGGCATCAAACAAATCTTTGGCCGAAACACCGTATTTTTGCACAAACAACTCGCCGCCGTCGCGATACGTGCGGTACGATTCGGTAACCATGGCTTTGGCGGTGTCAAAATCAATCGGCAACCGCAGGTCCTCGATAACGGCCTTGGCGGTAATGGTATCCATCAGGTCGTGAAATTCCGGTGTTTCCCGATATAAAGTATTATCCAAATCCCAAACAATGACCTTGTATTTCATTTTTTCCTCTATATTTATAAACCTCAACGAAGATAACACAAATTTTTAAAACGTCAAGTTATTAATGGTTCGCCAAAAAAGGTATTTGCCGATGAAAGTACGGGGAACAGAGGAAATGAAAAAAATTTTGATTTTGAGTTTGTGGTGCTCCGTTTCGGTTTTTTCCAAAACGGAGATATACTTTGCGCCGATTGAAACGTCGCTGAGCGAGTGGATTAACGAAATAAACTTTCCGCCGCTGTACGTGTATTTGGAAGAGACCGCAGAAGATAAACAGATTAAAGTTTGGCCTCAACCAAAGGAATTATGACGGCAATAACTTCATCAATATTCAATTCCGAAGTATCGATGATAACGGCGTCATCGGCCGGTTTCAGCGGAGCACTGGAACGGTTGCTGTCACGTTGGTCGCGGCTGATCATATCTTGCAAAACTTTATCATAAGATGAAGAAAGGCCTTTTTGCAGGAATTCTTTATAGCGGCGCATGGCACGTACTTCAGTCGAGGCGGTTACAAAAAGCTTTAAATCGGCCTGCGGACAGACTACCGTACCGGTATCGCGGCCGTCATAAACCACGCCATTGGCCTTGCTGCCGTCGGCAAATATCGGATTGAGGGCAAAATCCTGTTGCATTTTCAAAAGAGCGCTGCGCACATCGGGATATGCCGAAACGATGGAAGCCGCTTGACCACCGATATCCGAGCGAAAATCAGGGTGCAATGATAACTCCATCATTTGCGGAAAAGTCAGTTTGCGAGCAATATCGGCGGCGGCTTCTTGATTTTGCAGGTCGGTTCCGGTCAACACCATTTGCAAACCGACGGCCCGATATACCATGCCGGTGTCAAAGTAGGCCAGTTTATATTTTTGCGATAAATAAGAAGATATTGTACCTTTTCCGGCAGCGGCCGGTCCGTCGATGGTAATAATCATATTTGAACCTCATTAATTTTTGAATTTATATTTCTTTAACATATATTATGCTACAATGGCAACCGAAAATGTACTTATGCAATATTTTTTATTGCCGCGGAGGATAGCAAAAAATGAAATTTTTAATTGCGGATGATCACGAATTATTTTTGCAGGGGCTTGAATTTATCTTGCACAAAGAGTATCCGCAAACGGAAATCGTGGCCGCCAAAAGTTACACCGATATTTTTGAAATATTGGAAAAACAGCAGGATTTTAATTTGATTTTGACCGATTTGGCTATGCCGGGCAGCGACTGGCTTGATGCCATTGGCAAGATTCATCAGATGTGTCCGGATATTCCGGTAATTATTATTTCGGCAGTTTTTGAGCGAGAAATCTTGCAAAAAACTTATAATTTGGGAGTTTCCGGCTATGTATCCAAGGCATTTCCGAAAAATTTGATTATCAGTGCCATAAATTTGGTGTTGGCGGGTGGTATGTACATTCCGCCGGAAATTTTGCAAATGAGTTTGAAGTCATCTTCGGAATCGGTGCGACGAATAGCCGAAGATTTGAGCAGACCGACAGAGAAAATCGCTGATTCTTATAATATTACTCCGCGCCAAAAAGAAGTATTGGAATGTATGGCGGAAGGTTTATCCAATAAGCAGATAGCTTATAATTTGGGCTTAAGCGAAGGAACCGTTAAAATTCACATTACACAGCTGATGCGCACATTGGAAGTAACCAACCGTACCGCGGCGGTGCGCAAAGCGGATAAATGCGGCCTGTTGAAGAAGGGATAAAAAGAGAGGCAGATATGGCTAAAATAAACGAACTACCGGCTTATATGCGGATATTTTCAAACAAAATTTATTCCAACCGAATCTTGTCGGGAATTTTTGATGATTCGCGTATTACCGCACTGCGCAGTTGCTGGACATCCAAAAAAATTATCAAAGATTTGTTGCATGATATTACCAAAAATGCTCACGTTCTGCAAATAGGTTTAACTTTCGGCACGGAAATCGAACAAGTATACAATAAGGTGAAAAAGCAAGGTAAATTGGATATCTTTGATGTTTCGGAGGCGCAAATCGAACAGGCCAAGGTGCGTTATAAGGATACCGATATTACCATTATGAACTATAATGCCGCGCTGCCGTGGGATGAAAAATATGATGTGGTAATTTGTTACAATCTGCTGCACGAATTGCCGCTTAAAACCAGACAACAGGTAATGGATAATGCCTTAAACAGCTTAACCAACGGTGGCAAGGCGATTTTTGTGGATTATGCCGAGCCGGAACTGTGGCATCCGTTGAAATGGCCGTTGTTTTTATATAATCGGTTATATTACCCGTTTGCCGAAAGCATATGGGAAAAACCTTTGGAAAATTTCTGCTCGCTTAAAGATGAATTTCGCTGGCATCATACATATTATTGCGGCAAACTTTATCAAAAAACGGTGGCCGTACGCAAAATTTTAAGCAGCGACGACGTGGTAAAACTGACTAAACTGTTTCACGGAAAATAAACGAATCGGAAAAAAGCAAAAGTGTTTTCATTCGCTATTCTTTTCTGTTGCAAAAAAAAATTGTGCGGTTTATAGTCAAAGCAATTTTGTAAATGTATTTATGGAAAGAGAAAAATGGCAAACGAAACAAATATTCATAGAGAATCCCGATTGGCAAAGTTAAGAACTCTGCAAGAAAAGGGCTATAATCCGTACCCTTATCGCTTTGTGCCGACCGCTTATGCGGCCGAGTTGCACGAAAAATATAAAGATTTGGAAGCCGGAATCGATACCGAAGACCGTGTAACCGTTGCCGGACGTGCGATGGCGGTGCGCAACAGTGGTATGTTTGTGGATATTAAGGATAAAAGCGGAAAAATACAGGCATTTTGCTATAAGAAGATTCTGCCGGAAGAAGATATGGAGAGGCTTAAGTGCGTTGATGTCGGCGATATCGTCGGAATCAGCGGTTTTGTACGCCGTACTCCGCGCGGCGAATTGACCATAGCTGCCGAAAAGTTTGATATTATTGCCAAATCGTTGCAGACTCTGCCGGAAAAATTCCACGGTCTGACCGATGTGGATGCCCGTTATCGCCAACGTTACGTTGATTTCATCATGAACGATGACAGCAAAGAAATTTTCAAAAAACGTTGTAAAATCGCTTCGGCAGTGCGTCGCTTTTTTGAAAGTCACGACTTTTTGGAAGTGGAAACCCCGATGTTGCACCCGATTATGGGCGGTGCCAATGCCAAACCGTTTATCACACACCATAATGCGCTCGATATGGATTTATATTTGCGTATTGCGCCGGAGCTTTATTTGAAAAAGTTGGTGGTCGGCGGTTTTGACCGCGTGTTTGAAATCGGCCGTAACTTCCGCAACGAAGGTATTGATAAGTGTCATAATCCGGAATTCACTGGTATGGAAGCTTATATGGCTTATGCCGACTATAATGATATGGCGAATCTGATTGAAGAACTCATACGTTTTGTGGCAACCGACGTTCTGGGGTCTGCGACAATAGTCGTGGGTGAAAAAGAAATTGATCTTTCCAAGCCTTTCCGTCGCGTTTCAATTGTGGATTTGATTAAGGAAAAGACCGGAATCGATTTGCTTGAAGCGCAGACTTTGGAAGAAGCACAGGCTATGGCCAAAACAGTGGGAGTTGACGCCGGTGCTTGCAGTTGCTGGGGTAAGGTGGTGCAAGAAGTGTTTGATGAAAAGGTTGAAGCTTCGCTGGTTGAGCCGACTTTTGTGATGGATATGCCACGCGATATTTCGCCGCTGGCCAAAACACACCGTAGCAATCCGCGGTTAGTGGAGCACTTTGATTTTTATCTCGGTAGTATAGAGCTCGGTTGTGCTTATTCCGAACTTTCCAATCCGTTGGAACAGCGTGAGCGTTTTGAAGCAGAAGTTGCAGCGCGCGAAAAGGGTGATGACGAAGCGCAAATGCTCGATGAAGATTTTATCTGCGCTTTGGAAAACGGTTTTCCGCCGTCCGGAGGTATGGGGGTAGGTATTGATCGTCTGTCGATTTTGCTGACCGGTGCCGAAACCATTCGTGATGTGATTGCCTTCCCGACGCTTCGCAAAAAAGATTAAGCGGAGTCCGATTATGAAAAAGAGCCTCGTCGTTATAGGAATTCTGATTTTGGTGATTTTATTTGAAATCGCCGCTTTGTGGCATAAGTCAAAAAATCCGGAACCTACGGCGTTTGCGTTGGCCGAACGGGAATATAATTTGCCGGTAGAAAGCGATGCGGCTGAAAACAATGTGACGGAAAGTGATAAAATCGTGCCGTTGGTTTTTGAAACCGATTTTGTGGAAAAAACAGATGTGATGCTGAATGAGCTTTCTGACGAGGCCGACAACGGGTTTGGTATTCATCTGGCGCACATTTTTAATCGGATGGCCCAGGCCGAACAGGATGAGATGGCAGCCCAGGCCGAGAAAAAGAAAAAATTGGATGAATTCAGACAGGCGATGGCTGCGGATCCGGTGGCGGTTCGCGGTACTTATGTCGGTGATAATTTATGCGAAGTTGACGGTGTGCGCGGAATTTGCGCCAATGGCGTATATCAACTGGGAAAACACTGTATTGCGTGCTATGAAGGCATTTGTGCCGGTACAACTTGCGCTGATGAAACCGTGGAAACGGAGGAGGCAGTTGTAATTTATTCGGAAGATAACGCTGAGGATTCTGTTGAAGATAACTTACAGCCGGTTGTCGAAGTTGCAAATAAAGATGACAGTTTTATCAACGAGGTTTTGGGCGAAAATATTGTGTCGGCGGCGGAGAAAGACGTAACGATTCCGACTCCTGAGGTTGAAACGACAACTCCGGCTGAAGATGTGAAACCGGCCGAAACGGCTAAGCCGGAAGAAAAGGTTACGGCGGAGAAAAAGTCGGAGCCGGCCGTATCACCGCAAAGCGGTGAGGTGCTGATTGCCGTAGTGATTGACGATATCGGTTTGAGCGTGCCGTTTACCAACCAAATGGCAACCATCGGACAGCCGATAACCGTATCGTTTTTACCGTATGGGGCCTCCAATAAAGAGCAAGTTAACAAGTTGCGAAATGCCGGTATGGAGGTTATGCTGCATGCGCCGATGATGCCGCGGGTGCCGGCTGATTTGGCTCCGGTAACGCTGTCGCCGAAAATGAGCAAGGCGGAAATTCAGGAAAAATTTAAGAAAATGTTGGAGCGCTTCGAGGGAACCGGTATGCACGGTGTCAATAATCACATGGGTAGCGCCTTTACGGAAGATAAAGCGGCGATGGCGGCGGTTATGGAAGTGTTGCAGGAGCGCGGAATGTACTTTTTGGATTCCAAAACCACGTCTCGCTCGGTCGGTCGTGCGGTTAGTCAGGAGTACGGCGTGCCGTATGTGGCACGAGATGTATTTTTGGATAACGAACGGCGCTATGATTATATTATGGGGCAGTTCAAAGCTACCGAAAGAGCGGCCAAAAGCAAGGGTTATGCTATTGCCATCGGGCATCCGTATCAGCAGACTTTGCAAGCGTTGAAGGATTGGTTGAAGGATGTTGAAAAGCGCGGAATAAAGATTGTTCCGCTGTCGTACTTGGTGGCAAAAACCAATTAACTAACAAAAAAAGTTATTTTTAAGTAAAAAAGTTCTTGACGTTTGCAAAAAATATCGGTATATATGCGAATGTTCACTTTAATGTGGTCCCATCGTCTAATGGTTAGGACATCACCCTTTCACGGTGGCAATATGGGTTCGAGTCCCGTTGGGATCACCAAT
>CAKJXZ020000021.1:0-68065 GCA_918234285.1 Pseudomonadota bacterium | reverse complement strand
TCTTTCCGTCCTGTTCAAATTCAAATTTATCGTTTAGTTTCGCCATGAGTACTGCTCCTATTCTCGTTCCTCAGCCTGTTTTTTCTTAAATGCGGCATAGCCGGCCTTAAACTTATCCTGAGCAACCTTATTTTCCTCGTGCTTTTTCTGCCGGATTTTAAGAGCGGATAATTCACTCTGGTATTTAACACTTTCAATCAAATCATGATAATAAATACCGTTATGTTTTAACTTCGGACAATTATATTTTTCTGCCAAAGTCTTATCGCAATATATTTTTTCATCTTCCGGCATTTTAGGCAATCCGACCAAAGATGATAAATCATCATTGTTGCGGCATCTAAATTCTCCTCCGATTTTTTGCGGTGCTCCGTGTAATGTAGTTAAATTATTAAAGTTGCAATAAAAACCTTTGCCCACTTCCCGCGGCGCTCCTTGCAAGGAAGTAAGTTGATTGCCGCTACAGCTGAAGTCTTCCCCGACTTTTTGCGGCGCCCACAGTAAAGATGTCAGTTGATTAAGGCGGCAATAAAAACCTCCACTTACTTCTTGCGGCGCTCCTTGTAAGGAAATCAGTTGATTGTCGCTGCAATAAAAATTCCCGCTGACATCTTGCGGCGCTCCCTGTAAAGTAGTCAACAGATTGCTGTTGCAATCAAAATCACCCCCGACTTTCTGCGGTGCGCCTTTTAAGGAAGTTAATTGATTATCGTTACACCAAAAAGAGCCTTCAATCGAAACTTTGGATAAATCGGGCAGTTCGGTCAAGCCTTTTTCTCGCAAACAGACGTTTCCTTTAATGACAAACCCGTCCGGCAAGTCATAGAGGTTGTAAGTCTTCCCGTCCTGTTTAAACTCAAATTTATCGTTTAGTTCCGCCATAAGCTGTTACTCCGATTTTAGATTTATGTCTAACATAACAGAAAAATCCGTTTATTGCAACAAAATTTTTATAACATAATATAGACAAGTACAGGTCTCATACCGCGAACAGATATGCTTTTCGGACAATTAAAGCGGCAAAACGGTGCTGTTTTTTGTCTTAAAGAGTAAATAACGACGGTTTTTTGTTGTAATTTAAATTACCGTGTTGTAAACTGAGGCGGAATGATTCTGAAGGAGTGTAAATAATGACGCAAACTGCACAACGCCCTTATACCATTGCCGAAGAAATAGCTTCCTGTTCTTGTCACGGGTTGGGAATTATATTGGGAATTGCCGCTCTGGCGGTTTTGACGGCTTTCGCTTCGATTACCGGGGACCCGTGGAAAATCGTTTCCGCCGCTATTTTTGCTTCTTCCATGATTATTTTATATTCCACCTCAACCGTTTATCACGCGTTAACCAACCAGCGGGCCAAAGGGATTTTGAAAAAGTTTGACCATATCGCGATTTATTATTTGATTGCGGGCACGTATACGCCGTTTTTGCTGGTCAATTTGCGCGGCACCATCGGTTGGACGATTTTCGGGATTATCTGGGGGTTGACGATACTCGGTACTGTTTTAAAATTGGTAACTCCGCCCAACGGTACCAAATTGTGGTCTATTTTGCTCTATTTGATTATGGGATGGTTGATTGTGTTTGCGTCTAAGGCACTAATCACAAATCTGAATACGACGGGTCTGGTCTTTTTGATTTTGGGAGGTCTCTTTTATACGCTGGGTATTCCTTTTTATATGTGGAAGAGTAAAAAATATACTCACGCCGTGTGGCATGCGTTTGTTTTGTGCGGTACGATTATGCACTTTTTTGCGATTTTGTTCGGTTGTGTGTTAGCCGGATGAGGGCGAGGAATCTCAGCCGAGTTTGCAAGATTTTATGAAAAATAAGGAGCTGATATGCAATATTTTTATCAGAATAACCATTCGCGGGATTTAATCGTATTTTTTTCCGGTTGGGGGTGTGATCAAAATCAGTTCGCCAATTTGCACGATAGAAAAGATGTGTTGATTTTGTATGATTATCAGGATTTGCAGCTGGATTTTGACTTTTCAAAGTATGAAAATATTTATGTAATCGCTTATTCTGCCGGGGTTTTTGTGGCCTCAATTTTGGCGGATAAACTCCCGAATGTGCGGCAAAAGGTTGCTCTGTGCGGCAATCCGTATTTGTTTGATGAAAAGCTCGGTATATCTGCAGAAAATATTCGGGTATTTAAGGATATAACCTTGGATAACTATTTGGAATTTCGCAGAAAATATATGGTTGTTACCGATGAGGAATATAAGCGCTACAACAAGCTGGAATCACTGCGCACAATTGAGAGTTGCGAGGCCGAGTTGGCGGCTTTGCAAAAGCTGTATGCCGAGCGCAAGAAAGATATCAATCCGGCGTTTGATAAGGCATTTGCGGCGGAAAAGGATTTGATATTTGAATTACCGGTGCAAAAGGATTTTTATAAGGATAAGTTGCAGGTTATTCCGAATACCAAACACCACATATTCTTTAAGTTTAACAGCTTTGAAGAAATGCTGGATATCTGATATTCCCGTTCAACTCGGCGGTAAAATAGTACGAATTATCGCTTATTTCGGTTTAAATTCGCGTATAGCGGTGTCTAACCGAGTAGTTTCTTCCGGTGACAGGTGTGCTTTCGCCTCGTTTTGAATGTTTTTGATTGTATCACCTTGCCCGATGGATTGCCAATAGTTGGCTCGCAAAGCGGTGCCGGCCCATTGATATGCACATGCATAATCCTTTTTCTTTAAGCAGGAATTGGCCAAAGTTCCCATGGCGTGGACATCACCGTGTTGGGCGGCGGTTAAATCCAAATCGAACATAAAATCATCTTCAACCACAATATTTTTAACCCCGGGAGCGGAAGGTGTGCCCAAATCTTGCTGCGACGGAGAAACGTAGTTGATAATCTCGGAATGCGCAGGCTGCGCAAAGGCCAACAGGCATATAACAAAATATTTTAGCATAGCGGCTCCTTAATTAATGTTTTGGAAATAATCTTTATATTTTCCGATTGCTTCGGTTACCTTGGCCATGGTGGTTTTGTCGTTTTTCAGCTCTTTGGCCTTACGCATAAGCTCGCCCAACACCGAGTATTTGTCCTCTATGGTTACCAGATGATGCAGCGGAATAACGACAAAGTGGACATGCCCGCCCGGCTTTTCATAAAACATATAGACGATTTTTTCGCAGTTAAAAATCTCCGCAATCGCCTTTTTGCAATGCACCAACAGAATATTTAATTCGTGCACCTCGGCCGGGGTTAAATCCGTATAAGAGGAAACATGACGCAGCGGAGATATGACGACCATTCCGGGATAGGCAATTTCAAAATCCTGGCTGATGTCCCATAAGTTTGATTGATAAATGCGGCCGGCCACGAATTTTGTTTTATCCGTGACTATACATCCGGCGCACGGTGTTTCGATTTCTTCGTTAAAGATGGTCGTAAGTTTCATCTGTTTTTCCTCATTTTCCGATGTGTGTATGTTTCGGCTTTCTCCGCTTGCTACCGCAAGTATAAATAAATTTGTTCGATTTGTCATTAAAATAGTGCATCCGTGGGTATAAATTTTGCCGGAAAACACCGTGCCGGACAATGTTAGTGCCGCTTGATGAGAAAGTATTGTATTTCCGTAAAATATGATTGCAATAATAAAAAGATTGTTTTATGCTGAAAGCAATTTTTAGTTTATTTAAAGAAAGTGCGGATATGATTAAAAAATTTTCGGTACTCTTGTTGGCGTTTGTTTCGGCAAATCTGGAAAAACCTGAAGATGATGAAATTATTGTTTTTGCTCCGGAAAACTATGGCGAATATGACGAGAAAGACATTCCCGGAAAAATGATATTATGGATTGATAGTTTAATTACCTATAAAAACGGAATTAAATTTAAACATTTTTCTCACAAGTAATAAACTTAAATCAGGGTATATAAATGAAGCAAGTGTGGCAAAATATAAAGCAAAGCGTACCTAAATTGTTGGCGTTGGTAAAGGCGATAACGATTATAGATATCATACTCATCGCAATAATGGTTTATACCAAAGAAGATATGCTTGTTTTCGGGTTTGATATAACCTTCCATATTTTTGCGGTTGCGTATTTTCTGTTGTTGTTTTGGATGCTGTATGCTATTTGCCGGCTGTGTATTTCGGCTCATAAAAAGTATGATAAGATGTATAAGCGAATTCTGGCGTATACCTATTATATAGCCGTTATCCCTCTCGGATTTTTGTGGTTGTTTTTGGTATTTTTGCTGTTTGCACCGTATTCGGTAGACGGCGACTATGAGGAATGTATGGCAAAATGCGTTCTGCCGGACCAATCCAATATAAAGGAATGTGCGTTTAATTATTGTGATCCGGTGTTTTGAGGAGGAATATAATGGAAAAAGATAAATCCGAGCTTGAGTTTTTATATGCCGGCAATATATGGTCCGCCCTGTGGGGTAATGACTATGCCAAGCCGCTTGCTGATACAATATCGCATGCTGTTGCCAGATCGGATGTGCCGTTTGCGGTAAAAGATTACAGCTTTGGGGAGTATAGACCATTTAGGTCAAAGCTTATGTTTAACAGTATTATGAAACACGAAAAAGACGCCAATTTATTCTTATCAATTTTCCCTTTTTGCCAAGGAGTGGAAAATGAACTGGTCTTTTGTGATATGCTGGGGAGCGATGAAGATAATATAGAAGGATACGTCAAATTACGGAAAAACGATGCGGCGCCGATGTGGATGTTTAATCCGCTGTATTTTCGGCAACAGGAGCAACTTTCGCAACGTGTGGGCGAGCAAAACGGAGGGCAGAAATTTATGATTTTCGGCATCGGTTGGGATATTATAAAAACACCGCCAAGAAGCATAAAAATATATGAAGGAGAAAAAGATTACGACGTTGCATTGCAAGAGTTTTTACAGGCAAATCCCGATAAAACGGAAGATGATTTTACGCTGTTGAAGGCGGCAGATGCCAGCCATATGAATTTTATCGGCGTAGTACAATGCGACGATGCTTATGAATTTTCGTCGGATATTTACTCAATCAGCGAATTTAAATATCACGGCACAAAATATTATTGTATGGAAATAGCGGTTTTGCGTTATTCGGGCGAACGCGCGGAAGATGAAAGAGGTATGCGGGTTATGCTCTACGCAAACAAAGAGCTTTTGGGCGGATATAGGCCGCAGATAGGAGATAACATCAGCGGCATAATGCAGTTAAATGCCTATTTGTGTGAATGAGTGCCTTTTTGTTGCTTTTTGCGTGAAATCGGCATATTATGGCAGCAAAGTGAGGAGAAAATTATGAAAAAAGTTGTTTTTATGGTTTGTTTGGCGGCGGTTGTTTTGGTGGCGCATACGGCGCAGAGTATGATAAATCCGTGGGTTGAGTGCGGAAGTGACATCGCTTGCGGTGCGCAAAAGGCCGGATTTGACTTTCCGCTCCAAGTGAAAAACTATACGGTGCGGGCGATGGAAGGAATGTTGGAGTTGCGCTTTCCGTTAAAAGACGGGCGCAGGGTTATTGTTCGCAAAGCGCAAACTTTTGAGGGCGAGGCCGATGAAAACGGCATCATAGATATTTCCGGCGACTATAATCAATATCCGGTCGATAAGACGGTTACGTTGGATAACGGCGTAAAATTCAGCGTACGAGGCGAGGAAAACAGTTATAAGGTTGTGAATTTCGGCGCCGAAACCGGTTATTACAGCATTATGTGTGATGAAGGCTTAAATAAGGCGGATATTGAGTATTTTTATGAACTGCTGGCCGCGGCGGAAGCCCCGAAATACGGCGAGGATGAGCCGGTGGAATAACGATAATTTCAGAACAAAAAAAGCCCTGTTATAAAAACAGGACTTTTTTCTAATCAAGCTTAAATAAATGCAGAGATTGTCCGGTTGATTGCAGATAATTGTCGGCAAAAAACTCCGTATTGATATAAACTGATTTCAACAGATGTTTATCCAGGTTGTTCAACAGTTGATAAATTGCCATCGAGAAGCCGCATCCTCGCATACAAACCAGTCGGGATAGGGCCAGAATAGTCTCTAAATCATCACAATGTAACATGAGAATACAAAGTGACTTACCCTGCGCTTCGTTATATCCCTGCGAGTTGATAATTTTGATGAGCAAGTTGAGAGACACGGAAGAATGTATGTTTTCAAGCAGAACATTGATTGCATCATCGGAAATCGGATAATACAGTATGTAGCGCTGAATAAATCTGAGCCAATCGGGTTTGCGTGTTTCGTTTATCTCCAATAACTTTTTGATAAAGGAGACCTGCACTTCGCTGCTCAGCTCTTTTACACAAAACTCGGCGCTTTCAATATAGGTGTCGGGACCTAAGACAGAAAGGCGGAGTTCTTCCAGTTTTTCGTTTTCAATACACTTTAAATAATCCATACGCTGTATTTTAATAATTTTTAACCTGTCGGTTTATGTAATACCTTTTGCGGCAAATGTCAAACACAATATTAAATAATTTATTACTTATTTTGTTGACAGGGCCGATGTGCTTGTTATACTGGCGGTGTTCGATAATAACTGGGAGAAAAAATATGAGAAAGTTGCTGTTATTGATAATGCTTGGTATGCCTTGCATGGCTTGGGCCGGTGAGGGCGTCGAGGGTTATTGGACCACGATTGACGATGAAACAAATACGGCCAAAAGCGTGGTACAAATCTATGAATATCAGGGCAAAGTTTACGGCAGAGTGGTAGAGTTATTTCAAAATAAGCAGGCGGTGGCAAAGTTGCCTGATGAGCCTTTAATCAAGGGGTTAGACATCATCTGGGATATGGAAAAGGACGGAAATAAGTATACCAACGGTGAAATTTTAGATCCGAAAAAAGGGAAGGTTTATGATTGTGATTTGTGGCGCGAAGGCGATAAGTTGATTGTCAGAGGCAAAATAGCTTTTATCGGACGTAACCAAACGTGGGAGCAGAATACGACTTTTAAGCCGGAAACTAACGAAAAACCGGTACCGAAAAAGCCGCGTTTGAAATAGTAATGTGTAACAGGAGAATTTATCATGAAACAATATATCCAATATCTGTTTTTAGCTGTTTGCGTATTGATGTCTTCGGGGGCTTATGCCGCCAATTCCGAAGTCGTTATTCAAACGGATTCACATTGGAACAAGCAGGCAATTAAACCCATTCATATTGACAATCCGCAAGTAACAATGCTGCGGATCACCATTCCGGCCGGCGAGAAGTTGGCAATGCATAAGCATCCTATTTTGAATATCGGATATTTGACCAAGGGCGAACTGACTGTGCGCTCGGAAAACGGCGATGTACTCATATTAAAACCGGGTGACCCGATTGTGGAGCTGGTTGATATTTGGCACTATGGTGAAAGTACCGGTTCCGAAGATGCCGAAATTGTGGTTACTTATGTCGGCGATAAAGCAGATTCTCTGAGTGTTGCCAAAGAATAAAGACGTATAAACCGGAATGTGTATGAAGTTTAACACCATAAAGAAAGGCGATATTTTTCTTTACTTACGTAATAAAATTCGGGAGTTTTGTGAAATATGAACTACAAGGTTATTGATAAAGAAACATATTATCGCAAAGGTGTGTTTCGGCACTTCTCGGAAGACTGCAAATGCTCCACTTCTATGACGGCGCGGATAGATGTTACCGAGCTTGCGTCTTGGTCAAAACGGACGAATTCAAAGTTTTATCTGAATTTTCTGTATATCCTTTCTAAGGTAATGAATTCGCGTGATGATTATCGCATGGGCTATCTTTGGCAGACAGGCGAGCTTATTTGCTATGATGTGGTCAACCCCACGCAATATGTATTTCATGAAGATACGGAAACTTGCACGCCGGTTTATACGCAATATTACGAGGACTATGATACATTTTATGCCGGCGCGCTGCGAGATGTGGAGGAGGCAAAGCAAACGCGCGAATACGGGCTGGATATGGAAAATCATCCGAATTGGTTTGATGCTTCGTATATTTCGTGGCTTTCGTATGATTCACTGAATATTGAATTGCCGGACGGATATTTGTTCTTTGCGCCAATTGTGAACTGGGGAAGATATCGGGAAGAAAACGGCAGACTGGTGATGCCGGTAAGTGTGCGCTTAAATCACGCGATTGCCGACGGGTATTTGGTGGCTAATGTGTTCCGCCTGTTGCAAAAAGAAATCGTCGCGTTTGTCAGTCGCTGAGGTCATAAAACAGGTGAAACCATGATCAAAACAAAGCGTTTGCAAATATATTCGGCAACTCAAGAGCAAATGGAAGAGTTTATCACCGCGCAAAGTGATGAGAACTTGCAAGCGGCTTACAGCGAAATGCTGAGCGGTAGTCTTGCCCACCAGGAACAGTGGAATTGGTATGCCATTTGGATGATTGAACTTGAAGACGGCACTCATGTCGGCGAATTATGCTTTAAGGGACTTAATGAAAACGGGGTGGCGGAAATCGGTTACGGAATAGCAGAGTGCTGTCAAAATCAAGGTTTTGCTACCGAAGCAGTACAAGCAGTTGTTGATTGGGCTTTTAGGGATCCTGATGTTATGGCAATTGAGGCTGAAGCCGATCCGAACAATATTGCCTCGCAAAGAGTTCTTGAAAAATGCGGCTTTGCGCCAAACGGTAAAATGGGCGAAGAAGGTCCGCGTTATGTGTTAAGGAAAAAATAAATGGCAGAAAATATTACATTTCGCTTGGAAACACCGGAAGATTACCGGCCGGTTGAAAATATGGTGCGCGAGGCATTTTGGAACGTTTATCGCCCCGGTTGTTTGGAACATTTTGAAACAAATGCCATAATTTGACAACTATAAATCCGATTTTGCTTGCCAAATGAAAAACTTTGATATAACTTGATAATGACCTATAAAGAGTGTGCGAGGGACAAGCCCTTTGACCACACAGCAACCGACCGAAAGGCACGGTGCTAAAGCTTGAACGATAGGCGGATTTTATACTCTAAACCTATCGTAACCGATGGGTTTATTTTTTGCTCTCTTTAAAGGTTGGTGTTGATTTTAACTTTAAGGAGATTGCCTATGTATCAAGATATGATAAAAGCTTTTAATAAAAGAATAAAAAAGCATTCTGAAGAATTGATAGCCAAAGGAATATTTTCTCAAGATTTTGATATCACATCTCAAGAAGATGAGGATAAAATTATCAGATATGAAAATAATATTGCTTACAGAATATACAGAAACATTATCACAATACCTCGCCAAGGAATAGCACGTGGTTGCAGCATTTTTCTGCTCTTGGAGCTTCTTGTTTTGTTAGTGGCTTTTATAATTGGAATATATCCATCAGAAACATGGTGGGTAGTAAAAATGGCATTTAAAATTGCTGTGTATTTAGGTGTAGGGGCAGTAATTTGTTATACATTATTCATTTGTGTAATTATTTCTGAAGAAATAAAATCTGTATTGGCCTTTCTTATAAGCCGTTTGTTCAGATGGTTTGATAATTTGATGGATTCCTTCGTGGATGAGGGTATTCCGGCTTTATTGAATATTTTTCAATGGGTAATGTTTGGGTGGTTAGTTAAAATACTTTTTGAGACATTGTTATAAGGAGAACGAAGATGATTATATTTCATGCGGCGCCGAAAAAGCCGATTAACAACGAAGAAATCAGCACGCTGTTTGCCAATATAATTTATGTTCTGAATAAAGCTAAAAAACAGTTGCGCAAATGACTATTTCCAACGATTATAATGGTATAATAATTATTTTAAACAAGGAGAAAACTTATGAAAATCAAAACATTATGCGCTTTATCAATGACAGCTTTAGGTTTAGTATTTGCCGCACCTGACGGTGCAAGGGCTGCTGACGGTAACAATGAACAATGGGATAAGGTTTTTGCAAAGTCCGATAAGGTTGATGTGAAAAAGGTAACCTTTAAGAACAGATTTGGTATTGAGTTGGTCGGTGATTTATATGAACCGAAAGACAAGCCGGAAGGCAAAATGCAGGCAATTGCTGTTTCCGGCCCGTTTGGTGCCGTAAAAGAACAATCTTCCGGACTTTATGCGCAGACCTTGGCGGAAAGAGGTTTTGTCACCTTGGCGTTTGACCCGTCATTTACAGGTGAATCCGGTGGCGAAGTTCGTAATGTTGCAAGCCCTGATATTAACACCGATGATTTTAGTGCGGCGATTGACTATTTAATTACTTTACCAGAGGTTGATGAAAACAAAATCGGTATTGTCGGTATCTGCGGTTGGGGCGGATTTGCTTTGAATGCCGCAGCACAAGATACCCGTATTAAAGCAACCGTTACTTCTACAATGTATGATATGACAAGAGTAACGGCACATGGCTATAATGACAGTATGTCTGCCGAAGATTTGTATAAAATGCGTGAAGATTTAAACAATCAACGCACCAAAGAAGCGCAAGGTGCACCGATTGCCGGAGCTCCGGGTTTGCCGGATAAATTAACCGGTGAGGAACCGCAATTTATTCAAGACTATTTCAATTATTACAAAACAAAACTTGGTTTCCATCCCCGTTCTATCAATTCCAACGGGCATTGGAATGTTACATCGGCATTATCTTTAATTACGCAACCGATTTTGGCCTACAGCGACACCATTAAATCGCCGGTATTGATGATACACGGCGAAAAAGCGCACAGCCGTTATTTCTCGGAAGATGCCTTCAAAAAGCTGACCGGCGATAACAAAGAACTGATGATTATCCCTGGCGCAAATCATACTGACTTGTATTACAAAACGGATGTGATTCCGTTTGATAAAATGGAACAATTCTTTAAGACCAATTTGAAATAAGGAGGAAATTTATGAAGAAAGCATTATCAATATTTACAATGATTTTAACTGCGTTAACAATTTCTAACGCAAGAGCAGAGGAAAATAACATGAACGGTAAAAAAGTGATGGTGGCATATTTTACTTTAACCCACAATACCGAAAAGGCGGCAAAGATTATTGCCGAGGAAACCGGTGCGGATTTATACCAAATTGAATTGGTAACACCATATCCGTCTGAATATAAAGAACAAACAGCGTTGGCTAAAAAAGAACTGGCCGACGGCACTTTGCCGGCAATTAAGCCGTGGCCGGAAAATATCGGAGAATATGATGTTGTGTTTGTCGGTTCTCCGGTATGGTGGGGAACAATGGCAACGCCGGTGCGCACATTCTTGGCTTCCGGTGCTTTGAAGGGAAAAACTGTTATTCCGTTTGTAACGCATGGTGGCGGCGGCGCGGATAATTCTTTTGACGATACGGCAAAATTGTGCGAAGGATGCAACGTTATTATCGACGGTTGGTCGAATTACAGCAGTATGACCTTAGGTGTCGGTAGATGGGCTAAAAACAGTTTGGAAAAAGCGGCACAATGAGAAAATGGCTGCAACCGCTTAGATTTGTGATACAGGCCTGTTTTATGGCAGGCCTGTTTTTGCCCTTAATCCATCCGGAAACGATGGCACATTGGCTTTTCTGGACGGTGTTGGCGGTTGGTGTATTTTTCTGCGGATGGGTGTGTCCTTTCGGTGCAATTCAAGATTGGCTCGGCTTAATTGCGAAAAAGTGCAGATTACCGCGCTATAAAATGCCTTGGAAGATTCAGAAATATCTGCAATGTTCAAGGTATATCTTTTTTGGTTTGATGTTTGCCGGTTTAACTTTTTCGTTTTTGAATGCCCGATTTTATTTTCAAGACAACTTAATCCATAATATGCTTTCAATAAGCAGCGGTATAACACTGGCCGTGTTTTTGCTTATCAGTTTGTTCTTCGACCGGCCGTTTTGCAATTACTTCTGTATGAAAGGAGCGGCTGATGGCTTGCTGAGCATAATTCGTCCGGTAAGCATAAGCCGAAATGATAAAGATTGCATTCATTGTCACCTATGCGATAAAGTATGCCCAATGAACATACCGGTTGAGAGCACGAATTTTGTGCGCCACCCGAACTGTATCAACTGTATGCAATGTGTGAGTAAGTGCCCGAAAGATTGTATCAAATTCAAATTGATGAAATTCAAAAAAGGGAAAAATTTATGATAATTTTAATCACAGGGGCATCGCATACGGGAAAAACTTTGCTGGCACAAAAAATGCTGGAAAAGTATCACTTTCCGCTCTTGTCGCTGGATTTGCTGAAAATGGGGTTAATCCGCAGCAAGCAGACCGACTTAACTGCCCTTGATGATGATAAGCTGACGGATTATCTGTGGCCGATTGAGCGAGAGATGATTAAAACTGCCATCGAAAACAAGCAAAATTTAATCGTTGAGGGTTGCTATATTCCGTTTGCCTGGCGGCAGGATTTCAGCGAAGATTATCTGGCGGAAATCAAATACATCTGCCTGATTATGAGCCGAAACTATATTCTAAATCACTTTGCGGACATCAAAAGCTATGCCGACGTTATCGAGCAACGGCTGGACGACGGCGATTTTACGCAAGAAATGGCTCTAAATGATAACGAGCACATCTTGCAGCAGTGTCGAAAGTATGGCCTGCCGTATCATTTGATAGATGAAAAATACAACTTGGATGTAGGAGAATTCTGATGAAAAAGGCAACGAAATCTAACCCGAATACAATTTTTCCGGTGCCGAATATCAAAACGGTAACCTATATCAAGCCGACGCTGAAAAATCCGAACATTATTGTCGGAGATTTTACCTATTTTGCGGATGTTGATTTTGAAAAGCACGTTACGCACCACTATGATTTTAACGGTGACAAGCTGATTATCGGCAAATTCTGCCAAATCGGGGCAGGGGTTGAGTTTGTGATGAACGGCGCTAATCATCAGATGAATGCCGTTTCCACATTTCCGTTTTATATTATGGAAGGCTTTAAACAAGAGCCGCCGGCGCAGATTAATTTACCCCTCAAGGGCGATACAATGGTCGGCAATGATGTGTGGATAGGGCAAAACGTGACAATTCTGCCCGGCATGCATATCGGTGACGGGGCGATAATCGGTGCTAACAGCGTGGTCGGCAGCAATGTCGAGCCGTATACGATTGTGGTCGGAAACCCGGCAAAACCGGTGCGCAAAAGATTTGATGACGAATTGATAGAGTTGCTGCTGAAATTCAAATGGTGGGATAAGAGTGTCGAGGAAATTAACGAACTGATACCGCTATTGACTTCCGGCGATTTGAAGAAGGTCAAAGCCGAAATTCAAAAGAGATGTAAGTGATGGAAATTGTTGACGTTACGGACCGCAACGCGGATTTGCTTGAAAAACTGACTGCTTTGTGGCGGCGGTCGGTTAGCAAGACGCATACATTTTTAACCGACAAAGACATTGCTGAAATTGAGGATTATGTGCCGCAAGCACTAAAGGGCGTGGAGCATCTCGTGGTGGCGCAAAACAACGGCGATTATCTCGGATTTATGGGAGTTGAACAGCACCGGTTGGAAATGTTGTTTTTGGACCCGCAGTATATCGGGCAGGGAATAGGGCGCAAAATGGTGGAATACGGCGCCGAAAGGTATCAAATCGATGAAGTGACGGTAAATGAGCAAAATCCTCAGGCCGTCGGATTTTATGAACATCTCGGCTTTAATACCTATAAGCGCACCGCCACGGACGAACAGGGTAGACCGTTCCCGTTGCTGTATATGAAAAAATAGTTTTTCAGCATAATGCCTAAACTTTGTGCGATATGTGAGGAATGTGTGGCACTTTGAAATTTGCATCAATTTTGTCGTTTTGGGAACTATATATTTTATGGGCTTTTCTGAGAAAATGTTAAAAAGTAGAAGTCCTTTAACATTGCAAAATAGATATTGACTTTTATCCGTAAAAATAATAGTATATAGCAAACAATAACGGGAGAATAAAAATATGGTGGATCGTGAAGCGTTATTTGATTGGCTGGAAGATGATGAAGATAACTTCGAGTTTTTAACTTCATCTCCCAAATCAAACGACAAAATGCTTATGCTTAAATATATTGATAATTCGGAAGAACTCAAACAGGCATTATCTGAAATAGAAATTTCTACAAATGAAGATAAAATAAAATTTAAAGAAATTTTTAGGGATAAAATTTATCAAAATCATTTGGCGAGTATTAATGAGGAGAATTTGAAAATATTTCTTCCTTATATTGATAAATCTGATGCTGATTATCAAGAGATTTTACAAAACGTGTTTCCAAAATTATCAGCCGAAACAACGGAACTTATTCTGCCTTATGTTGATAAAGATAATCTTGAATGGAAAGCAGCTTTACAAAAAAGTTTAATTTTGGCAGACGAAGATAAAAAAGTCGAAATGCTTTTACCAATGGTTGATTTATCGAAATTTAATGATAAAGATAAATTGAAAGAACTTTTATCTGAAACCAGAAACGAAAAAGTAGCGACAATTCTTCTTGATATGGCAGATAGCTTTGCAGGAGAAGGTTTTTATACTTATAGAGAAGATTTGCTGTTTGCATGCACAAATAATATGTTGGCAAACGGATTGTTTCATAAAGAATTTGCCGAACAGTGTGATAATGTTGATGAAAATAATAATACAATCAAAAAAGAAAACAGAAATTATAATGAAGAAACCGATAGTGAACTTATGATAATTAACGCACCTTGCGGAATTGTGCTGATGAATAATGACCGCAACAGTGCTAAATTAGCTTATATCAATTATTATACAATCAAGTTTGAATATACTCCGGAAAAAATTACGCTTCAAGATGCTCACAAAGCGGTTGATATGATGAATGGTATGAGCGTTATACAAATTAATCATGCCACTCACAGTATGTGCCACGGTTTTGAGAAGGGTTATATGAAAGAGGCAAAATACAGAGAAGTGGGAAATATCCTTTTAGATGCGATGTTGACACATAATGACCGCGGTATTTCGGCACATGCAGAACGTTCGCTTGTCGGATATTGGAATAGTATAAAAGATAAACCTGAGGTTTGGAACGATTTTAAAACAGTTTTGGAAAAACACCCGCAAAATCCTTTATGTGTTGAATATTTGGGATATTTAAACGGTGAAAAACAAGAAGACCTTAAGGTGCGGCGTGAAAAATATAAAGAAAACCCTAATATGAAATACGTCGAAGATGTTATGGTTGATATTGACGGGACTCTGATTCAAGAAGGCAAACTGAATGTTCCTTTAGTTACAGTAATGTATAATTCTGATTTGGATGTCAATTGTGTAATTTATACCGGAGGTGAACCAGAGCGTCAGAGACAGGTTTTATTAAATGCCGTTGAGCAATATGAAAAAACTTTATCGGAAGGTGATGAAAATCATGATGTATATCGTTTTAAGGAAGCATTGCAATCCGGATTATTAAAAATTTATCCAAAAGATGCATTTATGCAATCTGATATCTGTTTGGCTCGTGGTGCTTATGATGATATTGTTCCTGAAAATCAAGGTATAAAAAGTCTTATTTCTTATGGCAGATTGGATTGGGAAGCATTTACAAAATTACCGAAGGAGCAGTTAATAGGTGCCGATGAAGTTTTTGAAAAATATCAACAAAAGCAACAAAAAGAACAGCTTGCCTCGACAATTACAAATAAGCTCAAAGAACTAAAGGAAAAAACAAAATCTGAAAATATTGAAGATATTCCACACCTCAAAACGCAAATATTACGAGAAATTGCAAAAGATAATGTATCGCCTGAAAAAGGTGTGGTAAATCGTAAACGTTCTGATGCTGATAAAAAGATAATTAAGGCAGTGATGGATAAAGCTATTAAAGGTGTTGGTGATTAGATTAATCTGAATCAGTTCAAACTATGTTCTTCTTGCCGATATTCTTCTCGAGTATTTTGAGGCCGATGGCGTGCATTTGTTTGTCAGAGCTGTAGCAATAGTCTTGCAAAACCACCGGACGCACCCCGACTTCCACCAAATCCAGCGCCGTTTTATAAACGCAGGCCTCGGTATCAAATCCGCAAAGGTGGATTTCATCAAACGCTTTCATCTCCGGCAAATATGAGGTGTAGCCGGTTTTGGTGAACACAATTGCATCTTTTTTCGGCGCAAAAGCCAGCGCTTCGTCATCATAACCCGCCCAATCCATTATCTTTAGCAGCGGCGAGCCGGTGTTGGTGAACTTCGAGACATAGACCACATCGTATTCATACTGCAGTTTTTCGATGTTTTGCACGATTTCCGGCTTAACAACCGCCGCCTTCTGCGCATCGATGATTAACAGAGCCTTTTTCATTTATTTCTCCTCAGCGTGCCAATGGCGGTAGATTTCGGCCAAAATTGCGCCGGAAATGTTATGCCATACCGAGAAAATCGCTCCCGGCACGGTGGCCATGGCAAGCGTCGGAAACGAGGTGGCGGCCAAACTTGTTGCCAGTCCGGAGTTCTGCATGCCGATTTCAACAGAAAACGCCTTAACTTTCGCCGGTTCCATTTTGAGCAACTTGCCGAGCGTAAAGCCGCATAAATAGCCCAAAAGATTATGCAATACGACAACGCTCAAAACCAAAAGTCCGCAACTGTAGATTTTTTCGGCATTATGCGCTACCACCGTTGCCACAATCATACAAATCGCCACCACCGAAATCACCGGCAACAAATCTATCATTTTTTGCGTGGCGGTCGCAAAGAAACGATTGATAACAAAACCCAGCACAATCGGGATTAAAATCACATTGACTATTGCCAACAGCATACTTGCCATGTTCACTTTGACGGTTGTGCTCAGCAGCAGATAAGTCACCAGCGGTGTCAAAAGCGGAGCGAGCAGAGTGTTTACGCTGGTCATGGAAACCGAAAGCGCAATGTCGCCCTTGGAAAAATAGGTAATCACGTTACTGGCCGTTCCGCCCGGGCAGGTTCCGACCAAAATCACGCCGGCGGTCAGAGCGGCATCAAGCCCGAACAGACGGCTCAGAGCAAAAGCCAGTAGCGGCATAATCGTAAACTGGGCAAAAATACCGCAAAGTATATCCTTTGGGCGTTTGAAGACCAAAACAAAGCTTTCCGGCTTTAAGGTCAGGCCCATGCCGAACATCACCGCCATCAGCAGATAGTTTATCCACGAGGTCGAAATCCACAGAGCACTTTCAGGGACCAAAAGGGACACCAGGGCAATCACCAGCACAATCAGCGCCATGTATTTAATAAAAAAGTCTTTGATTATTTTCATGCTGTACCTCTTTCTTTTTCTTGTCAAAGTCGTTCAACTTCAAGAAATTCCCGTTTTTACTTTGATTCTCGATTTCTTTTCATCTTGATAATCCGCTACAATCCGACAATTGTTGATGATACAAACAAATTTTACAAAATTCAATAAAATTAACTGTTCATTATAAATTCTTAACAGTTTGTTAAAAAATATTGCTTTCGGGCGAAAAAAATGGTAAAAAAACACATAATGATTGTCATCTGAGCTCAAACATTGCAAATGTTATGAGACAGCAAGCGCATATTAAGGATTACGCCCATGTCTAAAGCCACTAAACGTTTAAAGAAAATCCATATTAAAAAATCGCAGGAAATTGTGTTTAAACAGCCGTCATTGTTTCGCAAGATTGTGTCGTTTATAACGGCATACAGTATGATGTTTTTAAATGTTACCCCGGTGTTTGCCACAAACATTACCGGAGTTTCGGGCAATAACGGGGTTTATAATATTGATGCGGCGAAAGTTTCCGGTAACACGGGTTTCAGACAGTATACGGATTTTACTCTGGATAACGGCGATGTGGCAAACTTAAAATTTGATCAGGGCTATAATAAATTTGTAAATATGGTAGACAATCAGGTTAATATTAACGGTATTGTCAATACGGTTAAAAGCGATGCTTTTTATAACGGTCACGCAATTTTTGTATCTCCTAACGGAATAGTGGTTGGAGCATCCGGTGTTTTGAACGTCGGCTCGCTGACAATGGCTACACCGACACTGGGTAAATATAACGATCTTAAACACGCTTATGACGGCGATTTATCCTATCATCTGTCTGACTATGAACACGGAGCCGAAAAATATAATGAGCTATTGAAAAATTCGGAAGGCGTCATTACCGTAAAAGGTAAAATTATGGCCAAAGGAGATGTGGAACTTTACGGTAAAGATGTTGCAGTCGCCGGAGAATACGGTGCCAGAGCCGGAATTGTTGCCGGCGTGAAGAACCCAAAAAAGGTTATGACACAGCAGCAAGCCAAACAAGTTTTTGACAGTTTGGTGCAAAATAATATAAAAGATGCCGAAAATTTTAGTCTTGAAGGCGGAAAGATAAAGATTGTAGCCAATAAAAGATATGGCTTTGATTCGGGAAATGACAAACAATTAACAACCAAAGTGGATATTAATCAGGCCGATATCGGTGCCAATGAAATTGATATTTCCGCAAACTCAGAGGTGGACAGACAACAAAAAGTGGATTTGACAAAAGCCAGCGTTAATGTTGTAAATTCCAATATAACGGGAGATACGGTTTCTTTGGTTGCAACAGCCACACAGAAAAAGAATTTTGATGCCGCCAATCCGGTTGATGATGTTGAATTTATTATCAACACTCTGGAAGATCTTGTTTTATCGCCGGATTCTGATGTTCCTCCCGTAACTTCGCTTTGGGGAGTGGCCGGTAAAGCCGAAGCTGAAGTAAATGTAAGGTATTCAATTATAAATGCCTTAAAAGCAACGGCGTCTGATGCGGAAAATCCTGATTTATCCGTTTTCATTCATGCTGAAGCGTCAAGTGAAACCAGCGAAAATGCAAACTTTTTAACCCCGACGATAATTGATTACATATTCAGCGGAGATTCTTATTTTGCAGAATATTTCAGTTCTGAGATTTATAAACATTTTGAGGGAGCCAAAAGTTCGGCGATTGTTAATGTTGAAGGTTCCACCATTAATGCCGTTGGAGATGCTGCTAAAAATATTGAAATATCAACCGAGGCTTCATCAAGTTTAGATGCCAATAACAGATTGCTGGCCTTTATATTGCCGGTCGGTATTTACGCGGTTGGCACCGAAACGGTGTCAAAAGCAATCGTCAAAGATTCTGTTTTGAACGCTGTTAACGGCGATATTGATGTAACCGCCGTTTCCACAAACGAAAATTCAACGGTTATCACCTCGGACAGCCTTTTTTCGATAAAGCTGGAAGAAGGTTTCTTTTTGATGTTCTTAAACAATACGGTTAAAACCGATACCGAAGCATCAATCATAAAATCAACGGTTGAGGCCGACAATTTGAGCGTGTTTGCCACAAATTTATCCGACAGTTACGCGGAAATTTCCATGGAAGCAGTTGCCGGCGAAAAAGACCCGAATAAACCTGATGATGGCGCCAACAGTGCATCTTCGGCCGGCGTTGTATTAAATCGTTCAAATAATAACGTAACCGCTCGTATAAAAGACAGCGAAATTACAACCGCGGAAGATACGACCGTTCTGGCGCAAAGTTTGCATAAAACCGAAAACGCCCCCGACGGCAGCGTTCTTGATATGATGGTGCAAAAACCGAAAACCTTTGATGCCGCAATGAATAAAAAATTAAAGGAATTGCAAGGTAAATTCTTCAAACTTAATATATTCAACAAAATAAAAGGCAAAACACCTGTTGTTGGCGAAGAAGGCGACAATGCAATGCTTGAACTCGGCGGTGCCGTTGTTCACAACAATACCAATAATAATACAACCGCAACAATTGAAAATTCCGATGTTAAGGCGGACGGTGACGTAACAGTCAGAGCAAACACCGTTGATTTGCTGACTAATACCGCTACATCGGATACGCAAGGCGAAGCCAAGTTCGGTGTTTCGGTTGCTCTTGTCTTAAGTGAACAAAATAACACGACTAATGCTCTTATTGATGAGTCAAAAATAGAGGCAGAAAATGTTACGGTTGACGCGACCACTGAATTGCCGATGAATGTCGGAAGTCTTACTTTCGGAATGCGGTTTCCTTTCAAGATTATGGGGATGGACAGCTTTTTTGTGGGCGGCAGATTTGCTTCCGAAGCTAATGGAAAATGGAGTGTTTCTCCGGCTACACCGAAAGCCGATGATACAGCACCTGTTTTTGAATTATCCGGATTAGCCGAACAAAATATTATGGCAAGCTATTCCGGTCTGAAACCGAAATTTAAAATGGCGGGTTTCTTTAATAACCTTGCCCAAACAAATTCGGTTGGCGGCACCGCATCGGCTTCGGCGGCAGTTGTTTATAATGAAGTTAACACAAACACAATGGCGGCAATTCAAAACAATTCTGATATAACAGCAAATGGCGATGTTGATGTTAATGCGGTTAATTCAGTTATCGGATATAACGGCGCCGGACTCGTTGATATTTTAATAAAAAAACTCAACTATAAACTTCCGGGACAACAGGACTGGGAATATGAGCCGACTGTTGAGGGCGGTAAAGCCGGTATCGGAGCCAATTTTGTGTTTGATAACTATACCAATCATGCAACAGCCATGATTGATAACTCAACGGTTAAAGCCGAAGATGGCAATATAAACGTTGACAGTGCAACCGAGCAGTCGTATATGAACATCATTATAACCGGCGGTAAATCGGAAAAAATCGGGGTTGACGGCTCTATTCATATTCAAAAAATCAGCGGAGATACCATTGCCAAGATATCAAATATTAAAGACAACCATACGGTTGTTGCCGATAATATTGAAGTAAATGCCGGAAAAGCAACAATCAGAACAACCGGTGGGAACCTCAAAAGAGATGATAAAACCGATGAGATAAAGTGGAAACAACAAAGAGAGTTAACTCCGGAGGAAAAAGAACAGCAAGTTGATCCTGCAATAACCTATCCGAGAGAAGCTAAAGATGAAATCACCAACATAATTGTTCAGGGTTCCTTGGCGCAACAAAAGGAAGAAGTTGAAAACGGCGAACAAAGTTCTTCAGGCATAGCCGTCGGTGCAAGTGTAAACACAACTTCAATTGACCGCAATGTCAGAGCAACCATAGAAAACTCTGATATTGAGGCAACAAATTTGGCCATTAATGCCACTACTTATAATCAGAAAGTTGATATTGAAGGCGCCGCTGCATTTTCGGGAGGAGTCAAACAAAAGCAACAAGATGCCGGAAATGTTCCGCAAAATATAGATAATGCCCAAGATAAAGCAGATAATAAATCTGTTGATAATTCCATATCAGAGGCGCCTAAAGATGATGACGGTGACGTAAGTGTCGATGATGAAAACTATTTTAAGGAATTACTGAAAAAGAAAAAAAATAATAACAACGAAGATGACGATGATGATAGTATTATAGATAAAATATTAGACCAGTTTTCCCTTTCTGTTGCTGGAGCGGTTGATATTACGCAAGATGATACAAAAGTTGAAGCTTCGGTTAATGATTCTGAATTAACTATCGGAAAAGACTTAGAAATTAATGCTGTGAGGGAGGCGAAAAATATTCTGCTCGGCGGGGCAGTTGCAAAGTCAAACAAAAACGGTGCCGGTGCCGCTGTTTCCTATAATAATCAATCCGGTTCGGTAAAATCCCTAATCAACGATACAGATATTGAATTTGCGGACAGTAATTCCCAATTGGTTGTGAATGCCGATAACAAGAATTGGCTACTTAATATTTCAATCGGTGCCAGCGCTTCCGTTAACAGTGATGAAGAAAACCAAGGTTTTCAATCTGCGGTCGGCGGTTCTTTGAATATTAATACGTTAGAACCGGAAATTGTGGCGGCAATTGAAAATTCCTCCATTGGAACTGACGATTATGCCAAAAATGTTGATGTTGATATAAAGGCCAAAAATAAAGTAGATGTTTATAATATTGCCGGCGGCGGTGCTTATCTCTCCGGAAACGATGCAAATGGCGTGGGCGCAGGGGCGGCCGTAAATTATAATAATATCAAAAATAATATATCCGCCTATATTGCCAATTCAACCTTGGAAAATATAAACAATTTAAGTGTTTTGGCCGATGCCGATAACAATATGAACGATTTTGCAATTGCCGGTTCTTTGGTTACCGGTGCCGAAACAGGTTGGGCTTTTGACGGCAGCGCCGATATCAACTATGTTCATGACACGGTTAAAGCCAAAATTATGGGCTCAACCATAACGGCAAAGAAAGACATTACGGTTAAAGCAAATTCAAACAGTAATAACCTTGATGCCGCGGGTACGATTGATATTTTAACGACCGGTAGCGGAGCCGGGGTTAACGGAGATGTTGTTATCAATTTATTTGCAAACGATGTAACGGCAGAAATCGGCGATTCATATAAGGTTGGCGTCAATTTGGTTCCTGTAACCGATCAACAAACCGATATTTTGCGGGCAAAAGATATAAATGTTGCGGCAACGTCAACCGAAAAGGTCAATAACATTTTGGCCGGCGCGGCCGTTTCAACCGGCGGTTCATATTTAATGGCGGCCGCCAACGTTAATGTTAATTTGGTTGATAATGCCGTAAAAGCATATGTTTCGGGTAACTTCGGAATTGGCAGAAGCACTAACTTTATAAACGGCCTTAATGTTGCCGCATATGATGAAACAACAATTTACACGCGTGGGGCAACTGTCAGCGCGGCCGCAAGCCAAGAAGCCGCAACAGTCATTGCCGGCTCGGTTAACGTTGATAAGCTGACTAAAACCGTTGAAGCAAAAATAATCAATGCTAATGTTAATGCTCGTGGTGATGTTACCGCAACGGCGGCTTCCGTTAATTCGTTGGGCGGTACCAAAAATGATAATAATCAATACTCAAGAGATGATGTAACAAGTAAAGAATACCGAGAAAAATTGCTTCACAAAGATGCCAACGGTTTGTATGACGGTTTGCAAATGAAAAACAGTGTTGCCTTAGACCAAGACAGTGATTTTGTGAACTGGAATATGTTTTTTGATGTTGCCGGCGGCTCAAATATCGCCGTGGCCGGTGCCGGTATCGGCAAAGTTATTGCAAATTTTGTAACCGCAGAGATTTCCAATTCCGCAATTAAGGCCGATAACTTATATGTTTTGGCTGATGACTATTCAATCAAAAATATCATTGCCGGCACAATCAGCGGTTCGCTCAAAGGTGCGGCCGGTTTGTCGGTGCTTTATACCAAAGATAAATCGACAACCAGCGCTTTAATCGGCAATGGTTCGGAACTGGATATAATTAATAATCTTACGGTGGATGCAGCCAACAAAAAAGATAATCATCAAATATTGATTACCGGTTCGGGCGCCATAAAAGGCTCTATTAACGCCAATATTGCCATAAATGATGTTGAAGATAAGGTTTTTGCCGTAATTGATAACCAAACAAAAAATAAAGAAATTTATGCCGGAAATATCAATCTTAATGCAAATGAGGACATAAATGCCGCGCACATTGTGGTATCGGGCGGTGGCGCATCAAATATGGTTCTGGATGTCAATCCGATTGTTAACACCTATGATGCCACGGTTGAAGCCGCTGTCAAAAAGGCTAACCTCAAAGATGCGGCGATTGCACTGAAGGCACAAAGCAAAATTGACTCTTTAGATGTTTCGGCCGGTGTTGCCGGTGTGGCCAAAGGTTTTGCCGGTGTTGGGGTTGCCATTAAGAATGACTATACGGGCAATATCAAATCTTATATTGATAATGCGGTGATAGATACAAAGCAAAACTTAGATATTGATGCCAATTCGGTCATTAATGCCAATAACTGGGTTGTGGGCGGAAGTGCCGCGGCACAGGGCGCAAGTATTACGGTCAATGCCTTATTAAACAATGTTGATACAACCCTTGAAGCCGGAATAAAGAACTCTGAAATTGAAAATGCCGACGTTATCAGCATCAATACCAATAAGGATAAAACCGACAGCTTCGACAATAATGCCATTGCCGCCGCTCTTGCCGGACAGGGAGCCAGCGCCATTGTCAATGTGATTAAAAATGATTTTACAAATTCCGTAACATCATATGTTGGTAATACAAAATCCGCAGAGATAGGCTCTCTTGAAGTTATAGCAAATTCAGACAGACGAACAAACAACATCAACTTCGGTCTGATTGTTACCGGTCAGGGTGCGGGTTTGGCGGCAAACGCCTTGGTTAATGATATTAACTCAACAACACGTTCTTATGTTGACACCAAATCAAAGACATTGAATGTTGAGCGCAATTTAGATGTAAAATCAAATGATACGGCGGCAGCAAGAAACAGCGTTGTTATGGGAAGTCTTGCCGGTTTGGGTGGAACCGTAGGTCTGAATATCAATTTATACAATGCGAATAATCTGGTAAAATCAGAGATTTTATCGGCAACCGCCGGACAAGTTAACGCCGGTTCCGTAAATATGAATTCGGAACTTACCAATGCACTTGATAACACGCAGGTAGATTTATCCTTAGGACTGGCGGCGGTTCCGATTGATGTTCAGGTCATAAAAATCGGTCAGAAGACAAATACATATTCTAAGGCCGAGCAAGTCAGCGATGTTAAGAAGTATCTGAATACGGCCTTTTCAATGATTCCGCAAGGCTTACCAACACCGACGACACCAAGCAACAATCTGCAAACCGGTGCAATTTCAAGCGTCAACGGTAATATTAAGACCGCACTTGATACCAATATCAACGCTAAAAGCCGCATAAGAGGTTTGGCTAAACAGAACGGAAAAGATGTTCTGACCGATGAGTTGGATTTAAATAGCTTCACTTTGGTCGGAGCGCTTGGTTCGGCCAGCGTCGGAGTCAGAGATGTGCAAATAGCCAATAATACCATTGCGGAAATCAAAGGCGGAAAAGTTGAAAGCACAGACGGCGATGTTGCACTGAAAGCCGAATCAGCTTCAAAGGTTAAAATGACGAATATGAGAGCGGAGGTGTCAGGCTTGCAAGTTTCCGGCGGTTCGGATATATACGAGAATTCTTCCGAAACATTGGCGCAGATTAGAGATGCAACGGTTAATGCTCACAGCATAGGTGTTAATTCAAAATCAAAGAGCCATGCAACAATTGATACCACTCATATTGCAGGTGCTATCGGCAGTGTGGTAAATGTGGATTTGGTTGAAGCGAACGATACCAATAAAACGGTTTCGCTTATCACCGGCAATACCAATATTAATGCCAAGGATAAATTAATCCTTCATTCAACGGTTGATACGGATTTGCAATCGCTGAAACTGTCGGTTCCGATTGCCGGCGCAAGCCTTGTTTCGGTTATGAAAAACGATGCAACCGCCAATACAATATCTAAAGCGATTATTGAAAATGTTAACGGAGCAATCAAGACAAACGGTCTTGATATCATAACCGATTACGACAATATGAGCGTAACCGCAAGGTCAAACATTGTTTCGGTTAAGGCCATAAGCGTTGCCGAATATAATGATTCCGGTGCATTTATGAACGCTTATTTCAAATCCGGTATTGACAGTTTAGACGGACTCACTTTGAAAAATACGGGCACAACCAATATTATAACCGCCAGAGGAAACAATCAAAAAGATGTGTCGGCATACGGCAGAACGCACGATGTTTCCGTTCAACTTGCAGGTATATATACGGGAACATTTGCCAATGCCAAAACTAATGCAACATCGGCTACCGTATTAAAGGTTAAAAACCATACTTCAAACAAGTTGAATATAGATCAATACTTAAATTCCAAAGCCAAAGCCGATGCCAACGGCACAAAGGTAACCGTAGCCGGAGTGTATGCAGTTGCGGCCGCAGCAACCGATAAAAGCAAGATGACACTCGATGTCGGCGGCAATAATACCATTATTACTCCGTCTCATATTAACTTAAAGCATAACGCCACCACTGAAGCGGACTTAAAGGCATTTAATCTCGGTTTGTTGGTTGCCGGTTCAAGAATAAGAGTTGACAGCGATATGGAAGCGGACACCTTTGCCAATATCGGCGGTAACTTCAATGTTAAGGATAATAACATCAATATCAATATCGACACAATAAGAAATGCCAAACTTGATAAAACGTCGGGAACCGGCGGACTTATTAATATTGCCGATACAGGTATGTCCAATAACCTTAAAGGAAAATCAACCTTAAATCTCATCAATTTAACAACAGATGATAAACAGGGCAAAAACAGATTTTTCATAAATAACAGATCCATTAACACTTATCAGGTAAAAACTACCGACGGTTCGGGCGGATTTATCAATGTCTCGGATACTTCTGCAACCTCAACATTTAATACCTCAACAGAAACAAATGTTGAAAACGCTGATATTAATTCGCAATCTGATTTTAATATACTTACTCAGGACACAACCGCTATTGAAGATAACGCTTCAAATGCCGGCGGCGGATTATTTATTTCGTATGTGGGCGACAAGGCAAATAATAGTTATTCGTCGAGTGCCAAAATAAATATTAAAAATTCAAACATAAAAGCAAAAGATTTAAAATTGCAGGCAGATTCCAGCGTAACCGCAAAGGATTTGAAAGATATAAGTTACACGGGGGATACGGGAGGTTTTGTGGCCATCGGAGCTATCAACGTTACCAATAACATTACGAATACAAGTGAGATAAATATTCAAAATTCGGCATTGGAAGCAACACACAATGCGGTTCTTGAAGCGATTACAGGTTCGTACTTCAAACAAAAAATAGAAAATGAGGCAGACGGATTTGTTTCCGTTGCCAAAGGAACATCAAACTTGAATGTAACCAATAACAACAAAATTACCATCGACAACAAATCAACAATATTGGCAAATAATGAACTTGAAATTGATTTTAATTCCTCGAATACCTTGGTGTCACGCGTGGTTTCCGATGTGGTAAATATCGGAGGTGAACCGGTGGCAAAATCGTATCTTGATTTGACGGTTAATAACACGCTTGAAAACAGCGGAACTCTGCAAGCCGGTAATTTGATGGATATTAATTTCATGAACAGTTCGACAAACACGTTAACTCAGTTTGCCCAAGCCGTGAGCCGAGCTGCAATTGCGACTACCGCAGAAGACGGCAAATTAACCAGAACAATTAATAATAAACTCGATAACAAAGCGAATGCTGATATTACATCGGGCAAAGATATTGATATTAACTATTCAAACGGTACAGGCGAAACCAATTCCGTAATTTATTGGGTAACCAAAAGCGGTTGGGGAGTTATAACAGATAGCGGTCAATCGTCAAAATATGATTTGCAAAGCAATTATTCTCTGAATAACGACGGCAACATCACCGCCGCGCTAAGCAACACAAAATATATGAAGATAAATCGTGACGGAACAATTGATAAAACAACGCTTAAGAGTTTTTCTGACAGCGATTATGTCTTAAACGACGGAAAATTTGTTGACGGCGCAAAATTCAAAGAACAAAGACTGTCTGAGATTGATATTGAATTGGAAAATGTTAACGGAACGATTAACGAGTATGAAAATACAATAGCAAATTATAATACTCTGGTCGCCAAGCTTAATCAGCAAAAAGCCGATGCCGAGGCAACCCTTAATGAGCTTACTGCTTTTATCGAAAACGGTGCGGTTTTGCTTGAGTCCAAAACCGGTAACAGCGGAATTTATGCCGGAATTAGTGCTTTTGATTTGAAAATGCAAAAAGACATGGGGTGTGTCCGACAAACCAATACAGATCCGGGATATGCCAGCAAAATAACCCAGGCTGAATACAATACGCTGATGCAGGATTATACCACTGCGCTTAACAATAATCCAAATCTTACAATGGCGGAGTTTTTGAACGCATCTGATTATGGCTTCTCAAATGCCCAGAAAAACAATATTGTGAAGGGATACAGCGATGTTAAGAACAGACTGTCGATTACGCCACACGGCTTTGCAAAATATATCGGTAAAGACGGTATAACCTACCTTGCCGCCCTAAACCCAACCGGAGAAGGTGCGGCTCAATCTTGCAAGAATATGCTTGATTTGAACAGCAAAATAGAAGATATTGCAAACCAAATTAAATCAATTCAATACATAAAAGCCAATGGTACAGCCCTGTTGGAGGATTTGCGAGACGAAAGAGCAAAACTTACGGCCGAATATAATGCCATATGGGAAACACCGGCTGATGAATACAGTTATTCCGGTGAAGATTATTCGCTGGTCTTCAATGATATTCGTATCAATCCTAACGGTGCCGAGATAAATGTTCACGGGTTAACCAATGCAAATATCACGGGTAACGGGGTATTTGATATAGCCAAATCCGGTTTGCAAATAGATAATTATTCTACTCGTTCACTGGTATTTAACGACATAAATATCAACACGGAAACCGCAAACAGCAGTTTGATTATTAATGATAAGGAGCAAACCGAATTTGCTAATAAACCGCAGGCAATAAGCGGGCAGAAGGCAAATGAATATTTCTATGGCAGTTCAAGTATATGGAAGCAGAATAATGAACGCCCTTCATTTGACAGTCTCCCGACAACAGGTGTTCACTTTACCGTAAGCAATACGAAATTTGTCGGAACAACCATAAACAACTATTACGACAATAATCATCCGCTTGCCGATACGCTTGATATTCCGAATTCGACCGTTGCATCGGATATTACGATTAACGGAGACATAAATACCGGAGTGCTGAATATCCTTAACGAAAGCGGTAATATTGCTATTCAAAGCAGCAATATAGATACGGGCAATTTGAATTTGTTTGCAACAAACGGACAGATTGATATTGAAACACATAATGATGAAAATAATGCAAAATTCACTCTGAATGCGGGCAGTAAAATTTTCGCCGCCGACGGTCTGAACATAACTGCTGATGAAGTTGATATTAAATCGGGTTCAAATATTCAGACAGGATATTCTTTGCGAGGCATTAAAATCACGGATAATATGCTGAAAGAAGAAAATCTGATTGTTGATCCGACAACCGGTGAAAAAAATCTCCTCGACTTGGGCGGAAACCGCTTAAGTTTTAACTTAAACGACGGCGTGATAAAAGGAAATATCAAGGCCATTTATAAAAACGGTCAGATATATGTATACAACTTACCGGAACTTAAGGCCGACAACGGTATCAAAATCGTGGCAAACAAAGGCACGGTTAAAGGCGTAATGACTGTTTCTACCGGTCCTCAGGCTATAGAAATAAATAACAAAACCGATAAACCTTTGATTGTTGGTGATATTGTCAATACGTCAATTGACGGCGTATATTTCGTTGCAGGCGGAGCAACTTCAGAGGCAAATTTAACCACCCAGAAGATTATTAAGGCCAAGACCGACATTATATCAGAAGGCAAAGTTGCCCTAAACGGTAAGATAGTCAATGGTATTGACGCTAAGACCGGTACTCCGTCAGAAGACGGTGAATTGACCGTGAAAGCAAAGAACGGTATTGATATAGCCAAACATCAAACATACGATGCAATAACGGCCGGCGGACTGATTGATATTGCCAACACTCAAAACGGAGCGCTGAATATCTACGGCAATATCACCAATAAAAAAGGTAACACCAATCTATACGGCTCAGACGGAATATCTCTTTTCGGCAAAATACACAGCGTTGACGGAGATGTTTCAATGACAGCCCGTGAAGGCGATTTATTGTTGGCAAAAGGTTCTCAAATTCATATAGATAAAGGCAATCTGAGCCTAAATCAACAAGACGTGTTCGGTAACTTGATTATGGCCGGCCAGATTATACTCAGAGACGGGGATTTGACCACCTACAGCCTGGGCAACGAAACCAATAACGGTCTTATATTCGGCAGAGAATTTATGGATGAAAATGACTTAAGTGATTTGATTCCGGCGAACTCTAACGAACCGGAAGTTGATTATGCCTTAAACAACAATATGGGTTACGGTTATGATGTTACGGGCGATAAAGACCTGAAATCGAGCGTAAAAATCTTAAGATTGCATAGGGAGGGTGCTACCATTGTTAACGAAAATCATTGGAAAGTCGGGGATAGTGTTGAACTTTCGATAGCATTTGAGGGCGTTAATGTTACGGCTAAATGTAAAGTCATTAAAGCGGAACAGGGTGTTGCACAGGTTATGTTCCTAGACTTACCGAGGTCCGTGGCAACAAAGATTACCGAGCGCTATATGAATAAGGGCTTATTCCACCAATGGGCATCTAACTGAGTAATCTTAATGTTATAATCTAATGTAGATAGATTCTATATAAGCAGTCCTGATGTATGGTTATTCCAGCATGACGCAATCAATACATACGATGTTTTAAAAAACAGAGATTTTGATAAAGAGCAATTCAAAGATAGTTACTGCAAACATATAGATTTTATATCACATTTTGAATAAACAACTTCTTTCCCTCAAGGAAATGAGGTTGTTGCTATCCCGAAATCCCGATTTATATCATTTGGGAGCTGAAATTTCATAAATGCTTGAAAAATAAGGATAGTCATTATAATTGGTCCGTGTAAATTGTCGGGAAGGCTGTTTTTTGATGCGAACAACACGGACTAGCCGAAAGCCTTGTAAACAAAGCAAAAGGCCGTCATTTCTGACGACCTGTTAAGTCTGGCTGGGGCGGCTGGAAGCGTTTTTGTCAACCCCTTAAACCTCTGTATTTTCAAAAATATTTTCTCATGGGCGGAGGTATGGCAACACTTTGTGTCACATTATTGTGTCACACCCATCTGCAACTTAAAGACAGCATACAAAATTGTACCGAAAAGTCAAATTAATTTTTAGGTAATTTAACACATTTCATGGAGTTTGCAACAAATTTTACCCATCGGTAATATTTGAGCACATTTGCAACAAAATTAAAAAATATTTTCCCTTTCGGTAAAATTTACTTGATTTTAATTTTTAATATGTTATAATTTTACCGAGAGGTAAAAAATGAAGATTAAGACAACAAAAGATATTGCCATTCTGATTAAAACCGAGCGGAAAAAGCAAAACTTAACACAAACCGAACTTGCCGGATTGTGCAATGTCGGCTTACGTTTTATCGTGGATGTTGAAGCAGGTAAAGAAACTTGCCAAATCGGTAAAGTGCTAAAGGTTTTGGATGTTTTGGGCATTAATTTAGAGATAAAGGAATAAGGAAATGCCGGCATTGGATGTATATTTCTATGGTAAAAAGATTGGAACACTGACGGAAAAGAATTCTCGCTTGAGTTTCAAGTATAATGAGGATGCCGATACACCTTTATCGGTCAATTTGCCGTTACAAAAAGAAGCTTTTAACGATAAGCTTACACGCAGTTTCTTCAACAATTTGTTGCCTGAAGAAGGTATTCGTGAAGCGGTTGCTCGCTATAAGCAGGTGTCTTCAAACAATCCGTTTGCGCTCTTAAAGGAAATCGGCGGCGAGTGTGCCGGTGCGGTTGAACTATATCCTCAAGGCGCAAAAAGAGAAGACGAGCCGTCGGTATTAACGCCGATTAGTGAAGAAAAAATAGCGGAACTGTTGAAAAATCAGGCACAGATACCTTTGTTGGTCGGAGAGGAAATCCGTTTATCTCTGGCCGGTGCTCAGCAAAAAATTGCTTTGGCTATTCTGCCGGAAAACTCGGATAACTATTACCTTCCGCAAGGTTCTTACATTTCAACGCATATTATCAAGCCGCAAAATCCGTATTTTGAGGACATTATTTACAATGAGCATTTTTGTATGTCACTTGCAAAACTTATCGGATTGCCGACAGCTCACTCATTTATAAAGAATTTTGCCGGAGAATTCGGATATGTGGTGAAACGCTTTGACCGTGAAACAGATAGCACAATGGCCTCGGGCTTAAGACGTGTTCATCAAGAGGATTTTTGCCAAGCGTTGTGTATGCCGGATAAAAAATACCAAAAGGAAGGCGGGCCGAGCATTAAGCAATGCTATAAGTTTATTGCTGCGGCTGACTTTAATCGCAAGGCCGATGCTTTAATGAATTTTTTGAAAACCATAGTGTTTAACTTCATTATCGGTAATTCCGATGCTCACGGCAAGAATTTTTCTTTTCTGCATCGTGGCGGCAAATATGAACTTTCGCCGTTGTATGATTTGGTATCAACGCAGGTTTATACAGTGCTTTCGCCGAATTTGGCAATGTCTGTCGGAGGTGAATACAATCCGAATTTAATTCATCGCAGTCATTTTATTGCCATGGCAAAAGATTTGGAAATTAAGCCGACAATGGTGGAAAAGATTATTGATGAAATGAGCACCAAAATAACAGCGGCATTACCGGAACTTGATAAGCAATTTGCCGGAAACGGTATCAAAACAGAGATTGTTGCTCAAATAAAGGCATTGATAGAAAACAGAATAAAACAAATTTCATAAACTTTGGGACCGAATGTCTACTTTTGCAAAAAAGTAAAGGAGGCCACAAGGCCTCCTTCTTTTAGCGGTGTGTATCCATAACATACACAAGGTCATCATCATCCCAAAGACCTTCTTGTTTGGGATAAGATATTCTTTCATGCTGGAAATCAACCATTATAGAGTAACTTTCATCGTCATCCGGATAACGGTTGAGAATGTTTTTGTATGTATCAACACAAGGGTGTTCTTTATCAGCCCATCTGCCGCCTAATATACAATAATCATAAACTGCAGATATTTTATCCCAGACATCACCATTTTTATCTGGTAACTCAAAATGATAATATTCTGCATTTTCCTCATGCATGTTCATGTCAGTCTTTACCCATCTACCGAATTCCCCAATGCTTTCGTCATCGTAAGGAAATGACAAAGAACGTTGCAGGTAATAAGCATCAGGAAAATCTTTAACACGAGCAATTAGTAAAGAATGTACCATTTTTTTATTCCTTTCAAAATGTTTTAGAGTAAAGGAGGCTAAAGAGCCTCCTTTGTGTTGTGTGAGCCCGAAGATTATACTTGCATATATCTCGGTGTTTCGGAAGTAACTTGTTCCATCAGAACCTCGTGAACGACATCATCAACCATTCCTTTAGCGGCTTTATAAGTGCGGATTTCCGCTGCTTTCTTTTCGGCTGCCGCTGCTTCACGTTGCTGACGTTTCTTTTCACGGCGTTTTGCACTATTGACTTTCTTACGTGCTTCGGCTTTTTTAACTTCTTCACCCAAGAACTGCGTGATTTCTTCATCAAATTCGCCATTGACCACTTCGGTATAGATATCCGACAAGAAGTTCAATTTCTCATTTGTATCTAATAACGAAAGAGCATAACGGGCAATTCTCTTGCCACCGAGACGGAGCGTAAAGATTGATTGGCTATCGGTATCAACAATCAACTTGTTCATACGATTTTGTTTATTCCAACTATCTTTCTTGAAGTTGCGCATATTTTCATCCAAAAGATTCAAAATGCGTTTTTTGCAAGTATCGTAGTTGAGTTTTCCTTCATCTTGATATGTTTCAATCTTGACTGCGTTAAATTTTGCTAATGCGTTTTTCATTTTAAGTTTCCTTTCAAAGTATAGTTAGAGATTAATAAATGATTTTTCTGCGTCAAAGTCCTCATAGCCAGAAAATGCTTTTATTATTGCCTCTTTCTGACATTCGCAAGAGCATACGAATTGAATGGGATTGACATCACAAAAAACTGCTAATTCCGCAAATATTGCTTTTTTTGATAATTCATCAAAAGCCATACTTATTCTGTTACTAAAGTCAAACCCTATTGGGACATCATAGTTGTTTAACGTTCCATCATATGCATGAAATTTATATTCACTTCTGATAATTTGTTCACCATCGGTAACTAGTTCCATTATAGGAATGAATGTATATGCCTTTGATGGTTCGTGTCCGTTTCGCAGAATATTTTTATCTATCGCATTTCCGTTTATCGGATTGATTATATATACTTGACTGTACGTTTTACTTGTCATTTTGTTTCCTTTCTTAAATAAAGTTAATGTTAAAAAAAAGCACAATAATTCTGTTATCGGAATTGCAGATATCATCTGCTAAACCAATGGTTAAATCGGTTGTTGTTAGGGGTTAATCGGAACGGTTAGCGATTAGTGCGCCAAGCGTGCCATCCAAATATGTTGCTCCATTTTGGAAACTTGTTGCTTCAAGCGGAACAATTTCCATTGAAGACATATTTTGTGATAAATTTTTCTCATTTTAGTCTTCCTTTCGTTAATGGTTAAATTGATAGGTTGTTCACCTTACATTTACATTATGGAAATATTCCTCAGGCAAAGTCAAGCGTTTGTTTTTGCGCTATTTTCTTAAAAGGTCATTTTAAATAGGTATAGATAGGTGTGTGTAGGTGTAGCTAGGTATTTTTATTTCGGCAGATGTTAAAAAATGCCGTCATTTGGTTAAAAATGACAGCATTTTGCATGAGAATCGGAAAATTTTGATTTGTTTTTTTAGATTTCATTTTCTTTTTGGTGCATCTCTTTTTCAAGTTCCGCAACCTTCTTCATATCCTTGTTTTTATAGGCTTGCAGAAGCGGAACATAATAGCGGCTGTTCTTACCTTCACCGACAAACGGAATGCGCTGCACGCCTAAAATCTTATCGTCTTTACGCATATCAAGAAGCGAACTGTATTTAACGCCCAAGAATAAAGCTGCCTGCTTAATGTTCAGCCAACCCGACTCAACCGCAATATCATACTCGGTCTTATCAACCTTCTTGGCTTCGGTATCGCCATAATGCGTTTCATAAAACTTGGCTTCCTTCTTATAGCCGCCAGCCGTCAAAGCATCAATAAATGTCTTAAATCCGTTCTTCATAGTTTTGCTGATTAACGGGGTAAAACATAAATTATGGAACGTTATCTTTTCACCCAAGGTTGCTTCGGCAAAATTTATGTCTTTATAAAACGTCAATGTATCAAAAACGCTTCTTTCCGGAATGTGGGCTCTGTAAAAATTCACTTCACCTTTGAAAATGCAGTTTTTCACCCGCAAAGTATATAAAGTTCCTCCCGGTCTGTTTCTGACATCATTGGCAAAGTATTCCATCTTCCAAACGCTATGGTCATTAAACAGGCATTCATTTATAGCCACAGATGCATCAATACTTATGTCTTGAAAGCTTATTTCATCATTGAAGACGCATTTATCGAACTCTATACCGGAGCCGCCGTATTCTTGTTTATCTCGAATATCAATCATAAATCGTTCGTCAAATACACAATCATAGAAAACAATGCCGTGTTGCGGCGTATCTATAATGGTTCCGCCCATTCGACACCCTATAAACACCATTCCGCTTAAGTATTCAAAAGCGTTAATATGGCACAACTTATCTAATCCGTCTGTTTTGGTAAAATCGAAATTCCGAAACAGTATAGCAATACCGGCACCATGCCGGAACAGTTTGATGTTTTCTAGCTTGCGTTTGGCTTGGACACGTTCTTCCGTAAAACTGTTTATGATATGGGGTAAAATATCTTCCTCAAAGTCATAATCAAACGGCGCATATTCATTGGTCGCATCGTTCAATACCCAATTTTGGGTTTCACTATCCACAAAAAAACGATTATAGCTGTCGAAATGTGTCATTAGCCGCCTCTTGTATAATTGTCCTATTTTTTGAATGGTAATCCCAAATGTTAAAGATTTGGCTAACAAGTGTTACAAAGTGTTAAAAGTGCAGGGTGCTGATTAGAAAAAATTGAATTTTAGCAGGTTAATTTAATATTTAGATTTATAGGATATTACTTTGTAGGGTAATCTAATAAAAGGTTTGATTTCATATGAGTAATTACTACGATATACTTGAGGTTTCATATAATGCTTCAAATTCTGAAATAAAACGGGCTTATCGTCGCTTGGCAAAAAAATATCATCCCGATATTAATCCGCAAACTGAAGAAAAATTCAAACAAATATCGCAGGCATATGAGATTTTATTAGATAAGAATAAAAGAAATAAATATGATGAAACAATTGATATTAGTAAGGAAAATACAACTAATAATACCAGTATAAATGTACCTGAAATTCCAAAGAAAAAATACTCTTTTAGAACTATTTTTATTCATTTGTTAAAAATGTCAATAAATGCTTTTTTAGGGTTTGCCTACCTAGAGTTAGTATTGTGCCTAATTTTTATTCCTATAATGCATATTAACATTAAATATTCATGGAATAGCACATTACTCATCTTTTCAATAGGTTTTGCATTTGTGATTGCGCCAATAATAGCATACTGCATATATTGGAAATATAGTAAACGATTATTTCTAGACACATCTATAAGAGACGAATAGAAACCTTACCCCAAACCAGAGCGTTTTAGAAAACGATTGAGTGTCATACGCTGCACACCTAGAATGCGTGCAATTTGTGCCTTTTTAAGCCCCTTGGCCAGCAACTCCTCAATCTTCTTGGCATTCTTGGCCAGCTTGAGCTTTTTCGCCTCAGCACCTATCGGACGACCGAGACGGACACCAGCAGCCCTCCGATTATCTAAAGAAGATTTTGTGCGCTGTGAAATCAAATTGCGCTCAATCTGCGCCGACAAGCCGAAAGCAAATGCCAACACCTGCGATTGAATATCATTGCCGAGGTGGTAGTTTTCTTTAATCGTAATCACTCGGCAATTCTTGGATAAGCAAGTCTCCAAAATCCCCATAACCTCCAACAACGAGCGCCCAAGCCGTGAAATCTCGGTGGCAATCAGTACACAGTTTTCATCCAGTTCCTCAAGCAACGCCCCGAGTTTACGCTTTTTGAGCGACTTTCGGGACGATATGGTTTCCTCCACCCAACGGTCAATCACAAGCCCGTTTTTATCGGTGTATTCTTGAATTTCGTGCCTTTGGTGCGAAGTTTGCTGTTTTTGGGTGCTGCAGCGAATATAAGCGATAATCATATTTTCTCCTTTTTGAATATTTATCAGGAGAAATCAAAGATTTACCTTCAAAAAACTGTGCTTTTTTAACCAACGATAAAATCAATCACTTTTTTGCGTATTTTCACCGGAATTGTTTTGCACCGATTTATGGTTATATTATTGATGTAACATAAGAAACATAAGGAGTTTCAACGGGTTTACAGACGTAAAATAATCGGACTTCATCGGTGCCAAAGCCAAATGAACACAATCGTTCATTTGTGTTCAGATGATTCCAAAATAATTTGTAGGAAGTTGAAGATGGGTAAGACCTGTGCGTTTTTAGGCAATAACTACGATAAATTTCTGGATATTAACTTGGGGCATCGCACGCCGCCTAACCTTAAAGCACGCATAAGGGAAGAAGTAATCAACTTGATAGAAAATGAAGATGTTGATACTTTTCTGGTCGGCGAGAAAGGCGGCTATGAAATTGATGCTTACGATGTTGTTTTAGATGTTCAGAAGGAATATCCGCAAATTCGCATTTATTTGGTAATTTCGCAGATGACAGACCTGCACGAAATGGGTGGCATTTATCGGGAAAATTGGACTATACGCCGTGGTTTTGATGACTTTATTTTACCGCCAAAATGTGAACTTGGCTACAAAAGGCTGTGTATCGTATATCGGAACCGCTATATCATAGAGAATACAAACTTTATAATAGCCTATAACAAACGTGAAGGCAAAGCCTATGAGTTCTGTAAAGCCGCCAAAGGTAAAGGCGTTAAAGTGATTGAACTGGCGGAAAAACAAGACTAATTATTATGCAGCAGCATTTTGCTGTATAAAACGTCTGATTGTGCTTCTATCAACTCTAAACATTCGTGCAATTTGAGCCTTTGGAACATTCTGCTCGGCCAGCAAAAGTATTTTATCCTTATTCTTTTTCAGGTCGTGGAATGCACTTTTGCGACCAAACGGACGACCTAAATGTTTGCCATCAGCCTTAATACGAGCAAGACTTTCCTTTGTTCTCTGGCTGATTAACTGCCTTTCTATCTCACTTGCGAGCGAAAAAGCAAACGCCAACACTTTTGATTGGATGTCTGCACCGAGTTTATACTTTTCCTTCAGGCACCAAACCTGACAATCCTTTTCCAAGCAATTTTGAAGAATCCCCATAACTTCTAACATATTACGTCCGACCCTTGAAAGTTCGGTAGTAATTAAGATATCTTGCGCTTTTAATTTCTTAATAAGTTTACCTAATTTACGATTTTTTAGTTCTACACGGGAAGAAATCGTTTCTTCTACCCATTTATCAATCTTTAATCCGTTGGCTGACGCATAGTTTTCTATCACAAATTTTTGATTTTCAACAGTTTGAGCCTGTGTGCTCACACGAACATATCCATATATCATATTCAATCCTTTTTGGTTATTTATTATCAGATTGAATAAAAAATATCAGATTAAAGAGTAGTGCAATTAAATCACCATTTAGCCCACCCATTTTTTTAGATATTTCCAGTAGATATGTCAAAAAGTGGCAGAATTACTTTATTTTGTTGTATTACAGAAAGATTTTGGTTGCAATTCAGCATTTTGGGTTTATGATGCAAAAAGTGATACAATTAAATGGTGATTTAGCACGCTTTGAGGTAATTTATGCAAGTAAAGACCGATTATAATATGTCTTTTACATCTGGAGGGCTTTTAGAAAATGAGTCCAGAATACTTGCGAATGAGTATTTTCAAACAAAAGATTGGAAAATTGCATCTCAAAATATCCAAAATGATAATATGTTTCAATATAGAACAATGGTTGCCACAAAGCGGATTATTCAGGAACTAAAGGCCAGATTTTCATATCTGAATGAAGACGCCCTACAACTTATAGTTTCCGGCTTTCCAAACGAAACGCAACAAATCTTATGGTTTGCAATATGTCAGAAGCATAAGTTTATATTTGATTTTGTCAGAGAAGTCATCAAAGAGAAATATTTTATCGGCCAGTTTGAACTGGAAAACTATGATTTTGACGCATTTTACAACAAAAAGATGCTTGAACATCCTTCATTGGAAAAAATAACGGACGGAAGCCGATACAAGTTAAAACAGGTTCTTTTCAAAATGTTACGGGAAGTCGGTATGCTAAACAATCAAAACTTCATTCAGGCCGTAATTCCGACACAAAGAGTCCTACAAATCATCAATAACCTTGCACCGCAATATCTTGCGATATTTACAAATTAGGAGAAATTATGGGTATTGAAGAGAAATATAATCATCTTAAAAAAATCATATCAAATCCTGATTTTTTATCGGGTAAAGTTTTGTGTAATGACCTTCCTATCTTTATTGCAGACTATGATATCAGTGAAGAAAATGAGTTTTTGAGAATGGAAAATAATCTTATCAAAACTCTTGGAAATATGGGAATTAAGGTTCTTTCCGTGGATTTATATGACTTGATTATAGAAATTTTACAAAAAGACCAAGGCGATTGGGAATGGGTAATGTCGCCAGACAGAAATAAAGAAGAATTACTGGAAGAACTAAAAGGAATATTAGGGATAGAAGATAAGGTTATTCCGGCTATTGCCGATAAAATGGCGCAAAATGAAGGAAATTATGATGTTTTGTTTTTAAATGGATGTGGCAACATCTTTCCTTTCTTACGCACACATACAATTTTGAACAATCTCCACACATACATCCAAAAACCGGTAATCGTATTTTTCCCTGGGGTAAGTGTATCAAAGGGTTCACCATACGCCGCATTTAATTTGTTCGGGCGCATAGATGAAGGAAACGATTACCGAGCAGCCAACATTTTTCAAATAAGAGGATTATAACGATGAATATTTTAACATCTCTTTTCAGAAAAAACATAAATCGCCATATTGAAGGCGTTGTAAAGGCAGATGATATTGAGTTAGCAAAACTCAATCAGGAAGTTGATGAATATGTTTTAACTCAAAGCATTGAGAAGAAATTAGAAGAATTGCTGGAAGCATATTCTGAAAAATATTCTGACGGAAATGGCGTATGGATTTCCGGTTTCTTTGGTTCCGGTAAATCACACCTTTTGAAAATGGTGGCTTTGTTGTTAGAAAATAAAGACCTTGGAGGTCGCACGGTTGTTGATGCTTTTATAGAAAAATGTTCTCCGGAGAATGCTTTTCTTATAGGTCGTCTTAAAAATCTGAAGACACCAGCGAAAAGCATTTTGTTTGATATTGCCAAGAAGGCCAATATAGACAATAAAAAAGATACCGTTCTGGAAATCTTTATGAATGTATTTAACGAAGCCTGCGGATATTATGGTAAATCGCGTGATATTGCACAATTTGAAAGAGAATTAGACGAAGAAGGATTGTTTGATACATTTAAGGCCGAATTTAAGAATATAGCGAAAATTGATTGGGAAGATGGCCGTGTTCGCCAAAGATACAGACCTGATATAGATAAGGCCTATAATAAAGTTCACGGAAAAAATGCCGAATATCAAGATGTTTTAAGCAAAACAAAACAAGTTAATGCAACTTCCATTGATAGTTTTGCGGAATTAGTTAAGGCCTATATAGATAAACAAGGTTCTAATTTCAGAATTAACTTTTTGGCAGATGAAGTTGGCCAATACATTGGCAACAATGTGCAATATATGCTTGAATTACAAGCCATAACCGAGAAATTAGGCACATTATGTAAAGGTCGTGCAGCAGTTATTGTTACTTCACAAGCCAGTGTGGCAACTTTCCTTGAAGATATGGGAACAACCTTATCCCGTGATGACTTTTCAAAGATTCAAGGCCGTTTCAGAACAAGATTGCACTTGGATAGCCAAGATGTTGAAGAAGTTATTCAAAAGCGTTTGCTTGAAAAGCAAGATGATGCGAAGAAAGTATTGAGTGACTTATATCATAATGAAGTCAACAATTTTAAGACATTATTTGATTTTACTGAAGGTCAGGTTCTTAAAAACTTTAGAGATGAAGAACATTTCATTGATTGTTACCCATTTATTCCGTATCAGTTCACATTATTTCAAAATGCAATGCAGGAATTGTCACGTCACGGTGCATTTCAAGGCGGATATACCTCTGTCGGCGCACGTTCTATTTTGAGCGTATTTCAGCAAGTTGCAATAAATGTAAGCGAAAACAAGCAAGTTGGCGAAATTGCTACATTTGATATGATGTATGAAGGAATTAGGAGTTCACTTGCCAGCATCCAATCTTCTATTGCCATAGCCGAAAGAAACTTGGAAAACAAGTTGGCCGTTAAAATCTTAAAAGCCTTGTTCCTTGTGAAATACATTAAATCCTTCAAGGCTACACAAAGAAATATCGCAGTTTTGATGCACAGCAACTTCAATGAAAATCAAGTTGAATACAATAAACAAATAGAAGAAGCCCTGAATATTTTGGAAGACCAGACTTATATTCAGCGCACCAATGATGTCTATGAATACTTAACCGATAAAGAAAAAGACATTGAAGAAGAAATCAAGAAAACCGATATTGCGGTAACAGACATTCCGGATGAATTGCAAACTTTAATCTATGATAGTATTTTGCGTCAAAACAAAATACACCACACCAATGGAACAGATTATAACTTTACGCGCAAATTAGATGGTAAGGCATATTCTCGCGAATATGAACTGTCTATAAATGTTATCAGCCCGTTAGACGATGAAATAAACGCCGGCAATGTGGCGATGAAATCCATAGAAAAAACAACAGAATTGTTTATTTTGTTGCCGGAAGATAAGCGTTTAATTGATGATTTAGGCCTTTATAAGAAGACCTTAAAGTATATCAATCAAACGATGGGAGCCGGTATTTCCGATGATGCACGGCGCATTATTCAAGAAAAGCAAATTCAAAACAACGAGCGCAAGAACCGTTTGCAGGAGCGCGTTGCCGTTTTGGTCGGTAAGTCGCGTTTCTACGTCAATGGTTCAGAAGTAGAAATGAGCGGTTCCGATGCTGCCGGATGTATAGTTAAAGCATTTATGGAATTGGTAGATAAAACATACACCAATATCAAAATGCTGGCAGGTGTAACTTATAAAGAGCAAGAAATTGATAACATTATCCGCGACGGTAATGTTTTAATGCCGGCTAATTTAACCGAAGCAGAGCAAGAGGTATATAATCACATCGTCCGCAGCGGTACATACAAAGCAACAGTTAAGAGCGTTTTGGATACATTCCAGAAAATTCCGTATGGTTGGTCTTATGCCGCAGTTTTGTGCCATATTGCCAAGTTATACGTTCGTCGTAAGATTGAAATCAAAGAAAATTCCAACATTTTGGAAGATAATGATGTTATTAAGGCCATTAAGAATACTTCCAAGCAAGATAATTTAATTTTGCAACCGACAACAAGTTTCTCACCGAGCCAAATTCGGCAGTTGAAAGAGTTTTATGACACATTCTGCAATGAACCGATTGCCGATAATGATGCTAAAACGATTGCGCTTAAGGTTAATGATAAAATTAAGGACAAATTAGCAAGAGTAACTGAACTTTTGTATCAAAAGAACAATTATCCGTTTGTGGCGGTTTTGAGCCAAATCAAAGACAAACTGGCCAAATGTGTAGATAAACCATACAACTGGTATTTCAACGAGTTTACAGGCATTAGCGAGGGTTTGTTGAACGATAATGATAATCTGATTGTCCCGATAACAAACTTTATGAATGGTGCAATGCGTGGTTATTATGATGAAGCCAGACAGTTTTTGTCGGATGAACACACCAATCTGGAACATATCGGTGCCGATGCCACGCAAATCAGCAACATTTTAAATGATTTGAATTGCTATAAAGGCACGACAATTCAAGACTTGCGCGAGAATATTGCAAATTTACAGAAGCAAATTGCGGCATCTTTGGAGCAGGAACGTAATGCAGCCCTTGAAGAAGTGGCAAAATTGCGGACAGAAGCACAGAATATGGAAGAATGGAGCAAATTGGATGCGCCTGCGCAACAAAGATTCAGTAAGGAATATGATGATTTTGCCGGAAACGTCAAGCAACAGAAGATTATTCCACTGTTATGTTATGCAACAGATAACTTCAAGAACAATACGCATCTGAACATTATTAGTCGCATTACAGCAGCAGTCAAACCGCAAACGCCGGATACACCGCAGGAAATCATCATTCCTGCCGGAAGCATTGCCGTAAAGAGCAGCAAAACACTTTTGGCAAATGCTCAAGATGTTGATGAATATTTGGCCAATTTGAAACAAGCAATGCTTGGTGAAATCAAAGACGGCAAAAAGATTAAGATTTAAGGACAGACTATGGATACTTCAAAATTAAAGAAATTTGCTATTGAAGCGCGTAAATCGCTGATGGGCATTGTGGCCGCCAAATTAGATTTGGTATTAGAAGCCAACAGTTTTGAACGTCGTAATAATCCGCAAGCGATAAGAGCCTTGGAAGGTTTGATAGCAGAAATCGGCAAAGAACAAACTATTGAAAAAGTAGCCTATACATGGTTTAACCGCTTTATTGCTCTACGTTTTATGGATGTGAACCATTATACCAAAATTGGAGTAGTTTCGCCGGCAGAGGGACAAACCCAACCGGAAGTGCTTTCAGAAGCCAAAGCCGGATATGTGGATAAACAGGTTGTGCCGGCAGATGTAGAACAACGCATTTCCGCTCTGTTGAACGGTGCTATCAGTAGCCCTAAACCGCAAGAAGAAGTATATAAACTGCTTTTAGTGGCATATTGTAATGCCTATAATAAATTGATGCCGTTTATGTTTGAGCGGATTAAGGACTATACTGAACTTTTGATGCCGGATGACTTACTTTCCAACAGTTCGGTGCTGACACAAGCAGTAGAAACTCTTGATGCCGAAACTTGTCAAGATGTGGAAGTTATCGGCTGGTTGTATCAATACTTCAACCAAGAGGAAAAAGACAGGGTTATTAAGGCAAAGAAACGCTATAAAGGCTTTGAAATACCTTATGCAACGCAATTATTTACGCCTGATTGGATTGTGCGCTATATGACGCAGAATTCTTTAGGTAAATTATGGATGGAAGCAAATCCGACATCCGCATTAAAAGATAAAATGGAGTTTTATTTAGAGCCGAGAAATGTTAGTGCTGAAGCCAAAAAAGAACTTGAAAACCACATATTCAAAGGAATAAAGCCGCAAGAAATAAAGGTTTTTGACCCTGCGTGCGGTTCCGGACACATTCTCGTATATGCTTTTGAATTATTGTATGAAGTGTATAAAGAGCAAGGCTATCCGGATAATGAAATACCGGAGATGATTTTAACTCACAATCTTTATGGTTTGGATATTTGTGACCGTGCCGCACAATTAGCGCAGTTTGCAGTTATGATGAAAGCCCGTCAATATGACCGTAACATCTTTAACAAACTGAACAATGTTAATATTTGCTCGGTAAAAGATACCAAATGGATTACAGCAGATGTATTAGAAGATTTATTGCAAGGAGTAAGTGATAGAGAATACGCCAAACAGCAAATCTATACGCTATGTGAGAATTTTAATAATGCTCGCATAATCGGTTCATTATGCAAATTAGATGAAATAGATATTGCCTTTTGGGAAGAACGCTTAAATTACTTCAAAAACCAAAGACAAACGACAATGAATACGCCTGCTATCAAAGGCAGATTACCATTTTTAATTAAACAACTTAAAATAATGCAACAAAACTATGAATGCGTAATAACCAATCCTCCATATATTGGAGGAACATATATGGAAAAAACACTTTTGGAGTTTATTCAAAATGAATATTCAGATGCAAAATATGATTTGTTTTCAGCATTTATTGTTTACTGTCAATCAAAAACCGTAAATAATGGCTACATCGGTTTTATGACACCATTTGTTTGGATGTTTATTTCAAGTTATGAAAATTTAAGAAGCAAAATTATCAATGATACGGATATAACCTCATTAGTTCAACTTGAATATTCTGGATTTGATGGCGCAACCGTGCCAATTTGCACATTTACGCTTGCTAAACGAAATATAGCAGATATGGCTGGATGTTACATTCGGTTATCTGATTTTCCAGGGGCTAAAAATCAACCGATTAAAACCAGAGAAGCAGTTTTGAATAAAGATTGTGGTTTTTATTATGAAACGAATAAATTAGATTTTAATTTGGTTCCTGGAACTCCAATAGCATATTGGTTTGGGAATAATTGGAAGAAAGTATTTGAAAATCCATTATTAAAAAATGATGTTATACCAAAGTCAGGTGTTGTTACTGGGGAAGATGACTTCTTTATAAGGTTTTGGCAAGAAGTAAATTTTGAAAAAATATCTTTCATAGAAAAAGAACATAAGAAGTATTCAGAATATCACATTTTTCAAAAAGGTGGGGAACAAAGAAAATATTACGGAAATTACTGGTATGTAATCAAATTAAATAAACTATGGTCTCCACAATATACAAACAAATCAGTAAGACGAGGAGATGAAAATTTTTATTTCTGCAGAGGTATAGGATGGTCACAGATTGGAAGTAATCAACAAAAAAGTTTTCGCGTCATAGATAAATCCGTTTGTGGAACTGCTACACCAACGGTTTATCCCCAAAATGCTAACGATTTATATGTAATTTTAGCATTATTAAATTCTAACATATCTCAATTTTTATATCCTATGTATAATCCTACGATAAACCTTCTCACATCGGATATATGTAACATTCCTTTCATTAAACCATCCAATGGTATAAAGCATACTATTGACACACTTGTAGAACAAAACATTGCTATATCTAAAGATGATTGGGATAGTTTTGAAACTTCGTGGGATTTTGAACAGCATCCGCTTATTCGTTTTTCTAATCGCAATAAAGGATTGGTTGATTATGAAAACATCAGCAAAATTGAACCAATCACAGAAGGTGATAAGATTTCCGAATGTTTCGCAAAGTGGAAAGCCTACAAGGAACAGCAGTTTAATCAACTGAAAGCCAATGAGGAAGAACTAAATCGCTTATTCATAGAAATCTATGGCCTTCAAGATGAAATGACGCCGGAAGTAGACGATAAAGATATTACGGTTGCCAAGGCCGACGAAGAACGCGAAGTCAAATCATTGATATCATACGCTGTCGGTTGTATGTTCGGACGTTATAGTTTGGATGCTAAAGGTCTCATTTATGCCGGTGGGGACTTTGATGCTAATAACTATCAAACCTTTGAAGCCGATGAAGATGGCATTATTCCGGTGCTTTCAGAACATTATTTCACTGATGATATTGTAGAACGTTTCAATAAATTTATCAAAGTTGCCTTTGGAGAAAAATATTACGCCGAGAATATGGCCTATATCGCCAGCGTATTAAACACAAAAGCCAACAAATCACCGGAACAAGTGCTGCGTGAATACTTTATTAAGGACTTTTATAAAGACCACGTACAAATGTATCAGAAACGTCCGATTTACTGGATGTTCTCTTCAGAAAAGAACGCTTTTAATGCACTTATCTATTTGCACCGCTACAACAAAGATACCGTAAATCTGGTCTTAAACGAATATTTGCGTGAATATAAGAACAAACTTCAGGGCAACATAGATGCGCTAACATCACTGGAAAACAATGATTTCAATGCTACAATAGATAAAATTGCATTACAGGCAGATTTGAACGAAGCCGATGATTATGAGCGCAATATTTTATTCCCGTTGGCAACCGAAAGAAAAGAAATTGATTTGGATGATGGCGTAAAAGTGAACTATTTGAAGTTCGGTAAAGCACTCCGGAATATAGGATTAAAGGAGAAAGCATAAGATGTGTGAGCAAATCAAAAGAACTCTTTTGAATAAGTTTGAAAACTCTCGGATTGTGTTTTGGTATGATAAAGACAAGCAATTCACGGAAGATTTTGCCAATTTGGAATTAGATGGCGTGAAAAAGTTGACGATTGGCGAGAATGAGTTTGCGCTGAAATACCAGATTTTGAAAGAAGAACCAAACCAAAAGTTTTTGCTCTATAAACCTGCGGAAAAGCCGGAGGATGCGCAAAACTGGCTATTAGATGTTTTGCTCGCAAATGCTGAATTTCACGCCGAACAATGGGCTTTAACCCTTTCCGAACTGGGTTTGGGCTCGGAGTTTTCCGAAATCACCAAAGAACATGAGTTTTTCTTTAAGAGTAAAGAACGCAAAGAAAAACTTAAAGCACTTATCGGTAAAAGCGAGACACATAAGCAAATCAGAATGAAAATGCTTTTTGTAATAAGCAAAGCCGAAGGTGACATCAATTCGGTGGTAGAAAGCCTGCTGCATGAATATGCAATCGGCAAAAATGAAATGATGAACGCTATTAGCAAAAGCAAACTTGATGGTTTCTTATATGACAGAATGCAGGAATCCTATGGTTACAGTTCATCTGCGCCGAACGTGAAAGATTTTATCATCAATACCTTTGAACGCAGTTTTGCAAACGATATAGATGGTGCTGCAAATTCTGGCACAGGGGCTAAAATCTTTTTAAACCAATGGAAAAATGATGTTCGCTATGCTGCTGATTTTGAAAAGATTTCCAACGAAGTGGCGGATATCTTAAAGATTGAAGACAAAGTATATCAGAAAGACTACAAGTCTTTGGTGGCAGTAGATTATTTTGAGGCCATTGATAAACGTATCATTGCCGCATTGATAGAAAATTTATGCAAAAGAACCATCAATCCGAAAGATATGTTTGATATCATAACTCAACGCCGCACGATGAAATGGTATAAAAAGTATGAGAATTTGTATCAGGCACTTTGGTATGCTGCCGCATTTGTGGAAATGGTAGAGAAAGAAGAGCATTTTGTAGTCAACTCTATCAGCACCGGTATAGAAAACTATACAAACACTTGGTATAAGATTGACCAATATTACCGGAAGTTTATATATCATTTGAAAGTTTCCGGACAAGTCAGCGGTTTTGAAAAGTTGGTTGAAAACATAGAGAATCTGTATTCTAACAAGTATTTGCTGAATATGAATGACAGTTGGCAGCAGCAAATAGATAAGAAAACAGTATGGGAATTTGACTGCATAGACCGTCAGCGCGATTTTTATCACAAATATGTAGAAAGCAGCAAAACCAAGCAATGTATCATTGTTTCGGATGCACTTCGCTACGAAATAGGTGAAGAATTGGCAGCACGTATTCGTCAGATAGACCGTTTTGATGCCAAGTTAAATAAAGCAATTACGGGACTTCCGAGTTATACGCAACTCGGTATGGCATCTTTATTGCCTCATAATGCACTTGAAATCATAGAAAAAGATTTGACTGTGAATGCAGATGACGTATCTACATCCGGTTTGGATAACAGAAATAAGATTTTGCAGCAAAAAGCAACCGGAGCCCTGGCATTAAAGGATACAGATATCTTAAATAGCGGTATTGAGAGACTGCGTGAAGTCTTTAAGAACATCAGCATAGTATATGTATTTCATAACAAAATAGATGAAATCGGCCATAGTTTAAGTTCGGAAGAACAGGCATTTGAGGCCGCAGATGATACGATTGAAGAGTTAATAAAAATAACGAAAAGATTGGCAAGTGCTGACATTTATAACATTATAATTACTTCTGACCACGGCTTTATCTACCAAAATAAAGATTTGGATGAAGATGAGTATTTGGGCGTAGAACCGTCTGGCGACGTTATTAAGAAAGACAGAAGATTTGTTGTCGGCAGAAACCTGAAGGAAGATAATTCATTTATGAAGTTTAGTGCACAAAATCTTGGTTTACGCGGTGATTTGGAATTTCAATTCCCAAAATCAATCAACCGTTTAAGACTTCAAGGTGCTGCGCGCAAATTTGTTCACGGTGGTGCAAGTTTGCAAGAAATTATCGTTCCTATTGTTACTATCAATAAAAAACGCCAAAGCGATATCAGTAAGGTGGAAGTAGAAATGATGCGCTCTACAGACATTATTTCTTCCAATCAGTTGGTCGTAACATTGTATCAGAAAGACATTGTGAACGATAAGGTGCAAAAGAGAGTTTTGCTTATCGGGCTGTATAACAAAGCCGGAGAACTGATTTCAGAGCAAAAAGAACTTATATTTGACAGCGTAAGTACAGAAACAAGAGATAGAGAACAGCAGGTAACGTTACTTCTGAACAAAAATGTTGATAATGAAAATAATCAAACGGTTTATTTGAAGTTAAGCGAACCGGAAGAAGATACAACCTATGCCAAAGAATATAAGTCTTTGGTTTATACAGTTAGAAAAACATTTACTATGGATTTTTAGGAAAGGTTTTGAGATATGAATAGTTTGGATACAAAAATAAACGATGTATTTCCTGGATGCGTTGTTAGAAAAGATTTGGTTAAAGAGGTCAAAGGCAACGCTATTGTGCCATCATACGTATTAGAATACTTGCTCGGACAGTATTGCGCTACCAATGATGAAGCGACAATCAATGCAGGAATTGAATCGGTAAAAGAGATTTTAGCCAAACATTATGTTCATAGAAACGAAGCCGAACTCATTAAGTCATATATCAAGGAAAAAGGCCGCTATAAGGTTATTGATAAGATTTTTGCGGAATTGGATGAGAAAAATGACTGTTACCGTCTGACATTTTCAAATCTGGGCATCAGTAGAGTCTTGGTAGATGCGGAAACCGTAAGTAAAAAACATCCACGCTTATTGGTTTCCGGTGTTTGGTGTTTGGCCGATTTGGAATATCATTTCAGTGAAGATACAAATGAATGTCCGTGGGTATTGTCATCAATTAAGCCCATCCAATTATCCCAGTTTAATTTTGACGATTTCAAAGAAAAACGTAGCAAATTCACGACAGATGAATGGATTGATTTGATTTTGCAAAGTATCGGATTTAATCCGGAGATGTTAAGCCGCCGAAACAAATTATTGCAATTAGTGCGTCTTATACCATTCTGTGAGCGAAACTATAATTTGATTGAATTAGGGCCGAAAGGAACAGGTAAATCACATATCTATACCGAGTTTTCGCCTCACGGAACATTGATTTCAGGTGGAGAGGTAACAGTAGCAAAATTATTCGTTAATAACTCTAAAAAGCATAGTATCGGGCTTGTAGGTTATTGGGATAATGTTGCCTTTGATGAATTTGCAGGACAACAAAAGAAGGTAGATAAGGCTTTGGTTGACATTATGAAAGGTTATATGGCCAACAAATCCTTCTCTCGCGGTGTAGAAACATTAGGCGCAGAAGCCTCTATGACCTTTATCGGCAATACAAAACATAACGTTCCATTTATGCTGACACATTCCAACTTATTTGAAGAATTACCAGACAAGTATTTGGATTCGGCATTTTTGGATAGAATACATTTTTATATTCCTGGCTGGGAAATTGATGTTATTCGGAACGAATTATTTACAACAGGTTATGGCTTTGTAGTAGATTATTATGCCGAAGTTCTGAAATATCTACGTAATTATGACTATTCCAATGAATATAAAGAAACTATGGAATTGTCATCAGATATCTCAACACGTGATAGAGATGGCATTAACAAGACATTCTCCGGACTAATGAAGATAATTTATCCGAATAAAGTAGCCACATATGAAGAAAAAGAAGAGTTGTTAAAGTTTGCTATGGAAGGAAGAAAGCGTGTTAAAGACCAACTTTTGCGTATTGATAGCACATTCCCTGCAACTGATTTCTCTTATATCAAAAGCGGCGGAGAAAAAGTAAAAGTTACCACATTAGAGGAAATTCAATATAAAGATATGTATCACGGTACGGTAACAACCGCAGAATTTGATAAACCTGAAGTGGAAGAAAGTACAGATAATGATACAGTTGAAACAACAAGCAACATTGATAACGATATTAAAGAACTTTTGCAACAGCCGGCTGAAAAGAAAGAAGAATTGAAGGAACAACATCTGACTTTTGCTGAAGGACAACTTGGTGTTACCTACGAAAAACTGTTTGCTCCGTATATTAAGGGGGCAAAACATATAACAATAACAGACCCATATATTCGGAATGTATTCCAAACATTGAATTTGATGGAGTTTTTGGAACTTATTGAACAAAATAAGGCCGTAGCAGATGAAGTTTATGTGGAATTGATAACGACTACTGATGAAAACACTATAGAAATGCAAGAGAACAATTTTAAGCAGATAGAGTCATCTTGTTATGCCCTGGGCATTAAGTTTTCATATAAGTTTGATTCCACAATTCATGCTCGCAGCATTGTAACGGATACCGGTTGGAAGATATCTTTGGATAGAGGTTTGGAAATCTACCAAAACTGCGAACGTAAAGACTTCTTTGCCTTTACAACACGCCTGCAAAAATATCGTCCATGCAAACAGTTTGAAGTAACGTATATTAAACAGGAGGTTGAAGAATAATGTGGGAAAATGTGTGTGAGTTATTTAAGAAAATAGGTGATTGGGGCGAAAATAACTTTTGGCTTGCACTATGTGTCGCAATTATCGCGTTTATGCAATGGAGAACAAGTGAAAAACAAAGAAAACAAGATTTGTTTGATAAACGGTTTGAATTTTATAATAAATTAAAAAATATTTACTTTTCTATGCCCGAAAAGAAAAAAGCAGGGTTGAATCCATATTTAGAAGCAGAAGATTTATTCCCATTAACATCAGAAGCATTATGGCTATTTGGAGAAGATATGGTTAAGGTATTGTCTGATTTAGTGGGAACAGAATTAGAAGAGGACGATAGATGTTTTAATAACTTACCTGAACATGTTGAAAATATTTTTAACAAATATATGAAAGTTGACTAATAATATGGCCATATTAGTTTTAATTATCATCGGAGTTGTGATTTGGTTGATTATCGGGAATGATAACCAAAAGCCGAAGAAAGCAACACATCATCACCAAAGCAAGGCTGATAAAGAGTTTGAAGATATGTATTTCAACGGTGCTTCTGGCGATGATATTGATGACTTTTAACACAATAAGCGAGGTATAACCTAATGAGCGGACTTCTTTGGCTTTTCGGAACAATGGTTGCTGTTGGACTTCTGGCTCCCAAAAAGAAGAAGGAACTTGATGCCTATCAGTTATTGAGCAAAGAAGGCGATAAGATGTTTGATGCCGCTTGGGCTGAAAGACAGAAGAAAGCAAACAAGAAAACGGCTTATGATGTGTTAGAAATCGCTCCAAGAACATCAGTAGAAGAAGTTAAGAAAGCCTATAAGGCTACGGTCAAAAAATACCATCCCGACCATAATGCCAGTAAAAATGCAAATGCACAATTTAGAAACGTTAAGAAGGCTTACGATTTACTGAAAGACGAAGACAAGAAAGCAGAGTATGACGCAACGCTGCTAACTCCTGCCGAAAAGGTTGTATTGGTTGGCTTTTCAGTTCAACAGTTAAGGCTAACTCTTGCCGAACATATGAAAATTGATTCCAAAACTATCAAATTTACGCAAACAGAAGATGTCTTTATAAATGACCAATTTGTCGGATGTTGGTGCGAATATAAAGGCTTCTTTGTCTGCTATAAACCAAAAACACCAAAGAATATAAAGTTTGACCACAATATTCACGAGATAATTTACCTGACATCCTACGATAGGTATGAATTGCGGCAAATGATAGCGATAAACTTCGGATGTGAGACAGATGCTATTGAGTTAAATTTATTTGGCACAGTGCTAAAATACGGCGAATATGCTTTGTGTTGGCGAATTGCAGATGGCGGTTATCTTGAATTCTTTTGTCCGACAATACAAGAAGAAGCGGAAATCACTACCGATGAAGACGATGATGAATTTGATTTTTCAGATGATTTTGAAGACGATGTAAAGGAAATTGGGTATCATTAAGCCGCTTGCATTGTTTGCACCTGTTTAATCATTATATCAATCTGCTCTTTGGTAACACCTTGAGCGAAAAAGATGTTTTCTAACTCTTTAACCCGTAATTCAGCGTAAAACAGTTTATCATTCAGCGCAGAGTTATCTCTTTCCAGCGTATCTATACGGATTTGAGCCATTTCAAGTTCGTGCTTACAGTAATTCAAATCACGGAGATAATTATCTTTTTCTTGTTTCAGCATCCTTTTATCCATATTACGCATATCTTCAATAATCGGTGGAAATTCTTTACCTGTATAGGCTAAATGGCGGCGACCTTTATCATCTTTGGCTTCCATAATATATCCAAAGTCTTTTAACTCTTTAAGTGCTTTTCTAACGGTATCAGGTTTAACATTAACACATTTACCAATATATTCATTGTTACCGAAGAACGTAGGACTTTTGGGATTTTTGGTGCGATAGATAACTAATTGCAAGATTTCACGCTGGGTTAATGACAATTCACTTTGACTTCTACTCATTTTATTTCCTTATAAATTCATTTCATAGATATTTATCAGGAAAAATGTGACTTTGGCACATATATCCGTCCTTTGGCATCTATATCCGCTATTTGGGGCATTTGAGGCACGTATATCCGTTTTGGGCGGCACTTATATCCGAAATTCTGGCATCTATATCCGTTTTTGGCGGCATCTATATCCGCCTTTGAATTTTCAAACCCCTGATGAAATAAGGCTTACATGGTGATTTTTTGCTCCTATAATATAATTAAAATATAAAGAGGATATATTTTATAATAGAGCCATTTTCCTTCGGAATTAAAATAGAAAGCCAAATTAAATCAAGTCAATTTCCTGATGAATTCAGGATAACTGATTCGGGTAATTTAAAGCAAAATTTAAATCGGTAATTACTAAAGAAAATAATATTGACAACAAATGACTCGCCTAAAATCCGAAGGTCAGATTAAAGGATAACAAAATCAAAGGGAAAACGGAAATTCGGTGGGTGTGGTGCTTTTCGTGGGGCGGCGATAACAAAAAGCAGCATACGGGGATATGCTGCCAAGTTAAAATGAAATTTATTGTAGAAACAATACGAGCAGAAATCTGCTACACATATATTTATCTCCCGAAAGACCTGTTGAACAAATCTAACAAAGCGATTGACTCTGTAAATTACATTGTTAATATGAGAACGTAAATAAAACATACAGAGGATAAAATGCCAAAAGATATCAAATTAGTTCCACTGGAAGCAAGTGACCATGAGCAGTTTATAACCGATAACCAGCAGGCGTTCTTGTATGGAGCAACTGAAGAATTTGGTTTGCGTGATGACCACTTTGAAGAAGATGGGCAGATTATATCTCGTGAAACAATTGAAAAGTCTATTGATGCCCCAAATGCTGAAACTTATCGGATTATGGATGGTGATAAGAAGGTTGGTGGCGTGGTTATTGAAGTTGATAAAGAAACCTTGCGAGGAGATTTACAACTATTGTTTGTTATTCCTAATGCACACAGTAAAGGTGTCGGATATGCCGCTTGGTGCGCTATTGAGAAACTGCATCCTGAAATCAAAGTATGGGAAACCGTTACCCCGTATTTTGAAAAGCGGAACATACATTTTTATGTAAATCGCTGCGGATTTAAGATTGTTGAATTTTATAATGAACATCATATATGCGATGAAATACCCGAAGAACAACGTTTGGATGAAATGTTTCGTTTTGAAAAGGTGATGAAATAAGGAAGTTTAATGCGGCAGCGGTATTATAAAGATAGGAATATAAACTACTGAATAAATTCTACCAGTTTCATGCCTAAAACGAGGAAAATTGAACCGATAATAACCGAACCGATTAAATAAAGGAAGCCCTCTAAATAATTGTTTTGATTGGTTAAAGTGATGAAATTCAATAAGTAGGTGGAAAAGGTGGTAAATCCACCAAGCAGACCAGTCATAATAAATGTTTTGGCCGTAATTGACAATCCTGTGTGTTTTTGAAAATAGGTATAGGCCATACCGATACAAAAAGCACCGACAACATTAACAATAAATGTTCCCCAATGTGAAGAAATAACCGTGCTGCACAGCCAACGTAAAACCGAGCCGATACCGCCACCAACAAAAACACTCAATAAGTTTATCATATTAAATCCTTTGACATTAAACTTTATAAACACAAAAGAAATATTTCGCAACAGATTTTTGTTCAAACCAAAATCAGCAAATTGCTACCGATAAATATTTCTGTGAGGGAAACTCACACAATTAACGTTAGAAACAATAGGAGTTGAAATGATTGAAAAGTTTAATCAAGAAGATAATAGTTACACCCATTACATTCATATTTCAGAATTTGAAAAGTTTTGTGAAGGCGTGAAGAAAATTAGCAATCGCATTAAATACGAAACTTTTGGTGAAGAACCAGACGAAAGTGAGTTCAACGGAGAATACCATCTTATAATTGACGATGCCAAGAGTTTGGAAGATTGCATCAAAACTCAAGCAAATGACAATGTAGAAGCCATATTTGGAATGTATCGTGGCAGTTTTTTATTGGAATGCTGCTTGCGCAGTGCTGGTCTTGAAGGTATAGAATATCTGATAGACAGAGGTGCCGAAATTAACCGAACCAATATTTTGGGCGACAATGCTTTGCATATGTTAGTCTTAAATGAAAATATGGCAGAAGAAAACAAAATTAAAGCCGCTCAAATGCTGATTGATAAAAGTATTGATGTCAATCGCCCGAATATCAGAATGGAAACGCCATTGATGGCAGCATTAAACCATTTGGAATTTGATGTAGCAAGCCTTCTGATTGATAATGGCGGATACATTTTAAGACCACCAGCACAGAAAGAAACTGAAGACAATTCAACCAAAGAGAACACAGAAAAGACAACCAATTAAAATAAATCTCACACAACTTTCCTGTTAATCCGCTGCGGAAACGTGGCGGTTTTCTTAGTGTTTATCCCAATCTTTCGGTTTAATAACTTTAACTTGGTTGCCCCAAGTGTAAAGGTGCCAATCCATTTCCCGTCGGCCACCGGCTTTGAATTTGACTGTCAATGTGCCATCGGGATTTTTTATCATTTTCTGCTTGGGGTGGAAAATGAAGTTTTTGGCCTCATCTGCTACATCTGCGCTAAACAACCACTCAACATCGAATGGTTCTTCATGAAAAGCACCAAAAGATTCTAACGCATATTCATTCAAATTAAATTTCGAACTATCAAAGATATCCGGCAATATTTCAACACTCTTAATCTGCTGTAATGAGAAATTGTGCGCCTTTCCGTTATCGTAGTCGTCATTATGCTTTGCAACCAAATAGTGGTCTCTTTGACCATACAGGAAACCATATGGAACAAGTTTATATTCGTGAATTTTGCCGGTATATTTAGTAAGATAAGACATTTTGATATGATGGCAAGATAAAATGGCTTGGCGCAAAGTATTTAATATCTCTTTATTGAGTTCAATTCGTGGTCCCGGGTGCAAGACTAACCCTTCGGATTTCATCAATTCATCGGCATCAACTTCAATTTTGTTCTTTTGCTCCGGTTTTAAGAGATTGCGTAATTTTAGTTCAATATGAGCTAAAGTATCAGCTTTTTCTTTCATATTGCTCTGTTTTAGCTTATCAATAGCAGTTTTGAATACGGCTAATTCTTCAGCGGAAAACGAAATAAAACTGTTCAAACTGCGTTGCGTTATCCGCCAACGTTTTGTGCGCTCACCTGTAGCAACTTCTTCCATTTGCGGAAAATAGGTCATTAAAGCATTACGCATACGCTCGGCAGTTCTGCGAGAAACGTTATATTTTTGTTCAATATCCTCTAAAGATAAGCCTTCACTTGTTTCTTGCATCCAAAGAGCCAAATCAAACAAGTCATACATTTTTTCATAATTAGCCATTTTGTGCCTCGGTTGAAATTTACAAATATTGTGCGCCATATTCTGTCGTATTAAGAATATATAGCAAAATTTAATAAATGGTGTATAGAATAAAAATAATTCAGGAATTGGAGAACGAACATGACAATTGAAAATAACATATTTAAGTACGCAACCAGTGAGCTTTCTCAAGATGCGGTTATTTGTTGGATATTGAGCTTTTATAATAATAAGGATAGTAAATTATATAGCTTGGCTAAAGACCTGTTGTCATCTTTTGTAGAGCTGTCCCCTGAAGACAATAAAATCGAGATACAACAGCAGTTTTATAAAACCGATATTTTAATTCATTTTCCGAATACGAAAAAGGTTATAATCATTGAAGATAAGACATACACGAGTGAACATGATGAACAAATTGCAAAGTATGTAGAAAAAATATCAAATGACGACAAATATAAGGGATGTAAAGTAAATGTCGTTTATTTCAAAACCGGTTTTTACTATGATAACGATAAATTAGTGGAATATAAATGCCAAAATAACAAAGATAGCAAATTTGACGGTTTTACTTCTATTCACGGAGAAGATTTCCAAAAAATTTTGCAAAAATATAAAAATATTGATGCGACATTGGATATGTACATAGAATACTTGGATAATTTAATAAAGTGGTATGATACTTATGGCAAATTCTATAATAAAAACGATAAAGGTGATTGGAATATATCAAAGGAGTATATCGCACAATATAAATTAATGAGGACAATTTTTCCGGAAGATAAATGGGATAAGAAAGATAAAGAAGAAAAGTATATGATATATTCAGGTTCAAGCTTTGGGCGCCCTTGGACAGAGATGAAAATCTTAAAAGGAGAGAATCATAGTGTATTTTGGCGGATAGATACGGATAATGAAGGACCATATTTGTCTCTTCGCTATTATAATTGGTATGATAAGAAGAATGAGACAGAACACAATAAACATATTGCAGAATATAGGGAATATTATAAGTGTGCAAAGGAAGCGGCAAGTAATCTTGATTACTATAATGAAATAGGCAAACAAGAGAATTATTATGAAGCAACTCTACTTCACATACATATTAAAGGTATATTGGCAAAGTGGGATGAAAATAAAGAATGTTTTGCAAAAGAAATCCGAAAGATTACAGATAATTTTATAGCTTATGTTAACAATCAAAAATAAATCCGTCATAATTTGACGTATTGTAATGTTTAGATGTTTTTGGGTAACATTTAATGAAAGGAAAACAATATGGAATACTACTATAAAGATGGCGTTATTCACGAAGATTCAGAGTATGGTAATGCTATCGGAAATATTGACAATGGCGTAATTCGTGATGGTTGGTGCATCGGAAATGGTAACGCTTTAGGTAATGTTGATAATGGTGTAATTCGTGACGGTTGGTGTGTAGGCAATGGTAATGCTATTGGAAATGTGGATGGTAGTACCATTCGTGATGGTTGGTGTCAGGGTAATGGCAGCGAAATAGGAAATGCAAGAGATTATATTATTCACGGAATGGAAGATAGACCTGCAGCAATGGTAGCCTGTTGGCACTTCTTAATCAGTAAGATTTTCTGAGGAATTACCACATTTTATAGCAAAACAGCCTTTCTTCAAGAGAGGCTGTTTTAATTTATGCACTTTCGTTCTATTAACGTCAGAATCTGGCGTGTGTTTATGTTTTATTGTCCTTGTAGAATTTAATAACCCAAACACGGAGAAAGACAATGACAAACAATGATACGCACACCCAGATGACCGCAATGATTAAGGCTTTTTATCATGACTTTATGCCGATAATAGAGCAAATCAAAACCTATGTAGCGGCATTAAACATCAGCGAGCAAGATAAAGATATCTTCAACCGCATTAATGAACAGTTGCAAAGCGCAGAGAGCTTGCTTAAGCAACTGCAAACAATTTCTACAAGAAATCCCAATACCGATATGACTAAAACCATTTTAGACGGTCTGAAAGACGGCTCGCTTAAACAACGTTTAGGAAACAGAACCGGTCGTCTCGTGATAAAAACGGATAAAGATTACATCTATGTCCTTTCCGATACAGAGGGCAAAGTGGACTTGCTTGATAAAAATATGGTCAAAGTTAAAGAAATCAGCATAGAGGAGCTAGAAGCATGATAGAATATATTCGGGATATGATAAAGTTTAGCCGACCGATTGATAAATTTCCGCACACTTTAGAAGGCATGATTGCGATTGTTTATAGCGGAAGGAATATACGTTGTCCGGCATGGGGTGTTGGTAAAACGATTGTCAAGGTCGATAAGGACTACGTTTACGTTCAGTCAGACACGGCAGGAAAAATCGATTTATTCAATGAACACGGTGACAAGGTTAAACAAATCAGCGCAGAGGAATTAAAATGATAAAAACAGGCTTTTCTTTTATTGATACGGATTTAGGCGGTCTCAACGCCGGCGATTTGGCGACGGTGCAAGGAGAATGTATACAAACAGAGCAATTTATAATCAGTTTAACACAGGGAATTGCCGACAATAACGACGGTTTTGCGTTGATAATGAACACTCTTGATTTTCCGTTGTTTACTTCCACTATTTTTGACAATAGTCCTGCTGATGGCGATTATGCGCTGATTGGCAACAGAATTTCGAAAGACAGCCTTTTAACACGACATGGACTACCTATGCAAGATGACCCGACACAAGGCGTTGATTTGTTGCTGAGAAGCTATTCTGCTTGGCTAAACTTAAAAAAATTTCAACACCTAAAGGATAAAAAACTGTTGGCTGTTGTCACGCCGATATACAAGTTAAGATATGGTCTTGATGAAGATGGGGCAACATTGATGTTGAAAGATGTGGCGCATATTCTTGATATTCCGGTGATATGCTGGCAGCGAGACTCTTCGGAAGATTTAATTGCAACGGATATGACTTTCAAATTGACGGCAGAAAGAGGTTACAAAGAACCGGTAGATATTGAGGTTATTAAGCCATCGAGTGACAAGGCTATATATGTTCGTGCCAACACCTCATCTTTGAAATATGCCGAACACTTGAAAGATTGCCAGAAATTGTGGTTTTATGAGGAGAAAGACAATGGCTGATAGCAGAAATTGCCACGAACACATTTCTTCGATAATAAATTCTTATTTGAAGGAACTTGAATACAGAATACAACACGAAGATGAACCCTTAGGCCTATCTACCGGAATAAGGGAATTAGATGAAAGATTGGGCGGAATGCGTGGCGGTGAAGTTATTCTACTGGGAGCAAGACCTGCCATGGGAAAAACATCATTTGCCATCAATTTATCATACAAAATAGCAAAATCATTCTTAGAGGAGAAAGAAAAAAATCCCAATATCAATAAATCAGTCTTGTGGTTTAGTATAGACCGTCCACGCATATGTATACTTCAAAGGCTTATTGCTGCAAAGATACCAGAAGTCTGGACACATCAATTGACATACTACGAATACGGAACAAATTCATATGAGGAATTTGAAACAATAGCTAATATAGGAAGAGAAATAGGTCAGTTGCCAATTTATATTTGTGATGATTGTCTGCAAACAGTGGTAGATATAAGAAGAAAAATAACAGATATTAGCCGTTATTCAACGATTGGTTTCATTGTTATAGATTATTTGCAATTAATTGATAGGGAATATTATTCCCACGAAGAGATTTTGCAAGAATTGAAAATCATGGCAAAAGATTTGAATGTTCCGATTTTTATTCTGTCGCAATTAACAAGGGATTTAGAGAAACGTAAAGATAAAAGACCTCTTTTGAAAGATATAAGAGAATTTAAGATACATGGTTATTTTGACAAGATATTATTTCTATATCGTGAAAATTACTATTTATACTGGAATGAGCCCAAAAGGACATCAAAGGAAACTGAAGAACATTTTCAAAAGAGGCATATGGAATGGGTAGAACGAGAAAGAAAACAATGCAATATTGCGGAGATTATTATTGCTAAGAATAATTTAGGTTATATCGGTCGTGTGAAATGTTATTGCAACCTTAGCCATTGCGATTTTGATGACCTTCCATACAATTATTTGAATAATATATAACTGAAAGGACGAACAATGAGTAAGACAAGAAATAACAATGATTTTATGCAGCTACCATATAAAATAGCAAAGAAAGATATAACGCCATTCTTTCGTGCCGTATTGAACGGAGATAAAGATAAAATAGAACAACTGCTTAATAACGGCATTGATTCGGGAATAACAGATTCAAAAGGAAGAAATGCCGCATTCTATGCAGTTGTTGGCGGAAAACTCGATACATTAAAGTTGCTTATTCAAAAAGGATTATCAGCAGATTTTATTGACCCTGTTACTGGTGATTCATTGTTGCACGTGGCATCAAGCGAACGTCATATGCATATCCTTTACTATCTGGTGAAAGAATGTCATGTAGATGTTAATATCAAAAATAAGCACAATCACACAGTGATTTATGATTGTTTAGTCTTTACACAAATGGAAATAGCGGGATTTTTGGTAGAAAATGGTGCAAAGAGAACAGAAGAATTACTTCATGAAGAAGCTTTTGTTAGATATCTGAATAACACTTACCATATGAGAGTAGAAAATTGGATAAAGAGAGGATTAGATTATGAAACAATGAAGAAATATGAAAAAAATATTCAAGATTTTGAAAAGCAATGTTCGTCTTACGAAGAAAAATTGGCTTTTGATGGGGATGCGCTAAGATATTATAGAAAATCTTATGAGGATATGGCGGATATTCTCGGTCCTATACCTGAAAATCTTGAGGAAATAATGAATAAATTTTATGCAAAGGTGGAGAGTATTTTTCACAGTATCGGTATGGTAGAATATAGAGAAGTTAATTTTTATTATTGCAATTTGAACTTTCTACAATTGAAGGATATAATAAGGATTTTTTCAAAGAAATCTGGCAAAAAGCAAATTAGAAAGATTTTATGGGAATGTTATTTTAGAAATTGGATAACCAACTTTTCTACAACCCTAAGTAACAAGTTTATGTATCCGGCTTATTTGTTGCCTTTTAGCAAAAAAGAAATGGAACGAGACTGGCATAAACCTGATTGCGAGGGAATTGATGTTGCAGATTTTATTAAGGATATTGATACTTTTTTGCCGAAATTCGGGTATGATTATTACTTGATAGATAAAGGTTTTATAACAATTCCGCATGATGTTAAGAATGGTTCATTTGATGATGTAAAGGTTGAAATACCTGAAAAGCACATTAAGAATATGGGGGTTATGGCCAAATATGAACTTATGAAAAAAGTTTGGAACCATGTAGAAAGAGAAGAAAATTGGCTGTGGTATTGCCGATTATGCTTTGCAGGTAGGATTAAAATGGAATTTTAATTAGATTATAAAACAAAGCCGCTACGGAAATGTGGCGGTTTTTACTTTATACATCTTCTGATGGCACCATAGGCTTCATATACTCTGCCGGCGGCGTATATCAAAGCCTCGTATTGCTTTGCTTTTTTTAACTTTTCTTGTTGTCTAAAGAGATAGAATAGTTTGTTATGGAGAACTTCACATTCTTCGGCCAATCCTTGCAGAATATCATTCGTGGAGGCAGCATCATCTTCTTGTAAAATTTCATAACTGGCGATTTTGCCGCAGTGTCTGCCCAAATAAGCATCCATTTCTTCCTTATTTTCAAAGAATTTATAACCTTTGCGGTTGTTTAGTGTTTCAATCAATACCTTCATTTCTACTCCTTATGCTTCATAAAGATATTTATATTTCTAAAGCATTTGTATTGACAGTAACAAATAAAAGTTATAATCCTTGAAAAGGAGAAAGAAATGAAACAGCAATATTCTGTTTATACAATTGGTTATACTGCTTTTCCAGATAAGGAAAAGTTACTTGAAGTATTAAAGCATTACGGGATTAAATGCTTAATCGATGTTCGCAGTTATCCCGTATCTTCGGAACATTATCAGTTTTATTCACGTATAACGTTAGAGCCGTTTCTAAAGGAAAATGGAATATTGTATCGTAATTACGCAAAAGAATTTGGAGCGAGACAAGAAAATCCAAAATATTATATGATTAGCAATGTAGATGGACAATCCGTCCGTTGTGTGGATTTTGAACGTTTTACTAATGGTCCAGAATTTGAAGAAGGTGTAGTAAAAATTACGAAAGGCCTTGATTTAGGATATAGTTTCGTCTTGATGTGTGCAGAAAAAGACCCTATAGATTGTCATCGAGCAATTATGATATCAAGAGCCTTGAGTTTAAGAGGTTTTAGTGTTTATCATATCCTACATAATACAGAATTGGAAACACAAGAACATTTAGATGAACGCTTACTACAAAAATATAAATATCAACCAAGTTTTTTACAAACACGGGAAGAACAACTTAAAGATGCGTACAAGCAACGCAATAAAGAAATAGGATATAAGGGAGAACATTAAATGTTAGAAATCTATACTATTGGATTTACACAAAAGTCGGCAGAGCAATTTTTTAAGTTGCTGGAAAAAGCATCAATACAATGTTTAATTGATGTCAGACTCAATAATGTATCTCAATTAGCCGGTTTTACAAAATCAAGTGATTTGAAATTCTTCTTGGATAAAATATTAAACGTAAAATATTACCATTCTATACAATTTGCCCCTACGAAAGATATTCTTGATAACTATAAAAAAAATAAAATTACTTGGGCAACGTATGAAGAAAAATACCTCAAATTATTAAAAGATAGGAAAATTGAACAATTTTTAAGCAAATTTATTCCTGCGGATACAAAAAAATTGTGTTTATTGTGTAGTGAACCTACACCAGAGCACTGCCATAGACGGCTCCTTGCTGAATATCTTAAGAATACACTCAATGATGATGTAAAAATCATTCATCTTTAATTAAATGTTTGGAAAATGAATAATGGATGAAGGAAGCACAGAATTAGACCTTGTTATTTTAACCGCTTCTGCCAAAAAATCAAAATTGGGCAGAGATGGAGACTGTGTTTCCGGAATAAACTTGAAAAACAAACAATTTGTGCGATTAGTGTCCGATGAAGAAGGTGATTCTATAATTAAAGGAAACCTATCATATCAGGGGATGAAAATCAATTTCTTAGACATAATAACAGTCTCCGGTCATTATTTCCCTTTAGAAATCCAAAAGGAAAATTTTGTTTTAAGGAAAATAAGAAATTACTCTGGTAGACAGGCATCAATTGAGGATATTCTGTCTTACTTACCGTATGTAGATAATGGAAATTTGTTAGAAGACGTTGAAGATAATGTTTCTATTGAGAAGGCACAAAAATTTGCCGGTTCATTAATGTTGATTGTTGCAGAAGATATCAAGATATATAAAATTTGTTCTAATAAATCGGAAGAAAATAAAAAAGTAAAGACCAAGATTGATTTTATATATGATGATAACGAGTATAAAGAGTATTACGTAACTGACAGAGATTATTTTTCATTTTCGGATGAATGCTTAAATTATAAAAGAGCTCTGTTGGTTATAAGCACATCGGATAAACCTTATGTTGATAACAGATATTATAAATTTGTAGCAAAAATATTTCCTTTAAGCACTGAATTAGTTGATATTAACATAGGTGAAGAAGTTTTCTCGGAGCATTTTGGAGTTGGGCATATCCAAAGCATAGACGGAGAAACTATTACGGTTAAATTTACATCAGGAATTAAAAAAATATGTAAGGATTACTTGGAAAAAAGATTATATTAAATATCCTAATCAAAAAAAATTTCCGATTCATCCTATTGAATTTAAAAGAAAATCATGCAGAATCATGGACTTATGTGTATTTTTTGTGAAAAAAGTACTTGACAAGCGATTCGGCGCATGTTTAAATCATAACAGAAAGCGAGGGATGCCTCCCGAGACATTTCTCAAAAAGTGAATTTATAAACCAACTTGTCCCACTTATAAGCGGACTAAAAGGAGATTAAAATGGAAAATGATATCAAAGTGAGTCCGTCTCACAAATTACTTGAAGAACTTAAAACAGCCGTTTTTAACTGCGATATTGAGGCCGTAGAAGCTGCCTTGAAAAAAGGTGCAAAACCGAACCTTCCGTATAATCATCAGGGGTGGACACCGTTCCTTCGTGCCTGCCGAGCATTCTATGAACCGGAAGTGATTAAGTTGTTTTTAGAGCACGGGGCCAACATCAACGGCAAAAACAAAGATGGTGAAACACCTATGCACATTATGGCGCAGCATCGGGCTAACTATGATTGTTTGGAACTTTTGATTGACGCCGGTGCTAATCCGGATGCGCAGGATAATGACGGGTGTACCCCGCTAATGGATGCCGTTCGCCATCCGCAAGCGATGATACATAAAGACCTTATCCGTAATCTGGCGGAGAACTCCGACACATCTATCAAAAACAATGCCGGCAAGACCGCCTATGATTTGGCCAAAGAAAATCAGGCGTTTAATGATGAAACGCTGCTGCTGTTCTTAAAGCCTGTTGAGGACTTAACCGAAGACGAGTTCCATAAGATTTTCAGCACTTATATGGGAGGTAACAATGAATAATAAAGTTGCCGACCGAAACGATTACTTTCGCAAGAACTTATCACAAGGCACGCTGGTCTTAACGCAGGGCATTCGGAGCAATACTGCCGAAGACATCAAGGAAATCATAACCAAAGTGCGCAATTTTGATACTTTTGATGCAAACAATGACCCTTACAATGAACACGATTTCGGTGCCTTTGACTATAAGGGCAGGCGGATTTTCTGGAAGATTGATTATTATGACCAAGAATTTTTGTATCTCTCACCGGATGTATCAAACCCAAGAGTAACCAATAGGGTGCTAACCATAATGTATGCGGAGGAATATTGAGATGATAAAGTATGATGTAGTATGTGATACCTTCTTGGATGACCTGATTAAGGCGGTCAATGAGAAAATTAAAAAAGGCTGGCAGTTGGTCGGAGGTATAGCCACGATGACCCATCAGCCACGTTATACGGTTTTTTATCAAGCAATGATTAAAGAAGAAAAACCGAAAGAAAAATAACATTTTAGCAAGAAAGGCTGCGAGACTTAATTCCTTTCGCTCGCAGTCTTTCATAGGGAGCCGACTATGATTAACAGCGAATTTGTGGACGATAAGAAGATTAAAGACATTTTGACCTATATCCGCTCTATGAAACATTCCGAGCAAATTCGGATGATGTTTCTTTGCAGCCTTAATGGAATGAGAAGTATAAACTTTGCTTATTTGCAAGTTAAAGACTGCTACAATTCGGAACTCAAGCCGAAGGACATAATCAATTTGAGCAATGATAAGAACAAGGGCAAGCATAGTTGCCAGTATGTGATGAACAGCCAGATGAAAAAAGAATTATCTGAATACCTCAAATATCTTCAGGACAAATGGGGCGACAGTTTGACACCTGAAACGTATCTCTTTACTTCGCAGAAATTAAATAAACCCTATAACCGAGTAAGCATCAGTCGGCTGTTCAGTTCCATATATAGCAAGTTCGGAATCAAGGGCGCAAGCCATTTAGGACGGCATTTGTTCGTTTCAAAATTGGTCAATGCTGGGGTGAATATTTGTATTGTGCAACGGCTCGCAAATCATAGTCAGATTTCAACAACTCAAAAATATTTTAATTATAACGAGCAAATGCTTGTAAATGCTGTAGAAAATGCCAAAATATAGCATAAACAGACTATGGATTTTGCGCCATTTTGACTGGATTTTTGCCAATCGGAGCAAATTAAAGACCAGACCGTGCGCAAATTTCATCATTACGGGATTTGTAATCAATGCCTTTGCTTGCCCGTATTACGCCTACAAAATTGATAAAATTACACTTGGAAATTTAATTGACCTATGGGACAAAGGCTTTATTTATAAAGGCTTTCCGCTGATTCATTACCGAATTTCGCACGGAGATAACTCCACCCACATCGTCTACATTTATCGTGGAAAAGTCTTTAGCCACCGATTTTTATGGAATGATGAAAAAAAATATGTCCCGACAGAAGAAGTAAAATCAATTTTTCGCAAATTACGAAATTCAAAACTATAAAATTTTTGCGCTGATTTATGCCTTTTTTAACCAAAATTGCTCTAATATTACCTCAAAATGAGGTGAAAATGATGAAAAAGGCAGTTTTTATAGTGTTTTTAGGCATAGTCGGATTGAGTGCAATTTTTGCACAAGCGTTTCCGGTTGATGATAGTAATGGTGATATTTACACTAAAAAAGATAATTTTGGTATAAAACAGGAAGATGCGGTAAACGTAAATCATATCAATTCGCCATACTTTGCTATGCCGGATGTTTTTGAAATGAAGTCAAATGAAAACTTAACAGTTTTGAGTCATTATCCGACTTTTCAGCAAACAACGGAATATTCATGCGGTCCGGCGGCGGCTTTAACTGTTTTAGAGTATTATGGGAAAAAAGGTGCTACCGAAGAAGAATTGATAGAAAAAATGGGTGCGAGTTTTGAAACCGGAACGAGTGTTAAAGGCATTGCAAATTATTTTCGCAATCTTGGTTGGAATGTTAAGACAAATCTTGATGAATGGCAACCGCTTGAGGATTATGAACCGTTTATGGCTTTTGTGCAAGAACAATTAAAATCAGGGCACCCGATTATGGTGGAAAATGTTTTTATGGGCGGGCATTGGCGAGTTATTATCGGCTATGATACCATGGGAACGAAGGAAACCGCTGATGATGTGCTGATTTTTGCCGATACGTATGATACGGCTGACCATAATCAAGACGGATATGGTATTGAAAACGGAGAAAACTTTTTCTGGTCTTGGTTTGACCATCAGATACTTCCGGAAGATGAAAGAAAACAACCCTTTGTGTTGACATATCCGAAAGAGAAAATAACAGAATAAGGCAAATTTTATAAAAAATCTTCAAAATGTTAAACAATCCTCTCAATCCGCACAAAGTTTAACATTTTTTTGTTTGGAGCATTTTAGCCATTTTCAAAACTATAGTATTTTCGGGATTTTCAGAGATAATGTTAAAAAATGTGTCTTCTTTAACATTTTTAGATTTTGCTGTCATTTGAGATTTTTCTCAAAACTTTTTAAATTAATAGAGTTTTTTAGATTTTTCTAAAAAAGTTCTTACATCTGCAAAGTTTTTTCGGAATGCCTAAAAATTTTTCATTTTATTTCAATAAGGATTTTTAGAAAACGTGCTAAAAATATGCATTTTTTGGTAAAATCTGTATTTTTTTTACAGATTTTATGAATTTTTTCTTGATTTTTGAAGAATATCATCTATATTATAGTAAAAGAGTAGTAATTTGAAAGATGAGGACAATGACAAAAGTTAATCTACTGAGATTGAAGTTTGCAAATATCTTGTCATTTAAGGATGAACAAGAAATATTTTTTACGGCAGAATCAAAATATACCAACATGCCGACAAACTATATCAGAAACGAAAAAGCCATTGGCGAAGAGATGATTACGCCAGTTACGGCTTTTTATGGAGCCAATGCTTCAGGAAAGAGTAATATCATAAAGATTCTGAACGAGATTGTTTCTTCTTTATTGAATAGAATGGATAAGAAGCCTTCTTCTGACTTCTAT
>CAKJXZ020000020.1:0-78776 GCA_918234285.1 Pseudomonadota bacterium | reverse complement strand
GAGTCCTACAAAACCGAGCAGAACATCATCCGCGGGATGATATTCTGGGCTTTGTGGCCATTGATCTTGGTAATGATAAACTATTTTGATGCCGTGGAACGGTATCAAGAGATGTTTCATTGGCGTTGTGTGGTAAGCTACGTCTTTCTGGCTGTTTGGCTTGTTGTGGTTGTTACCTTATACATTAAGGTGCTTAAACTGGGCAAGAATTTTAAGTTAGGTAAAAACATTACCTATCTGAACTACTAAACCGTAATTGCTTATGGAAAAACAGCATTTGACTTTGAGACAAAGGATAGCCTATGCCCATTGGTCAGCTAAGTTTACATTTGATTTTCCGTGGGTAGGATGGTTCTGGGTATTAGTTGCCGGAATTTGTTATGTCGGACTTGCTTTCTGGTTTTTTGAACCGGAAATAGAGTCCTTGATGAGCACTTCTGCGCCCCATGCTTTAGGTAAAAGATACTTTCTCGGCATATTTGCGGCAGTTGCGCTGTTCGCCGCAAGTTATGTGACTGCGTATATACCTTTTTTTATCATATCGTTTTTTGATAAAGACGAGGTTTGTCGCAAACATTTTTTGAGGTATCATTACCGTAAACACTAAAATAAAAAATCCCCCGCCGCTTAACCGCCGCGAGGGATTTTTTGTTGTGTAAAAACTATTCATCTTCTGCCAATTCAATAATCGTTACGCCTTTATTTTTGGCCTGTTTGCAGAAATCATAAGCTCTGCCTTTATATTTGTTATATGCAATAATAAAATCGGTGTTTTCGATAATATAACGGTTGCGATGCACAATACACCAGCGTTTATAGCCCACGGCGCATTCATCCGGATATATCCAATTGTGGCAAAATCTTCGTTGATGAATAATACCGCTACCATCAATCCCGATGTCGTTAAGCTCGGATATTTTTGAGACAACAAGGGTAATGTGTATGTTGGGGTAACTTTCAAAAACTTTTAATAAGCTATCGTAGGCATCTTCTTCAAAACCGCCAAGTTCGCCGACGAGGAATCTATCGACATCTTCATTTTCTATTAAATTGATAATTTGCGCCTGAATTTTTAATTTTAATTCCTGATTAGGACGGCGAATTCGTCTCCGACCGCTCATAAAATCATAATCATTGCCTAAAAAAGCACAAGTTTTACTCAATTTGAACTACCATTCAGCCCAAATGATTTCACCCACCTTTGCAGGTGGGTGGACGTTGTCACTACAAATAACACGAAAAGTAGCCCAGCTATTTGGGTAATGCCTTATTCACTGGCATCCACCCGTTACGGTGAGATGCCCAATAATATGGCAATCTCCTTTGCATTAACAACATAATGCAAAAGCTATGTTCTTGCCCGTGTTATTTAGACTGACAATATCCAGTTGAGAATTGGGCTTATCCCAACGCAATCGAGTATAAAAAAAGAATCTTAAAAAAGCAATAAGATTGTATTTTGTTATTCTACAAAATGGGGTTTGAATTTGCAATAGCGACTTATTTGCGCTTGCAAATAAGTCTTGAAAGATGACAAATTGAAAGTATGCATTTTCAAGTAGTTAGAGGTGTGTGTCGGACATACCAAAAGTATCTATTTTCAAAAAAAAGAGGGAAAAATTTCTAAAATCCGGCAAAGAAAAAAGATACTTGCACAAACCAATCTCGAAAAATTATTGTCGGCGGTGGTTTGGTTAGTTTGCAAAAGTGCACTAAACAAGGCGGTTTGAGAGGGTATAAAATTTTTGATAATTAATTTTGATTTTAAAACAAAAAAAGGAATGAAAAGTATCATTCCTCTTTTATGGTGGGCGCTGTAGGACTCGAACCTACGACCAGACCGTTATGAGCGGCCGGCTCTAACCAACTGAGCTAAGCGCCCGACGCCGAACACACAATATGCTAACTTCGACCGATAGTCAAGATATTTTTTATAATTTTAGAAATCTAAATATTGTTGTTGATAAAATTTCCATTAATACAATCAGATACATTATTAAATTGAAGCAATTTATTCGCAATATCTGCCACTTTTTGTGCATCGTATTGGCGGTATATAAAGTCCATACGGAAGAAATCCGGCGCCAAATCCTTGGCCTCGGTCGCAATACAATACGGTTTATCGTCAAATACCATCATCTGACAATCCTTTGATAACGCCCTGAAAGTGCGTCCCTGACGCTCTAAATCAAACCACATCGGTTGTCCCGAGCAGTATTGGCAATCGTTGTCACGGATACAGCCGACACTCGTAAACAACGGAACGTCCTGATAGATGATAAGAGAAGTCCTTAAATTAGATTTTTTAATTATATTACAAATATTTGCCTTTATATCCTCAAGTGATAATGTAACTTGAGAAGCACCGATTTCCGCCGCCATGGCAATCGCTTGCGTATTAAGCATATACAGTGAGGAGTCAAAGCTGATATCTAATTGATTTACCGGCAAAATTTCCAACGACCAATAGTTTGCAACTTCCCATTTGCGATAACCGCCGTCAAGCAGGCGTCGAATTACATCCGCATACGTCGCCGGATGGCGGCAAACGGCGGGCAGGGCAATGCGGATTTTGTTTTTCGGCAGCTTATTCAGGGCACCGATGTCGCTGTGCGGGTTGATTAAATAAGTTATCTCGGCAAACTTATCTAAATCAAGCAAATTCAAATAGTTAAGGTCATCTACTTTAATACAAAACCGTGGCTCTGCGGATTTTTTGCCGGTGGTCGGAATCTTCGGTAATTCGCCTTGAGGTTCTTCCACCTTTATCCGGCTGTATAAATCGCGGCGCAATTCATTGAGCATAGAAGCCGGAGTGAATAAATTTTGCGGATTTTCAATAACTAACGAGCGCAGATTAAATACCGTATCGCCGGTTTTAGCAAATGCCGCCTTAATGGCATCGGCACTTTTCTGCGGATTGTTTGCCGGTGTAAACGCACCGATAACACTTGCGGAAAAACAACCGGATTCGGCGGTAATTCGGTCTGTTGCTACCTTTACAGTAACCTCTATGTCATTGTTATTGTGATATTCGTGTGGTTTCGGCTTGGTATAGTGATACGCGCCTTTAACCGCGCCGGAAGATGCCAGATAAATATTATCGCCGCGTTCAAGTCGCGGATAGCCGTGCGGCAACTCTATTTCCACCGTTGTCCCGGCCGAGGCCTCGAACACGCTTTTATTGCCGACAAACAGCTTCTGCACCGAGAATCCAAATGGTTTTTCATCACCGGCGGCATCGATTTGCAGGCCGTCGTGTCTTGCTATCGCGTGATTGGTCACAAAGCGCAGTTTGCCGCGGAAAACACCGTCAACCGTGCCGATAATTAGGCCACGATGGCCGACAAAATCGCGATCAATCACCGCCTTATCCTTGCCCTTGAAATGGAACTTGCACCACGGCCGCGAAAAAATCTGCTTGATATTTTCCTCTTTGAGCGGATTGGCACCCTTGCCATCGAGGATATGGCGATAATAATCGGTCACCGCCGCCACATACAGCGCTGATTTTTTGCGCCCCTCGATTTTAAGCGAGTCCACCGGCATATTCAGCACATCTTCCTGCAACGCCATATCTTTCATCGAAAACAGATGACTTTCCTTACCGTTGCACTTAAAAGCGGCGCGACACGGATACATACATTTGCCGCGATTGGCGCTTCGTCCGTATTCCAAGGCCGAAAATTGGCATAATCCGCTGTAGGAATAGCACAGGGCACCGTGGATAAACGCTTCGGTTTCCAAACCCGGAATAGCAGCGATTTCTTTAATTTCCGCCGCGGTCAGTTCTCGCGCCAAAACCACACGTTTGAAGCCCATTTTTTGCAAAAACAGTGCGCCTTCCTTGTTGTGTACGGCCATTTGCGTGCTGGCGTGCATTTCAAACCACGGGTATTTCTCGCGCATAACCCGCGCCACGCCCAAATCCTGAATAATCAGCCCGTCAACCTTGCAACGGGTACAAATATCAAGGCTCTGGATTAAATCCGGCAATTCGCTTTCCTGCAAAACCGTGTTGAGTGCCACATACACCTTGCGTTTGAGGCTGTGAGCATAAGCGGTAAATTCGTCGAGCGTATCGGCGTCAAAATTGGTGGCAGTTGCTCGAGCCGAGAACTTGGATAAGCCGAGATATACGGCATCGGCGCCGTAATAAAGAGCGGCATAACCGGCCTCGACATCGCCGGCGGGAGCGAGTAATTCCTGTTTTTTCATTTTTTGTATCCGTTAAGTTTATTTGCGCTCAAAGTAGGGCAAAAACTACAAATTGTCAAGCTTATGTTTATAGCGCTTCTTCCAAAAATTCGGCGGCGTCGGCCACACAATCCGGACATTCGCGCAACACCTCTCCGCTGTCGATACCTTTGAGCAGTTTGCATTGGGTGGCGCCGTTGCGTTGCTGGAATTTGCTCATAATCTGCCGCATTTCCCGTGCCGCGGCCGCCCGGTCTTTCTTTGCCAACCCCAAAACCACGCCGGCACCGACCAAAGCGCCGCAGGTTCCTTCCGTATTGCCCATACCTGCGGCAAACGCGTTGCCGATGTTTATTGCCGTATCTTCGTCAATTCCGGCCTTGTCGCAATAAGTACAGATAACCGCCTGAGCGCAATTATAGCGTCCGCACCGTTTTTTTTCCGCCGCTTCGGTTTTTCTTGTTTCCATAACACAGTCCTTTCGTTTTTTTTTGCCATTGTAAGGCATTTAATTTATTTTGCAAGTATAACCTCATAGAAATTTGCCGGCTTGACATTCAACCGCGAAAAGTTTATTAATAAAGGCAATGTTTGAGGAATAACCATGGCAATTCAATTATCGGACCATTTCACATACGGCAAGTTGTTGCGTTTTACGTTACCGTCGGTCATTATGGTAATATTTACCTCAATATACAGCGTGATTGACGGCTTGTTTGTGGCTAATTATGCCGGTGCAACCCCGTTTGCCGCGGTCAATATCGTTTGGCCCTTTATTATGATAGTCAGTGCCTTCGGGTTTATGCTCGGCAGCGGCGGCAGTGCACTGGTAGCCAAAACCCTCGGAGAAAGTCATAATTACAAAGCAAATCGCATATTTTCCATGCTGATTTACATAACCCTGATGGCCGGAGCCGTTTTTGCCGTAGCGGGACTGTCTTTGCTTAAACCGATACTGGTTGCCTTTGGGGTTGAAGGAAAGTTGCTTTCCGATAGTATGTTGTATGCGCGGATTTTGTTTCCGGCCGTGCCGGCTTTGATGTTGCAGGTTATATTTCAGTCCTTTACCGTAACGGCAGAACGCCCGAAATTAGGCTTATTGGTAACTGTTTCCGCCGGTGTGTTGAATTTTATTCTTGATATATTGTTCATTGTGGTGTGGAAGCAGGGGCTTGCCGGAGCCGCTTATGCTACCGCCGCCAGCCAAATTATCGGTGCGGTTGTTCCGCTGCTGTATTTTGCCTTGCCCAACAAGAGTCTGTTGCATTTGGGACGCACCAGATTGTATATGCAAGCGCTGATTAAAACATGTACCAACGGTGCCAGCGAGTTTTTGACCAATATTTCCATCTCACTGGTCGGGATATTATATAACTACCAAATGTTGCGTTTTTTCAGCGAAGACGGGGTGATTACTTACGGCATTATTTCGTATGTCAATTTTATCTTTTTGGCCGCGTTTATCGGATATACGGTCGGTTGCAATCCGCTGGTGGGTTTTCATTACGGCGCCGGCAACAAAGACGAGCTTAAAAATCTTTTGCGCAAAAGTTTTCGGCTGATTTTTATTGCCGCGCTGCTGCTGACTTTTATTGCCGAAGTAAGTGCGCCGCTGATTGCCGAAATCTTTATTGACGACGATGATTATGATTTGCTGCGGATGACCGTATTTGCCTTCCGCATTTATGCCGTGTCGTTTTTGCTTTCCGGCTTCAATATCTATGCTTCCGGCTTTTTTACGGCGCTCAACAACGGGCTGATTTCGGCGGTTATTTCCTTTTCCCGCACTATGATATTTGAGTGTCTTTGCGTCTTGTTTTTGCCGCTCATCTTGGGCGTAAACGGTATTTGGCTGGCCATAACCGTTGCCGAGATTATGGCACTTTGCATCAGCATATTCTTTATCAAAAAAATGCGCGGCCGCTACGGTTATTGAGATTTGGCTTTTTTCAGTTCAGCCATATTCTTGGCAAAACGCTTAAGCTTAAAGTCTTTCTGGTTTTCCACTTCCTGATGAATATTATAAATCATTTTAATTTGCGCCAAAGTAACCTCCACATCGGCCAATTCTTCGGCAATATGGTCAACATCGCCGCGACCGCGCAGCTCTTTGCACAATTCCTTAGTCAGCTCCGACATTTCTTCTATAACCATTATTTTTTGCGAGGTAACCCCGAAAAACTCAATAGCGTCGGTATAAATTTTATGTTCCTGTTCTTTTTCCATTTTTTAGTCCTTTTGTTGAATATTTATCACCACATATTCCGATTTGGTGCCGGTTTTGAATTTGATTGCCCAGTCTGAAATGCCGGAAGTCACGATGAAATCGGTATTGTTATGTTTTTCGTGTCCGTATATCATATCGTTGGCACCAATCCATTTGCCGACTTGGTTGAACGGCCACAGCTGCCCGCCGTGAGTATGTCCGGAAAGCACCATATCAACACCGGATTTGGCCTGAGCGGCAAAATCGGTCGGCTGATGGTCCAAAACCACCGTATATTTATCCGTATCCAAACCGGCGATCAATTCTTGCATGGATTTGCGATTTTGGCGCCGTTCCCGTACTTCAGAAAAATCGCGGCGTCCGATGATATATATCATATCGCCGATTAAAGCTGCTTGGTCGCGCAAAACCGTAATGCCGTTTTTTTGCAACTCCGTAATCAGCTCCGCTTCGCTGAAACCGCGGCGGGCCGCTCCGTAATAACCCTTGTCATGATTACCCAAGACAAAGAAAATACCGTATTTTGTTGGTAATTCGCCAAGTTTTCGGGTGGCGGCCAGCATATTTTCTTTGGAAGTATCATCGTCCACATAATCGCCGACCACCACTATCGCATCCGGATTTTCTCTCTGCATCTCCGTCAGATGTTGCGCAAATCCGGCGGCATCAAAGGTGGTGCCGATGTGAGAGTCGGCAAACATCACGATTTTGAAATTGCCGATATTTTTGGCGGTTGTCAAATTATATTCGGTGCGCCAAACATTGTGCGCCTGATACCAGCCGCAGATAAGGGCGGCGATGGCGATTATAACGGCGCAAAAACCGGAATAATAACGCTTGAAAGGAAGTTTGCGCCATCTCTCCGCTAAATAGAAAATAAAATCACAAAGCAGCCATGCCAACGCAAAATAAATAACACAGACAATCGCGTTCATAAAATTGAGCAACCAGCAGATTAAGCCGAACGAACCGAATACTATCGTGCCGCCGATAACGGCCTTGCGTTTCTCACTTTCTTGGGTCAGACGGCGGATAAAACCGAATTTGCATACGCGGTTACTGACATATACCAGTGCCACACCGGTAATAATCAGCGTTGTCCACATAATGATAATCCACATACTCATACTTTGTTCCTTTATCTTGCTGTCGGCAATATTTTAATCTCCGCTCGACCGGCTGGCAAGTTTTTTCTTGACATCTGTAGAAAAACTTATTACAAAATACCGGATTTATAATTTTTATGATATTACTAGGCTGACTATATACATTGGGTTTAAGGCAATTTGTACCGACGCAAGCGTGAATAGCAACGGGTGAAAACGCCGTTTGAATGCAAGCAGGAAATCTGCTCAACACCGCAATCGGTTGACCCTTTGATTCCGCGAGGATGAGAAGCTGTCGCCGGCATCCCGGTTTGAGGTGATTGTTGTAAGTAGTGGCGAGCGAAAGCAACCGTCCTTCGGGCGTCCGTCAATGCTAACGGGTGACAAGCGGCCCCAGCATGTCAAATGTTTGTCTTAGACCGTCGGGCAGGTTCGCAAATGACCTCCCCGGAAGCGAAAGACGATGAAAAGCAGAGAGTCGGCTCGGAAGCAACCGTTCTCGTAATCTGCGCGTAAAAGCAGTCTGCTTGAGTTTTTTAGCTTAAAGCCTCCGACACGAGTTGTCAGAGGCTTTTCCTTTTTTAAATGTATTTATACAGCTCTTTTAAGTTTGGCGCTTCCATACCCTGCCACGAAAACAGATGATAGGTGTTGCTGTTATCCACATAATCCGACACTTTAGGGTACACCTCTATTGCAGCGGTTTCTTCGCCCAGAAAAGCATTTTTTATCGCCTGAAAGTCGCCGAAACAATGCACCGGTTTGTCGTCAAGGCGGCGGATTCTGATATGAGTATATTTGCCGGTTTGGGCAATATAAACCTTATAAGTGTCATCCACCACATACGCTTTTTGCACTGTTTCCAAATGCGGATGATTTGCCTTAAGTGCCTCGATATCTGCTATTTCGGCGATTTTCACGGCGATTTCCTAATAGGAGCGAGCGTAAATCACGTCTAACGTTGCGTCTTTGCCGGTCAATAAACATTTTCCGGTGGTGCCGCTTTGGTCAAACGGAATGCAACGGATGGTAATCTTCATCGATTTCAAGATTTCCTCGGTGGCCGGATCAGCGCACCATTTGCCGCGTACAAACGCTACTTTGCCCGGCTTGTCGTCCTCAATCCATTCATTGGAATTGGCATAATAGGCGGCAAATTCTTCCGGTGTGGTAATATCGGTGCGAATGTTGTCTTGCAAACGCTTTTGCGCTTTATCAAACATCAATTGCTGCAATTCTTCTAAGCGCATACCGACGTTTTCCACAAAGTCAACGGCTTGCATAATTTTTTTGCCTTCCGGCTGACCGATGAAAATCCGTTCTTTAACCATCAAGCCGTTATTTTCAACATCGCGCGGACCGATTTCGCAAACCATCGGCGCACCTTTTCTAATCCATTCCCATACCTTATCGACGCTGTTTTTATCACGAGTATCAACTTTGACTCGCAGTTTTTCACCAAATGCGGATTTAAGTTTAAGTTGTGCTTGAATTTTATCGATGTAATTCATTACTTTTTCAGCATCTTCCGGTTTTTTAATTAACGGAACAATCACAACCTGATACGGCGCAACATGCGGCGGAACAACCATACCGTCATCATCGGCATGGCACATAATCGTACCGCCGATTAAGCGGGTGGAAACCCCCCACGAAGTGGTATAGGCATATTCCAACTCATTGTTTTGATTGGTAAATTTAATATCCGCCGACTTGGCAAAGTTCTGCCCCAAAAAGTGCGAAGTACCGGCTTGCAAAGCTTTGCCGTCCTGCATCATGGCCTCAATGCAATAAGTATCGATGGCACCCGGGAATTTTTCGTGTTCCGGCTTGCGGCCGACCAAAACCGGCATCGCCAGCGCATTTTCAGAAAAATCACGATAAACTTCCAACATTTTCAGGGTTTCCGCTTCCGCTTCTTTCATGCTGGCGTGTACGGTATGACCTTCCTGCCACAAAAATTCGCGCGTACGCAAAAACAAACGCGGCCGCATTTCCCAACGTACCACATTGGCCCATTGATTTAGCAAAATCGGCAAATCACGATAGGATTTTACCCATTTGGCAAATGAGTCGGCAATAATGGTTTCCGAGGTCGGACGCACAATCAACGGTTCTTCCAGCGGTGAGGCCGGCTTTAATTTGCCGTCTTCGCTGATAAGGCGCGAGTGAGTTACGACTGCCATCTCTTTGGCAAAACCTTCAACGTGGTCCGCCTCTTTCTGGAAAAAGGAAAGGGGAATAAACATCGGAAAATAATAGTTCTCGTGGCCGGTTTCCTTGATTTTTTCATCCAAAACACGTTGAATGCGTTCCCATAAACCATAGCCCCACGCTTTCATTACCATACAGCCCGGAGATACTGAATTTTCTGCCATATCGGCTTCGGATACCACATTTTGATACCACTCCGGATAATTCTGTTTGCGTGTTGTTTTCATCGCCATTGTTATTCTCCTATCTCAGTTCGCCGCCGGTCTTTTTGCCGACCTCGACAATTACTTTGTTCATCAGGTTTTCGATATCTTTATCGGTAAACGTCTGCTCAATCGGTTGCAAAGTCAGACTGATGGCCACCGATTTTTTGCCGCTCGGCAGATTGTCACCTTCATAAATATCAAAAATGCGCACCTCGGTTATATGTTCGCGGTCGGCATTTTTGGCCGCGGCCGTAATTGCGGCGGCGCTGACACTTTTATCTACCACAAAGGCCAAATCCTTGTCAACCGGTTGGAACGGCGAAAGCTCCAATCTCTTGCGCGCTTTGCCCACGGTTTGCCGCGGCAGAGGGATATTGTTTAAGTTAACTTCAAATGCCACCACGCGCGATTTAATATCCAGCTTTTTCAAAATTGCCGGATGAATTTCGCCGAAATATGCTAACACGTTTTTGCCGAGACGGATTGCACCGGAGCGCCCCGGATGATAATAACTCGGCGCGTCGGTTGTAATCTGCGGATTTTCATACGGACCTTTAGCCGCGGCAATTACTGCCAATGCATCAGCCTTGGCGTCGTATATATCATAATCGCGAGCACTGTGCGCCCAATCTTTGGCCGAAGTCTGTCCGGCACGTACACCGGTAGCCGAAATAAACTGCTCCAGCGGATGGCGTCCGGTGAATACCGGACCCACCTCAAACAAGGCCACATTCGGATAGCCGCGGGCAATATTGTTTTTGACGGCAATCAAAAGATTCGGTAAAATCGACGGTCGCATCTCGTCAAGTTCTTTAACAATCGGATTTTGCAACAGTACGGTCTCTCTGCCTTCGCGGAAATATTTGGCAATATCGCTGTCGGCAAAGCTCCAGGTAACGGTTTCGTACATACCGCGCAAAGCCAGTTCATGCTTGCTTATCATGGCATTATGTTGCATCGGTGTCAAAATCGGTTTCGGCAGCTTGTCATGCGGCAAAGATACCGCAGGTATTTCATCCAAGCCGATCATGCGCACGACTTCTTCAATTAAATCCTGTTCGCATTCGATATCGCCGCGCCAACTCGGGGATACAGCCTTGATTTTGCCGTTTTCCAAAGATACGACAAAGCCGAGATTGCGCAGAATTTCCATTGATTTTTCGGCACTTACTTCTATACCGGCAAATGTTTTTAAACGTTCCGGACGCAGATATGCCACTTGCGGAACATAAGCCTCTTCGGAGCCGACAACCGTCAGTTCCGACGCTTCACCGCCGCAAATTTCGCAAATCAGGGCGGTAGCATAATCCGAACCGCTGATATTGGATTTCGGGTCTACCCAACGCTCATAACGATAGCGCGAGTCCGAATCAATCTGCAAATGGCGGCCGGTCTTGGCAATACATATCGGCTTAAACAAAGCGCATTCCAACAAAACGTTGGTCGTATCAGCGGAACAGCCTTTTTCCAAGCCGCCCATAATGCCGCCGAGGCACTGTACGCCTTCGTCGTCGCAAATACCGAGAGAAAAGTCGGTCAGCTCATATTCTTTTTCGTTTAAGGCCGTGAATTTTTCACCTTGTTTGGCCATACGGATAGTCAGGTCGCCCTTGAGCTTGTCGGCATCAAAAACATGGAGCGGACGAGCCAAATCATAGTTAAGATAATTGGTAATATCCACCAGCGGCGAAATCGAGTGAATACCGACGGCATTCAAGCGGTCTTTCATCCACTTCGGTGTTTCGGCATGATTATTAACGCCTTTGATGTAACGACCGGTATAAACCGGACATTCTTCAGGACATTCCACCGTAATTTTTATCGGGTTGGCAAATTTGGCCGGTGTTTTGACGATGTTGAGCGGTTTTAAGGTTCCCAAACCGGCCGCGGCCAAATCGCGGGCAATACCGCGTACTCCCAGACATTCGGCGCGGTTAGGGGTTATGGATACCTCGATTACCGGATCAATATCCAAAACGTCGGCGGCCGGTACCCCGATCGGAGTATCTGCCGGCAATTCGATGATTTTTTCGTGGGCTGTACCCAAGCCGATTTCATCAATTGCACACATCATACCGCAACTCTCTACACCGCGAATGGTGGCGCGTTTCAAACGCTCGTTAAACAGCGGAATCAGCGTGCCTTCGCGGGCAAAAATACCGATAAGGCCTTCGCGTACATTCGGCGCGCCGCATACCACTTGATATTTATTGGTACCGTCATTAACACACAACACGTGCAACTTATCCGCATCCGGATGATTTTCCACACTGTCGATACGAGCGGTAATAAAATCGCTCAGGCCGTTGCGCGGGTCGATAACTTCTTCAACTTCCAAACCGATGCGTGTCAGTGTTTCGCTGATTTCATAAACGCTTGCGGTTGTTTCTAAATGCTCTTTGAGCCAAGATAATGTGAATTTCATCGTGCCAATCCTCCGTTATTGCTTAAACCGTCCGTCATTGAAGAAAAGTCGAGCGGGGTAAATCCGTAATGCTTAATCCAGCGTACGTCGGATTCAAAGAAAGTACGCAAGTCCGGAATACCGTATTTAAGCATGGCAATACGATCGATCCCCATGCCGAAAGCAAAGCCTTGATATTCATCCGGGTCAATACCGCCGGCGCGCAAAACATTCGGATGCACCATACCGCAGCCCAAAATTTCCATCCAATCGGTACCGGCGCCGATTTTAAGTTCGGTTTTGGTTTTCAAACAGCCGATATCCATTTCGGCCGACGGCTCGGTAAACGGAAAATACGACGGACGATAACGCACCGGTAAATCATCTAACTCAAAAAATGCCTTAACAAAATCATACAGACAACCCTTGAGATGCGCCAACGTAATGTTTTTATCGATAACCAAACCTTCAAGCTGATGGAACATCGGTGTATGGGTGGCATCATAATCGGAACGATAGGTTCTTCCCGGGGCAATAATCCGAATAGGCGGTTGCTGTTTTTCCATAGTACGGATTTGCACTCCCGAGGTTTGCGTTCTGACCGCATATGCCGTATCCATATCAAACGGCTTGGTCGGGTCGTTGTTGATATAAAACGTGTCCTGCATTTGGCGGGCAGGGTGATTAGGCGGCATATTCAGCGCATTAAAATTATGAAATTGGTCTTCAATGTCCGGTCCTTCGGCCAGTTCAAATCCCATCTGCCCGAAGATGGCAATCACTTCTTCGCATATTTTGGAAATTGGGTGAATGCGTCCCTGAGTTTCCGGCCGCACCGGCAACGTAACGTCAAGCGTTTCGTTTTTCAACTTTTCGTTCAGCGCTTTTTCTTCCAAAACTTTCTTTTGAGTTTCGATAGCTTCTTCAACTGCGGATTTTACGATATTCAAACCTTTGCCCATGGCGATTTTTTCTTCGAGCGGCAAAGCTCCCAAACTTTTCATCATTTCGGTCAGTTTGCCTTTTTTACCTAATACGGCAACTCTGATATCATCCAATTCTTTTAATTCGGCGGAGTTATTGATTTTATTCAACACTTCGTCTTTCAATTCTTCTAAATTTTCCATAATCAGCAACCTTTGTTTAAAAATAAAAAGAGTTAACCCGGAAACACCAAGCCAACTCTTTTTATTGATTTATTGTATCTGTAACTTACTTGTTAAGAGCCGCTTTGGCTGTTTCAACCAACTTAGCAAATGCTTCGGGCTGTTTCAAAGCGATATCAGCAAGAACTTTACGATCGAGTTCAACTCCCGCTTTGTTGAGCCCGCTGATAAATCGAGAATAAGTTAAATCGTGGATACGTGTGGCAGCATTGATACGTTGAATCCACAAAGAACGGAAAGTTCTTTTCTTAACTTTGCGGTCACGGTAAGCATATTGCAAACCTTTTTCAACTTTTTCAACAGCTACTCTGAATACATTTTTATTACGACCTCTGTAACCTTTCGCCATATCCAAAATTTTTTTATGACGAGCGTGAGCCGTTAAACCTCTTTTAACACGAGACATATCTTATCCTCCCTCTTAAATAAACGGTAAAAACTTTTTAACAAAAGCATTAGCGGCAGCAATAATCTTAGAGCCGCGAGCCTGTCTTTTTTGTTTTGTCGGTTTGTTGAAAAGAAGGTGTCTTTTGAAAGAATGTCTTCTTTTTAATTTGCCGGAGCCGGTCACGTCAAAGCGCTTGGCAACGGCCTTTTTTGTTTTTAATTTTGGCATTTTGATTCCCTTTCAATTGTTGGAAATTACACACAAGCCGTCAGGCAATGCCTTTTCGCCCGAACAACTCAAACAACCAGCTTATAACTTATTTTTATTTTAAATTCAAGTACTTTTTTAGATTTTTTTGCACAATCGCATAAATAAAGTTGCATATCACAAATTACCCGATTAAGATTAAGCAGACAACAAACAAAGGAAATAAAATGAACAAACTGTTTAAGGGAATGATAATCGCCGGCGTTATTTTTATCGTATTGCTGTTAATCGGCGGTTATATTGCATACATCAATCGTGCGGCGATTGCCGGTAAGGCCATGAATTATGCCATGCAACGCATAACCGGTTCGCCGGAAGACGGTTCGCAGACTTGGCTCGGCGCGCTGATTGAAGGGGATTCGGCGCAAGACGTTAAAAACGCGCTGATTAAATCGGTGCTCAATCGCGAGCCGGAAAAAAAGACCGATTCTTCTAAACGCAAGCCGGGGTTAGCCACCATGGCCGAGATGTTGGCCAACGGTGCCGGTGAGGATGCTGATTTGGGAAAGCTTGCCCAGGCCTTTTTAGGCGGTTTGAGTGTTGATGCCGAGCAAGAAGAAGCAACTTCGTATAAAAAGTCGGAGCCGGAAAACGTTAATGATATCAACGCCCGCGACACCAAGGGACGCACACTTTTGATGAATGTATGCCGGGTTGACGTGTCGCCGAAAGTAATTAAAATGCTGTTGCGTTACGGTGCCGATATCAATGCGGTTGATAACAAGGGCCGCAGTGCGCTGATGTATGCCGTTGCCCTGAACGAAGACCCGGATGTGGTGGAAATGTTGCTGCAAAACGGTGCTGACGGACGTCTGAAAGATAATGAAGGCAAAAAAGTTATCGAATATGCCAAAACGCCGGAAATGGAAAGCCTGATTAAAAAATATACTAAATCGGGATGGTTCTTTTAAATCGCGTCAACGTTTTTTTTGACTTATTAATATAGACTTTAGTATATATTCCTCTTTTATTGCGCTAAAAGGGGAATATTTTTTGCTCGAATGGGAGATAACAGAATGCCAAAACAAAGTATCGCCAACATATTGCTTTATGATATGACGCAAAAACATGCACCGGCGGAGTTCGTGGTGGACGATCGCATCATCAGTGAAGTGGTTGAGGGCTGGAATCGCCATATATATTTTTTTCCGCAAAACGGTATCAGGTTGCAAAAAAAACGGCAAAAAAAATATGATTTAATGTGAGAATTACCGCAGATTCGGCTTTCAATATAGCCGATGAGCCATATTTATAATCAGCACGGCGACGGTTATTTTTTATCTTGTTTAATTATTGTAGGCGAGGGAAAAATGCGAAAAATACAAGATAATGAATATGTCAGACTGGAAGACAGTTTGATGTTTGCCGGTACGATTTATGAAAGTTTTGAGGCTTTGGAAGAAGTTATGGGTAAGCTCAAGCTGGAGCGACCGCTGTTTTTGATTTATTTAGCCAAGAAAGAATTTGCCGATGCCGTATTCAAAGCGGCCGGAGAAACACCGCCTGACGGCAGAACCGTTGCGGAAAATCCGCCGTCGTACATTGAGATTTTTAACTCCAATTATCAAAATATACAGTAAAATAAAGAAAAATTGCCGGTGTAAGTCGGCGATTTTTTTTCGCATCTGTTTTGCAAAGGACTTGACTTGTGGACAAAAAGGGAATATACTGCAACCGAAAAGGATTAAAATGACAAACTGGTTTGATAAATTAAATCGTTATTTTAAAATTGCCGCCATTACTGCCGGAGGTTTTTGGCTTTCGGGAGAAAGTAAGGCGCAGAACGTCACGGCGGACAATTCTCCGGCTCCGGCCGAAAACGTAGTCTCGGTACCGCAGGAATATATCAATTACCAGTATGTCGACACCAAATTATACTATCAGGTTGATACGGTTTACAATTCTGCCATCATTGACAAGGTAAAGAAAGGAACTTATACCGGCAACGTGGCTTATTATGACTTTGATGACAATATCACCATAAAATATCATTTTGCCGGAGTTGAAAATCAACCGCACAGCGGTACACCGGTATCGGTGGATGTGCACGAAGGTACACACAGCAGATATTCCAATCTGTACGGAATGCCGTTCGGTAAGGTTTCTCCGAAACACGGATACAGTTTGGGTATTGCCGTTGAATTCAACGCTTATTTATATCAAACCATGTACGAAATGAATAAAAGTGCGGAGGCGGACAGTATTGTCGGTTTGTTGCACGATGCCAATTTTGACTTTGGTAATCTGTTGCAAAAAGGTTGGCTGTACAGATATACTTCCGACAAACAAAAGGACAGAGAAAGACTGTTAACCTTGATGGTAAACAATGTTTTTGCCCACACATATTCCATGATGACAACATCGGACAGTTATACCAAACAACTTATGCAGACGGTTCATTCAATGTCGGATACTTCCGGTATTCCGGCAAAAATCAAAGAAGAAAACTATCGCCGCGCTATTGAAGCGGCCTTTACCATTCAGGTGTGCGATTCCGCCGGCAGAGTTTTTGATTTGAATGTTTATGATTATCTGACACCGGAAAATAAACAACTGCTGACTAAAGTAGCACCGCGGCATCAGATAGAAATCAGCGAGATTATTGCGCAAAACCGCGAGGAAATCATTGAGAATACGCAACAGCGCCTGGCAGATTGGCATAAAGTAGCCGAGCAGATGGTCAACGGTAATCCGAATCTGACGGTGGAAGAGGTTTTAAAATCGCAACACGATGATTTCATAAAATCGGCGAGGGAATTTACTTTCCCGGGCAAAGCGCACGGTCGTCGCCATGATATCAGACATCGCGTTTCCGAGGTTATGGTTATGCCTAAATATGATGTGTATTTCCATCTGGCGCCGGATTATTACGATTATATGGCCGCCAAAGAAGCCGCGGAAGTCAATAAGCAGAAAATGGAACAAACCAGAGGACACGTGCAGGGGCAAAATAATGCCGCGGCCGATAAAAAGGCAACAAAGGGTAAAAAACAATATCAAAATACCGCCGCACGTCATTCTCGGACGGAGTATCAATAATATCCGGGCAAGATTTGCGAACATTTAAGCCTTAGGGCGGTAAAGATGCAGAGTTTCAAAAGTATTATTATTCAAATTTTTTAGATATGAAAAAAATAGATTTCAGAAATCAGGATTGGCAGGATGCTCAAACCGTTTTTGAGTTTTTCCGCCAGGAGACTGACTGTTTGGACAGATCAGGCAGATTGTTGATTGAGCCGCGTTTTGTGGTGGCAATCGGTGATGATCCGGTGTCGGCTTATTATGCCGCTGCCATTGCCAAACAGGCTAAACGGCAATTCGGAAAATATCCGAATGTACTTTGTGTAGGAGGTTACGGACCGCTTTCCAAGCACCTTAACCGGCTGGATGACGGTACTATGGTCAGCGAGGGAGCAAAGTTGCGTATGACGGCTTTGCGACTGGGCAATTTTCAGGCTACGGTGTTGGATAAAAGCAACAACATCAACGATAACCTCAAGGAAATCGCCGACTATCTGACTTGGAGGTTCTCATCAGATTGTCCGCTCATTTTCTGCGTTACTCAACGGTTAAGCAAACTTTTGGAGCGCACTGTGGAATTTTTACCGCAGCAGTTTCCGGAAATCGGAAGCCTGAACGCATATTATTACGTTCCGGGCGAGGATATAAAGGAAGTGTGTCAGCTCTACAACGGTATGGCTCTTGCCGACGGATTACCGCTGCTATCGGAAGCTGCCGCTCTATATGACCGAGTCGGTACCGAACGTTACGCCGGTCGTTGTATTGCGGACTTTGACAGGATGATTCCCAAGCGTGTTATACAGGCCGGTATGCGTCTGTCCGAGAAGTATCCGTTGCGCGTTGCCCGCAGTCCGTTTATGGCACCGAGGCAATATGGAAAATTATTTTTCAATGTGCTGAAACACCGCAAGGATGTTGAAGCCGATTATGAACAAAAAATTTTCGATTGGATTGCCCGAATCTGAAAATACCCCTTGTCCGTGGAAGCGGATAGGGGTATTTTTTTTACGTCAGAACCGTATTGACATTTCAGTTGCATAATGCTATACAGAAACCATGTTTTAGATTATTATGATATTATAGTTAAACAATTCGATGTAGGGCGTTGTGAAACGTTTTACATCGGCAAACGATCCCGTTCGTTTGTGACAGGTTAGTAATTACGTAATATGTCCGTCGATTGTGAAATCGGCGCACATTGCTCGGTGAGGCTGTCGGCTGATACCTTCATCGGGTTCGATTTACAATATCAAAAGTCTTTAGTTATTGGCAAAGGCAAAGCGTTGCCTTTTTTATAATCCTCCGTTTATAGTTTTCCGGAGGATTTTTTTATGCTCGGAAATTATACATACCATCAAGTTAAATTTTTTGATTGATTTATTGTTCGTTCGTTTATATATTATGTTGTCAGGGAATAAAAAAATGAAGAAGATATTTAGAATTTTAAGTTATACAACCTGTTTGGTAACATTGCTTGCCGCACCGGTTAAAGCTGAAGAAGAAGACGATGAAGGCGCGTTGGAAAGCTATAACCGTGCCATGTTTGCGGTTAATGCCACGGCCGATTATTTTGTGATTAAGCCGGTGGCAAAGGGTTACCGCGCCGTTACAAATGACTTTGTTCGCGAACGCGTGCGAAACTTCTTTGAAAACATGAAAGAACCGATTTCTGTGGTAAATCACACGTTACAGGGAGATTTGCTTGATTCCGGAAAATCAATGGGGCGCTTTTTGATAAATTCAACCATCGGTTTACTCGGTACTTTTGATGTGGCTTCCGGCTGGGGAATCTCCAAGAATCCGACCGACTTTGACCGGACGCTTGCCGCCTGGTGCGTACCGGACGGACCGTTCTTTATATTGCCGCTGTTCGGACCGAGTACTCCGCGTGCTACCGCGAGTATGGTGGCCGATGCTTATACCCACCCGGTCTATTGGGTAGGCCGCTATTCTTCGTTTGGCGAAGATTGGGAGCGTTATTCGTTTTATTACGGCATCAGTGCCCTCGGTTTTGTCAGTCTGCGCGAGGCAAATATCGAATTTTTGGATAACTTAACCGCCAATTCGGTTGACCCGTACAGCACCATCAAATCGGCGTACATTCAGAATCGCCTTAAAATCGGGGTTTGCGGCAAAAAAGAAGTTTCGGCGGAAGATGCCGGTTATGATTTTGATTTTGACGACATGGATGATGAATAATTTACTTGAAAGGAATTTAAAATGAAAAAATTATTTGCATTTTTATTTGCCGGTTTATTTATGTTTGGAGCAGAGGCAAACGCCGCCGTCAATGCTGCCAAGGCCGAACAGTTTATTAAAGATGTCACCAAACAGGGTATTGAAGAACTGGTTAATTCGAATATATCGGAAAGCGAAAAGCGGGCACGCTTTACCAAGCTGTTCAATCAGGATTTGGATTTGGATTTTATCGGCAAGTTTGTGCTCGGACGTTATTGGCGTACGGCTACTCAGAAACAACGCGACGAGTTTATCGATGTATATCGCAAGCTGAACGTACAAACCTGGTCGGAACGCTTTAACGATTTCAAAGGTAAGCATTTTGAATTTTTGGGTACGGAGAATTCCAAGTCGCCGGATCAAGTGTTTGTCAACTCGCAAGTGCCGATGCAAGAAGGAAAACCGGCCTCGGTAAAGTGGCGGGTTAAGGAAACCAACGGCAATATGCGCATTGTCGATATCATTATCGAGAACGTCAGCCTGGCGCAGACATCGCGCAGCGAATATACGTCGTATATTCAGAAATCGCCGAACGGAATTGACGGTTTGATTGCCGATTTGAAGGCAAAACTGAAATAATTCGCTAATCAGTAAAATACGGCCGTTACCGGTATCGGTGGCGGCCGTTTTCGTTTATATAATAAACTAACCGTATTTCCGCTTGACTTACCGAGGTTTTTATACTAGAATTCTGCCCAATGTTTTATAATTTAAAAATTATTGATTATGGAGAATTTCAAAAGGATTATGCCATTCACTTCTGCCGAGCAGAACGAGAAATTGGCATGGTATTGTTTGGAACATCATGAAATCGGGCGCTTTAGGCAATTGGTGCAAAGCAAAATGCCGTTAACAGCGGATATGCTGACAACAATGGCTTTTTTCGATTACTCCGATGACGCAATCAAAGAGGTACTGACATTGGTCACAAAGTACACGCCGCCGGTTATTCAATGGATGCAAAGCTATTTTACCGTTGCGGAACTGGCCGATGTTTTACCGCATTATCAGGACAAGTTGCCGAATGATTGGCCGACCGATGAGGAATGTGCACAGCTGAAATTGTGGGAAACCCTGTGTCAGCGCCATAAATTCGATTTGGTGGCACAAAATGCTCCGGAATTCTTGGAAAAAGATAACTGGATGGATTATCCTGAAGCGTGCATTGCCTTGCTGCGACGCGACTTTGCTAAATACGCACCGCTGATGTTGCAACAGAAACGTCCCGGCGTATTACTCTATTCGGAAGACGGCTGGAAGTATGTGATTGACAACGGTATGGCACTGTGGCTCTTAAGCCTCGGAGATGCCTGCGGTTTGTTGCCCAAAAACGAAATCATCGACTATTGCCTGCAAAAAGGCTTGGATGAAGAGCTTTATCATGAGATCTGCTATGATAAGCTTTTAGAAAACAAACGGTTTGAGGTGTTTGTAAAACATCACAGTCTTTACCATGGATTTTTGACCGGTTATCCGGAAAAAGTCGATTGGGAAGGTTTGTGGAAGTATTACGAGGGCGATGCCGTAAAACAAAAGCAAATCATTAAGGCGGCCAAGTTCAACAAAAACATGCCGAAGTGTTATGAATTTTTGACGGCGCACTTGAACCTGTGGGGACTGTTGCGCCTGTTTATCTGATGAAATTTTAGTGTTATTATTTTATGAAAAAAGTGAAATTTGTCGGTACGGTGGATACGCTCTACTTTGTACCTGACGGCGAAGACGAAACGGGCATTCTGTATTTGAATGTAACCGAAGAACAGAAACTTCCCGACGGGAAGAATGAAAAATTGGAGAAGCCGAGGTGTATGCGTTTTATGCTGAGCGCACGCGAAATGCGCGGTTTGAACAACGCAAAAAGCATCTTCAAAGGCGATAGGATGTCAATCTACGTCAATGAAGATTCCGCCGGCGAACTCTCGTACAGTATCGGGCTGGTTGAGCATAATACCGCGGTTGTTGATGCCAAGGAATATGCCAGACATTTAGCCGATTAAGTGTAGAAACAAACGCCCTGTCATAAAAGACGGGCGTTTGATTTTTTATTACAAAAGTTATTAAGTCGGCGAAAATGCTTGTTTTTTGAAAAAAAGCCCCTTAATATACGCGTAATTGAGACTACTTATATGAGAGTTTTTATTTTGTTTGGGATGGTTATATGAAGTTTGGTAAAAGCGCTTTTATTTGGATTTTGGTTCTTATTTGCCTGACGGCGTTTTTCAGTATGGCGGAAAAGCGAACGATGACGGCCAACACCGAAAACGTGTTGTTTTCTGATTTTATGGATAATGTCAAGGAAAAACGGGTTACCAACGTTTCCATCAGCGGAGCGGAAATATCCGGTATGACCACGGATGGCAAAAAGTTTACGACCTATGCGCCGTACAGCCCGACCACGGTGGATACGCTGTTGGAAAACAATGTCAAAGTTGAGGCAAAGCCGCAAGATACGTCGACCGAAACTTTTTGGAGCGTGGTGATTTCATGGCTTCCGATGCTGATTTTGGTCGGTGTGTGGGTGTTCTTTATGCGCCAGGCCAGTGCCGGTAACAACAAGGCCTTAAGTTTCGGCAAATCACGCGCCAGATTGATAGAAAACAATAAAAAAGTTACGTTTGCAGATGTGGCCGGCGCCGATGAATCCAAGCAGGAATTGGAAGAAATAATCGACTTTTTGAAAGACCCGATTAAGTTTCAGCGTTTGGGCGGAAAAATTCCGAAGGGGGTGTTGTTGGTGGGCCCTCCGGGAACCGGTAAAACCTTGCTGGCCAAGGCGGTTGCCGGCGAGGCCGATGTGCCGTTTTTCTCGATTTCCGGCTCCGATTTTGTGGAAATGTTTGTCGGTGTCGGCGCTTCGCGCGTACGCGATATGTTTGAACAGGCAAAGAAAAATGCGCCTTGTATTTTGTTTATTGACGAGATTGATGCGGTCGGGCGTCATCGCGGTGCCGGTTTGGGCGGCGGTAACGACGAGCGTGAGCAAACACTTAATCAACTGTTGGTGGAAATGGACGGCTTTGAACCGAATGAAAACGTTATTCTGATTGCAGCCACCAACCGTCCCGATGTGTTGGATCCGGCGTTGTTGCGACCGGGGCGTTTTGACCGTCAGGTTGTGGTCAGCAATCCGGATATTAAAGGGCGTGAAGCTATTCTTCATGTTCATGCACGCAAAGTTCCGCTGGCTAAAGATGTGGATTTATCGGTAATTGCTCGCGGTACTCCGGGGTTTTCCGGTGCCGATTTGGCCAATTTGGTTAACGAAGCGGCTCTTTTGGCGGCGCGTCGCAACAAACGCAAGGTGACGGCGCAAGACTTTGATAATGCCAAAGATAAAGTGTTGATGGGCAACGAACGCAAATCAATGGCGATGGATGAAGAAGAAAAGAAACTGACGGCTTATCACGAAGCCGGTCACGCCATTTGCTCGTTGCACGTTCCGGAAACCGATCCTATTCACAAGGCGACGATTATTCCGCGGGGACGTGCTCTCGGTATGGTGCAACAGTTGCCGGAAAAAGACCAATATTCGTACACTCGCGCCAAAATGTTATCGCGTTTGGTGATATGTATGGGCGGCCGTGCCAGCGAGGAGTTGAAGTTTGGTTATGATAAAGTTACATCCGGCGCTTCGGCCGATATTTCGGCAGCAACAAACTTGGCTCGCTCCATGGTTACCGAATGGGGTATGAGTGATTTGCTGGGGCCGGTTTTGTATGCCGAAAATTCCAATGAAGTGTTTTTGGGCCGTGCCGTTACGCAAAACAAAAATATGAGTGAAGAAACTGCACGCTTGGTAGATGCCGAAATCAAACGTCTTTTGACCGAGGCACACGCACAAGCTACGGAAATTTTGAAAAAATATGACAAAGAACTCGAAACATTGGCGCAAGCTCTGATTGAGTATGAAACGCTCTCCGGCGATGAAATCAAAGATGTTATTGCCGGAAAGTCGCTTAATCGCTCGGAGTATTCTCCGGTTCCGCCGGAAAAGCAGACCAAAGTTTCACTACCGGAAGTATAAGAGGTTAAAAATGGATTTTAAAGAATTGGGATTATCCGAAAAAACAATACAAGCCGTTACGGAAGCCGGAATTATCACGCCGACAACGGTCCAAGCCGATGTTATACCGTCGATTTTGCATGGCAAAGACGTGTTTACGATTGCTCCGGCCGGTTGTGGCAAAACTTATTCGTATGTGTTGCCGCTGATTGATATTATTGCCGATAAAAAAGCGCATAATATTTTGATTATTACTTCGGGCGCGCAGGCTTCGGTTACCGTTTCCGACAGATTCGCCGTGTTTAACAAATACCACGAAATTACGGCCGGCAATGTTGACGATGTCGAAGAAAATATCGATGATGAAGCCAATGTGGTTATTGCATCGCCGAAACTTCTCTCCGACTTGCTGGATGAAGATAAAATCGACTTGTCGCAAACCGATGTTTTGGTGGTTGATGATATTAATCTGATTAAAAAAACGCATCAACTGGAACAGTTGGAAAAAGTTTTGGCGGTCCTGCCGTCGGAAAAGCAGAATATTGTTTATACCAACCGTCGTTCCAAAGAAACCCAAACGCTGCTTGATAAAATTCTGCAAACACCTGAAGAAATAAAAATTAACAAAGATAAGGGACAAGGAGCGGAGATTGAAGAAACCGTAGCCGCGACCGTTGCAACCGATGACAAGGCTGCACCTAAAGAAGAAAAACCGGCACCGAAAGAACAGACAGAGCCAAAAAAAGAAAAGGCTCACAAAGAAACAAAATCCGAACCTAAGAAAGTTACGCCGCGCCGCGAAAGCGGTAAAGATGCCGAGGCTCTGAATTTGGTGAAAAGATACCATACTTTCGGACGCAATACACCGGCATTTTTGTTGGCAGCCACCGAGTTGGTTGAAGATAATCAATAAAATGTGTATTTTTTTGCAAAAAAAACTTGAAAAAATACCAACAAATAAGTTATAAAAGCGCATAACAGACGATTGAATTTAGGAGATAAAAATGTCAGGACACTCGCAATTTAAAAACATTATGTATCGCAAGGGCGCTCAAGACGCCAAAAAAGCGCGCGTATTTGCCAAGCTCGCACGCGAAATTACCGTTGCCGCCAAGAGCGGTCTGCCGGAACCTGATAAAAACCCGCGTTTACGCTTGGCTATTCAGGCCGCTCGTGCCGAAAGTATGCCGAAAGATAATATCGAACGTGCCATTGCCAAAGCAACCACGGTTGCCGGCGGTGCCGATTTCGTATCTATGCGCTACGAAGGTTTTTCGCCGAATAAAGTTTCGGTTATTGTTGAGGCCTTGACCGATAATAAAAACCGTACGGCCGGTAATGTTCGGACGATTTTCGGCAAGCGCGGCGGTCAGATGGGTGAAAGCGGTTCGGTATTGTTTAACTTTGAGCGTATCGGCTATATCCAATATCCGGTCAGCGTTGCCAGTGCCGACGAAATGTTTGAAGCGGCTCTGGAAGCAGGTGCCAATGAAGTGGTAACCGATGAAGAAAATCACGAAATTGAAACTTTGCCGGATGATTTGTCGGCGGTAACCTCAGCTCTTGAAGCCAAATACGGCACTCCGTCGGCTTCGCGTTTGGATTGGAAACCGATGGTAAAAGTTGATATTACCGACATTGAAACCGCGCGCAAGTTTTTGGACTTTATCGACGCGCTCGAAGATGACGAAGACGTGCAACACGTTTATCACAATGCGGAAATCTCTGAAGATGTGATGAACGCGCTCGCCGGAGAAGAATAAAAATATGCGCATCTTAGGCTTAGATCCGAGTTTGACCTCGACCGGCTGGGGTGTGATTGATGTGAACGGAAACCGTCTGCAATATATTGCGGACGGTTTTATTCCTACCGACCCGAAAATGCCGATTGAGGATAGGTTGGAAATTATTTTTAAAACTCTTAATGATGTGATTATTGGATATCAACCGCAGGAGGCGGCGATTGAAAAGACTTTCTTGAATAAGAATCCGGAAACTTCACTCAAACTGAGTATGGCACGCGGTGTGGTAATTTTGGCTGTGGGGCATAATCATTTGCCGCTGTATGAATTTGATCCGACTAAAGTTAAAAAAGCACTGGTCGGGGTAGGGCGTGCCGAGAAAACGCAGGTGGAGACCATGGTGAAGATTTTACTTCCGGGATGTCAGCCTAAAAACAACGATTCGTCCGATGCCTTGGCCATGGCCATTACCCGCAGCCATTATCGCACCGCCGAAAGATAATAAAAAAAACGCTTAAGATTTTACTCTTAAGCGTTTTTTTTATCGGTTCAGCCTATTGCATCGCGCAGCCACAGAAATACTTTCAGCATCGGAGTCGAGCCGGCGGCATACATATCCTCCGGGTGCCACTGTACGCACAAAATGCGCTTTTCTTCCGAGCCCCAAGCTTCAGGCGTGCCGTCGTTGGCTTCGGCATAAATATCGAGCGGAAGCTGCTCCTTACCCAGAATCTCGCGTTGCACCTTAATCGGAGCAAGTAATTCCTGATGTCGGGAATTGACGAAGAACAGATTGTTTCCGCCGAACATCCGCTCCAACGGTGTGTTCGTGAAGATGTTGAGGCGATGAGCCTCGGCCGCGTCGGTGTAGTGGGTAATCGGTGTCTCGATATAATCAAAGCTGCGATACAGCTTCATACCGAACTCGCCCGCCACCATCTGTGCTCCGGTACATATCCCCAAAATCGGTATCTGCCGTTTCAGTGCGGTGCGGATACAGGTAATGTAAGCCTGGCTGCGGAGCGACGGGAATTCTACCTCATCTCGCCGGTCGGTATAGAAAGCTTCGGGAGAAGTAAACAAACCGCCGGGAAGAATCAGACATTGGCAAGCCTCAAGCTGAGTCTCACAATGCTCGTAGGTCAGAAAACGAACTTCAAAACCGGCATCAATCATGGCCATAACGTAATTCCAACCGGCTGCATAGCAATCGCCGTCGCGCCCCAGCAAAAAGCCTACAATCGGGGCATTTTCAAGCGGTAACTTGCGGCCGAAACGTTGGTAAGTACGCGGACTTAACCCGAATTGTGCCTGCTTGTTGCATTCTCTACTGATCATGTCGTTGATCACAAACGCCTTAATATCAGACGCATACGTTAAATAATAGCAATCCATAAATAAAAAGAATTGAGTGATTAATAATAGTTATAAATATTAGCTTTGTGCCCCGAGTGTAAGAGATTGCATTATGTTTGTCAATGTTTTTTGCTGATTTGGGAATATCACAGGAACATCTTGATTTTTTTATATAATTATGCTAAAAAGCACCAAAATTAACAATTTGATGAAAAAAATTACAATGAAAAAAGAAAATTTCTCCGGTAAATGGGGCTTTATTCTCACTGCGGCCGGTTCGGCCATCGGTTTGGGAAATATTTGGCGCTTTCCGTATTTATGCGGGCAACATGGCGGCTTGAGTTTTATTTTGGTATATCTGCTGATTTTGCTCTTGATTTGCAATCCGCTGATGGTTGCGGAGATTTCTATCGGTCGTACCGCCAAAAGCAACTGCGTTGATTCTTATAAGCTTATCGGCGAGCAAATTGGGATGAAACACCTGAAACTTTGGTCGTTTTTCGGCGGATGGGTTTCTGCATTCGGCGTGTTTTTGTGCCTGTCGTTCTATTTTTTGGTGGCCAGTTGGGTATTATATTATTTTCTTGAGGCGGTAAGCGGCAAACTGTTGCTGATAACCCAGGATAATCTTGAAAATGAATTTCAATCGCTGACACAAAACTTTACGATTCAATACAGTAACGGCTTAATCTTTTTGTTGGCTACGGCGGTTATCGTTATCGGCGGCGTGCGCAAGGGAATTGAGAAAACCGGACTTTATCTGATGCCGATTCTGTTTGTGATTTTTATTTTGCTGAGTGTGCGGGCGCTGACTTTAAACGGAGCGGAGAAGGGGATTGATTTCCTGCTGACGCTTGATAAAACTCACTTGGGCTTTACGGCCGATGGTTTTCGTTGGACTCCGCTATTTAAAACTTTTACCGCCGCATTGGGACAGGCCTTTATTTCGCTGTCGCTCGGATTTGGGGTTTTACTGGTTTACGGTTCTTATTTTTCGCCGCGGGAGAATTTGTTTAAATCCGTGCGCAGTATTGAATTTTTTGATACGTTGGCAGCGCTTTTAAGCGCGGTGATTATTATACCGGCAATTTTTTCGGCGGGGCTCTCCGCCGGTTCCGGCCCGGGGTTAACCTTTATTAGTCTGCCTTTGGTGTTTCAACAATTAAACGGCGGGCATTTCTGGGCCTTGACTTTTTATTTGCTGCTGATGTTGGCAACGGTTACTTCAACCGTATCGTTGTTTGAAATGTTGACCAATTTATTTATCGATAAGCTGAATATTTCGCGCTTTGCCGCTTGCTTATGCGTGGTGTTTCTGGCCGGTTTGGGCTTTACGGCGGTGACAGCCTCATTTTCCGGCCTGTTAAATTGGAAGATTTTCGGACGCGATTTGTTCACGTTTGCCGATTGGCTGGCCTCGACATATACGGCAACGATTGTATCGCTGACGATGGCGCTGTTTGTGGGCTATAAGGCGATGAAACCGATTATCCATAACATTCGCCGCAGTGCACACGTTTCTAGCAGCTTTACCCGTTACTTTTTGGTAACGTTGCGCTACATCGCTCCGCTCGGATTGGGGCTATTGTTGATTATGTCGTTTTTTGATTAACAAAAAAGGCTCTCCGCGGAGAGCCTTAAATTTTGCTTGAATTCGACAGCTATTTTTGTATATCTGCCAGAACTTTCATCGAAACAATCACGTCCGGCTCGATAACCGTGCCGTTGGCTGCCGGGTTGCCGCGTTTGATGTTATCCACAAATTCCATTCCTTTAATAACCTGTCCCCAAACGGTATATTGTCCATCCAGAAAACCCGCATCCTTAAAGCAGATGAAAAATTGGCTGTCGGCAGAATCCGGATCGGAAGCTCGAGCCATGGAAACCGTACCGCGGCCGTGGTGTTTGTTGTTAAATTCGGCCTTGAGTTTTTGACCGCTGCCACCGGTACCGTTACCGCGCGGGTCGCCGGTTTGCGCCATAAATCCCTCAATCACGCGATGGAATTTCAAACCATCGTAAAAGCCCTGGCGCACCAATTCCTTAATGCGGGCCACGTGGTTGGGAGCAACATCCGGGAAAGTCTGGATATAAACATCACCGTCTTTAAGCTTAAGCACGATAACATCTTCCGGATTTACCTCTTGCGCGGAAGTGTTGAAAGAGGCTAAGAAAAGCGCCATACAGGCAAGTAAAAGTTTTTTCATGTTTTTTCCTTTCAAGTTATGATTATTGTTTTAATGAGCTTATTCTGAAAAACAGCGGTAAAATCCGATAGTTGCCCTGATGATAATAAACGTACAGCGGAATAGCATCGCGGCCGTAAGAGGACAGCGCAATACCCAAATCTTCCTGGTGTTCGGTTAAATCGGCAACAAACAGAGCTACATCATTTTCCTGCACAAATTCTTTAAAACTTTGGCTTTTTAAAATAAATCTTTCATTAAATTGACATGTCAGACACCAATCGGCGGTAAAATCCACGAAAATGTTGTGTCCGGCGGCATTCAATTCGGCAATTTTTTCGGCATCGAACGGTTGCCAATCAAGTTCGGTGGTATCGGCAGTATAAGTATCTGTCTTGATTTGCGTATACCAGATTGAGCCGAGCCAGATCGCCGTCAGCAAAATCGGAATCGAAAGAATGATTTTTATTTTCTGCATCCATGCTCCCGGCCTCGGCAAAATTCGGTGCAAAGCCTGCGGAAACATCTCTATTAAAGCATAGGGCAGGGCATAACCGAGCGCCAATGCGGTAAAAATCGCCATAACTTCGGCGTTGGTGCGCATAAAGGCATATCCGATGGCCGCACCCATAAACGGCCCGGCACACGGGCTGGCTATCAATACCGCAAAAAATCCGGTGGTGAATTCGTTAAAGCCCGACAGGCGATGAATGGTGTTGCCGGCAAAATTCGGAAAATGCAGAATATCAGCCATAAACAAAAACAACAGCAAAAACACTGCCGCCATAATACCGACAAACCACGGCGATTGCAGCTGAAATCCCCAACCTATATTGTTACCCTCTGTCTTCAGCCACAGCATAATCAGCGCCAAAACAATAAATGACAGTAATACCCCGACGGTATAGAAAATGGCATTTTTATACGGTGTTATCCCATTTTGCGGCTTTTGCAAAAGCGTAAATATTTTCAGGCTCAAGATTGGAAATACGCAAGGCATGGCATTGAGAATAATACCTCCGATAAAGGCCAGAATAATCATATAAAAAAGAGTATCGGTCAGCGTATTTTTATATTCAATATCTGCCAGGTAGGCATTATCCGGTGTAATAATCAGAGCCTGTCTGAGTTGCTGCGGTTTATCCGAATGCCACTTAACACTGATACCGTCGGCATTCGGTTCCGTTTCGATACTCATTTCATCAATAATATCTTTTTGAGTCGGAGCAAAATAAAGCGGCGTTTGTGCATCCATATCCAGTTGCAGACGGTTTTCACTGAGCGGGCTGGTCAAGGTTATTTTTTGCGGAAAAGTTGCTTCTGCCCGTTGTTGCATTTCCAACCACTGCAAGCTGGGAGAAGCCGCAATTTCCGCTAATTTGAAAGTCAGAGTTTCCGGTTTGCAAACATCGTTGCATTCTACAAAACTAAAGGTTATTTCCGCTTTATCGAGATTATCGACCTGTAAGGCATAATAGGCCTTATTCTCATACAAATACTCGTGCATAACATCATAGATGGTACGAGCAACCGGTATTGATTGGTCCGTAATCTCAACTGCTGAATTAACTGCCGTTACCTCGGTAGGTTGTCCTACATCGCCCGGGTTGCTCCAAGAAATATGCCAATCCGGCTGCATAATAAACTCGGCCAATACCTTATTTTCACCGTTATGATAAAGGTGAATGGTGGTGTTTTCCGTGCTTTTAACGGCATCATCGGCCTGTGCGGTCGAAAGACTGAATAACCCGCATAAAACAGCAAAAGCCAGACATATTTTACGTTTCATTATATACCCCTTAATGGCAATATAATAATCCCAAAAGATAAATAAAAGATTAGCGATATTTATTTTTGACGACCGAAAATTATCGAAATTGTTTGATGTTTTTTTTCGAGATTAAATCCGGGTAAATGTCAGTAAAATACGAATTCGAGATAGTTGTTCTTGTTTTTGGTACAGGCGTGTGCGGCAGCTTCTTTAAGCATGACGCCGTTTTTTGCACAATGGATGGCTGAACCTATCCGATTAATCGGAGTTTGAGCACAGTTATTTTCTCGAAATTCCAATGGTGTCGGAATATTAATAATCACACCGATATATCCGGTGTCATTTGTTGCATCCCACGGTATGGTGGCAAGCTCGATGCAAGCTGGTTTCGGAATAAAATCATAACTGATGGCAAAGGCCTCTTTATCGCCTTCTACAGTTTTATCCATACTACGTATTCTGAAATTTCCTTTGAACGGATTCTTGAAAATATACGGCATGATTATATTGCCTTTGGGATCGCGTGCTATATACTCCGGAGGAATGATATTAGCCTTAACCATAACGGAGTTTACATTGGATTCATCTCCCATTCCGCTATAGTCGTTTTGCCCGATGAATGCCAGACGAATGCGTGCAACGGTTTGTGAAATTTGGCTTACTGTACGATTCATTTTATATTTGAACATGGCTTTGGAATATCCGGCCAGACCGCCGACGGAAAGTACGCCTATAATCGCCAATACGCCTAACATTTCTATCATTGAACGGCCTGTCTGCTGGCTTTTCTGCATTGATAAATTCCTAATAAAACCATAAAACATACTGATTATATAAAATTTATTTTGATTGTAAAGTGTTTTATGGTCATATTCCATAAGTTATATATAAACAACAAAAAAAGAAGCAATTTCTTGCTCCTTTTTTTGTTGTTTATGCTTCGGCTCAGTGCTGATGCAAGTTTCTTACCGCATGCAAGTTTGTTACGAACTTTTGCTGCAAATCTTTTGAAGCGCGGTCATAAGCGCTGTGTTTACCGAGTTTATGTCTGTAAGAAGCGGCCAGTTTTTTAACACCGGTGCCATTTTTCCCTGCTGTTTTAATAGCTTCGTTTATAGCCAACTGTTGATAGGCCGTCAGCTTATGTTGTCCTTCAATGACTGCATCCATCGGTGAACTAAGACCGTAAGCCTTATACATCAGGTGCGTATATACAAAACGCTCAACGCTGGCATTCTCCGGCATAACGAAAATACCGGCTTTTTGTTGCTCGGCAACTTTCTCATACAAATCTTGAAGATTGATACCGGCATCGGCTGCCTGAATTTCGCTCTTAGTATTATAAAAATTCTTCCATATCTTTTGTTCGTTAGTCAATTCTTGTTCGGCTTGAACAAAAGCATCGGTTTTAACAAAAGCATCGGTTTTAACGGAAGTATCTTGCTGTTTAGGTTCGGCAGTTTTCTTAACTTCCGTATCAGGTGTGCTTCGCGTATCCTTAGCCACGGAGTCGGATTTGAATAAAGAGATACCGGCCAGAGCAAAAACTGCAGAAACAATCGCAACATCAGCCCAATTGCGGCGATTCATTTTAATTACAACGGCACGTTTCGGCTTAAAGCGGTTTTTCAATCCGTCAACCATACCGTTCCATTTATTTTTAACCGATTGTTTGAATACCTGCCAACGGGAAGGCTTTGATTCGGTAAAGTCTTCAAGCTGGGTTTCACGTATTTTTTGCACCGCGTTAAGAATGTTGTCGGAACTGTTGGAGCTTTTGAAGGTCTGAAAATACTCTTTTAAGGTCGGAACTTCGTCGCGCGCAACATCCAATTTGCCGTTCAGAAAATCAGAAGCATAACGTTCGGCTTCACTTTCCAGAATGCATTGTTTCGTATAATCTTTTTCCTTATGATACCACCCCTTAGCCAATTTGCTGTTAAGGCGGTTATAAGCGCGAATCCGGCGATTTAAACCGGCAACCGTAATACGCTTTGCGCGATTCTGATTGGTATTAAACAGCCTTTCCCAATATGTACGCTTACTGTCAACCAAATATTGTCTGACATCAAAAAGCGAACTGCTTTGCAATTTATCAAGCAAATCCTCACGGCGTTTGCCATCGCCGGCAAACGTATCAATATATTGAGCCATAGCCTTTTTGGTATCATCGCGGACATCAAGCGAACCGTCAGCATATTGCGATAATACCGAATCGGCACGTTCGGAGATTTCCTCGCTTTTGTAATATTTCTCTTGAGAAAATCTTCTGGTTTTTAAGCGGCGATACGAATAAATATCTCCCTTAAGTTTATCTTCTGTAATGTATCTCACTTTTCCCTCACTTTTGTTTTGTATCGTGTTTGCATAAAAACGGGCGCAATTTATACCGTTCCTTATTTGCAATAAGGTCGGAATTGAACAGAAGCCGAGATATTTGCACTTAAGCTGGTTTTAAACAGTCCGTTAAGATACAACACGATAGATAATATTGCGTAAATATAATGTATTGTGTTGCATTATACATAAACGGATTATATTTGTCAATAATTTTTTTGGCAAAAATCACAATTTAAAATATTTTTGCACTTGCTCAAAATCAGGATACTTCTGCAAATTGCCGAGCAAGGTATATGTCATCGGGCTGCTGAAGATTTGTTGCGCCGCCGCCATCACGTCGTCTTTGCTTATTCCTTCAATGATATCAATGATTTCTTCCATAGAAACAAAACGGTTGTGCAACATATAGCGTCTTGCCACTACCTCCGCCGTCGACGACGAACTCTCGAGCGCCATCAGCATTCCGGCCTTAAATTGCACCTTTACGCGGTTCAATTCAACATCGCTGACCGGTTCGTTGACAATACGCTTGACTTCATCGGCTACCACCGGAATATAATTTTTGATTTCGTCGGCTTCCAAACCGGCATAAATCCCGAACAAACCGCTTTGGAAATGGTTGTTGTTATAGGAATAAACACTGTAAACCAAACCGCGTTTTTCTCTGATTTCCTGAAACAGACGTGACGACATATTGCCGCCCAAAATAGTGGACATAATGGAAACAGGATAACGTTTGTCACTGTAATAATCCGTCCCCTCAAAGCCCAGTAAAACCTGAGCTTGTTCTATATCGCGCTTTTTGATAAACGAACCGCCGGTATAAATCTGCTTATCTTTCACAAAATCGGTGTGCGGTTGTAATTCTGACATTCTGGCCGCGGTCATTTTTACCAACTCGTCGTGTTTTAAGTTGCCGACGGCACAAACAATGATATTTTCCGCGGCATAGTTATGTTTCATATAGTCGCGCAAGGTTGCGGCACCAAATGAGCGGACTTTTTCGGCCGGTCCGAGAATACTGCGGCCGAGAGCCTGATTTTGAAAGGCGGTTTCCTGAAAATAATCAAACACAATATCATTAGGGTCGTCATTGGTTTGTTTGATTTCCTGCACCACAACTTCGCGTTCTTTAACTAACTCGTCTTCGGCAAAACTCGGAGCCATAATCATATCGGCCAAAACATCGAGTGCCAATTCCAAATCGTTTTTGAGCATTTTGGCATAAAAAACCGTAAATTCACGTGAGGTATAGGCATTGGTACTGCCTCCGACATTTTCGATATCTTCGGAAATTTGCAAGGCGGTGCGCTTTTGTGTGCCTTTAAACACCATATGCTCCAAAAAGTGTGAAATTCCATTATTTTCCGGCTTTTCGCAAGCACTTCCGGTATTGATCCAAATTCCGACCGAAACGGTTTCTGTTTGCGGTCTTTCCACCGAAACAATGCGTAAACCGTTATTTAACGTCGATAAATTTACATCCATGAAAATATTCCTCCGCTCTAAAAAAATTGATTTGACAGCATTATATTGTCTGATTAGGATAAATCAACAGAAATATTAAAAAAGGAGTATGTAAATGAACAAAAATCCACATTTTGCCGTAGTTCTTTCCGGTTGCGGTCGCGCCGACGGTTCAGAGATTCATGAGGCTGTATTTGCGTTATTGTGTGTAGAAAATATGGGGTGCACCTATCAATGTTTTGCCCCTAATATCAGACAGGCGGCGGTAATTAATCATCTTAATAACGAACCGATGCCGGAAACACGTAACGTTTTGGTTGAATCAGCCCGTATTGCCCGCGGCAATATTTTGGATTTGAATGAATTTAAGGCCGAAGATTTCGACGGGATAATCTTTCCGGGCGGCTTGGGCGCCGTCACCAATTGGTGCGATTTCGCCGCCAAAGGTACGGATTGTGACATTAATCGCGGTATTTATAACGTTATTCGTGAATGTTATGATAAAAAGCTGGTTATCGGCGCTATGTGTATTGCACCTGCCATGGTGGCAATGGCTTTGGCCGACAAGAAAATTCACTTTACTTTAGGAGCGGGCGGAACAACTGCCGAAAAATTGGAAGAGCTCGGTGTGGTGCATGAAGAAGTAGGGGTTACCGATGTTTGTGTCGATCGCGAAAATCGCATTTGTACCACTCCGGCCTATATGCTTGCCACCAATATGACCGATGTCTGTCAGGGGGCACAAAATTTGGTTGGAGCCATGTGTCAGCTGATTCAAGCGTAAAAGCTGATACAAAAAAAGTACGACCGACTGCTAATCGGTCGTACTTTTTATTAAAAATTCGGAAACAGCTTAAAGATAGCCCTGATTCTTATGGAAAGAGAAGAGATAATCACCCAAATCTTTCCTCTCGTTGCCGATAACATTGATAGAAATGACCGTAAAGCCGACACTTTCATTGATAGGATCAACCTCCTCGCAACCTCTCACCTGGAAAGCAATTTTCGTGCCAACGGTAAGACTGTTTAAGGTCTTTTCGATTTCGGCATAGTCATACCCAGGTTCAAAAGTATTGATACTAAACTGAACTCTGGCCTCATGGGGTATAACCACATCACTTTTTTTCTGCCCTGAAAGCGGAGCATAGGAAATAGGCTTGTATGAATCGATATCCACATCAAACATCTCGGCTTCCTGATATCTGTCGCCACTTTCATTGACTGAAATGAACGGATGCCTTCCGACAACTGTTCCGTAAAATTCCGTTACTAATGGTACCATACACAAACATAACCGCTGCCTTTTCAACGGGGTCTAAATCAATAATATAAATCATAATTAAATCTATATTTATTTTTTAGTTTTTGTCAATATCTATTTTCGGAAATCGTTATTTTTTTTGCTTGCATTCCTTATTTTTTGTTTTATTCTGATTAGCAGCTGAATTTTGATAATATAAGGAAGATAAAATGAAAACCAGAACCAGATTTGCGCCGAGCCCGACCGGATATATGCATATCGGTAATTTGCGCACAGCGCTTTATGAGTACTTAATCGCCAAATCAGACGGCGGAGATTTTATTTTACGTATAGAAGATACCGACCAAAAGCGCTATGTTGAAGGCGCTACCGACATTATTTACAAAACTTTGAAACGCGTCGGTATGGATTGGGACGAAGGGCCGGATATCGGCGGTAATTACGGACCGTATGTGCAATCGGAACGTAAACCGTTATATGCGGAATATGCTCATAAATTGGTTGAACTTGGTGGTGCACACTATTGTTTTTGCGCACAAAAAGAAGAAGATAAGGATGCGGATGAGGATACTCCGGAAGCACATATCAAACTCAAAGATCCGTGCAAGCATATTCCGTTGGAAGAGGCTAAGGCTCGTATTGATGCCGGCGAACCGTTCGTGGTGCGCCAGAACATTAATAAGAAGGGTACGTCGATTTTTCACGACGTGGTTTACGGCGATATTGAAATTGATTATGACGAACTGGATGAGGGAGTTTTGCTTAAGAGTGACGGTTTGCCGACTTATAACTTTGCCAATGTCATCGACGACCATTTAATGCAGATAACCCACGTGGTGCGCGGCAACGAGTATATTTCTTCAACCCCGAAATATAATTTGATTTACGAGGCTTTCGGCTGGACGCCGCCGGTTTATGTTCATGTCCCGCCGGTAATGAAGGATGCTCAACATAAACTCAGCAAACGCAACGGTGATGCATCGTTCCAAGATTTAGTGGCCAAAGGTTATTTACCGGAGGCAATATTAAACTATATCGCGTTGCTCGGATGGAATCCGGGAGACGAGAGAGAAATCTTTTCACTTCAAGAACTTGAAAAGTGTTTTTCAAGTGAAAGATTAAATAAATCACCAGCAATTTTTGACATTACCAAACTGACTTGGATGAACGGTTGCTATATCCGCAATCTGTCAGCCGAGGAGTTTCATAAATTGGCACTGCCGTATTATGCCGATTTGCCGCAAACTCTTGATTTTAAGGCTTTGAGCACAGTGTTGCAGCCGCGGGTTGAGACTTTGGGGCAAATTCCGACCGAAACGGCATTTTTGGCCGAGGTTCCGGAATATGCAAACGAACTTTACATCAATAAAAAGATGAAAACAGATACGGATATTGCTTTGAAGGCTCTGCAACTGGTTTTGCCGGTTTTGGAGAATACGACTGAGTGGACTAACGAAAATTTGTTTGAAACCATGAAAGCGGTCGCTCAGGAAAACGAAATGAAAAACGGGCAGATTCTCTATCCGGTGCGGATTGCGCTTTCCGGCAAGGAAACCACACCGGGCGGTGCAACCGAATTGGCGTGTGTTTTGGGCAAAAACGAAACGTTGCAACGGATTAAAAATGCCATCAATAAACTCAATAAATAAGGAGGAAAAATGAAATATTTTATTGCTACTTTAGCCGCTGTTTTGCTGGCATCTCCGGCTTTTGCCGACAGAGCTTCGCAAGATTTTGAGGCAACCGACGTTAACGGCGACGGTTATATCACGCTTGAAGAAATTGCCATAATTCAAGACAAGTCTATGGATCAGCAAAATGCCGACACATTCAAATTGCTTGATGCTGATAAAGACGGCGCGGTCGATAAAACCGAATATGTCGAGTTTTATTCAAAAATGGCAGCGGCTCAGTCTGAAAAGGCTCCTGATTTGGATAAGAACTTCGAGGTATTGGATACCGACCACAACGGTAAGTTATCCGAAGAAGAACTGCGGGAGTTCCGCTCCAACACCAAAGATGCAACCAATCAAACGGTAATCGACGTTATGGATGCCAATAAAGACGGCAAAGTATCGCGTGAAGAATATGATAACTTTGTTAAGTCGATGGAAGAAGTGTTCAAAGATTTTCAATATTAGGCCGTCGTAACATAAATGTATTACAGTCTGTTTGAAATATTTTCCGTCGGTATCGGGCCGTCGAGTTCTCATACTGTAGGTCCGATGCGGGCAGCCAAGCGCTTTGCCGACAATCTGCAGGCGCAGAACATGTTGGCAGATGTTGCGTGCCTTAAAACGCATTTATACGGCTCGTTGGCGCTGACCGGTATCGGTCACGGTACTCTCAATGCCGTTGCCTACGGTTTGTCCGGTCTGACGGCGGAAGATATTGACCCGCAAACAGACTATATTGCGCAAATCAAAGAGAGCGGAAAACTTAATCTCGGCGGTCGGCACGAGATAGATTTTTCGTTTGATGATGATATTGTTTTGGAAAAGAAAATCTGCTTAACCGAGCACTCGAACGGTATGATGTTTACCGCTTATGATGCGTCAGGCAAAGTTTTGCTTGAAGAAACCTATTTTTCCGTCGGCGGCGGCACCATTGCCCGACGTGATGAAATTACACACCGCATTGATCGTCAGCCTTATGAGGTGCCGTATCAATTTGAAACTTGTGCCGAATTAATGCAGATTTGCAAACAAAATAAAATGACGATTGCCGAGCTGGTGCTGCAAAATGAGAAAAAAATCTGGGGTAAACAGTTCTCAATCAGTAAACAGATACTGAAATTGGCACAGATTATGCAGGAAAATATCGATATCGGTATGCAAAAAGACGGCTATTTGCCGGGCGGATTAAAAGTAAAACGTCATGCCAAAGAAATGTATGAGCGTTTGCAAAACCGCTTCAATAATAATGATACGGACTCGCTGACGGCGATTGATTGGATAAATATATGGGCATTTGCCGTGGCGGAAGAAAACGCTTGCGGCGGACGAATGGTTACAGCTCCGACTATGGGCTCAGCCGGTCTGATTCCGGCGGTAATGCGCTATATGGAACGCTATGGTAAATTCCGTAATGAAACCGAAAAGAAAAATGCCGCGATTACGTTTCTGGCCACGGCCTCGGCTATTTGCAGCCTTTATCGTACCAATGCTTCCATTTCCGGCGCCGAAGTCGGTTGTCAGGGCGAAGTGGGGGTTGCCTGTTCGATGGCGGCCGGCGGTTTGGCGGCGGCATTCGGCGGGAATAATGCCCAAATTGAAAACGCCGCAGAAATCGCGATGGAGCATAATCTCGGATTGACCTGTGATCCGATTAACGGCTTGGTACAAGTGCCATGCATTGAGCGTAATGCCATGGGAGCAATAAAGGCAGTAAATGCGGCGCGTCTGGCTTTGCAACGCACCGGCACGCATATCGTGAGCCTGGATAGTATTATTAAAACCATGTACGAAACCGGCCTGAGCTTAAATCAGGATTATAAAGAAACCTCCCTGGCCGGTATTGCCAAGAATGCGATGAATTGTTAAAAACAGCCGTTCTTTAATTGTATTTTTACATTGTATCGGTTATAATGCGCTCAAACAAACAAAGGAGCAAGCTATGTCGCGAGCTGAAGATATTTTTGAAAAGCTTATTTATTTCGGCGAAGATGCGTTGGATGAGTTTATTCGCAGCCGCCAAACCGAGGAGCTGTTTATGGATTTTAAGCAGGCCTCGTCCACCGGCAAACACGGTTGGTCTTTGAGCCCCGATGACCGGCGCAATTTAGCCAAATGTATTTCCGGCTTCGGCAACTCTGAGGGAGGTGTAATCGTCTGGGGGGTGGAATGCTCGCGCGATATTGATATCGGCGATGTGGCCAAGGCTAAAGTCAAGGTCAGAAACGTACATCGTTTTATGAGCTGGGTGGAAAGCGCCATCTCCGGCTGCACCATTCCGAGCCACAACCGGGTACGCAACCATATTATTTGTGAAGATAAAAACGGCGACGGTTATCTGGCCACCTATATTCCTAAATCGGAAATCGCGCCGCTGATGACCACTATCGGTAACACCATGTATATCCGCTCCGGTTCCAACAATGTGCCGGCACCGTATGCGGTTATTGCCGGAATGTTCGGCCGCCGTCCGCAACCGAATGTGTCGCTGGAGCTGGAAAACCGCAGTTTGGAAGTGGTGGAAAACGACGAGGAAGACATACTGTATCCGAAAACCATCGATACCCCGCCACAAAAATATGTTAAAATCGGTTTTGATGTGCATTGTATCAACGACAGTAATGCCATTGCGCGCGAGTTGTATCTGACCTGCACCACCGATAACACCGGCGGCGAATATAACCGCGTGCGCTTTTCCGATTATAACATGACGGCAAATATGCTCGGTTTGGAAGGACATCTTAATCTGATTACCAAACCGGAGTTGCGTTTGCCGCCGCGCGGAATTATGAAGTTTGCGCATATTGAGATTGTGCTTTCGGAGTTTGTGGAAGATGATTTGCTGATTAACGGCGTGGTCGGTGCCGACGGGGCAATGCCTAAATCTTTCCGCATTTACGGGGCAAAAAACAATCTGCGCTCGTTTGTGGCGAAGGCTATGCGTTCGGAAGACAGTTCCGATTTGTTGCTCAATGAATTTTTCAGCGAATTTTTGAAGGAAGTCGAATGACGGCACGAGTGGAAATTTTTACGGACGGCGCTTGTTCCGGTAATCCCGGAGCCGGCGGTTGGGGTGCGATTCTGCGCTATAAGGACGTAGAAAAAGAATTGAGCGGCGGCGAGGAAAATACCACCAACAACCGGATGGAGCTGATGGCGGTAATATCGGCGCTGAGCGCTTTGAAGAAAACCTGCAATATTTCGCTGTATACCGACAGCCAGTATGTGATGAAAGGAATTACCGAGTGGATGGTAAACTGGAAACAAAACGGCTGGCATACGGCACACAAAAAGCAGGAAGTTAAAAACATCGACCTGTGGCAAAAGCTTGATGAGTTGGTTAATCAGCACGAAATTCGCTGGGTGTGGGTAAAAGGGCATAACGGCCATGCCGAAAACGAGCGTTGCGATGCACTTGCGCGCGCTGAAGTTGAAAAAATCAAAGCTATATAAATTTTTACTGTATCAACGTTTGGCTTTGAAGAATTCTTTGAGCAGAGTGCCGCATTCGTCGGCACAAATGCCGCCGACAACATTAGGGCGATGGTGGCAGGTAGGGGCCTCAAAAAATTTAACCCCGCTGACGATGGCACCGCCTTTTTCGTCCGCCGCGCCGAAATAAAGATTACGAATACGGGCAAAAGAAATCGCCGCCGCACACATGGTGCACGGTTCGAGCGTAACATACATATCCAAATCCCACAAACGGGTAGTATTGAGCTTCTCGCAGGCGCGGCGAATGGCTAAAATTTCGGCATGCGCCGTGGCATCAGAACCGTGCGCGCTTTCATTGGCGGCCGCGGCAATAATCTCGCCGGTGCTTGGATTAACCACCAATGCCGCAATCGGCACCTCGTCGTTTTGTGCCGCCTGTCGTGCCAATTTGAGCGCAATTTGCATATATTCTTCGTTAGTCATTGTTCACTCTTTTTTTAGACTTGTTTGCTACTATAAACCATATTTATCAAAAAAGGAAGAAAAATGACGGAACGGATTGCAAAATTTATGGCACGGAGCGGAGTTTGTTCAAGGCGACAGGCCGAGGAGCTGATTAAGCAAAAGCGGGTTACGGTTGACGGCAAACTCGTCGAAAGTCCGGCTTTTAATGTTGAGGGCAACGAAAAGATTTTGCTCGACGGCGAAAAGTTGCCGACAATTGAGCAGACACGGTTGTGGTTGTATCATAAACCGACCGGTCTGCTGACCACCCACAAAGATACGGAAAATCGTCCGACGGTATTCGATAATCTGCCGCCGGAAATGCCGCGGGTTATCAGCGTGGGCCGGCTCGATTTGAACTCGGAAGGTTTGCTTTTGTTGACCAACAGCGGCGAGCTTTCGCGCAAACTGGAGTTGCCGGCCAACGGTTGGAGCCGCCGCTATAAAGTACGGGTGCACGGCAAAGTCGAGCCCAAAAAATTGGCAGAACTAGAAAAGGGAGTGGTTATCGACGGCGTGCAGTACGGCAAGGTTAAAATCGAACTCGAGAGCCAAAACGGCTCTAACAGCTGGCTTTTGGTTACGTTAAACGAAGGAAAAAATCGCGAAGTGCGCAAATTGATGAAGTCAATCGGGCTCGAGGTGGCTCGGCTGATTCGTTTGTCATACGGGCCGTTTCAGCTTGGCAGTTTGCAAAAGGGCGAAGTCAAAGAAGTGCCGCAAAAGGTGCTTAAGGAACAACTCGGGGATAAGTTATGAGAATAGTCGGCGGCAAATATCGCGGTAAAAAGTTATGGGCACCGGAAGGCAAGGACGTACGGCCGACATCGGAGCGGGCGCGCGAAGCGATTTTTAATATTTTATACTCTAAACTCGGCGGCGATTACGGCAAATTGAGCCTTTTGGATATTTTTTGTGGCACCGGCGCTTTCGGCTTTGAGGCATTGTCGCGCGGTTTCGGCTATGTCACGTTTGCCGACATTGATACGGTGCCGATCAGCAAAAATGCCAAATTGTTTGCCTCAGAAAAAGAGCGCTTTGCTGTTTTGAAAGCCGATGCCACCCGTTTGCCGCGGGCACGTCGGAAATATGATATGATTTTTATGGATGCGCCGTATGCTAAAGGGCTGACGGAACTGGCTTTGGAGCAATTACTTGCACAAAATTGGCTCGGCGAACAGGCAATTTGTGTGGTTGAGGTACGTAAAGACGAACTTTTTCCTCTGCCGGAGGCATTTGAACTGCTGGATGAGCGGATTTACGGCCTGGCTCGGGTTTTATTTCTGCGTAAGCGTTAATTTTTTGTCAAAAGTTGTTGCTATTTGCAAAAAAGTGTGTTATATTACGGGCAAACTTAAGATAATGGGGGGTATTCATGGCCGAAAATCAGATGGAAAAAGATGACGTAATCGTTGCGCAATCTTACCTTGAAAATAAAGGACTCAGCCGGCTTCCGAAGGATTATTCGGAGGAGGAATTGCAAAAGAAATTTGCAACAACCATGGAATCATTAAAAGAAGAACTCGACGAGTATGATGAATATCGTCGGGAACTCGATGTAATCAGCAAAGAGGAAGACGAAGATAAAAGGGGGTTTTCCGCCGAACAGCTGAGTCGTGAATATATCTACCTTAATCGCTCGCGTCAGCCGGTGCAAAAAAGATATGATTCGGTCAAAAAATATGCGGATTATCTGCACGAATACGGTAACGAATTTGCTCATCTGTATCACATTAAAGATAATAACGAAAAATACGGCAATCCCGAAGAAATACAATTTGTTGAAGTGGATATTACCGATAACGGCGATATGCTGACGCAAGATCAATATTTCAAAATGCGCGCCGACAGAGACGAGCGGGTTAAACAATTGGCTCTGCATATCAGCGATAAAGAAGCTGACGTAGAATACAATATCGGTATGATGGAGTACAATCAGCCGAATATGCCGCCGCAGATTAAGATGCAACTTTCGTTTGATGAAGAAACTCAGAATAATCTCGACGATGAAAAACTTAAAGCAATTTTTGCTTTTTGCGAAGCCCACGGTCTTTCCGTTTCCGATATGGAAATCCGTAATTTTGACGGTACGTTGGCCGAGTCAGCCATCAGAGAAAGAATCAATCAGGCATTAACTGAGGCTAAGGCAGCTAAAGAAGCAGAGATTGCCGAAGCTAATGCCAAAGAATATGCCGCCCAAAAGAAACGCGAAAAAGAGCTTGAGGAAGAGTTACAGAATATCAGTCTGACTACCGATGGCAAACTGCCGGAAGGTGTTTCAAAAGATGATATCTCGTATGATTTGCCGGAAGAAGATTTTGTTTCTTCCGCAGTTTCGGAGCCGTTATATCCGGATTATGACGATGAGACGGCCGTGGCGGAAAAAGCTCCGGAAAACCTCGGTAAGGTACAACGTTTAGCCAGAGGTGTGGCAACCGCGGCGGTTCCGGACAGCGATGTTCCGGATAATCTGGATGCGCACGCAGCCGAAGAAAACGGTAATATCAACGCGGCTCAATCGGTATCGGTACCGACGCAAAACGCGGCAACTCCGGCGCCGAACAAAATAACCAAAAAGAAGGCGGTCGCTCTCTTTGAAAAAATGATGCAGGAAGGCTGGAGCAAAGAGAAAAACTTATCTTATTGGAAAACCAGTACCGGCTTTTTCGGTGGCGGCTGGACCGAGTTTATCATTTATGACAGCGAAGATAAAGACAACCGCAAGAAAGACGGCATGAAAACCAAAGACGGCAGTGTTAAATATACTTATGCGCTTAAATTGTTTATTGATGTTGACGATAAAGGCGTTTTACATTTTGCCTATCGTACCCCTAACCACAAAAAGATTGATGAAAGTTATTTGGGAGATATCGTCGGCCAGTTGAAAGATTTAGGATATACCGCGATTACGTTCCCGCCGGGAATGCCGAAGAATGACGAAAAAGGTATGTGGCGTAAGGCTATGGGTGAAAAAGGCATTGTTCCTATCGGTATGGGTCTTGATAAATCCAAGGCCGAAGGTATGCTGAAAGCGGCCAAGGAAAAACTCAGTGCCGAAGATTTGGCTGAGTATAAATATCGTTTGGCCAAACAGATGAATAAGCACAATCGTGAAAAGGGCAAGACCGTCAGCGAAAGCGAGCAGGCCTTTATTGACGGTTTAATCAATACCTATCGTTATTCGGCCTTTACCGACGCATATTCCAAAGTGCTTAAGAGTAAGATTAAAGGAATTTTGCGTACTCAGGATCCTTATGAGGGAGCGGTTAAGAAAGTTGCCGCCTATAAGGCTTTGCTGAAAACGTTTGAAGTATATAAAACCGCTCTTGAACGCGGCGGCGATGTTATGAACGCGCCGGGTATCAGAGGGTTATCAAATGATGAAAAAGCCAGAGTGCGTGCTTTGGGCGGACCGATACACAAGTTTAACAATCAGCAGATGGAAGAATTGTTTAATATCTTGTATAATCACGATTTAAGAACCAAAGAAACCGAGTTCTATTTGCGTGATCAACTGATTGAAAAATCTTACGGCGATGCTTCGGTTTATGGTCCGCGAGCCGCCCCGCATATTGCATTGCGTGAGGCTTGTAATACCGCCATCGGTAACTGCGACAGTATTAACGACGACTTGACCGCTTTAGGTATCGACAAGATTGAACTCATTAAAATCGGCAACGTTCGCCTTGATTTTAAGAAATTCAATGATGTATATTTGCCGGAATATCGTCGCACCCACCCGAAACAGAATTCGGGGACACAGGCGGCCGAGGAAAGTGAGTATTCGGGCGAAGAACATCATTCGCAAACCGGGAAAACGGCAACCGTATCGGGAAAAGACACGGCGGAAAAGACCGCGCCTGCCAAATCCGATAAGTCGGTTGTCCGTAATATAACGCCTAATAAAGGCAATGTTTATAATTAATAACTTAGAAAAGGAGTAATAAAATGGTAAAACCACAAACACCTAAAGAAGCATTGAAGCATACTCGCGAAAAAACGACGGTTGAAGTCGCTAAAGATGAAGTTGCTTTGGAAAACGAAACCAGAATAAGCCGCGGTGAAGAAAAAATGTCTGTTATGGAACAAAGAAGAAGACAAGCGGAAATTTATGAAAGAATGCAAGGTATCAACCGCGAAGACAGAGATTAATCGCATATTCTGTATTTATAAAAGAAACGCTGATATTTTATCGGCGTTTCTTTTTTGCAATATTATCAGCGGCTAATTCAGCAACAATTCCATATTTTCTATTTCAATATCGCTGTTTAAAACTATTCCTTGCGGATATTTCATCGTGTAGAGAATATAAAAAGGTAAATCATATTGTTCTTTTTCGCGCATATATTGTGCCACATACGGCGTTTGCGATACTCGAATAACCACCATATCATAACGGTCTTGCCACTGCTTCAACATCAATGGATTAAGCGTCCACCAACGATTGATTTGGCATTTGAAACACCAATCGGCCCCCACTATAACCAGAACAGGTTTATTCTGGCGGGTTGATATTATTTGCGCAACATCTTGCGGCGAAGTTGAATTTATCGTTTTAGCGGAACGGGCATGGTCGGTCAGATAAATACAACCTCCGAAGAATAGGGCGAAAATAATTCCCATAAACACTATACTGCCGCGACGGATATTTTGAATTTGTTCAACGGTAATGCTTTCATCTAATGCTCCGTCAAGATAATCAAGGAACTTTTGATACAATTCGCACACAAATATCCAAACTGTAATGATTAAGGCCAATAGCAGCGCATGCAACAAACCGTATAAAAAGGCACAGAACAGCCAGATAAACAGCAGTGAAGCCCAAACAATATAGCGAATAAACTTGGTAATATCCTGCTGGCAGCTGAACAGATAATGCCGCATGTTTGGTTTAGTCAGCAAATAATATACAAACAATGGTATCGTCGCTAATCCGATTATCAACGGTATCAATATCAAAAGCGCTTGCAATACGGAAGCGGATACGGCAACATTCATAAGTCGCGGTAAATACGGGGCAATACTGAATACAAACATAACTCCGCCGATTATTCCGCAACCCCAAAATATCCTATGTCGGTTGATGGCGGCGGTGTCTGTGATATAAGTTTGTATATTCGGTAAAAGTTTTAATAAAGTGCCGAACCCGAGAAACAGAAAAATCATCGGGGCCGCGTGGTCATACTGTATTCCCCAAATTATGTCGCGTTCCGTGTATTTTTGGCCGATAAATATAATCGCGGCAATTAACAAACCGGCACTGCATCCTTCAACACAGCTCATCACTGCTTTGCGCAGCATTTCCGGTTTCTTTTTGGAAAGGCGGATAAACATTAATATGATCATCAGCATAAACGGAGCCAAACACGGTAAAAAGTTCAGCATTACACCGCTTATGAGAGCATGGAAAACGGTCTTAACGGTCGTCGGAATATTCGTTTTTTGCAAGGTATGGGCTATATTCGGCACCAGATTGTCCCGATAAAAAATGCGGTTGTTTAAATTGAGGGATACGATGTAATCGGTGTTGCTCAAATCGGTATTCTCGTCATTTTGCAACGGTTTGAAATAAATCTTAACATTATCATCCCCCACAACGTAATTGGGAGCCGCAAATTGCGTAAATCCCTCGGTATCTTCAATATATGCCTCGATGCTTTTGATTTTTTTTGATGTTGCAATTTCCAAAAAGAGTTGCTGGCCGTCCGGAGCATCGACAACGTTAAATTGCTGCAATGTCAAAAACTCCTGTTGCGCCAACGGAACCCGCCGTAAACTGTTGAAAAATAGGTTATCGAAACCGTTGTCGAACTTATCCGGACCGATTACATCGGAGTGCAGTTGTAAATCGAATTTTTGCGGTCGGCAGTTCAGTTCATAATCGCACAATGTCAAATTTATACCGGTTTTAAGCGTAACACCTTCGTCGCGTTTTTGCGGTGTTACTTTCAACGGGATTATAAAATTGCCGAAATATTTGTGCGCTTGCGGTAAAGCATTGGTTTTCTGCGGCAGCGGGTACAAGACTTCAACCTCGGCGACATTTTCCGAACCGGTAAAGTCTATTTGCGGTTTTAGGGTATCTTTATCGAGGTTGTTGGCCAACACAAAATATTTAGCGTGAGTAACTATCTGGATACCGTAATCGAGAGTATCCTTTCCCTCGGTATAGGTACTGCGCGCCAAAAGGCGCACGTTTATTCCGTCGCCGTGTTGCGATTCGCCGATACCCAGTTCCGAGAACAGCGGGTTTTGATATACCGTACCGTAGAGCCAGACTTTTTTCCAATCAACTTTTTCCACAATCCGGTCAATCTGCGTCAAAATATCGTCATTTTTTTCGCTGTTGCGTTTGAAATCGGAAATAGCGTTCAGTTCGTCGGAATTATTGCTGTAAGTGAGGAATTTTTTGAAATTATATACCTTAACGTATTCATCGTCGGCGGTTGGAATATAAGCCACTTCGCGCGGATGGTCAAATTCGGATTCATCGTGCACCTTGCGATAAACGTGCGGAACCAAATATTTATTGGCTATCTCAATATATAAATCGCGTCCCATCTGATATAAGGAGGCAGTGTTGATTAAATATTTGTGCTTTTTTTTCAGTAGTTCTTCATTGTCATAGGGAAAAAATACACGTACCTTTTCGATAAAATCGTCTTTGATTATTTCTTCCCACGGATATTTTTGATACAGATACGAACCGATTTCATAATAAATATTCAGATTTTGCAAAAAGGTCGTTTCGTAAGTGTCGTCTTCAATATAATTGGCAATATATTCTCGTGTCAGTTTGCCTTCAAAGTCATCGGGAAGTTGCGGCGACTCCAGAGCGCCGGCCGTGCGGTTGAAAAGTGCCAAAAAGCAAACTATATAAAAAAACAGGTGTTTCATTGTTTATTTTAAACTTTTAATTCATAATAAAATATGATATACTCAAAAAGTAAAGAAAAGATTATTTAACTTGTGTGCAAACATGGAAAATTTTGATGAGAAATATGCCCTAAACGGCAAATTATTGGTAGCAACTCCGACGCTCTCGGATGATGAAATATTCCGGCGCTCGGTGGTGTATATTTGCTCGCACACCAAACGCGGTGCCATGGGGATAATCATCAATAAGCCGCTCGATAAATACACCTTTTCCGATTTAACCATGCAGTTGCCGTTGCAAAGTTATGAAAAACTCAACGAAATCAATTTATATACCGGCGGTCCGCTCGAACAGGTCAGGGGAATGGTGTTGCATTCCACCGATTATTTTAAGGACGGTACAATCATTGTCGGTAACGGTATCGCCATTTCTTCCACCACCGAAATTATCGCCGATATAGCCTTCGATCACGGTCCGGATGAAAAACTGGTGGCACTCGGCTATTCGTTTTGGCAGCCGAAACAGCTGGAAACGGAAATTTACAACAATGATTGGATTGTGGTAAATGCCAATAAAGAGCTGATGTTTCGCACTAATGATGCCGATAAATGGCAGCGTTCTCTGGACGAACTCGGCCTTAAATTTGACCGCTTTGTCGGTATAACCGGTAACGCCTAAAAAAATCATTTTTTTGTTGACAACTGCCTTCATTTTGTCTAGAATAAACTCAGAAAACCAATATTTTATATATTATGATGGAAGGTAGTTTATTAAGTCAGACCGGCAGTTTAGCACTGTTATTGGTCATGTTGCTGTGTGTGATTATCACTGCGTGTTGTGTCGCATTTGATAGTCATGAAGGTAGAGGAGGGCTGTTTATGCTCAAGCATGGTTCAACCTCTCTTGCCTGCCGCTTTTGCGTGGTTTTGTTCCTGTTCCTTTCGATTGTTTGGGCCATTTTGGTCCCGGTGGTCAGGGCGGAAAATCTCGTGCTGATTATCTTAATCAAGATTATCTCGTTCGCGAGTGTATGGTTCTGTGCCGCGCTCCTGTTCGTGATAGTAGTAGGAATTGCCAGCTGTTTTGTAAAGAAATAGAGAAACTTCCGTCGATGAATAATCGGCGGAATTTTCTTTTTATAAGCATAATTCCGCAATAATTTGGTTTAAGACCAAAAAGCCTCGTTTGGTGGTAAAAAGATGCGTAGGTGTTTCCTGTAACAAATCAAGTTCCTTCAGCATTGTTGCTTTGTCGGGGTTGATGCACTCGTTAATATCCAGTCCGCAGATTTGTTTGAAAATTGTTTTATCAATACCTTTCACCAAGCGCAACCCCATTAAAATAAGCTCTTCTGCCCGCTCTTCGGCGGTAATTTCTTCGTGTATGAACGGATATTCGGCGGCGATGTGTTTGCCATCGTTTTTGAAACGTCCGTGTGCCGATTTACCGATACCGATATAGTCGCCGCCTTGCCAATATGTGAGATTATGTACCGATTCGCAGCTGTTTGCGGCAAAATTCGATACTTCGTATTGCGGATAACCCTGCTCGGCCAAAAAGTCGCGGGTAAAATCATACATTTCAACGGCTTTTTCGTCTTCAAGCGGCTTAATATTTTTGCGGGCAAATATCGTATTTTCTTCAATGGTTAGCTGATACAATGACAAATGTTTCAACCCGTATGAAGTTATTTCTTCCAACTCTTTTTGCCAGGCGGTGCGGGATTGTTGCGGACGGGCATAAATCAAATCGGCAGAATGGTTATCAAAGATCCCGACAACTTCTTCAAGGCATTTTCGTGCCGCAGCCAAGTCGTGCGTACGCCCCAAAAAACGTAAATCCACGTCGTTTAAGGCCTGCACTCCGAGCGAGAGCCGATTAATGCCGGCATTTTTAAAATCTCCGAACAATGTTTCCGAGCGGGTGTTGGGATTGGCTTCCAAACTGATTTCGGCATTTGATTGCAGCGGCCAGAGTTTGCTGATTTCCTCAATGATTTTGGCGATGTTTTGCGGTGCAATCAACGACGGGGTGCCGCCGCCGAAGAAAACAGATTTAACGATGCGCTTCGGCAATATTTCACGATATTTTCGCAAAGCGGAAATATATTCATTCACAATCTCATCTTGATTGACGTTGCGTGCCAATTCCTTATAAAAATCGCAATAAGGACATTTGCTTTTGCAAAAAGGCCAATGAATATATATGGCAAGTTCTTCGGTAACACTCATTTTTTATTTCCGGTTGTAACAGCTGTTTCAGCATAGCCTATTTTTGTAATCGGTCAATCATAATGTGCATTTTTTTGCAAAAAGTACTTGAAAATATATAAAAAATGGATAACATAGCAACGAAAATCAAATATAAGGAGATTATAATGTCTAACGAAAACAGAATGAATTACGGTTTAATCTTTTTGGTAGCTATTATTGCTGCTGTTTTGGGTTCATTGGTTACATACAAGACCGTTTGTGCCAACAAGGCCGCTTTTGCGGTTGTTGATTTGCAACGTGTTGTGTTGTCCTCTAAAGAAATTGCCGCTTTGAGCAACAATCGTCAGCAGCAATTACAGGAACTGCGCAAAATGGCTGATGATGCCAACGAAAAAATCAATGCCGAAAAGAAGGAAGATGCTAAGAAAGAATTGTCGCAAAAATATCTGGCTGAAATCAATGCCAAGAAAGAAGCTTTTGACAAGACACATGCTTCCGGTTTGCAAGCGGCAGAACAGAATCTCAACAACATTATCAACGATGTTGCCAAATCTAAGGGCATGACCGTGGTTCTGACCAAATCTTCCGTTGTTAACGGCGGTAAAGATATAACCGATGCGGTTGTTGAATTGGTTAAATAATAAACAATCGTTTTTGTATTAAAGCTCCCCGAATATTATCGGGGAGTTTTTTTCTATGTCGACCCCGGTCTTGAAAAAGCGGTTATACTGACTACAATATAGTGTATGTTATGGGTGGCAAACGGTTTAATATACGGCTTTTTTACAGCAATATATCTGCTGTTTAATCAGCATTTTAAAATCAACGGCTATATCTTGGGAATTTGGCGCGGCTTCGGAATATGTTTGATTTTTCTGCCGTGTCTGCTGTTTTATCCGCTGCCGCACGACGGCTGTTATTGGCTGTTGTTGATAGCGCAGGGATTATGTATCGGTATTTATGATTCGCATATTTTCTTTGCTGCAGCCAGGTTTGGGGCCGGTCCGACCTCACGTTTTATGGCGGTTACGGTTTTGCTGACTACTTTTGGCTGGTGGCTTTTAACGCCGGAGAGATTTATACTTTTGTTAAATCAGGGTAATCTATTTGTCACATTGATGCTGATTTTATGCGGTTTCAGCTATTGTTATTGGCAAATGCTGGACAGTCATGTTTCACGCGCCGCCGCGCTGTATACTTTGCCGGCAGTTTTTGCCTTGGCGGCGATGAGCATCATCACTAAATATATTGCAATACAGGCACATTCTCTGGGGCAGGGACTTGCTTATTATTTGACGGTTTCCACCTTGGTCAGCGGCTTATATAATCTGTTTTTCTATTGTCGGCAAACGGCAACAAACCGGCAGAATCGTTTCAAAAAGATAATAGCGCTCAAAACTCGCCGTATCGGTTGTATATTGGTGAGCTTCAGTTCGTTGCTGATTATTGCAAAAACCATGGCGCTCAGAATTGCTCCCAATCCCGGCTACGTTACGGCCTTGTTGTTGGTGGCACCGGTGTTTGTGTATGCCTTAAATCGCAACTATAAAATTGCCGATACCATCTCGGTTAAGGCCGGTTTTGCCATGATGTTTTTCTTGGCATTGTTGGTGTTGGTGGTTAACGGCAATTACGGGGTAACGGAATAATTTGCGTCCGCGGTTGTGCGCAAATTGATTTAACTCTTGTCTTTTTTGTATATTTTCGATAAACTGCGTGCAGAAAAGTTTTATTAATGAAAGGGAATACCATGAAGAATATACTTTCTGTTTTTGCTCTTGTATTGCTGCTCGGCGGTTGTTGCTGCAATCAAGGCACGTTGTTTGAAGGACCGGATTGCAATCGTGTACCGGTTGCTCCTCCGCCGCCACCTCCGTGTGTTACCCAACCGGTTCCCGTCAGAACTTTGCATTTGGCTGGTATCGTATATTTTGCCGACGGTTCGGATTATTTGAACCCGACGGAAATCACCCAACTGGGACAAATTGCTCAGGTGGCTCGTGCCAACAATGCCGCGGTAAAAATCGCCGGTCATGCTTCGCACAAAGTAAATACCAATATTTTGAGCCGTAAAGAGGCGATTAATATGGATATTTCCGCCAGAAGAACGCTCAAAGTTGCCAACACTTTGGCCGGAATGGGCGTTGACCCGCAGATGATGTCCGGCGCGGCATTTTCCGATTATCGCCCGGTAGCGGTTGAAACCAATGCCAAAGGCGAGGCCTTAAATCGCAGAGTTGAGGTTTATTTGGAATATTAATCCGGTTCGGATCTGAATTAATAAGAGAGCCCGTCCGTAACGATGGGCTTTCTTTATTTTATCTGCCGTTTAATGAATTTTATCCCTAAAATGCGGTATTCCTGACTGGCGCAATCGGCGGCGGAAGATATTTTAACAAGAGGAATACCAAACCAGCCGAATTCTTGAACATTCCTACGGTTACGCTTAAACTTAAGCGGAATAAAGCCAAACAAATAGTGCTTTTCATAATCTTTGCCTTTGGCGATTTTATATAAATAAAGCGAATTAAACAATTTATAGGTTTCAGTTTGTTCGTTTATACGGTATTTTTCTATAAAATCATCTTCCCATCTCAGATGATTGTGTGCGTGCCGGGTTTTTATGGCGGAAAATCTCGAGGTAGACATGATGGAGTTGGCATTTTGCCGATAATAATAGCAAGTTTGTGTTATTGTGGAGATTTTGCGGGATTTAAGCAACATCTTCGGCGTCCATATTATGTCTTCATAATAGAGATGTTCCGGAAAATAAGCATCTTTATCCGTAAACAAACCGGCAGCATAGATTCGATTCCAAACATAGTTGAAATCAGGAATTCTCAAAACTCTGAACTTATCCTGTATCAACTCGACGGTTTCATTCTTTTTATAATCCAAAAACATACTCTGCCCGTTGTTGTTCACCCGGATAATATTGGCCGCGGCTATATCGGCCGAAGTTGCAACGGCGCGTTTATATAAACATTCGTAAAAATTATCCGCCACCATATCATCGGAATCCACAAATCCGATATATTCACCGGAGGCGCGCATAATACCGGCGTTGCGCGAACAAGACAGACCTTGGTTTTCTTGATTTATTATCTTGATGCGGCGGTCTTTGCGGGCAAAATCCTTCAGTATCCGCAGGCTGGAGTCGGTCGAGCCGTCGTTGATGCAGATTATTTCTATATCTTTTAAGGTCTGACGGCAAAGACTTTCCAAACATTGCGCCAAAAATTCCGCCGTGTTGTATACCGGTACAACCACGCTGACCTTAACCTTGTAATCTTGTTTTATCGGCTCCGGCAAAGCAGGATTTTTCGGAGTAAAATATTGTTTGCAGCTGTGTTTAAACAGCGGGAACTTCATAAACGAATATCTGAATGTTCTGCGGCTCGGAGTATTGCCAATACTCCATAGCGGCAATCCCCACAGATAATAGGCGGTTTTTAACGGTGTTGTTTCTTTTACGAAAATCGGGTGCTTCCGGAAGCAATACAGAATTTTTGAACAATTTCTCCCGACCGGACTGCGATAATGCGACATAATAAAAGCATCTTTCGGGAAAACCTGTTGCAAGTTGAAACGGCGGATAAATTGTTCGATAAGTTTATCGGCTTCGCGCGGTTGCTTGCCGTGTGCGTAATTATAAAAATTTTTCAACAACGACAAGTAAAAATGGTGAAAATATCTGAAAATATCATAACGCACATAAAACTTATAAATCGGCAGCGATGTTTTCAATAAATCTGACGGATTATGTTTTTCGCCGTCGAGACGATAATTGTAATATATATCGGGAATGACGTAAATATTTTTGGTGGCGGCCATATAGCAATGATAAAAACAAATATCCTCGTAATAAGGCAGACGTTCGAATTTGAGGTTATATTCTCTTATGACGGAGATTCTGAACAGTTTGCTTCCGAGGTGCTTATCGACTTGCTCAATAATATTGGTGTCGGTTTCTTTTTTGCCGCTGAGGCCGGCATTATTGTTGACATCTTGTTCCGAAGGCAAAGCGGAGATTTTTTTGCTGCCGAAGCAAACAACATCGATGTTATCGGCAAAAAATCCCAGACATTTTTTGTATGCTCCGGTTTCTAAACGGTCGTTGCCGTTGATAAAGGTAACATACGGAGTTTTAACCAGTTTCAGCGCTCTGTTTTTGGCACACCCGGAACCTTTGCGTTTTTGATTTATTATGCTGATGCGGGAATCCTTTTGGGCAAAATCCCGTAAAATTCGCAACCCGGAATCGGTAGAGCCGTCGTTTACGCAAATGATTTTTATATCTTTTAAGGTTTGTCGGCAAAGGCTATGCAAACACCGTGATAAATGTTTTGCCATATTGTGCACGAAAACGACAATCGTAAGTTGCGCCTGAGATGAGGTTTTTGATTCCACGGTAACATTCCTTCTATACTTTGCTTAAATATTCGCTCATTATTTTTTTACGCCCGCAATCGTCAAATTCCACCTCGCACATTTTGCCGGACATCTTTACGATTTTACCATAGCCGAAACTTTCGTGATAAACGCGTACGCCGATGTATTCGGAAGCTGATTTTCCCGCAGCATAGTCATATGAACTGTATTCCGTCGGCTCGTAAGAATACGGATATTCCTCGGTATCTTCGGTATAACTTTGATAGCTCGGTTTGGTAGAAAACACCTGCTTGTAAGATTTTTTCTTGCCGTAGCCGTATTTATTATAAGAATAGCCGCGCTTATTGTATCCGCTTTGTCCGTAACCGTCGTCGTATCCGCCGTAGCGGCTGCCGCTGCCGTTAAAGCAGTTGTTGGTCTGATTATTCAGTTGCAAACAAACCGGCGGAATTTCGTTCAAAAAGCGCGAAGGCTGATTGTTGCGCCATTCACCGTAAATGCGGCGGTTCAGAGTAGTTGTAATATACAAACGATGTTTGGCACGGGTGAGGGCAACATAAGCCAGACGCCGCTCTTCTTCCAGCGAATTTTCACCGCCTTCATCCAAACTCTTTTGGTGCGGAAACAGAGCTTCTTCCCATCCCGGCAAAAATACCGTCTCAAATTCCAATCCTTTGGCCGAATGCAAGGTAATCAGCATAACTTTATTGGTATCAAGATTGCTGTCGTTATCCATTACCAGGCTGACGTGTTCCATAAATTCTGCCATGGTCGGATAATGCTCGGTGTCGGTCATAACGTTAATGAGTTCGCGCAAGTTTTCAATTCGTCCTTCGGATTCGGCCGAAGTGTCGTTTTTAAGCATATCCATATAGCCGGAATCGTTAATGACGTCCTCGGCCAAATCGGCCGGGTCAACCAGGCTGACAATGCGTCGCCACTCCGCAAATTTTTGCACCAAATCTTCAAGATTGGCCTTAGCTTTGCCGCTTAAGCCGCCGGCATTCAACAGCGATTGCACTGCCGCAAACATCGAGGTTCGCCCGGTGCGGGCAACCTGTTGCAGTTTTTCCACGGTTTTGGCACCGATACCTCGTGCCGGCTTGTTGATAATGCGCTCGAAGGCCAAATCGTCATTAGGTTGCAAAATTACGCGAAAATAGGCCAAGATATCACGGATTTCGGCGCGTTCATAAAATTTAGGCCCGCCGATGACCTGATAAGGTATGGCTTCGGAGATGAAACGTTCTTCAAATTCGCGGGTTTGAAAAGCAGTACGTACCAATACCGCCATTTCGGAATACGGAGTGCCGCCACGGTGCAATACATCTATTTCATCGGCAACCCACTTGGCTTCTTCCTCACCGTTATACAGGCTTACCACTTTGATTTTGTCATTACTGCATTTGGTAGCCGGGCTGTTTTCCGCCACCTTTAAGGTTTTACCGAGCCTTGTGGAGTTATGGGCAATAAGAGCAGAAGCCGCGGTCAGAATGTTGGCGGTCGAACGATAGTTGCGTTCGAGCCGGATAATCTTGGCATCAACAAAATCCTTTTGAAAACGCATTATATTTTCAATTTCGGCGCCGCGCCACGAATAAATGGATTGGTCATCATCGCCGACACAACACAAATTGTGCGATTGTTGCGATAACAGTCGCAAAAACAGATATTGCGTAACATTGGTATCTTGGTACTCGTCAACCATAATGTATTTGAACTTATCCTGATATATTTTCAAAATATCGGGGTTGCTCATCAACAGCGTCAGCGTATATAGCAGGATATCGCCGAAATCGACACAGTTAAGTTCCAATAATCTGGTTTGATATTTTTTGTAAATCGATAACAGGACGGTCGAACGGAAACTCTGTTCGGCTTTTTCCACGGTTATGCCTTTATCCTTGAGACGAGAGATGCTGTCAACAAAACTTTGCGGCGTATATTTCTTCTCGTCCAGACCTTCGTTTTCCAAAATATGTTTAATCAGGCGTTTTTGATCATCTTCGCCCAAAATCGTAAAATTGGCATGCAAACCGACCAGTTCGGCATGGGCACGCAGAATTTTGACGCAGATGCGGTGAAAAGTGCCGAGCCAGACGGAATTTGCGGTATCGCCGATAAGATTCTGCACCCGTTCTTTCATTTCGTTGGCGGCACGATTGGTAAATGTCACCACCAGACAATTCCACGGTTGTACCGGCAGCGTTGAGAGAATATAAGCCAAACGTGTGGTTAAAACCTTGGTTTTGCCGGTGCCGGCTCCGGAAAGGACCAACAACGGACCTTCGGTGGTTTCTACCGCCAACCGTTGTTCGGGATTAAGTTCATCAAGCCAAGGTAAAGAGCGTTTGAGCGCGCTGATATTATCATAAACCGGCGCGGCACTGTCATCATCCAAATCAAAAATTCCGTCAGACATTAGTTTAAAATTTTGCTTGTATTTATTTTTTTAACAAATTATATATAGATTTATAATATTATCGCTTCAATGCAACGCGTTTTTGTTTTTTACAAACAAGTTTTTGAAAGGTTCAATATGTCTGAAATCAGGGAAAAAATTATCGGTTTACAACAGTATATGCAACAGAATATCATCGGACAGGAAGAATTGTTGCAAAAGCTGATTATTACCATGCTGGCCGACGGTCACGCATTGGTGGAAGGCGCACCGGGTTTAGCTAAAACCAAGGCTATTAAAAAACTTTCCGATTGCATTGAGGGAACATTCAATCGTATTCAGTTTACACCGGATTTGTTGCCGTCGGATATTACCGGTAGCGAAATCTATGTGGCTTCCACCGGTTATTTTGAATTTCGCTCCGGCCCGATTTTTGCCAATATGGTGCTAGCAGATGAAATCAACCGTGCGCCGGCCAAAGTGCAATCGGCACTTTTGGAAGCTATGGCCGAGCGCCAGGTAAGTATCGGCGGTAAACAATATAAATTGCCGCGTCTGTTTATGGTTATGGCTACCCAAAACCCGATTGAACACGAAGGAACCTACAATTTGCCGGAAGCGCAACTCGACCGTTTTCTGATGTATATTCGGATTGATCAACCGGATATCGGTGTTGAACGCCGGATTTTGCATTTGGTACGCGACGAAGAAATGGATGCGTTGGATAATAAAAAACAGGAAAACATTTGCGCCATCAGCATGAAAGATATTTTTGACGCTCGTCGTGAAGCATTTTCCGTGCAATTCAGCAACTCGATGGAAGAATATCTGGTGCAGCTGGTTATGGCTACCCGTCATCCGGAAAAATATGATGCCAGTCTGAAGAATTCTCTGGCTTACGGCGCCAGTCCCCGTGCTACCATTGCTTTGGATAAATGCTCAAAAATTCACGCTTGGATGGCCGGTCGCGACTATGTGACGCCGGATGATATTCATGCCGTGGTGTTTGATGTGTTGCGGCACCGTATCATTTTGAGCTTTGAGGCGCAAGCCAACGGAATTACGGCAGATGATGTGATTGCCCGCTTACTGAAACTGGTACCGTTGCCTTAGGGAAAAATATGATAGGATTTGCTGAAAAAACACCTGGCGATATTCACGAAAACAAGGGGTTGTCGGTTACCGTGGAAGAACTGATTGCCCAGCAGCAGTATTTGCCGTATATGTCGTATCGACACAACAAGCCGACTTCGCAACGCTCGGGCAATAATAAGTCTGCATTTCGCGGTCGCGGTATGGAGTTTGAAGAGGTGCGTGCCTATATTTTCGGAGACGACGTACGGGATATTGATTGGCGGGTTACCGCGCGCAAATCCGAGCCTTATACCAAGGTTTTTAATGAGGAAAAAGACCGCGAGATTATCGTGGTTCTGGATTTATCTGCTTCCATGGTATTCGGTACCCGTAAAGAACTTAAGTCCGTAACAGCTGCCAAAATCGCCGCACTTATCGGCTGGCTGACTATTAAACATAAAGACAGATTCGGGATGTTGATGTTTGACGGTGAAAATACAACGTATTTCCGACCACAAAATAATTTAAAGAATTTGATGAATATCTTCACGCAAATCAGTAAAAAAACTCAGGAAATATTGGTTGAACAACATCATGCCGACCTCAGCGAGGCTCTGAAAATGCTGCAGTTTCATCAAAAAGGGCAGGGAACGGTGTTTATTTTGAGCGATTTCAGCCATTTTGATAACGAAAAATTCCGCAAAATCGCCATTCTTTCCAAAAAACATCAGGTATGTTGCATTAATATTTTTGATGTGTTGGAAGAAATAGCTCCGCAAGACGGTGTCTATGCCGCGCAATACGATACGCAAAAGGCTGTGTTCGATACCGGTGTGGAGGGATTTACCACCAATTATCAGCAATATTTCCATCAACAACGCGAATTAATGCGGCAGAATTGTCAAAAGTTTTTGTGTCAATATATCGAAGTAAGAACAGATGTGCCTATTTTCAAACAGTTATCGATACTATAAAAAACTTGACATAACTATCTTTATGTGATATTCCTTATACAATTATTCTGTAAAGAAAGAGGTAAAAATGGTTAAATTAAATGAAAATACATCGTATAAGAGAGGACAGGAACTTCTTGATTCCGGTCAGTATGAAGAAGCAGTAGAGCGCTTTTCCGAGGTTATTGCGGAAAATCCTCGTGCGTGGAAAGCATTGAATTCGCAGGGTTTTGCATATCAGAAAATGAGTAAATATACGGATGCGGTAGCGTGCTTTGATAAGGCGTTGGCTATCAATCCGAAGTCGGTCGAAGTCTTGAATAACAAGGGCGTAACCTTGAGTATGCGCGGCTTGTACAAAGAAGCTATTACCTGTTTTGACGAAGCTTTTGCCAACGACAGAACATCTTTGGAGGCATTGAACGGTAAGGCGATAGCCTTGCAACACATGTTCTCTTATAAAGAGGCTCTGGATGTGTTGGAAGAAGCTATGAAAATAGATAACAAACACCCGCAAACCCTCTTAAGTATTGCCGTAACTTTGCAAAAACTTAAACAATACGATCGTTCAATCTCTTTCTTTAAAAAGGTCTTATCCGGCGATAAATTCAATACAAAAGCCTGGAACGGCATCGGTGTAACCTATCAGTTGATGGGGGACAACGATTCGGCCTTAAAGTGCTTTACCAAAATTCTGAACATCAACAGTTCGGATTTGCAGGCCTGGATAAGTATCGGTTACGTATATCAAAAAATGTTCAAGTTTAAAGATGCTCTGAAGTGCTACAAAAAGGCACAGGCTGTTGTTAACGGGCGCTATACGCACAAGCTTTACGACGGCTTGGCATCGTGTTTGACCAAATTATCCGAATTTGATCAGGCAATAGAAGTTTATAAAGTTATTTATCAAAGTGAGGAAGGTAAGCGCAAATGGGACGCTCAACGCTCCATCAAGTTTGTTAACAAACTCAAACGCAAACAGGCAATCGGCGCCTTGCCGGATATTATTCCTCATGACGATGAAGGAGAATAAAGTTTTAATGAAACAAAGGCGCTGCGAATATGCGGCGCTTTTTTGTTGTAAATAAACCTAAAATATAAAAGTATTCTGGTAATTTGTATAAAGAATAACTTGAATATTTGTGTAATTTCTGGTAAAATCGCCTCTGATTGGAGTGAACTATGGATTTGGGAATTTATATTTTAATTGCATTCGGCATTGTCGTTATTTTGCTCATTTGGGGATACAACCGCGGGGTTTGTTATCGCAACTATATGCAGGAAGCGTTTTCTACCATGGATGTTTATCTGAAAAAACGTTGGGATTTGGTTCCTAACCTGCTGGAAGCCGTCAAGAGCTATACTAAGCATGAGAAAAATGTGCTTACGGATATTGCCGATATTCGCTCACAAGCTTACGGCGATTTATCCGCTGGCGAAAAAATCAATACAAATGTGCAATTAGGGCAAGCTTTGTCGCGGTTTTGGGTTGTGGCGGAAAATTATCCGGAGTTGAAAGCCAACGAAACTTATATGCAGTTAATGAAACAGATGAGCTCGGTTGAAGACGATATTGCCGATGCCCGTAAGTATTACAACGGGACGGTGCGGGAATATAACACTTTTGTTGATTTGTTTCCGACTTCGCTTATCGGTAAAATATTCGGGATGCAACGCGCCGAATTGTTTGAAATTGAAGCAGAACAACGTGAAAATATAAAGGTTGATGCGTAAATGAAAGCGATTTTTAAAAAAGTATTGGGGCTGTTTTTTATTTTGAGTTTAGTTGTCGGTGTAAATGCCCGTGCCGAAGAAAATTCCGCTTCTTCAATGGAAATGCCGAAATTTGGAGAGCTTTACGATTATTATATCAAGAATTACGATGTTTTTCTGACGGTAGACACCGAACGTAATGTCAATGTACAGGAAATTATTACGGTGTATTTCAATAATCCTGATGTTAAAGCAGTAAAACACGTTATTCCCAAATATCACGGCCGCATTTCGGATGTTCAGGTGTCGGTTCCGTATAAAGAAGATGACGGATTGGGGCAACTGCAGTTACAGGTTTTTGCCAATGAAGAGCAGAAATCTGCGTTGAGACAATATAAAATCAGCTATAATTACCAGATTTTCAGTAATGATAATGCTTTTGACTTTAAGATTGTTCCACCGACGTGGAAAGTTCCGGTGCAAAGTGTGCGCTTTAAATTACAACTGCCTGATTATGTAAAAAATGAAGATATCCATCTGTTTATAGACAATAAAGAAGTAAAAAGCGCTGATGACGGAGCCGAATATTTACTTAAACAAGACCGCATTATCGGCAGAACTTCGCTGAGTAATCTGAAACCAAAGCAGACTTTCCGTATAAGAGTTGATGTTGCTGACGATTTCTTTATCAACAACGGTAAAAATTATGCCTCGTATGTTTGGGTCGGATTATTGCTGCTGACGCTGATTTCGTTTTTGTTGTGGTGCGCTTACGGTCAAGATGATCGGGTTCCGGCGATTATGTCGCAAAATCCGCCGCGCGGTATCAATGCCGCCGAAGCAGAGATTATTCATTCCGGTAACTTAACCGAAAAAGGATTGGCCGCAATGATTATTGCTTTGGCCAATAAGGGATATCTGACTATAAATACCGTAGGTAAGAATTTTACGCTGACTAAGATGAAAAATTATACCGGAAGAAATCGCTTGGTTAAACAAATAATGCAGATGTTGTTTGCCGACAAAGATGTCGCCGAAAGCTCCGATATGAAATCATCCGGCAAATTTTATGAAAAATGGGATAAAATCCTTGATTTATCTAAAAATACGGAAACGTTGCGGCGCTTTTATCGAAAATCGGGCGCGCAATATTTGCGTCGCGCCATTATGCTTGCGTGCTTAATCGGCAATTTCTTGCTGACATTGTTTGTAATGCGTGATTATGTGTTGTCCGAAGGATATTTACTGATTGCCGCGCTGGTGTTGGTAAGCGGTTTTATTGGTATTAAGTTCTTCCGCAAGACCAGTTTAATCGCCAAGATTGTCGGCGGACTGTTTTTGGTGTATGCCATCGGTTTGCTGTGTTTGAGTTGCAGTTCGGATATTCAAAAAGAAGATATATTACAAATTATCATCGGCATCGGTTGCACGATCATCTCTCTGGTGTGTTTCTTGCAAATGCCGCCGCTGAATGCCATCGGCAGATTATATCGCGGCCAACTGTTCGGTTTGAAGAACTTTATCAAATTTGCCGACAAAGAGAGCGTTGAAAAGACACTGCGCAATAATCCGTCTTATTTTTATAAAATCTTGCCGTACGCCCATGTTTTGGGACTGAACAGCGAATGGATGAAGCTGTTTGAAGGTATTGAAATTCCGATACCTTTGTGGACGGAGAACGATAATTTCAAAATCAGGAATTTTATGCGTAATTTCCCGTCGGGAGTAGCGGCGGCCTTGGAAGCATCTTCTTTATATGACGACGATGAACCGGCGGAAGATATGTGAGGAAAGTATGAAGTTTTGGCGGATAATTGTATTTTTGGTATCTATAATCGTGGCCGGAGCCGCACGAGCAGAGAATTTTTATATTGAAAATTACGAAGTTGATATGATGGTTTACCAGAATAAGACGGTTACGGTCAGAGAAAAAATCTCGGTGGTTTTCACCGCTCCATCGCATGGTATCATTCGCTCAATTCCGCGTACGGGCAGCAAAATTTACGGCATTTCCGCGGATGAACAATTTACTGCAGATTACGGCAGCTATGTCGATATAAAAATCGGCGATGCCAATAAGTTGATTACCGGCCCGAAAGTATACAATATTGAATATGCCCAACAAATCATCGATAATAAATCGGAATTTTATTATAACCTTATCGGTACCGAATGGAATGTACCGATTCATCATGTTGTTTTCAGAGTTATAATGCCGAGAGCGGTTGAAGAAAATAAAGTAGGACTTTCTATCGGCAGATACGGTACACGCGGTTTTAACGGCGAGGGTGAATATGCGGTCAAAGATAATGTGATTTGGGGGCAAACCCGCCACGTTTTGCAACCGGGCGAGGGTATTACTCTGCGTGTTGAAGTGCCGAAAGGGTATTTTGATACGGCGGCTTATAACCGAATGGTGAAAGCTGTGTGGCTCGGGTTATTTTTGTGTACATTTTTAGCCTTCGTAATATGGTATTTGTACGGCAAAGACGAACATGTTACACCGGTGGTAACTTTTCGCGCTCCGGAAGAAATGAACGGTGTTGATGCCGAGTTGATAATGAATGAAAAGGTTACGGAAAAGGGCATGATTGCGCTGATTGTCAAGCTTGCCAACGACGGCTTTTTGAAGATAGACACCAAAGGCAAGAGTTTTACCTTATCCGATTTTCAACCGTATCCGGGAGACAATAAAGACGAGCGAGAACTGTTGTTGTTACTGAGTTCCGAAGCCGATAAAGACGGTAAAGTAACGGATAAAATGCTTAAGAAATCTTCTCTGTTTTATACCGGTTGGAACGGTTTGCTCGACGATGCCAACAAAAACAAAAAGAAAAGTCGTTTTTATGAAAAAACTTCGATAAGCGGTATTTTCCCGTCAACGGTATTTTTATGCCTTGTCGGTAACGTAATGCTTACCGTATTTTCGGTTTTGGGGTATAAAATTTTTGCCGACACTCTCTTTTTGGTGGCGGTTGTGGTATTTATGCTGTTGATATTCTTCCAGGCAATTCTTAAAAATAATACCACCTTAGGGAGCCGATTATATACGGGAATATACGCATTGCTGTTCATGATTCCGCTTTATGGCGAGCTGATGAATTATATTTCGCAGAATAATACTACGCAGGTTGTGGGCGGATTGCTTTGTATATTAATTACGACCGTTTGCTATGTGGAAATGTTGAAGCCGAATATCAAAGGTCGTCTGCTTAAGGGCAAATTGCTGGGATTGAAAAAGTTTATTGAGGTGGCGGAAAAAGAGCGCTTGGAGAAAATGGTCGAAGAAAATCCGTCATACTTTTATAAGATTCTGCCTTATGCCTATGTTTTAGGAATTTCCGCTGTGTGGATCAAGCGCTTTGAAGGTATAGCGATGCCGCCGCCGGAATGGGTGGTCGGACCGGCGTATAACCTCAGCAACTTTGACGGCTTTACCAGCGGCTTTCATTCGGCGGTGATGCCGAGTATCGAAAACGGCGGAATTTCGCGCTCCAGTACCATCAGTAGCGGAGGCGGCGGATTTTCCGGCGGCGGATTCGGCGGAGGCGGCGGCCGCTCGTGGTAACAACCATCGATGAGCTTTAATTTTTATTAAAATGCATTATCTCTTATAAAAAAGGAGGAAAAATGCGTTTTATAAAACCCGGCAGCCTGAACGGCAATTCCATTATTTTAGATGTGCGAACTTCGGAAGAATATCGGCGTGCGGCACTGAAAATTCCGCATATTCATCGTGAATTGGCCGATTTGCAGCCGATTGAGTTTATTAAAGAAAACGGTTTGACCGGTGCCGATACACTCAATATTTTGTGTGCCTCGGGTAATCGTGCCTCGCAAGCGGCGGAAATGTTTGAAAAAGCAGGATTTAACAATGTGGCCGTGATAATCGGCGGAATCGTCGAGGCCGAATATTCCGGTTTGGAAATTATAAAACATTAAAACATAAAAAAATCCTCCGCCGAAATTTTGTTCGGAGGAGGAGTGATGGTTTGGCCATTACTTATCGGGTATTTACATTTGGGGCATACTTTCTTGTTTGCCTTTTATCTTCAATAATCAGCATAGTCATTATGCCGATAATCAAAAACAGAGTAAAACCCAAAGCCGTAAAGCCGAAGGTGTAGTTTTGACTGAACGCTTGCTCGATTTGTTCTTCGTCCCACTCGCCAAGCATAAACTGAATTCCCTGGTGCGCACGGTTGTTACCGGTCATCTCAACCACAGTAACCTGCATACCGTCGGCCGGATTGACAGTAAGATCGTCACCGAATCTCGGGTGAGTTTCGCCGATGAATACATACTCGACCGGATAGCGCACGGAATTGATTTCGGCATAAGTCGAGCCGCGGTCATTAACAATGTGTGTAATACCCAGAATCATCGGTTCGACCGGTTCGCTGTCCAGCCACGAGCAACCGACAAACAGGAACATCACCGCAATACACGGTAAAATCAGCAGAATTTTTTTCATAAATACGATATTTTGAAACGGTAATATTATATTCTAAAAATAAGCATCATAATTAAATCATGGCAGACAAACTAACACATAAAAGACGATAAGTCAATGATTTTATGTTGAATAATTATTTTTTATTGAAAAACAAACAATTAAATATGAGGTATTATTATACCTTAGTGATAAAATATTGAAAAAATATGAATTTTTTAGTTGACAAGTGCAAAACTTTATGTATATTAACACCGAATTAACATTAACTTTTGAGAGAGATTAAAATGATTTCTACACATACAACAAAACCGTCGGACATCGAAAGAAAATGGTATGTTGTCGATGCCGAAGGTGTTATTTTAGGTCGTCTTTCCGCTGAAATCGCCAAGATTCTGCGCGGCAAGAATAAGCCTTATTTCACCCCGAACTTGGATTGCGGCGACTATGTCGTTGTTATCAATGCCGACAAAGTTAAATTGACCGGCAAAAAGCTCGCTAACAAACACTATTATAAGCACACCGGTTATATCGGCAGCGTAAAAGATACCACAGCCGGTAAAATCTTGAGCGGTCGTTTTCCGGAACGCGTAATTCAAAAGGCTGTTGAACGCATGATTTCGCGTAATCCGCTCGGTCGTCAGATGATGACAAAGCTCAAAGTATATGCCGGTTCGGAACATCCGCATACGGCTCAAAATCCGATTGTTTGGGATTTTGCTTCTCAAAACTCTAAGAATAAAAGGAGTGCATTATAATGGTTGCTAGAAAGAAAATTGAATCTTTGCAGGATATTAAAGCTGCAACAGCCGCGGCCGAAGAGCCAAAGGCAACCCGTAAGGCGGTAAAAGATAAGAAAGGTCGTTCTTATGCTACCGGTAAACGTAAAGATGCCGTTGCTCGCGTATGGATTATGCCGGGTAAAGGTAACATTACCATTAACGACAAGTCGATTGACGAATATTTTGCACGTCCGGTTTTGAAGATGGTTATCAATCAACCGTTTGCCATCACCAATCGTGAAAATGAATTCGACGTTATCTGCACCGTTAAAGGCGGCGGATTGTCCGGTCAGGCCGGTGCTATTAAGCACGGTATTTCCAAGGCTTTGAACGAATACGAGCCGGAATTGCGCGCAACTTTGAAGAGCGCAGGCTTCTTAACTCGTGATGACCGTGTGGTTGAACGTAAGAAATACGGTAAAGCAAAAGCTCGTCGTTCTTACCAATTCTCGAAACGTTAATCAGACGATACAAAAAATCGTTTTATTTCAATGGGTTGGAAAATTTTCCAGCCCATTTTTTTGTTTCACATAATATTCACATAACCCTTGACAATTCTAATTTACCATTTTCACATAATCTTCACAGTTTTTAGGGTAAAAATGGGTAATTTTTATAGCGAAACATACACCTATCGTGATGGGCGAATTCTGCTTTATAAACGTCCAAACTCCAAAAACTTTCAATGCCGTTTACGTGTTGAAGGCATAAAAGGTTATATTATCTTGTCTTGCCAAACGCCAAATCTCGGTAAAGCCTTAAAATTCGCCGAAGATACTTATGACAATATGCGTTTCAAGAAAATAAATAACCTACCCCTAAAGACCAAGACATTCCGGCAAATATACAATGAATGGTTCAGCCGAGCCGAAAAGTCAGAATATCGCAAGGATTTTTATACCAGCCGTGCCAGACTCTACTTTTTCCCTTATTTTGGTGATTATAACATTGAAGAGATTACAGAAAGCGTCATTGATGATTATTGGGTTTGGCGCAAGAATTACTACAAGAACAATCCCGAAAAATATATCTGTAGAATTATAAATATATTGATTTATTCTCAAATCTATAGTACACTAGACATCTAAGCGATATTACGGAGATTAAGATATGACCGCCAAATACGATGAAAAAAATGTATTAAATATTCACTTAACATGGAATGAAAAAAGTGAAGATTTAGATAATGTTTTATTTACACAAAATAGAATTTCCCCCAAAAGATTATATTGCAGTAATATGGAGGGGCAATCTATTCAAGGTAAAATTACTGTTCGTACTTTAGCTGATATGGGAACAATGTTGCTTAATGATACTCAGAACCCTTATAATTTTTATCACGTTACAATACCTTCAAGAGAATGTTTTTGTGGAGCGCATGCCGTAGCAATGGCTGTTGATAATAGAACTAAGACAATTTATTATCATGACTCTCACGGCGAAGATATGCGTAAAGAAATGAGCGATTTTTTGGGATTGTTGTTACCTGAATATAAAATTGATGTTAATCATTCAAAACAGCAACAAGACGTTACAAATCCTTTTGTAACGGAAGAAAACGACAATTCATGTGTATTGCTTACCAAATATAATTTGAGAGATATGTGGTATAAAATGAATGGTCAAGACGATAAAATATGTAACTTTTCATCAATACAGGCCAGGAAGGACGCTTGGACTATTTTAAAAGATATCCAAGAGGAAGAAACTGAAAATAACTCTAAACCAACAAAGGCTACATTTAAAATTGGGGCAAAAATAATTCCCAGCAAGGAAGATATTGAAGCAAAAGAGCGGGCAGAAAAAGAAGATTTTAAATATCGTATGTATAATGAACCTAACTATAATGAAATGCTGAAAGAAGCCGTAAAAATAGCTAGATCAAATCATGTAGCGCATTGTAAGCAAATGGCAAATTATTTAGCACGATAAAATCACACTTCTTAGTACTTTAACAGCACCTTCACATAGAATTTTTAAGAGTGTAACATATTGATCTTACGCAATAAAAGCCTTTAGTGCTTTATCAAAACGTTAATCAGAACGAAAAATGCAAAAAGGTCGCATTTATGCGGCCTTTTTTGTGGCAAAAAACTAATTGACATATATTTGGCGCATGATATAATCAACGCAGTTACTAATTTTTTAAATATTTTTAATTATGAAAAAACATGTATTTACCGTCTCCGATTTTCGCGAGGCATGGAATGAGGTTATCAAATCTCATCACACAAAGTTGTTGGACAAGGATGCCATTACTTTGTTGAAAAAAACATCCGATGAAAAGCTCGGCAACTCAACACTTTTTTCCGAATTAGGTCTTGATTTTATCAGCACTATGGAAATCGTGAATGCTATGGAGAATTTACACGGTGTCGGGATTAACGGTATTGAGGCAGCCATCGGTAGTGATGAGAATTTGACGGTGAAGGAATTTCTTGAGCTACTCACGGAGAAACAGGAAGAACTGTAAAATCAGTGTTTAAAGAAAAGACGCCTATCTGCGAGGATAAGCGTCTTTTCTTATTTAATTATCAAGTATACAGCAATAGCACACATAGGTCGCATTTATGCGGCCTTTTTTTGTTGCATATCGGTGGAAAATGTCTTATAAACTCGGCATAATGATAAAAAAGGAGAAACAATGCTTAAGTTAATAGGAATTATCGGCGACAGTATCGCTCACGGTTTTTATGATGCCGAGGATTTAGGTTGGGTCGCTCGTTTAGGTAAAATGATGTTGCGGGCAAAGGCCGGCGAATATATGTTCAATAATATGGCTCAGTCCGGTGACAATATTGCCGACGCCTATAATCGCGCCCTGCATGAAGTCGGTTCGCGTAAATTTGATTTGATTATCGTCAATATCGGTATTAACGATTTGCGCCGCCGTAAAAACAGCGATTTGCAACTTGATTTTTCCGAAGGGGTACGCATTATGTATTGGCAGAAATTGCTGAGCTTTTTGCAGTCAACCGGTGCCAAAATCGTGGTTACGGATTTGCTGCCGGTAGTTGAGGAAAAATATACCGAGGATGCCAGTTTAACCAGATATAACAGCGATGTTGTGCGCTATAACGAGATAATCAGGGATATCTGCGCCGAATATAACGTGTTGTTCTTTGCCCGCTATGATAAGTGGAAGGCGCGTGATTTGCAAACACTGTATCAAGATGCCACCCATCCTTCTACCGAAGGGCATCGACTGCTGGCCGAAGAAATTTTTGAGTTTTTGCAGAATAATTCTTTATTATAACATTAATCCCCGTCCTTTATGCAAAGACGGGGATTAAAATAGGAATCAGAGCATACCGCAGTAGCGCACGTTTGCAACGGTTGTGGCAGAAACGCTTTCTTCAGGCATGGCAAGCTTGTTGCCGTCGAAAGTTATCACCCAGTTAATACCGCCGCCGCGAGAGAAATACATTCCTTTGAGCGGGGGTTGTCCCATGATGAGCAACTGTGCATTGAGGGCATCTTGCAACTTGTAGATCTCAAGCCAGATGTCGCGGTCGGGCAGGCGACTTTCGTTAACCTGATGACGCAGCTTGCCTCCTTCCTGTGCCAGTTCCAGATACCATTCGCCGGCAAACGGAAAAATGCCGATGGGGTTTTTGTTCATGCCTTTTTCTAAAGGCAGACGTTGCGGAACTCCGTTGACCAGACACAGAAGGTCAAACTTTTGCTGTAACAACTCCGGATTGCGTGACAGTTCATCAGTCAAATCCTTGATAGTGATGCCATTTTCCCGCATTTTTTGCAGAATGGCCACGATTTGCTTTTTCTTTTCCATAAATTGATAATAATAAAAAAATTGTACTAGTATGCGAACATACTAGCACAATTTGTTACAAAATCAACAAATTTTTTGTCGGACTACCTAATATAATCGTCTCTGCTGACTCTCGGAGCCCCCGGACCGACTTTGCCGTATTTTTTCTCATTTTTTTCGATTTCTTCTCTCTCCCGTTTTTTGCGAGCGGCGGTAGCACCGTAGTAGTTGCCGTTATCATCGGAGACGGTCTCATGTTCTTCGCCGTCTCTATCCGTCTTCTTGGCTCTGTTGTAGCCGTAAGCCAAAGGCTGATGTGTTTCGAGCAACAATTGGTCATAATAGTCCATATAAGCATTGGAAACACTATACTTCGGATTCAAATCCAAATTCTTTTTCAAATCCAACAAAGTGGCGGCAACCCCGCCGGAATCATTAGTATGGTCATTCAAATAACTCAAAATGGAGTAGTTATTGTTATCCAACTGCCATGCGGCACGAGCAATCTTTTCCGAAGTTTCCCAATCAGGGTCGCGCTGAGTTATATATTGATAGGCCGCAGTTTTGGTAATATCGCCGTTTTCGGCAAAATGTAATGACATCTGAAACACATTCCGTCCTTCAGAATCTTTTACCTGAAACATCTCAGCTGTTGAAAGATTTCTGGCAGCTTTTGCAAATTCTTCGTAATTGTTTGTTTTAGCCGCTTCTTCCAATTTCTTCTTCCATGAAGCTTTTATCATACTGCTTCTGGCTTCATCATCATTCTCTGACATTGTTTTATCCTCATAAAGTTATCAAAATTTTGTCACATTATGCCATATTTATATAATATTGTCAAGCGCATAATTTGCGGCAAATTTTTCAGTTTTTTTAGTCGGTTAGAACTTGACAAGTCGAAATATAAAAATATAATCAAAGGCAATTAGTGATTATTCTGATATTTTAAAAACTATAATTGTATGGCAAAAAAAGAAATTACGCTCCGCGAATTCAGAAAAACGGTGGAGCAAATGATTGAGGGAGACCGCATCATCACCGCCCGCGACAAAAACAACGGCTATTTGGAGGTATTGAACAATATCCGACAAATGTCCGATGAAGATTTGCTAAAGGCTAAAATCTATGCCGATTTGGGGCTGGATTCACTTGATTTGTGGGAAACCATCTGTATGATTGAGCGCGATTGCAACGTGCATATCGCCGACGAGATTGATGAAGATTTCGGTACCGGTGTCGGGTTGACGGTGGAAAGTTATCTGCAAGCCGTGAACAAATACCAAATAGATCCGGAAAATTTATAAAAAAAACAAGCGTCTGTATGCAAATTACGGACGCTCGTTTTTTTATTATAAACAACCGTTTACGGCATTGCTTGACTTCTTTGCGGTTTTTATTTATTTTGAGGCGAATTCGAGAAAGGATAAAACAATGATGAAAATTGCATATCAGGGCGTTCCCGGCGCTTATTCGCATATTGCGTGCGGTGTATTGTTTCCGGAGCAGGAATATATTCCGTGCGATACGTTTGAAACAGCGATGGAATTGGTGAAAAACGGCGATGTCGATAAGGCGGTGATACCGGTTGAAAATTCCAATGCCGGTCGCGTCAGCGATGTGCATTTTTTATTGCCGGAAGCCGGACTGCATATTGTCGGCGAGCATTTTATGCGTATCGAGCATCAGCTCTTGGCGGTGAAAGGCGCTAAATTAGAAGATATTCAAAGTGCGGCTTCGCACCCGCAGGCACTGGCACAATGTTCGGAATTTTTGAAGGCACACAGCATTAAGGCAATTTCACGTATAGATACGGCTAAATCATGCGAAAAAATCGCGCTGGAGCAGGATAAAACCAAAGCGGCGATTGCTTCTAAACTGGCGGCGAAAATCTATGGATTGGATATTTTGGCAGCCAATATTGAAAATGCCAATAACAATACTACACGCTTTTTGATTATGCAAAAAGAGGAGGAGTTTCCGGTAAACGACGGTGGCCGTTTCATTACATCAATCGTGTTTGTGACCAAACATATTCCGGCGGCGCTGTATAAGGTTTTGGGCGGATTTGCCACCAATGGTATCAATATTTCAAAGCTCGAAAGCTATCTGATAAACGGTAAATTTTTCTCGGCACAATTTTATATTGAGGTGGAGCAACACGTTCATTCACGCGCCTTACAATATGCTCTGGCTGAGTTAAAATTTTTCTCGGAAGAATACCAGATTTTGGGATGTTATCCGGCAAGCGAATATCGCAGATAGGGCCTTATTCTTCAATTTGTCTGCCGTAAAGCAACCAATCATAAATTTTAGACGATTTGCGGATTTCAATATTCATATCCTGCAACGATATTTTTCCCTCCGTCAGCGTAGGTACGGCGGAAAACAGCGATGTGCCGAGTCCCAAACGGTGTCCGTCAATTTGCGCGCCCATACTCTCGATAATTGTCGGATAAATATCAAACGGAGTAAATACGCGGTTTTTGGCATTTTGCGCCGGTACGGCAGAGTTAATGAAAATATTCAGCGGTTTACGATCCATTTCCGGAGTAAAAGCATCATTCATCATCAAATGATCGCCGAGCAGAACGACGGTAGTATTTGCATAATACGGCTGTTGTTGCAGCCACTCCACAAAACTGTCGATTTGTCGGCTGGCACACGAAACCACGTTTTGCAGGTTATTTTCAGACCCGTAAGCGCGCTCACACAGTTTGTCGGAAAAATCCTGCGTACCGAAATGCGTATCCAATGTCATCAGCGTAAACACAAACGGTTTTTCCTGTTTGGCCAATTGTTCGAGTTCCTCTCTCGCCAACGGGAACAGCTGCTCGTCCGGCATGTTTTGCCGGCGTTTTTTATAAGCCAGTTTACTCATGGAGCGGGTAAAGTATAGCGTATCCAAAAAGCGTTGTTTGCCGTGAGTTTTAACAAATCTGTCCATACCGCCGAACTCGCCGTTTGAACCAATCATGAAACTTTCGTTATAACCTTGCTCACGCAGAATATCGTACAAACACCACGCATTCGGATAGAAATCCTGTTTCGGTTGGAAAAAGTTGGCTTCGCGTATCGGCAATTGAATCGGTGCACCACAGGTTTTTGCAAACAATCCGGCCTGTGTCCATTGTGTGCCGTCAATCGGGTAAGCTCCGCCGATATACGGGTTGTCACTGAAGTTGATATTATTGTCGGCCAAAGCATGCAGTTCCGGGATTAAATCGGTGTTCCAATAATCGTGTAACGGCGTCTGCGCAAAAGTTGCCTCAATACTTTCCATAAACACAATAACCAAATTACGCGGCTTTTCCGGAAAGGTGATTTGCGTTTGCTGCGGATAAACATAATATTGTTCGTAAAAATTTGAAGTCAGCCGCTTATATTGCTGATGATTAATCATCGCCCAAACATTCATTCTGAAGAAATAATATACTAGGCAAAAGACGAGCCACAACAGCGATATGGCCCAACGATGCCGATATATATAATTTCGGCAGGTTTCAACGGTTTTGAATTTCCAATGATATTTTTGCGAAAACAAAATCCATAAAACCAAAGCAATAATTGCGCCGGTCATTACCGTATTTTGTAAATAACTCAAAATCAAGCGAATTTCCGAACTGAACGGCATATTCAGATGGAAAATTATTTGCTCGTAAGTAACGGGGCCGTATTTGCGAATTACCCAGTTTGCGGAAGCAAAAAACATATATCCGAAGAAAAATATCAGCAAAGGCATGAGTTATGTCCTCAAAAATTAAACTGTATAATTAATACAGACAACACGTCGTTATATCAAGAGTTTTCTGTAATTTCTTACATTTTTTGTATATAATTATTTAAATTCGATGCACTTCTTCTTCGGATTGTAAGAAATAGTCAGTTTACCGCGGCACAGTTGTTCGGCAAATTGTCCGAAGATTTCATAGCGCCAACCTTGCATGGTATGAGTATCTTCCGGTTGGTTCAAAATGATGTGGCGCAAATCTTCATCTGTGGCAATCAAACGGGCAATAACTCCGGATTCCTGACTTTTTATCTTTAACAATAACTTCAATATTTCCGCTAGGCTTTGTTCGTGGTTCGGAATATTGCAACTTTGTTTGCGGTCGGCACGGCAAACATCGGACGGCATCGGGTTTTGTCTGGCTTTATCCAGCGCTTCCATAATTTCCGCGCCCAAACGGCCGTTGGCGATTTCGCCTTTGAGATTGCGTACGTGTTTCAAATCATCAATCGTTTTCGGACAGGCACTGGCAATATTGAGCAGAACTTCATCTTTCAGAATACCGGAACGCGGAGTGTTGAACTTTTGCGCCCGCCGTTCGCGCCATTCGGCCAGATACTTCAGCGCCGCCAAAAATTGCGGGGAGTGGGCATTGTGTTTTACGCGGAGCCAGGCTTCTTCCGGCTCAATGCAATAAGCACTTTCGTCGCACAAACAGCAGGTTTCTTCGTCGGCCCAATCGGTGCGATTATGTTCTTCCATATATTTTTTCAAGTATTTGTAGCAATCAACCAAATAAGTTACGTCGCATATAGCATATTGCAGTTGCGATTCGTCGAGCGGACGCAGACTCCAATCGGTCAAACGTTGCGATTTATCCAAATCAACATTAGTAATTTCGCGTACCAGATTGCCATAGCCGATATTCTCGGCAAAGCCGCAGACCATGGCGGCAATTTGCGTATCAAACACGTTTTTCGGAGTTTGTCCGGTCAAATTGTAGAATATTTCAATGTCTTGTTTGCCGGAATGGAACACTTTGACAACATTCGGATTTTGCAAAACCTCAAAAAACGCGGATAAATCGGCCTTGGAAAGCGGGTCGATGATGGCCGAATCGCCGTCATAAGCAACCTGTATCAGGCATAGTTTCGGATAATACGAATGTTCGCGGATAAATTCGGAATCAACGGTTATAAACGGTTGTTTTTGCAAAATTTTACAAAACTCATTCAGTTTCTCGGTATTGTCAATCAAAAGCATTTTTCTTCCTCCGCCGCTATAATAACAAACAGTGCTTAATATTTTTTTAATTTAGGGTTGATTTTATCATAAATTGGCTTTAGAACAGGTAAGTAGTTTTAATAAATAAAGAGGAAATAATGAACGAATATCGGACTCATACCTGCGGAGAACTGCGGGCTGAACATATCGGTCAATCGGTCAAATTGGCCGGTTGGATACATCGTAAACGTAATTTGGGCAATTTGTGCTTTATCGATTTACGAGACCACTACGGCATTACGCAATGTGTTTTTGACAGCTCGTCCGATTTGTTTGATAAAATTAAAGATATCAGAGTTGAAAGCGTTATCGGCATTATCGGCGAAGTGGTGGCGCGTGAAAGCGTTAACAAAAATATGCCGACCGGCGATATAGAAATCAAAGCCGAGGAAGTTATTGTATATTCTGCCGCCGATGTGTTGCCGGTACAGGTTGTCGGCGAATGTAACGAACCGGAAGAATTACGCTTGAAATATCGTTTTTTGGATTTGCGACGCGAAGTGCTTCACAGCAATATTCTGTTGCGTTGCAAAGTGATTTCCGAGATGCGCCGTTTGATGAACGAGCAGGGGTTTAACGAATATCAAACCCCGATTCTGACAGCATCTTCTCCGGAAGGTGCGCGCGACTTTTTGGTACCGTCACGCTTAAATCCCGGTAAATTTTATGCTTTGCCGCAATCGCCGCAACAGTTCAAACAGCTGTTAATGGTTTCGGGGTTTGACCGCTATTTCCAAATTGCTCCGTGTTTCCGTGATGAAGATCCGCGAGCCGATCGTTCGCCGGGCGAATTTTATCAGCTCGATATGGAAATGTCTTTTGCCACTCAGGAAGATGTGATGAAAGTCATCGAACACACGATGGGTACGATTTTTAACGAATTTGCTTTCGGCAGAAGCGTAAGTCAGGCGCCGTTTATGCACATTCCGTTCCGTGAGTCGATGCTTAAATACGGCAGTGATAAACCGGATTTGCGCAATCCGTTGATTATTGCCGATGCTACGCCGTTTTTCAATAACTCCGGTTTCGGCGTATATGATGCCAAAGTTGCCAACGGTGAGCAAATCAGAGCAATTAAGGCTCCGAATGCCGGCAATAAGCCGCGTTCGTTCTTTGATAAGTTTGATGCTTATGCCAAAGAGCAGGGAATGGGCGGTATGGCTTATGTGGCCTTTGCCGACGGCGGTGCCAAAGGTGTTGCCAAGTTCTTCAGTGAAGAAAAATTGGCCGAACTGAAGCAAACCTTTGACGTTAAAGACGGAGATGCCGTGTTCTTCATGGGCGGAGCAAAAAAGGTCATCAACAAATTTGCCGGTGTTGTTCGCAATATGATCGGCGAAGCGCTTGATTTGTTTGATAAAAAATCAATTAAGCTGTGTTGGATTGTGGACTTTCCGTTTTATGAAGAAAATGAAGAAACCGGCGCCGTAGAATTTTCGCATAACCCGTTCTCAATGCCGCAGGGCGGTTTGGAAGCGCTTAATACCAAAAATCCGCTGGATATCTTGGCCTATCAATTCGATTTGGTCTGCAACGGGGTGGAACTGGCTTCCGGCGCCGTACGCAACCATAGTCCGGAAGTTATGTATCGTGCTTTCGAAATTGCCGGATACGAACACAGTGTGGTTGATAACAAATTCGGCGGTTTGGTAACCGCATTCAGATACGGGGCTCCGCCACACGCCGGTTGTGCTCCGGGGATTGACCGCACGGTTATGTTGATTTTGGATGAACCGATTATTCGTAACGTTATCCTGTTCCCGCTTAACGGTAAGGCGCAGGATTTGATGATGCAGGCACCGAATACGGTTACCGAAGAACAAATCAAAGAGTTGCATATTGATTTAAAACTCTGATATTTTGAGGTCGGCTGTTGACAGTCGGCCTTAAAATATGTTGCAAAATAAATAAAAAGGATTATTATCAAAAAAGTTTTTGACGTGTTCAAAGGAGAAGAATATGAAAAAAAGTTTATTATTTGCGTTTGTTATGCTGTTTTCAGCGCAAGCTTACGCTTCGTTACCGGAATTGATTGACGGGGTTAAACAAAACAATAAAGAGGCGGTGATTAAATTATTAAACGCCGGCGAAAACGTTAATGCCGTCAACGAACAGGGTAATTCCGCTTTGCACTATGCCGTGGCTCTGAATAATGCCGAAATGGCCGATATTCTGTTGCGTTACGGCGCTGATATGAATATCAGTAATGCTCAAGGATGGACCCCTTTGAAAATCGTTGAAAAGAAAAAAGTTGAAGATGTGGCGGCCGTTTTGCATAATGCGTTGGCAAAGGCTTCCGCTCCGGCACCGACACCTGCACCTGCACCTGCGGTAGCACCAGCTCCGGCACCGACACCTGCACCTGCGGTAGCACCAGCCCCGGCACCGACACCGGCTCCTGCGGTAGCACCAGCCCCGGCACCGGCTCCTGTGGTAGCACCGGTAGCAACACCTGCTCCTGCTCCGGCAGCAGTTTCGGCCGAAGTTAACGGAATTTCCGATGCGGAAACTGCCCGTCTGTATGCATTGGTGGAAAGAGCCAAGGCTGCGGTTGTTGATGCCAAAAAACAACAGGAAGAATTGGCACAGCAAAATATAAAGTTGCAAGAAACCGCTAAATTGTTGCAAATGCAAAACCAAGTTTTGACCAACCGTTTGTTGCAATACGAAGCTGCGGAGCGTGAGGCTAAGGAAGCCGAGTTGAAGGCTAAGAAAGAAGCAGAAGAAGCAGCGGTAAAAGCCAAAAAAGAAGCCGAAGAAGCTGCCGAAAAAGCTAAAAAAGAAGCTGAAGAAGCCAAGGCTAAAGCAGAAGCCCGCAAAGCCGAGTTAGAGAAAAACGCTCCGAAACCGGTAGCCAAAAAGCCGGTGTTCAAACCGCGTAAATCCGACATCAATGCCAATATTAGTGTCGGTGATGAAGAAATCGTCTATTGCCTGAGTTATCTTGGTAACGGTGAAAATACCGGAATGCGCCGTGCTGCCGGATTTTTTGCCGCTTCGGCCGGAATTAATGAGGCACGCTATAATCAAATCGTTCAAATGTCAGATTCGTTCTTTAGCCAATCTGCGCCGGAGATTTTGGAAAAACGCAGCGATGAGTGCGCCAAAGTTATTACACCGACTGATATAGCTAAACAAAATCAGATTATTCGCAGTTTGAACAGCTCGCTGCAATAACGAAATAATATGCTTGAACAATATTCCCCGTCGTAAGCCGGGGAATATTTTTTATGCCGGTTTTTCGTCAAAAATCTGTTGCATTAAGCGGATTTTTTTGTTATGTTAGACATAAAGACAATGGCGGAGCGGTAGAGTATGCTGAAAGATTTATTGAAACAACTGAAAAACCGGATAATAAATAAGAAATATGATGGAAATTTCGACCCTTCGGTATATATACCAATCAGGCAAAAACACAGAACATATAACCTCTATGATTTGCCGGACGGCTTTGTGATTGAGGGAGATGTCTGGCTGGCGGAACTTGGTTTAACCGAACTACCGGATTTATCGAAGGTTACGGTTAAAGGGGATTTCATCTGTAGCGGCAATTATCTGACTTCGCTCAAAGGCGCACCGCAAAAGGTGAAGGGAAGTTTTTGGTGCGATTACAGCCATCTGACTTCTTTGCAAGGTGCACCGCAGGAAATCGGCAGAGGATTCTATTGTCAGGAAAATGAACTTACCTCGCTTGAAGGGGCTCCGCAATATGTCGGCGGATATTTTGTGTGTCGCAATAACAAACTAACCACATTGGAGGGATCTTTGCAAAAAGTCGGCGGAAAATTTGATTGCTATGGTAATAAGCTTACTACCTTAAAAGGAGCACCGCAAGAAGTCGGCGGAGATTTTAGTTGCAGTAAAAATAATGACTTATTATCTTTATTCGGATTGCCTCAAATGTCGGATGATAAAAGTATATATTGCGATGATGATTTGATGGAAAGATATAATTGCCCGAAG
>CAKJXZ020000019.1:0-32352 GCA_918234285.1 Pseudomonadota bacterium | reverse complement strand
GTAATACAAAAGCTATGTCTTTGCCCGCGTCGATTGGATTGTCAATATCCAGTTGAGAATTGGGCTTATCCCAACGAGATTCACTATATAAAATGAATCATTAAAAAACAATAAAAAATATTTTAGTAATAAATTGTTACCTAAAAATAATGCTAAATTATTGAAAAATCAGCATTTTTATTAAAAAAAGTACTTGCGTTTCACCGTGGATATGTCAGTATAGAATATGTAAAGATAATTTAGTAAAATCAAGAGGTTAGAAATGAATATGGCAGAAAATATTTTAGATGACGATTGGCAAAACAATCCGAATAAAAGAAAGCAAATTAGAGAACTTAACGATAAATTCCGCAAGACTTTTATCGGCGGACAAGTTTTGATAACCGATGGTATTGATAACTTAGAGCCGGTATTAAAAGCAAAGGTTTTACAGAAAGTCAGAGAGTTTAACGAATTTGATTATGAAAATGACCCATATAATGAACATGACTTCGGAAGTCTTGAAGTTGATGATGTTCAGGTATTTTGGAAGATTGATTATTATGACTTGAACCATGAGTTTTGTTCGGAAGACCCAAGTAATCCGGCACTCACAAACCGTGTTTTAACAATTTTATTACCAGAAGAATATTAAGGAGAACGAAAATGACATTTGATGTAAATAAATATCCGGGCTATACCGAGATGATATTCAGAAACCGTAAACCGACATTAACTCGCAAAAAGCCGATTGCCACAATGGAAACCGGCGATGGCTTAAAAGTTGCTATGTATGACTTTTATAATAAGTTCCACTTTTTTATGAAATTCGACGGCTTTGCTCCTATGGTCAATGTTTATAGCGACAATGATTACAGCGCGGTTCAGCGTGATGGTGCAATCGCTGACTATAGCGAGAAGTTCGGAAAAATTACCATAATAGACATTGAGCGGATTTTTAACGACACAATTACTAAAAAGCAACCGGCGACAGTAAGTGCCGAATTTATTGATTTTTGCCAACAGTATGCAAAACGTAAAGGCATGGATGCACCGGAAGAAGAAAAGAAACCGCAAGTTGTTGCCGAATGTCACGTCATAAAATACGACAGCGACGGTAAAATGGTTTACGAACAGCAGGAAATGGAAAGCGAAGACGTAACACAAGAGGAGCAAAACGAAAATGCTCCTCTTAATGTTTCTGAAATCTCTTTGGCGGTGGAATATGAGGACAATGAAGCTGAATTAAAGCCGGAACCTATGACACCGGAAGATGAGGCAGTATTCGAACAAGCCAGTAAATCTAAGGAAGTTGAGCCGAATTTCAAAAAGACAAAGAAGTCGGCAAAGGCTAAAAAAAAATCGAGCAAGAAAAGCAAGAAGTAGTTTTTGAAGAAAAAGGCTTAATCGAGAAGTTGGAAACAGTTTCAAGATTAAGCCATTTTCCTTTGTATCAAGTATTCGAGGATTTTTGCAAGATATGCAGTTGTTCTTTGCATAATGCCTATAAAGATAACCCGATAATGGCAAAAAGCTGTTATCGGGATTTATACGAAAGCCGCGAAAATGAGTATTTGAAAGTTGTCGGCAAGTATAAAAAAGAGGTTTTTAATGACTATTTTCCGCTGATGTTGGCGAATTTAACGTCATTATTATTACAAGAGCCGAAAGATTATCTCGGAACAATTTTTGAAAAATTGAACTTGAGCCAACATTTTAACGGCCAGTTTTTCACACCGCCACATATTTGCGAATTTATGGCCGAAATAACTTTGGGTGACGACGTGGAAAATGCCTTAAAGGAAAAAGGTTATTTTAGAGTTGCAGAGCCAGCGTGCGGTTCCGGTGCGATGGTTATTGGTTTGGTTCGGTGTATGAAAAATCGCGGTTACGATAATTTAGGCGGCAAGATTTATATAGAGGCGACAGATATTGACGCGTTGTGTGTGGATATGACATACACGCAGCTTAGTCTGCTCGGTTTAAGCGTACGCGTTATTCATGGCAATAGTTTAACTTTGGAAACCTTTAATACTTGGGATTCGCCGAATCTGCAGGTTGCAAAGATGACCGGTTACTTTAATTAAGATTCTATTAACAGTTTGTCGTTGTTTTTAATTGTAAAATATTGTAAGTTGTTGATTTTACCTAAAAAAGAACTTGCACTCGGCGGTGGGTATGCCAGAATAGTATAGAGAGATAAATTTTAATTGAGAGGTAAAAATGGTTCATATAACGCAAACGGTTGTTCAAAAAGCCGAAATAACAGATAAGATTTATTATATTTGGGACGACACAATTACCGGTTTTGGATTAAAAGTTATTCCAAACGGTAAAAAGAAATATGTGCTTCGTTATTATCATAAGGAAGGCGGCAGAAATGCAATTCAACGATATTATTTATTTGGCGAAACTTCATTTATGCCGACACAAATTGCCAGAGAAAAAGCCGCAGAGTTTTTATTAAAAGTAAAAAATGGCGAAGATCCACAAGAACAAAAGGAAGAATATCGAGATTGTGAAACGCTCGAAGAATTTTGGGATAACTGCTTTGTAAAAAATTTTGTTCCAAAACATAGAAATCCAGAACAATACCTAAAAAATAATAAGACATATTGGGAACACGATATAAAACCCAAACTCGGCAAGAAAAAATTGCTTGACCTAACAAGCAAAGATTTTGAAGCAATACACGTTTCAAAAGCGAATGCTCCATATTGTGCAAATAGAATGTTGGCATTAGCAAGTGTTTTATGCAAACAAATCAAAAAAGAGCGCGGTTTAATTATAGATTTGGAAAATATCGAACATTATCCGGAACAACCAAGACAGCGTATTTTATCCGAAAGTGAGATGGATTCGTTGAAGGCGGAATTGATTTTGGCTTTAGACCGTAAACGCGATATGATATATACCGTTTCTGCCATAAAATTGCTATTATTAACCACGGCACGCAAAAATGAGATATTGACAGCACTTTGGAGCAGAGTTGATTGGGAACGTAAAATCCTGTTTCAACCAGAAAGTAAAACCGGCTGGAAACCGATTTATCTAAGCGATACAGCTATAAAAATCCTGAAACAACTTTATGATTTGCCGGAACGTGAAATGAATGATTATATTTTCAAAGGCCCGAATTATACTGATAGATTAAAAGACATCAAAAGGGCATGGGGCACAATATTAAAGAACGCAGGTATAAAGGATTATCGCATACACGATTTGCGCCATCAGGGCGCAAGTATTTGCGTTGAAAATGGGGAGTCATTATATATTGTCAGCAAGATGCTCGGACATAAAAGCCAACGCACTACGGAACGTTATGCTTATTTATCAAGTAAGCCGGTTAGAGAAGCCGCTGAATTACTCGGTGAAATTGTTAATTTTTAACTCTGAAAAACATCTCTCAAAGTCCGCCGCTTGGCGGATTTTCTTTTATCAAGCATTATGTATTAAAATGAATAGAATTGTAGGCAACAGTATTAAATTCACTCACTCGGCGCTCACTCGGGCAAAAAAGCGGTGGTTTATGCAAAAAATAAATTGCATAACATATTGATTTTATTAAATATTTTTTGATTGTTTGGAAAATTGTTCGCTGATTACAAATCAGTTGCTCTACCAACTGAGCTATGTCGGCGTTTAATTCGTGATTCTTATATCTGAAGTTTTCGGGCTTGTCAATATCCTTTTTTAGATTTATGCCTTTTTCCAAGTAGTGCCGGACGGGGAATCTTCCAAAATGATGCCGCGTTCTTTGAGCGAATTGCGAATAGCGTCGGCGGTGGCCCAATCCTTATTCTTTTTAGCTTCGGCACGTTGCTGAATCAGCGCCTCGATTTCGGTTGCTTCGTCATTGTTTTCGCCCTTGAACCATGCTTCCGGCTCATTATACAATAGCCCCAGCATATAGGCATCGGCCAACAATTCGGATTTGAGCGCAGTACGCTCTTCGGCAGTTTCGGCTTTGTTTAAATTATTTACGGTTTCGTGCAGATAAGACAAGGCTAACGGAGTGTTCAAATCATCGGCCAGCGCTTCTACCACCTTCGGGTTCGGTGCAACCTCTTTGGTCGGCACATCGGCATTTTTCAAAAGGGCATTATAGAATTTATCCAACACGCTCTTGGCATTTTGCAATCCTTCAAAAGTAAAGTTGAACGGCTGATGATAGTGCGTGGTTAAAAACAACAAGCGCAAAGCTTCGGCCGGATATTTTGCCAGGATTTCATCAACCGTGTAAAAATTGCCGAGCGACTTACTCATTTTGACGCCGTTTATCATCAGCATACCGGTATGCACCCAATAATGAGCAAAGTTGGTGCCCGGAAACGCGCCGCAAGATTGCGCCAACTCATTTTCATGGTGCGGAAAAATCAAATCGGAGCCGCCGCCGTGAATATCAAAATCGTTGCCGAGCAACTTGGAGCTCATCGCCGAGCACTCCAAATGCCAACCCGGACGGCCGTAACCCCACGGGCTGTCCCAACCCGGTTGGTCGGCATCCGACGGTTTCCACAAAATAAAATCGGCCGGATTCTTTTTATAATCGGCTACTTCAATACGTGCACCGGCCAGCATTTCCTTCATCGAACGGCCGGAAAGACGGCCGTATGCCGGCATTGAATCCACATCAAACAAAACCTGTTTTTCGGCTTCATAGGCGTGGCCGTTTGCCAGCAATTTTTTGACCAGCTCAATCATATCGGCAATATATTCGGTAGCACGCGGACGATAATTCGGTGCCAAAACGTTGAGCTTGGCCATATCTTCAATATACCAATTATAAGTTTGTTCGGTAATTTCGCGAATGGACTTGCCGGTTTCTCTGTGTTTGTTCAAAATCTTGTCGTCAACATCGGTAATGTTGGAAACATAGGTTACGTGGTCTTTACCGTAAACATGACACATCAGGCGATACAAAACATCGTAGACCACCGGCGTTTTGGCGTTGCCGAGATGGGCTTTGTCATAAACGGTCGGGCCGCAGACATATATCCGTACATTGTTTTCATCAATCGGTGTAAACGGGACTTTGCGTTGTTTTAAAGTATCGTGCAAATAAATTTGTGTCATATTTTTTCCTCTTTTTTATCCGGATTCTTCGCTCGTAATGTTCACTAAGAATAACGCGGAAAGTAGTGTTATGCTTTTTCGCCTTTGAGACGTTTTAAGGTTCTTTCATAGCCGATGAGAGGTAACAGAGTTTTCAGCTCCGGTCCGTTATCGAGCGCGGTCAGGGCCTTGCGAATCGGGTGAAACAGCTCTTTGCCTTTTTTACCGCTTTGCGCTTTAACCTCATTCAGCCACTCATTGAACGTGTTTTCATCCCACGGTTCCGGCGGTAATACCGAAGCAGCCAAATCGGTCAATGCTTTATCTTCCATAACCGGAGTTACTTCGTGATGACAAATATCAGCCCAAGCCTTAATGTCATCAACCACATTTAAATTCGGGCGCACTTTGTTCCAGAATTCTTCGCTGACGTCAACCCGGTCCTTAACTACCGCATACGGCAGAGAGCGCACGAATTTGGTGTTGAAATGCTTGAGTTCTTCTTCGTCAAATTTCGGCTGTGAGCGGCCGAGTTTGGCAAAATCAAGCGATTGTGCCAGTTCATCAAGAGAGTAATACGGCTCGATGGCATCGGAAGTGCCGAGTTTAGCCAAGAACGAGCAGATGGCCAGAGCTTCCACACCTTCGGCTTTGAGTTCGCGCACACCTAAACTGCCCAAACGCTTGGAAAGCTTACCCTCCACACCGGTCAACAGCGGCAGATGAGCAAAAGTCGGAACTTTGCCGCCGATGGCCTCAAACATCTGGATTTGTGCCGCGGTATTGGTAACGTGGTCTTCGCCGCGCACAATGTGGGTAATGCCGAAATCGGAATCGTCAATGCAGGACGGGAAGTGATACAGATAACTGCCGTCTTCGCGAATGATAATCGGGTCGCTTAATTTTTCTGCCTCATATTGGCAATGTCCGCGCACAATATCTTCCCATTCGATAATCCCCGGATTGAGCTTGAATCGGTAGTGCGGTTTGCGTCCTTCGGCTTCAAAACGTGCAATATCATCCGGCGTATAGCGCAAGGCCTGACGGTCATAAATCGGCGCTTCGCCTTTGGACATGGCGCGTTTGCGCTTGATTTGCAATTCTTCCGGTGTGTCGTAACACGGATAAATGCGGCCTTGGGCAATGAGTTTGTCGCGCATGGCGTCATAACGCTCGAAACGTGCGGACTGACGGGCTTCTTCACACCAATCAAAACCAAGCCATTTAAGGCTTTCGCGCATAGCGTCTTCATATTCTTTTTTGGAGCGGGCAAAATCCGTATCATCAATACGGAGCATAAACTTTCCGCCCAGTTTTTTGGCCAAGAGCCAGTTAAACAGCGCCGTACGCGTGTTGCCGATGTGCATAAAACCGGTAGGGCTCGGGGCAAATCTTACTTTAATTTCTGACATTTTATTACCTAAATTTGTTTCTCGTTAATTACGGCATAATAAAGACTTTACTTTGTAAATTCAACCTTAAAATGCATTCGGCGGATAAATTTTTGAGGTTTAAGAAATGCGGATGATAATAAAAATGATTGACAAAATCGACCAATAATGCTACAAATAAAGTATGTGGTACGACCATGCAAAGGGAGATATTCCATGAGCGAAGAAAAAACACCGGAAAATATTCTGTCGGCCGAGGAGAAGTTCGACCAGTACGGGCGTTTGCTTAATCCGGATAACGCCGGTGTTAAGGATAAAATATTGGCGGCGATTTTCGGCGAAAAAGAGGAATTTCACTTTTATCATATCTCCCGTGATGCATCGGAGGAGAGAGCACGGTCGTTTGAGCAAGGAATTAAGGCGGCCGGCGGTACCGGTTACGGCGGGCAATCTTCCGGTTTTTACTGCTGGACCAATGAAGAACAGGCAAATAAATGTTTTGCCGGTTGGGCTATCGGCGCCGATGCCGAGTGGGCCAAAAAAACTTTCGGGCTGGATACGACCTTAAAAGACGGTAATGCCTTAAAAGTAGAAATTACGATTCAGGCAGATGCGGTTAAATATCCGGACTTTCAGCTGGATAATGAACAGCATCCCAACAAAAATCGCGGACGCGATCGCTCGATTTGGCTCGATTTTTGGGAAGCGCAAAAGCATGTTTTCAACGATGAAAGTTTTACTTTCAAAGATGCTGCCGGCAACAGCTATAATGGAATATCCTGGGACGAAGAAAAACATTGTCCGGTTTTGCTGATGAGCGACGGCGCCGGCAACGAAAAGAAAAAATATATGGAAACCACGCGAGCCGAAGATTCGGAATTAACACAGAGCATCAATGATTATTTTTGCCGCTGCAATCCGGAATTTCGTGAAAATTATGATGTATTGCTTAAAGCGGTGGCCAAAAACGAGCGTGAAGTTGCGATAAACGGCAGAGTTTTGCATACGCAGAATATTGCTTTGAAGTATTGCGGAGAAGTGGCACTGGATAATGTCAAAATCAGCAAAATGCACAGCAATTTCGGGACTGATGAAAAAATTTCCGGCGCCAAAACCGTAACCTATGGCGAGCATAAGGTTTCGTTTAATGAAGAACCGCTGTTTTTCAGCAATAAGGCGCTGGAAAATAAGATGGCACAGCTGCGGCAACGAGTTTCCGGCGGCAATGTTGAAGCGGACAGAGCACCGCAAGACAACGGCTTGAGCCCGGCCGCCAAATTGATATTTGATAAAATCAAAGCAAAGAACAACCTGCCGGAATAGCGGACGGTTAGCGAACTTTGGCCGCGGCGTTTTCTTTTTCCAAATCGGCAGTGATTTGCCTTAAATCTTCCAGAAACCAATCTATATCGTCATCATCGTCTTCGTGCAACATTTTATAAAAGCGCTCGCGATAGGCCAGTAAGAAGCTGGTTTCGGTGACTTTTAAATCGCGTACTCGGATTTTGCCGTCGTTTTTGACCAGCGAAAAAATAACATGAATTCCGCCTTTAGATGCATCATCAACATTATTTTCGATTGCCTTGACATATACCGTGCAATACACGTTTTGCAGTTGTTTGTCGGCCAAAACTTTATCGATGGCATAAGTAACGGCTCCCTTTTTGATGTCGAGCGGATAGCTCTTATATAGGGCAGAAGTGTACTTTTGAAAAATATCGAGGTAAGCGGTGCGTTGTTCGTCTGTCATTTGTTTCCAATATTTACCGATAACAAAGCGGGCGGCATGGTCCATATCAATATCGTTTTGCAAAATTTCATCGAGTTTTTGATATTTTTCCGCCGAATTTTCCGAAGTCAGAATTTCCAAAACTTCGCGGCCTTTGTCATCGGCCCAAGCCTTAGCTTCGTCGGAAGTAAAATTTTCCGCGGCACAGACGATTGTCGGCAGAAACAATGTGCCGAACAAAAAAAGCATTAAATATAAACAGTGTTTTAACTTCATTTTAAAACCTCTGGAGTTATCATCGTACAAAACCATTTTAGCATACTGGAAAAAAAATGAAAGTGTTTTTTAGTTTATTTATCGTTTTAGCCGGATTGACCGGTTTTGAAGCTCAAGCGCAAAAAGTGCTGTCGGGGGCTCAGGTCAGACCGGTGGTGCAACCGGCGGTTCATCCGGAAGATAAGGAAAAACGAGCGGAACAGGAAGAACTTATCGTTATACAAAAGGCACAGCAAGAGGCGCAAGGGATATCAACCTTACGGCGGATAAAACAACGCGACCGAATCCGTTGCGGTACGAATTTGCAATTAAAATGCTTTGCCTATCGCGAAGATGACATGTGGCAAGGAATTGATGCCGATTTTTGCAAAGCAATTGCCTTGGCGGTGGTAGGCGATGCCGACCATATCGAAATGGTTAATGTGGAAGCCGGGGAAGTATCGCGTGCACTCAATTCCGGTCGGATAGATGTTATGCTCAGCGGCGCTTCGGTATCGGCTCGCTCCGAAATAAGCAAAAACATTATGCCGGTCGGGGTGTTGTATTATGAACCGCAAATGCTGATGATGTCGGAAAAAGACGGGGAAGAAGATGAAGATTTTATCGGCAAAAAAATTTGTGTGGCCGAGGGAACCGATTATTCGCGTAACTTTGAAGCATTTAATAACGAACACAATTTAGAGGCAAAAACTCTGCCGTTTCCGACGGTAAAAGCTATGCGCGAAGGATTTTTGCTCAAGCGTTGCGATATGGCGACCGCCGGTGCGGTTTATCTCAGCGGTATGAAGCAGGCGATGGCGAAAAGCAATTTCAAAATCTTTCCGGAACCGATTTCGGTGGCTCCGGTGATGGCGTCGGTGGCACGCGGCAATAACGATTTCGGTTTGGCCGTAAAGTGGGTTATTAACGGGTTGCAACTGGCGGAACAGTACGGAATGAATGCTAAAAATTTGAACTTTTTCCGCGGACACAACAATCCGGAAATTCGCAATTTGATGGGCGATAATCCGCAGCTGTGGAGCGGTCTCGGGCTGTTTCCGAAATGGCTGGATCAGGCGGTGGCAATTGTCGGCAATTATGGTGCGATTTTCGAGCGCAACGTCGGCGCCGAATCCGAATATAAAATCAAACGCGAACACGGAAAGCTGATTAAAGACGGCGGTGTTATTTATCCGGAGCCGTTTTTATAAAACGTGTAGAAAAATAAATGTGCGAAAGAAAGAAAAAAGTGCTTGATTTATAAAACGAAATGTTTTATAAGCAATTCCGAAATGATAGGGGTATAGCTCAGTTGGTAGAGCATTGGTCTCCAAAACCAAGTGTCGAGCGTTCGAATCGTTCTGCCCCTGCCAAAAACGACAAACCGCCCGTTTGGGCGGTTTTGGTGTTTTTGAGTAGGGCAGAGGATTAGAACGCGGGAAGAGCGTTCGACGCCAAACGAAAGGCTAGCGGAAGCGCGCCGGTCGCGAAGCGATGAGAGCGAAGGAGGAGCGGATCGAAACAATCGTTCTGCCCCTGCCAAAAACAGCAAGCCGCCCGTTTGGGCGGTTTTGCTGTTTTTAGTGGGGCAGAGGATTAGAACGCTCGGAAAAGAGCGTTCGACAAGGAGCCGCCGGCAGACGGAAGTATGCCGGTCAGCGAAAGCTGAAAGGCGACACAGGTCGTGAGCTCTAGCGAAGGACAATCTTTTAAGCATATTATTCGGGATACCGCCGAAATAATCATCTTATAGGCGGAAAATTATTTTTTTATTTACCGAAATGTTTGTAACGTATTGACAGTATTTTATACCGTGGTGTATATTGCAACCATGATTAACATAATTTCTTTCAAGAAAGGGTATAATCAAAGATGAATTCTTTAGAATATTTGGTAAATCCGGCCAACTACGAAAGTTTGTGCGCGGCGATGGAAGCACGCAAGGGTTTGGAGATGTTTAAGAACTTTCTGGAACAATATAAAAAGGTTGCAAGCACAACGCCTCTGCCACCGACCGAAGAACTGGAAGAACGGGCGCGGTATATGACACTGCGGGAGGTGAATAATCCGCAAGACGAAGTAGGCAAAATGTTGGCATTGTATTTGAGCTTACCTAATGTTTCACATAAAATCGTCCCGATAGGGAATTCTTCGGAGCAGAATGTCATATTAAAGGAGTCTGCTCCGAAAACATATCAAACAAAGAAGAATTATGAGCAAATCGGTGCCGAGTTCGGAATTTTTTCCAAAGCGATGAACGAAACCATCGCCGAAATGGGATTTCCGGTTTTGTCGGGAGTGGGACCAAAGTTGGAAAGAGCGCTCATCGGGTTGATGCTTGACCATCATGCCGATTACGGCTACGACGAAATATCAATGCCGATTTTGACGCACGAACGCACGTTTTTTATGGCCGGTTCGTTTCCGAAACATCAGCATAACGTTTATAAAATCGAAGGTACATCTTTGTATTTGAACCCGACAATCGAGATGCAGGAAACAAGCTTAATCAGAAATCGCAAGTTTGAATACGATGAGTTGCCGATGAAAGTTGTCGGTTTTGCCAGATCTTTCCGTGTTGAGAGAGGACGGGAAATTGACTTATATACCAATTTGCACGAATTCGGCAAAGTGGAATCGTTTACCGTTTGTCGGGAAGACCAGTGGGAAGAAGTGTTGGACAGCTTGTCGGCCATGTTGGAGAATTTGCTGGAAAAATTGGGCTTTATGTGGCGAAAATTGTTGCTCTGCACCGGCGATATGGGGCAAGCCGGCTCATTTACGTGCGACTACGAAATTTATGCGCCGGGGCTTAAAAAATGGCTGGAGATTTCGAGCTTGAGCTATCGCGCCACGTTTCAGGCGTGCAGCCTTAACGCAACTTATCTTACACCTGAAGGAGAGAAAAAATACGTACACACCTATAATACCCCGGGCTTTGCTATTCCGCGCGTTTTTGCCGCTTTGCTCGAATGTATGTATCAGGAGGACGGAACATTAAAAATTCCGGATTGTCTGGTCGGGCGGTGCGGATTGCCGGCGATGGTTAAAAAAGATACCTATTTCTCGCAATTAATCAAAAATAAAGGATAGAATATGGCGGATATACATACAGATAAAGGGACGGTAAAGCAATACTTTAACGAAGTGTATCACGATAAGGCGACTCTCGAGAATGTTCCGTGGGTAACCGGTGCGGTGGGGATTGAAATATTGAAAAAGATTATCAATAAGCAAATTCCGGCCGGCATGAGTATTTTGGATGTCGGGTGCGGTTTCGGTACCGAGGCGGTTTTTATGGCCAGGCACGGACACCGGGTGGCGGCAATCGATGCCGACCCGGCCATTATCGCTAAGGCCGAAAAATATGCGGCCCTCCTGGATACCAAGGTTGATTTCAGAGTGCAGAATTTTTTGGAAATCGAGCAACTGAAAGAATTTGCGGGCGCATTTGATATTGTTACGGACCAAGGGTGTTTTCATCATATTTTGCCGCAAGATCGTCAAGCATACAAAAATGCTGTGAAATATTGCCTGAAAAGCGGCGGTCGCTATTTTATGCGCGGTTTTTCTTATTTGATGCCGCCGTCAACTTCCGGTAACGGGCCGATAAGGCTGACTTCCGATGATATATTGAACACATTTTTGACGGATTTTTATGTTGAGGAAATGTATGTGTTTGACAATATACCGGTGGCCGGCAAAGAAGACGTGCCGCAAAAATTTTGGTTTACTGCTTTAAGAAAAAGGTAGGGGAATGCAAAGAGTTCTGGTTTCGGCACAAGGTTTCGGGTTCGGTCCGGCGGCAAAGGGGGCGGTTGTAGCTTCGTTGTTGCGGCGGGATAACCCGCATATCGCGATAGATTTTATCGGCACCGGAACGGCTTACGAGCTGGCCAACACGCGGAGAAATATCTTTCAAAATGTTTACGATAATCGGCAACGCGGTATGATTGAGCAGCGTATAAGCGATAAGTATTATGATGCGGTGGTTTCCGTGATGGAACCGAAAATTGTGCTGACGGCGCATATTTACAAGGTGCCGGTGGTTTTGATTGACAGCCTGTATTGGTTTTGGGATTGGCGTCCGGACCGGATTGATTTTTTGGATAATCTGCCGGTGCAAACATTGGAAGATTTGGCTTATATCGGGAAAAATACGCACCCGCACGAGCAACAGTATTTGGCTCATAAATATGCTCTGATTTCGTATTTGCAGGCGTGTTTTGACGAAGAAAAAGCCTCGCGCAATATTGAATATATTCCGCATAAAAAGATTGTGGCGCCGATTGTCGATGCCTCATTTGCCGCGGCGAAAAAATCGGATAACAATACGGCAGTGCTGAGTTTTTGCGGGCAATTTAATCCGATTGTCAAACCGGAAAACGTGTTGGATTATTGCAAATTGATTCTCGGGGTTACCAAAGACGGATTTGGTGAATTTTTGCAAAAAGAAGAAAATCGTCTGCTGATTATCGGACACCCGTTTGTGATGAAAAATCTGGCGGAGATTATTAAGCAAACCGGTTTCCCGTCGGTACTGTGCAAACATTTGAATTATCATGATTATTACGAAACAATCAGTTCCGCTTCAGCAGTAATTGCGCCACCGTCGCTGACTACTTTTTATGAAAGTCGGGCTTATGACAAACCGCTGATATTTTTGCCGGAACAGCACGACGGACATTGGCCGAATTATCGCGCACTCACCGGACATGTCGAAAATCCGGAGGAGATTTTTCCGGGGCAGATGCTGACACCGTTTATTAGGCATCTGAAGGGGATGAAAGAAAGTGATATTACGGTGCTTTATGAGCATATTGCCGATATTTTGCATGACGAAAACGGCGCGGTTTTTACGGCATTGAAGCATAGATACGGCCGAATTTTGGCGGATATTGCCGGCAAGGCATATCGCAAAAGTTTGGCAGAGAAGCAAAGATTGTATTTTGAACGCTGTTTTTCTTTTCCGGCGGCACGGATTGATGAAATAACGGCAGATATGGAAAGGTTACTTTAATGAAATTGCTGGGTATCGAAGGAGAAATTATCGAGGTGGAAAAGCCGGTGCGGCTGGCCGTTTTGGGTTGCGGCAGTCATGTGTATCGCAATATTTTGCCTTCAATACGTTATATTCCGGACGCGGTGCTGACCGTCTTTTGCGATAAAAACGCGGAAAAGGCGGAGTTGTTTGCCAAGTATCACGGTGTGGCAAACTGGTGCAGCTCGACCGACGAACTGCTTAAGGCTTTTCCGGAAAAATACGATGCTTTGCTGGTGATTATCGGCTTTTCGCCGGAAACCGGAAATCCGCTGTATCCGGATATTATTCCGCAGTTTTTGGAAAAGGGAATTCCTGTTTGGTTGGAAAAACCTCCGGCCGCGTCGTATCAGCAACTCGGTTTATTGACGGCGGCGGCAAAAAAAGGCAATACCTTCTTTCAGACCGGATTTAAAATGATGTTTGCGCCGGCATTGCAACAGGTTAAAAAGTTAATCAGTACCCCAAAATTTGGAGCGCCGCAATCTTTCGATGTGTCTTATGCGGTCAGTTTTCCGTCGGATGTCCGCGATTTGACGGATGTGAATGCGCGGAGATTTTTGGATGATATCGTCCATATTTTATCGCAGATTCAGTTTTTGTTCGGTTGCCCGTATAAGATGACGACTTATCGCGGTGGCGAAAATGATGCCGTCGCCGTGTTGGAATATAAAAACGGCCTGACCGGAGTTGTGCGGATTTTGGGTGGCATAAGCATTACCGGACCGGCTGAATATATGCGAATTGTCGGCAATTCCGATAAGATTGACAACGGCACGCTTATTGAATTGAAAAATGCCGAAGAAGTGGTTTTGCACGAGCCGGGGAATCCGGGTTCTTACGGACGGGATTTTTCGTTTGTGCGAGCCGATGGTACGCATTCTCACGTTTGGAACCCGAATTTGCGGAGGCCTTTGGGGGCTCTCAGTTTGCATTCGCACGCACTTTACGGCTATATTAACGAATTAGCGGCATTTGTTGACTGCGTGAAAAACCGCACGGCACCGATGATAGGCGGTGCGGAAGATACTGCGGCCGTTATGAAAATGTATGATTCTTTTGCTGCCAAAAACGGTGTTTCGCATGTTCTTTCGCGCAAAATTCGTACTCAAACCATGCCGGAAACTTTCTCTGTTATAGAGGAATTCAGCTGTGATAATTGTCACGGCAGTATGTATGTTAAAGACGGATGGACCGCCAAGTGCGAATCCTGCGGAAAAACCGTGCAGTTGGTGGAGTTTGCCAACAGATGGCCGCAATCGGCAATTCGTAAAATTTTGAAAGAGGCCGTATCCGATTTGGGAGTGAAGCCGGAGGTTTGGGAAGCTCATTTACGCTATAACAAAGGAATCGCCAAGGAAAATTATCAGCGTTGTTTTGTGGATTTGAAGCTGAATAAAAATGCGCCGACAAAGTATGATTATTTTATAAAAGCGGCAAAAACCAGACGGGATTCATTTGCCAAAACCGAATATGAGGCGCTGTCTTTGCTGAAGAAATTCGCATTTGTACCGGAAGTGTGCGGTAAGTGTAATTCCAAATACGTTATTCAAAAATACGAGGAAGGGATGCTGTTGTCGTCACTGATGCGTCAAAATCCGGCCGCTGCCGAGGAGTTTTTGCTTAAATCCGTAGAATGTTTGGCCGAATTTCATAAATCGTCTCGTATTGATGCAATCGAGCCGATGGGATATGTGCACGGAGATATAGATCCGTGGCAGGTTATCGTGAAGAAAAACGGTGAGTTGGTTTTTGTGGATTGGGAAGATTTTCAAAAGAATGAAAATCAGCTATTCGATATTTTGAATTTTGTGCTGATGGTTGGAATTATCTATGCGGAAAACAAGCTGTCACCGGCTAAGTTGGCGGAAAAAATTTTGTATCAAAAATCTGATTTAACAAGGCTTATCGCCAAGCTTTTGGCTTTTTACGGCAAGCTGACGGGAGTGACTGCGGAAGATATGATTAAAGAAATTCCGGCTTATGCCGCAAATCGTTTGCGGCGTTTGAAGAAGATGGCGCGGGCGACCGAAGGCTTTATTTATTCTTATCTTACAGATGTTCGGATAAAGGATGTCGTATGGAAGAAAATAAAGTAAAAAAGTTTGACACGATTATTATCGGTGCCGGCCCGGCCGGTGCTTTGTGCGCCGTCTCGCTCGCTCAAAACGGGAAAAAAGTGTTGTTGCTCGATAAAGGCGGGGCATTTGACGATAATTTGTGCGCTCATTTTGTGCGTCAGACTTATGATTGTTCTTTGCACGAGCCGTGCTGCCGGCGACATTCATGCCTGTCCGGATTGGGCGGGGCGGCTCTGCATTTTGAAGCAAATTTTGATAATTATCCCTATGCGGACGGCGAGCAAAAAGAGCGTATCGCCGATTTCAAGTTTTCGCCGTTTTTGGAGGCGGCTTTGGGCGATGCGACGGAAGCGTATATTATGAAATTTTATGACTATATGTTTGCGGCCGGGTTGCAAAAGCCAGCGGCTGAGCCAGCCGTTTGCGGTAATGCTCGTGTGGGGGCGTCTCCTTCCGGAACCATACCGGCCAGGTTGGATGATATTAAAAAAATCGCGGCCAAGTTGGAGCGGGATTTGGCGCAATACGGCGTATGCCTTCTCGGCAGCAGAACGGTTACGGACATTGATAAAAACGGGGATTTTATAGTATCGTGTAAGCAAAAAACAGGCGAAGAAACGGAAAAGTTTTATGCCAAAACGGTAGCGGTGGCAACCGGTTATCGCAGCATTCCAATGGTGGCGGAATTTATCCGTAAATTCGCCTTACAACATAGTTTTCCGGCGGAAACAGAATTGGGATTCAGAGTGGAAACTTCGGCGGAAATTGCGGATAAACTGTTAGGCGGTGCCTGCAATCCGCGCATTAAAAGCGCCTGCGGCAAACATCGGACTTTTTGTATTTGCGGCGGCGGGCGAATGATGAAATATCCGTTTGCCTGGGGAAGCGAGGATTTTGTTTTGGACGGGCAACATGCTTATTCGTGTCGCGGCAATAAAACAAATTTTTCGCTGCTTTCAAAAGTGAAAGTGCCGGCAGGTAAAAACAGTTGCAAATTTGCGGCGGAATTTGTGCATGAGGCCAATACTTTGGAAAAAGGAGCAGTTCCGGCGCAAAAGTTGGCGGATTACTTGAGCGGAAGTAAATCGGCTCAGGCGGATATCGATGATTTATCTTTAACCTTGAGCGGCTGTGTTGCGGCTAATTTGCGGCCGTTGGCGGAAAAATACGGGATTGCGATTGAATGGTTTATCGAGCTGATGAAGTCGGTGGTTACGGACTCGAATTATTTTTATAACAATACGGTGTTGCTGGCGCCTTCGGCAGTGAAATATGCGCCGCGGCTCGAGTTAAAAAAGGCCGAAAGCAACTGTCCAGGGCTGTATTTTATCGGCGACGCCGGCGGGGTGGTTTCGGGGATTTCCGCAGCCGGCGCAACGGGGTTGATGGCGGCGGATTCCATCATTGAAAAATATTTATGAAAGCGGAGGTTATGATGAAAAACAAGGCATCTTTTACGTATCCGGTATTGACCGATAAGCACTTGGCCGCACTGCAGAAGTGTCTGACAAAGCGCGATATATCTTTTCCCGATGAAGGCGGTATGACGCGCGAGTTGGAGAAAAAATTAAAGAGTTTCTTCAATGTTGATTATGTGTTGACGATGAATAACGGAACGGCCACGCTGCATTCGGCTTTTTTTGCCGTCGGCGAAGGATATGAACCGGCCGAAGCTTTGAAAGGTAAAGAGATATTGTGTCCGTCGTTTACGTGGTGGGCCTCGATTTTGCCGGCAATAAATTGCGGTGCAACCGTCAGATTTGCGGAAATAAGCGCGGAAACTCTGATGGTCGACCCGCAGGATTTGGAGCGCAAAATCAATCCAAATACGGCGGCGATTGTGGTTCCGCATTTGTTCGGGCAGGTTACGGATTTGGATGAGATTAAGCGAATTGCGGAACAGTATTATGTTCCGGTTATTGAAGATGCGTCGCACGTTTTAGGGGCATATTGGCGAGATAAACCGGTAGGGACGCTGTTTGATATCGGTTGTTTCAGTATGCAGGCCGGCAAGCCGTTGTGTGCCGGCGAGGGCGGTATCTTTTTGACGGGCAATAAAAAGTATTATGAGCGGGCGTTGCTTTTGGGCCACTACGAGCGCGCCAGAAAAGAATTGGTCGCAGATACCGATTTGGCATATCTCGGATTAGGGTATAAACATCGAATCAGCCCGCTTTGTGCGGCATTGGCGCTGGTCGAAACGGAAAACCTGGAAGAACGTTTACAAAAAGAAAACAAACTGCACCAAATGTTTTATGCGGCCCTGGAAAAAATTCCGTCGGTCAGAGTTCCGCGGCAAAAGTCGCCGTTTTATCGGCCGGGCGGGCATTTTAGCTATCGCATTTTGATTGATATGCAAGACTTTACCGTGTCTAAAGCGGATTTAATTGCGGTGCTCAAAGCAAGAGGAGTGCCGATTGAAAACGAATTTTATCCGCTTTTGCACACCCACAAAGTGTTTGCCGATAAGGCGGTCAATTACGGTTATGGCAAGTTGCCGCTGACGGAAAAAGTGTTGCAAAATTCTTTCGGAATGCCGATTTTTCGCGAAGGTACGTCGGCTGAGGCTGTGGCGGAATATGCCGATGTTATCGCGCAAACGTTGGATGAATTGCGGCGCGGCTGAGGCGGAATCGGTATATCGTTTCGGCAACGGGAGTATGCCAAGCAAAATAAATATCTGTTGACATGACTTTTTTTTGTGGGTACAATCCCGCAGAATTATAAATAAGTGAGGCACTTAATGAATTTTCAGGAATTAAAACGCAAATTGCAGGATTTTTGGTTGGAACAAGGTTGTACCATCGGCGAACCTTACGATGTGGAAAAGGGCGCCGGTACCATGAATCCGCTGACTTTTTTCGGTGCGCTCGGTGAAAAGCCGGTGGCGCGCGCTTATGTGGAACCGTCACGCCGGCCGGCCGACGGCAGATACGGCGATAACCCGAACCGCTTGTATCAGCACCATCAGTTTCAGGTAATTATCAAACCGTCGCCGATTGATATTGTGGATATTTATATCAAGAGTTTGGAATATATCGGCTTTAACAAAAAAGAGCACGACATTCGCTTTGTGGAAGATAACTGGGAGTCCCCGACGCTCGGCGCTTTCGGTAAGGGTTGGGAAGTATGGCTCGACGGTATGGAAATTACGCAATTTACCTTTTTCCAGGAAATCGGCGGTATGACCTGCAAGCCGATTACGGCGGAGATTACTTACGGTCTCGAGCGCATTGCGATGTATTTGCAAAACGTGGAAAACGTGTATGATTTGCAATACAGTCCGGCGGAAAAATACGGCGATATTTATCATCACCGCGAATACGACCACTCAAAATATTGTTTTGAGCTGTGCAACGAGAAGCAGCTGTTTGCCGATTTTGACAATTATGAAACGGAATCCAAGCGTTTGACCGCTTTGGGCAATATCTACACCGCGTATGATTTTGCGCTGAAATGTTCGCATATGTTTAATGTGTTGGATGCCAAGGGAGCCATCAGCGTTACCGAACGTGCCAACTATATTGCGCGTATTCGTAATTTGATGAAAGAAATCGCCAAATCGTATTTGTCGCAAGAGTGCTAAAGGAGTTTTTTAGATGACAGCAAGTGAAAAGTTTTTACTGGAAATCGGAATAGAGGAAATTCCGGCACAGTATGTCAAAAGAATGGCTGAAAGTCTGCGCGACAACACGCAGAAGGCTTTGGCGGAAAATTTAATCGAATTTGCCGGATTGAAGGTTTTTTATACACCGCGCCGCTTGGTTTTATATATCGAAAACGTTGCTTTGCAGGTGGCCGGTCAGGAAGTGGAAGTCAAAGGTCCGGCGCAAAAGAGTGCGTATGATGAAAACGGCAAACCGACCAAGGCGTTGGAGGGCTTTTTGGCCGGTCGCAAACTGACTTTGGATGATACTTTCGTTAAGGATATCAAGGGGGTTGAATATATCTTTGCCGTGCAGAAAACGGCGGCGAAAGATACCGGCGAAATTTTGGAAAAGATTCTGCCGGATTTGATTATGTCGGTATATCAGCCGAATCCGATGCGTTGGAATGTGTTTGTCGGCAAATATATTCGCCCGATACGTTGGTTGCTGGCGTTTTTGGGGACGCGGCGGTTGGATTTTGCACTGGAATTTTTAAGTGCGGCCGATTTTACGCAAGGACACAGAATGTTGGCGGATAAAAAATATACGATTACATCGGTTGACGACTACTTCGCCAAGGCTAAAGAAGCTTTTGTGATTGTGAACCAAGATGAACGCAAGAAGTTGATTTTACAGCAAATTCAGGATTTGGAACAAAAGAATGATATTCAGGTGCCGATTGACGAGAGTTTGCTTGATGAAATCGTGAATTTGGTGGAATATCCGACGGCGGCTCTCGGTCATTTTGATGAGGCATTTTTGGCGATGCCGGACCCGATTGTGATTACGCCGATGAAAGACCATCAACGCTATTTTCCGGCATATCGTAACGGTAAATTGGCCAACTGTTTTGTGTTTGTGCGTAACGGCGATGATTATGGTATTGACGGTGTTACCAAAGGCAATCAGCGTGTGTTGACGGCGCGTTTGAAAGACGGCGAGTTTTTCTATCACGAAGATAAAAAGACCACGTTGGCGGATAAAGCGAAGAAATTGCCGCAAGTGGTGTTTCAGACCAAGTTGGGAAGTTATGCCGAAAAAATGAAACGTGTTGCCGCGTTGGCGCATTTGTTGGCGCAAAAATCGGCGCTCGGTGCGGATAAGCAAATCGATACGGTGGCGGCGATTATGAAAGCGGATTTGGTTTCGACCGTGGTGGGCGAATTTTCCGAATTGCAAGGCATTATGGGAAGTATTTATGCAGCGGAAGAAGGCTATGAGCAGAGTGTTTCCAAAGCTATTGAAGAACAATATTTGCCGCGTTTTGCTGGCGATAGATTGCCGGAAACCGAACTCGGTGCCGTTATGGCAATTGCCGATAAATTGGATTCCATTTTGGGTTTGTGCGCGGTTAATTTGAAGCCGACCGGCTCGCAGGACCCGTTTGCGTTGCGCCGCCAGACAATCGGTATTTTGCTGATTGTCCGTAAATTCGGCTTTAATATCGCATTGGCTGATTTTGTGGCCGAAGTTGCCGATTTGTATGAAGGCTATTATAAGGCTGAAAATATGAGCAAAGCTGACTTTGTTGATTATGTAATCGGCTTTATCAAACAGCGCCTCTCGGTGATGCTGAATGAAGATTTACATTATTCGATAACCGACGTCATCAACCGGATTGATTTGGCGACGATTAATGTGGCGGAAATCGACGTTAAGGCGCAGGTTATCAATAATTTGCTGACGGCCGAGCCGTTTAAGTTGTTTGCGCAAACCATGCAGCGTATCGATAATTTGATGAAGGAAAAGAAGCAAACCGAATTTGCGATGGCTCTGGTAAACAATGCGGACGAGAAACGCGCGGCGGAGGCATTTGTTGCGGCCAAAGCGGCGGCGGAGCAATACCTCGAGCAAAAGGATTATATGAATTTTGTGAAGGTTATGAGCGAGATTTGTGCACCGATTAATACTTTCTTTGATAATAATATGGTGCTTTCGGACGACTTGCGCGAACGCCAAAACCGTATAGCGTTGTTGGCCGATGTTTCGGCGCTGATGCACAGATTTATTCTGTAATATCGGCAGGTAAATTCTGTTAAAAAACCGCCCGTTCGGGCGGTTCTTTGCTTGAATCAAGGTTTTATGGTTATCGGAGTGCCGTCTTTAACCAGGTTGTAAATCTCCTCGATTTCGGCGTTGGTAACGGCAATACAACCGGCGGTCCAATCGCTGAATTTGTGATATAATTTAAATACGGCGGTCGGAACTTTGTTGGGAAAACCGTGAATCATGATATCGCCGCCGGCAGAATAGTTGCCTTCTTCGGCGGCCTTGATTTGCGCGGCGTCGGGGTAGGAAATCCGCAAAGAAAGATGAAATTTACTGTGCGGATTGTGGCTGACAATATGATAAGTTCCTTCGGGTGTTTTGTTGTCGCCGGATTTGACCTTGGTACCGACGGGATTGCGGCCCAGAGATATGTTATAAGTTTTGATGATATTTTCGCCCTGCCGCAGATATAATTTCCGGTTGGCTTTTTCTACCAAAATATTATCGATGTTCGCCGTTTCCGTTTGCGCGGTTTTATTTTCGGGCGAACAGGAGAACAAAAGGAATAATGATAAAAAAAGTCGTAGCGAGCGCATAATATTTCCCGTTATTTACCTATAATTTTGCGGATTTCTTCCAAATGAGTGTCATCGTTTTTGTTGATATACGGCGGGGTAAAATAGGTACGGTCGTTGCCGAAATAAAATACGGCGCCTTTACCGCAGTTTTCGCCGTTGCAGAGCGGAAGCAACAAGCGCGAATAAAAAAAGCCGGATGCAACAAAATCATTAGGTTTTACTTCACGTTTTGCAGATAAAACAATCTCCAGACATTCTTTACTTTTTAATTCTGTGATGAGTTCGTCTGTTACTATCAGCTGGAAGGCATCATCAATTTTGCTTATCAATGCGTCGGTATTTGCAAGGATTTCCGGCATTTTATCAAGCGGCAACTGCTCTGCTTGACCGTTTTGATAATAGATTAAATTGTCGGCACGGGTGGGAGTTGTGTGACCGAGCAGAACATATCCGACAATCATGATAATCGCCAGGAAATAGGTTGTTTTTATAAGCATAATCGCAGCCTCCGTAAAATCAATTTATGCCAATGCTAGCACATGTCATCAGCGATTTCAACCTCAAAAAATACGCACAACGGGCTCATTTGCGTTTGACAGTACCGGTCAGATGCAATATGCTTTTTGTAGATTGGTTTCATCAACAGCGGAGAGTGAAATGCGTCAGAAAGTATTGTTGATTTCGGTTATTGCAGCCCTTCTTTTGGCAGGATATGCGGCTTATTTGTTTAAAACTCATCATCACGACGCCGGAGACGAGTTGTTGGACAGCGTCGACAGCGCGGCGGAAGAATATAGGCGGCCGATAAATTCGGAATACGGCGAGATTATCAATATGGCAAGCTGGCGCTACAATGAGGCGGATAATGTTTATTATCAGCTGGGGATTTTGTATGTTCAGCGTCCGGAAGATGAAAAGTATGAGAGAATGGCTTTGTTTGTGCCGGCAGAGTTTATGAAGTGTCGTGCTAACGGGTCAGGGACCTATGGTTGCGAGCCGAATGAAGCCGGTAAAATCGGCGAATATACAATTAAGAACGCGCCGATTGTCATACCGATAGAGACTTCGGAATATGAGGCGAATCCGGCATTGAAGGCATATCGAAATGTCAGTGCACACACTAAAGCCGGACATATTTATGCCCATGTCGGATTTAGAGGAAAAGAGCACGGAGTTCCGGCCGGGTTGGTTGATATTAAGGCCGCCATACGCTATTTGCGGCATAATCAAAAGCAGGTGCCGGCAAACACCGATTATATCTTTGTGTTTGGTGCTGAGGCCGGTGGCGGATTGGCTTCTTTGGTGGGTACAACCGCGGATAGTCCGTTGTTTCGGCCGTATTTTAAGGACATCGGGGCGTTGGAACGCGGCAATGAGCGTATATACGGAGTTATGGCTTGGTCACCGTCGACTAACTTTGATGCGGCCAACGAAGCTTATGAATGGAATATGGGGGCAACCCGTGGCGGTCTGAGCGATAACCAGCTGAAACTTTCGCAGAAAATGGCACGCGAATATGCAAATTATGTAAATAATGCCGGTTTTCGTGATATGCGCGGTAACCCGTTAATACTGCAATATTCCGAGCGCGGGGTATATCAAGAAGGAGGTTACTATCAGTTTGTTAAAGAGACAATTGAAGATTCTTTGAACGAATTTTTGCAAACCAGCAAATATCCGTTGCAGATTGATGAAAATACGGTGCCGTCGTTTATGAAGAATTATGCCGGTTTTTATATTGATAAGGAGCGGTATTTGCGGCGACTCAACGATAAACTCAGTTGGATAAAATATGATACCGAGGATAACCGGTATGTGATTCGCAGCATTGAAGATTTTGTGCACCTTATGAAGCCGGCAACCAAACCTTTGGGAGCATTTGATTCACCGGATCGTTCACGGCCGGAAAATATGCTGTTCGGTAACGGTGACGGCAAGGGAAATCACTTTGATAAATTTATGGTGAAAATACTTAAAGACAGTTCTCTCGGCAGAGAATATGCCACCGACCTAAAAAAACAAGATGCGTTGGGGAGCTCGGTGCAAGACAGATTAAATATGTATACACCATTGTATTTTCTTATGCCGTCGTTTGAAGGATATCGCACCGCCAAAGCCGCTCCTTATTGGCGGATTCGTTCCGGTATCAATCGGACGGATACGGCATTGACGACGGAAATAAATCTGGCCTTGGCATTGGCCAATTATCCGACGGTATCAAAGGTCGATTTCAAAGTTTTGTGGTGTCAGGTACAAGCCCGAGCCGAAGAAAATTCACAAGACGCCGAAACGGCATTTATTCGCTGGGTTGATAAGGTAATGCAAAGCGAAGAACCTTTTAAATTGGAATAGTAAAAGGCGACTATTTTACAGTCTGCGCATTTTTTTATTTACTTTTTGTCAAAAAATGCTATAATCAACGCAAACAAATATTAGTATGCGTATGAAAAAGGTATTATTCTTCTTTTTGGCTGCCGTAACGGTGTTATGTGTAGCCTCATGTGAGCCCGATCCGCTTGGATATGGGGAAAGGTACGAGTGGGATCATCATCAGCACTACTCCGGTGGTAATAAGCCTGATAATCCGAACAACAACGGTAACACCGGCAACAACACCGGCGACAACGGTAACAACACCGGCAACAACGGTAACAACACCGGCAACAACGGTAACAACACCGGCGACAATGGTAACAACACCGGCAACAACGGTGACAATACCGGCAACAACGGTGACAATACCGGCAACAACGGTAATGTGAATAATAATCCGTCGTTGTTGACAATTACCAGATTGTATTCTGTTGTTATGAGGCGTGAGATTCCGTGGCCCTTCAAGGCCTATGTTCTGCAGGTCAGCGATGGAAATTACTTCTATATGCTGCGCTTGCGTTACGATAAGGAATTGCATGTTGGTGATCAAATCTCCTTCGGAGTATTCTCGTTCTGTCCTCATGAAATTGCCAGAATCAACGGAGTTGATGTTGGTGACGTTACCGAGACACCGGAGTACGAACAGTATGTTGATGCCGGTCAGTACTTGGTGGCAACGGATCCGATTGAGGGAACTGTAAAGCATCTCTTCTCCATGGAGATTAGGTACAGCATTACTTTCTGGCCGATAGATACGATGTTTATCGAGTTGGATAACGGCAATCTGATCTATGTGAAAAAGAGCAAGCTGGAGAGCTCCATCAGAGTCGGCGACAGAATCGTGTACAGCGTATACACTCTGTTCCCGAATGAGGTGGTAGCCATAAAAAGGCTCTGAACAAAAAAGGAATCTGCTTTAATCGGCAGGTTCCTTTTTTATTTTCTGTGTTGCCTTGAATTTCGGTATTCGGAGCTTATTTGCATATCCGGGGAGGAAAAATATGGAAATTTATGTGTTGGCCGCATTGGGGTTTATTTATATTGTTTCCGCCGTTGTCGGTAATCGGGAGCAGGTGCGGAAAATTTGGACATTTGCTTTTATCGGTGCGGGTTTTCTGACCGCCGTTGCTTTGTTTGCTTTAAGGGTAAAGCATCAGGATGTTATGCTGACGGCCGATAACTTTAATTGGTATTTCTTTTTGTATGTTTTCGGGGCGCTGGCGTTTGCGCTCGGCATAATAAATTTGTGGATTTACCGCCGTCCGCTGTGGGAGATGTTGAGTTTTTCCGCCGCAGATAAAGCCACAAAAGAATAGTTGCGTATTTGTTTTTTTGTGTTTATGATGCGTCAAAACAGAGGAGTTTGCATGTTACGCATCAATAATATAAAAATGCCGTTGGCGGCGAATGAGGCCGATTTGAAAAAATGCGCGGCGGAAAAATTGCATTGTCGGGCAGATGAAATCAGCGATTTTGCGGTTTCCAAAAAGTCGGTGGATGCGCGTAACAAACATAATGTGCACTTTGTATACAGCGTGGATTGCAATTTTGCGAATAGGAATCCGGCAGATAAAGATATAGAGATTTTGCCGGAACCGGAGAAGTTGATTTTTAAAATAAAAGATGACGGAGTGCGGCCGGTTGTGGTCGGGAGCGGTCCGGCCGGGATGTTTGCCGGCTTGGCGCTGGCCGAGGCCGGGTTGAAGCCGATTATTTTGGAGCGTGGCGCCGATGTGGATACGCGCCGGCAAAAGGTGGAAATCTTCTGGAAAACCGGCAGCTTGGATAGCGAAACCAATGTGCAGTTCGGTGAAGGCGGGGCCGGTACTTTTTCCGACGGCAAGCTGATGAGCGGCATCAAAAAAGATAAATTTACCGCCAAAGTCATGCACGAATTATATGAAGCGGGGGCACCGGCGGAAATTTTGTATTTGGCCAAGCCGCATATCGGTACCGATAATCTGCGAGTGGTGGTGCGCAACATCCGGCGCAAAATCGGAGAACTCGGCGGGGAATACCGTTTTGGTAGCAAGTTGGAAGATTTGGTTATTAAAGACGGATGTTTAAAGGCCGTAAAAGTTAAAGCAAATGATGAAGTTTATGAATTGCCGGCGGAGCGGCTGTTTCTGGCAATCGGCCACAGCGCGCGCGATACCTTTGAAATGCTGTATCGTCGCGGTGTTTATATGACGCAGAAACCGTTTTCGGTTGGGGCGCGAATCGAGCATAAGCAGGCGATGATTAATGCGGCACAATACGGAGCGGCGGCGCAAAGTCCGTATTTGGGAGCGGCCGATTATAAGCTGGCGGTGCATTTGCCGAGCGGCCGTTCGGCGTATACGTTTTGTATGTGTCCGGGCGGTACGGTGGTGGCGGCGGCTTCGGAAGAAGGGCGCGTGGTTACCAACGGTATGAGCGAGTTTGCGCGCGATAAGGAAAATGCCAATGCCGCGCTTTTGGTCGGGGTTGAGGAGGCCGATTTCGGCAGTAAGCATCCGTTGGCCGGTATGTATTTTCAGCGCAAGTTGGAAGAACGCGCTTTTGTGCTGGGCGGCAAGAATTATCACGCGCCGGCACAGTTGGTCGGGGATTTTTTGCAAGCAAAAGCAAGCACGCGCGGCGGTGAGGTGCGGCCGAGTTATGCGCCGGAGATAACGTGGTGCGATTTGGGCGCGCTTTATCCGGGGGAGATTGCGGCGGCCATGCGTGCCGGAATTGTGGAGATGGCAAAAAAGTTGCGCGGGTTCGATACTCATGACGCGGTGCTGACCGGTGTGGAAACCCGCAGTTCGTCGCCGGTGCGGATTGTGCGCGACGATACCATGCAGTGCAATATTCGCGGTATATTTCCGTGCGGCGAGGGGGCGGGATATGCCGGCGGGATAACCTCATCCGCCGCCGATGCATTAAAAGTCGTATTTTCTCTTTGTGATTAGAAATCAGCAATAAAGCGCTGTGCCGATGATTTAAGTTGGGACTTGACTTTTGCAAAATTTCTATTTATTTTAGCGCTTAACAATCAAATTATGAAGGTATAATTGGAAATCGATTCTTTGTTTAAAATAAAGAATACATATATCAGTAATCATTTAATACGAATAAACTATTTAACAATTTAACAATTTAACAATTTAACAGACAGCTTGCCTGCGGTAAAAGCCCGTGCACTGCATTATGGGAAAGATTAAAAATTTCTTCAGTAAGTGGTTCGATGAGGAGTGCTTTTTGTGTATTCTCCTCTTTCTCGTCATCGCCGTAGTTATAACCGGCACTGAGAGCCTGCTGGTATGGATTGGCGGATTGTTCCCGTCGGTCGAGAACTTAGGTCTTACGATTGATGCCATTCTCTTTATGTTACTTGTTTTACCAGCTTTTATCGGGGCAGGATTGACTAATCATAGGGGAAACGGCAATATCCTCGTGGGATTGACGGCAATTATGGGAATTTATATTTCCGTAGTCTGGTATTTCCACGCGGGCATCTTAGTCGGCTGTATTGTTCTGCTTTATTTAGCCATCTGGCGGTTGAACAAAGTCGGTGCTGACACGTTGTGGCTCGGTTGCGGAGCATACAGCTATTTGTGCTATAGTATCGGTGCCTACTTCGCAATGGTTTTCAATGGTTTGGAGCCGGCGATTAACATCTATGGTATCATCATGCTTTCGATTGCGGCAATCGGTATCTTGTTCATTCCCGCGAGTGAGTAAATGTTGAACATTAAAACGTTACGATTATGGTTAAAATAGGTATAACTGAAGTTCGTCACATACTTAACAAATGCAATCTTGCTTTACTTGAATTGCATTCGGGATTCGTAAAAGACGAAGTTTTGATGAAAGTCAATCTCCGCGATGACTACGGGCTTGATTCTTTGGATTTTGAGGAAATGCGTTCCGCTGTTTGGTCTGAATACAAAATAGAAATGGCAGACGACGCGATGGATAAATCTTCGTTCAAGGAGAATCCGACAGTCGAAAATTTTATCAAAATGATTAATGATTACGGTTATTACGTATAGACTATCAAAAAATCCGCTTAAGGTTGACTACCTCAAGCGGATTTTTGCTTGCCTCGGAAAGCTTTATTCAAAGCGATGCGGCATTTCCGATTCTTTTTGCATTTGTTTGATAAAGTCGGCAAGCGACATGGTTTCTTGCTTTTCGCTACCCAAACGGCGAATCGTTACGCTGTGGTTTTCCTTTTCTTTGGCACCGACAACCACGATTACCGGAACTTTAGAGAGCGAATGTTCACGCACTTTGTAATTGATTTTTTCGTTGCGCAAGTCGGATTGTGCCTTAATTCCCACCTTATCCAATTCAGCCACGATTTCTTCGGCATAGCCGTCAAATTCGCTGACAATCGGCGCTACCACTACCGGCAACGGCGACAGCCATAGCGGCAATTTGCCGGCGTGATGTTCAATCAAAATACCCAAAAAGCGTTCGATTGAGCCGAACAAAGCGCGGTGCAACATCACCGGACGATGTTTTTCACCATCTTCGCCGATATAGGAAATATCGAAACGCTCCGGCAGGTTCATATCTACCTGAATGGTGCCGCATTGCCATTCACGACCGATGGCATCTTTCAAAATAAATTCGAGTTTCGGACCATAGAAGGCACCTTCGCCCGGATTGATTTCATAAGCATAACCGTGTTTTTCGAGAGCGTGCGCCAACGAATTTTCGCACAAATCCCAAATTTCGTCACTGCCGATACGATAAATGCTGTCCGGACGGGTTGAAAGATAAATCTTCACGCTGTCAAAGCCGAAATCTTTATAAATATCGAAAATCAGCTTCATGGTGTTGATACATTCGTCTTCCATTTGCTCCGGTGTGCAGAAAATATGGGCATCGTCCTGAGTAAATTCGCGTACGCGCATCAGGCCCATCAGAGCACCGGAGGCCTCATAGCGGTTAACCTTGCCGAACTCGGCCATACGAAGCGGCAGGTCGCGATAAGATTTAACGCCCTGTTTATAAACCAGCAATCCGCCAGGGCAGTTCATCGGTTTGACGCAGAACATACTGCCGTCTTCCATTTCTCCGGAATAGTTGTGTGCGCCGTATTTATCCCAGTGACCGGAAGTTTCCCACAAAACGCGATTCATAACACGCGGGGTTTCAATTTCAATATAGCCGTTGTGCTCTTGGCGGTTGCGCATATATTCAATCAATTTGCGATAAATGCGGAAACCTTTGTCGTGCCAGAACACGGCACCCGGCGCATATTCCGGTTCAAAGTGGAACAAATCCATTTCTTTGCCGAGCTTGCGGTGGTCACGTTTGGCGGCTTCTTCCATCATGGTGATGTAGGCATCCAAGTCTTTTTTGTTGGCCCAAGCGGTAGCATACAAGCGTTGCAACATTTCGTTATTGGAATCGCCGCGCCAATAAGCACCGGCAACCTTCATCAGTTTGAAGGCATCGCCGATTTTGGCGGTTGACGGAACGTGCGGACCGCGGCACAAATCGGTATAATTGCCCTGACGATAAAGGGTTATGATTTCATCTTCAGGTAAATCTTCAATAATTTCTACCTTATAGTGTTCACCTTTATCTTTGAAGAATTTAATTGCGTCGTTGCGCGGCATTACGATACGCTCGATTTTTTCGTCGCGCTTGACAATCTCGTGCATTTTGGCTTCGATTTTTGCAAAGTCTTCGGTGGTAAACGGTTCTTTGCGGGCAAAGTCGTAGTAGAAGCCGTTTTCAATAGCCGGGCCGATGGTAACCTGCGTATCCGGCCAGATTTCCTGTACGGCTTCAGCCATAACGTGAGCGCAAGAGTGTCTTAAAATGTGCAAACCGTCCTTATCTTTGGCGGTGATAATAGTGAGTGTAGAATCGGTAGTTATCGGAGTAGTGAGATCTTGCAATTTGTCGTTAACGCTGACCGCGAGTGCGGCCTTGGCCAAACCAGAACTGATTTTTTGCGCTATTTCCAAGCCGGAAATACCGTCCTTTTCTTCTAAAATACTGCCATCCGGCAACTTAATTTTTATCATTTTTTTCCTACCTTTTCACTATTAAAAATTCTACTTTTGATTCATGAGTTCTTCATAAACCTTGATTGTTTTATCACACATAATTTGTTTTGTAAAATGTTCTTTTATATTTTTTATGGCAGCGGCACCGATTTTTTCGCGCTCGGAGGTGGAAAGCGACAGTCCCCATTTGAGCGCAGAAGCCAAGCTGTCGGCATCGCCGCTTGTAAACAATTTGCCTGTAACTCCGTCGATTACGGTTTCTTTGGAGCCGCCGATGTTTGAGGCAATAACAATTCGTCCCATGGCCTGGCCTTCAATGGCAATACGGCCGAATGCTTCCGGTTCAATCGAGGTTGAGAGCACAATGTCCGATACCATCATCGCCGCCGGAACATCGGAAACATGGCGGATAAACGCAAAACGGTCGGTCATATTGTATTTTTCTATCATCTCGTGCAATTCGTCGGTATATTTGGTGCGTCCCTGGTCATCACCGATTAACAGGCAGAAAAAGTCTTCATCCTTGATTTTGCTCAAGGCCTCAATCAGGAGTTTTTGGCCTTTCCAGTTAGTCAGGCGGCCGATGAGGGTGATGAGCGGTTTGTCGGAAGGAATTTGATTTTCTTCCAAAAACTTAATCATGCGCTCGGCGGTGGTGTTCTCCACGTCAAAATTTTCCATGTTGACGCAACGGGCAATCAGACGGATTTTATTTTCGTCGGTGCCGTAATTTTTGATGATATGCTCTTTGATGTGGTTGGAAATGGCAATAACGCGCTCGCCGTAGGTCATAATGCGGTTATAGAATTTTTTGATGCCGCGCGGACCCAAACCATAGGTGCCGTGGAAGGTGGTTACAAAATGCACACCGCAGTTTTTGGTCGCCCAATAAGCGCTCCAAGCCGGTGCACGCGAGCGGGCGTGGACAATGGTTACGCCGTTTTCTTTGATGATTTTTTCGAGTTTTTTGGTGTTGAGCCACATTTTGAAAATATTTTTGGTTTTGAGCGGCAGGGTGAAGTGTTTGACCTTCAGGCGCTCCAGCTGCGGCAACATCCGTCCGCCCGCCGACGCCACAAAATTGGCAATGCCGCGTTTTTGCAGCTCGGAGGCGATTTCGATGGTGCCGAGTTCGACTCCGCCCTGATTAAGTTCGGGCAAAACTTGTAAAACTACCGGTTTGTTATTTTCTGTTTGTGCCATATTTCCCTCTGTTACTGTTACGAATCGGGGATATTTTAGCAATACGATTGATTTTTTCAAAGAATTACGGCGGTTTATGCACATTATATGCAAAAGAAAAAGCGTCTGTGTGACGAGCACAGACGCTTTTCCTTATTTTTCTTCTTCATCATCTTCTTTTTCATCTTTCTCCGGTGCCCAAAGCTGAGTAATCATGCTCTTAACTTCGGGGTAGGAGATAACCATCCAGATGATGGCAATCATGCCGAAGACATAAATGCCCGCGGAGACCAAGCCCAAGAGGATGGAGTTCAAGAAGCCGATGATGACTGCTACCGTGGCAATCCACCTGTTCTCTACTGCGGCGGTTATTACGGCGCAGGTAACTGCAACCGTGGCAATGCACCAACCGGTATCTTCCTCGCCGAGGAAATCCCGCTTATCAGCAAAAGCCAGCAACAAGAGCAACAGTGCAAAGCACAGTCCTAAAAAAATAACTCTTTTCATTTTGTAATATTTTTGGTTCGACAATTTTCTTGGAGTTTTCATGCACTAATGTCGTCCCTTCAATAATGAAAAGATGCGACATAATATATATATTAATAACTTAAATACACTGTCAGTATAGCTGTTTTGACAAAATTGTCAAGGTAAAATTTTTAAATTATACATACCTAAACGGATGTTTTTTCTGTTTACATTTAATTTTTTTTGCGACATGATAGAGGTATTGAAACACAAAAGGAGTTTTTGCCATGAAAAAAATATTTGCGATAATGATTTGTCTGGGATTGAGCGGATGCTATGTTCCGGCAGACTATTACTACGAAGATTCGTATGTGGTTTCCGACGGATATGCGCCGGCGTATTCAACAACGTATGTTTCCGGCGCTCCGACGGTGGTGTATGAGCAACCGGCGGTAATTTATTATGACAGCCCGATTTTGGCGCCGCACCACCATTATGCGCCGTATCCGCATCATTATAATGATGCGGATACGGCGCATAATGGTGGTGCGGCGCCAAAATCGGGCTGTCATAATAAATTACCGCCGG
>CAKJXZ020000018.1:0-3220 GCA_918234285.1 Pseudomonadota bacterium | reverse complement strand
ATTAACCATAAACGGATAAAAATCGGTTGCCAATTCTTCCAAACTTTTGCTGACAACCGGCAAGCCGAGATGTGAATCTTCTACCGCCGAGCCATGCCCTGGGATATGCTTCATTATCGGACATACGCCGTTTTTCATATAAGTAGAAATCATTTCGCGCCCGAGTGCGGCAACGAGTTTTTTATCACTACCAAAAGAGCGTGAGCCGATAACCGAGCTGGTGTCATCTCGCAAAACATCTAACACCGGAGCGCAATTCATATTCAACCCCAACTCCTTAAATTCTTCGCTGATTAAACCGGCGTGCAAGCGCGTGGCTTTGGGCGAAATCTGTCCCAATCTTTGCTCCGGCGCATAGGTGCGGAAATTTTGCCCCGCCAAGCGACATACCTGTCCGCCTTCTTGGTCAATATAAAGCAATATTTTTTCATTGTCGGTAACATCTTTTATTTGGTCAAGCAGTTTTTTGAATTGCTGTTTATTTTTGATGTTATTATCAAAAAAACTTACGCCGGCAGGCTGATTTTTAGAAAGCCAATATTTCTCGTCATCGGTCAATTCAAATCCGGCAACGGAAGCAACAATCGGTAACATTTCAACGCTCCTTTTTTATTTCAAGTTAGCCCTTTTATAACATTAAAATCAACCATAAAACAAGCAAAAATAAAGTTTTGTTATCGTTTGGGGTTGCTTTTATTGTAAAAATACGCTATAATCGCGGAAAATTTTGAAATAAATGCAACTATCCGAGGATATATTTAATAAAGGAGACAGATATGCAACAGGATGAGTATTTACAAGTCAATAACAGTAATCGCAAGCCGGATTATAAAGACTATATTTCTCCAACTCCGGATTGTTATTTATTACATGTTCAAGATGGTAAAATTGCTGAAATCGGGTTAAACGATTATATAGATTATGCTCGTAATTTTCTTTTATATCCAGACTTTCCTCAGGGTTTCATTAAGCGTGCTGAAGAACTTAATGCTAAATATATCGGCAAGCCGGTACAACAATTTTACGATGACTTCAAAAAGGCTAACGGGGATATAATTATTACCAAGAGAGATTCAAAGTTTTATAGTTGCAAAAACTGCTTTAAAACATACAAGCAATCTCTTGAAATGGCCAAAGATAGCATCGGGGATAAAAACAAAACATTTTATATGGAATACCAAATAACCATTAAGAACGATGCACCGTATCCTCCTTTTCACCAATACTTCATTAAAGCAAAGATTACCGGCGGAGAAATTGTTGACACAGCGTATTCTGACCGAAAATCACTATCCCCCAGAGATTGGAATTTAGAAACTGCACGTAAAACGACGAACATGAGTAAAAAAATTCAGGAATACTTTGTCGGAAAAAATCTTAATGATTTGGCTGAATTATCTTCAAGAGATATTTTAGGTTGTCCTTTTATAATTGATAAAACGTCATACGATAGAATTAAAAAATTGCAGAAAGAAGATATTGACGGACTTCAACGTCATGCTGAGCGCAAAGCTACTCAGGTTGCTGACCTCTTGAATGGCGAAACTGACTATTTACAAGGCAAGCAGAAAGATTTTTCAGAAATGAATTTTTCGGATCGCACACAGTATATGCGCGATCACAGCGAAAATAAAAAGGCAATAGAAGAACAAAAAATAGCTCTTATTAAAGAAATGAAAAGCCGAAACTTGGTTAAATAACTGATAGTAAATCTAATCGCGCAAAATTAAATCTTAAACCATTGGAAATATAAGATATGGAAGAATTAAAGTGTCCGGCAGACATACTCTACGAAAAAGAATGGCGTGCATCTTACGGCAACTCCTGTAATGCTATCTTTTTAAGTGATGTTATGAAAGATCATGAATCAATGCGTAAATTATTTCATTCTAACGGCGATACATATAGTATGTCTCCATTGGTCGGCATTTTTTATGATTATTATAAAGACCACGACAAAGAAAAGATGCTGGACCGAGTAGAAAAAGCAACAACCTATAGCGATGATTATTATCCCTCCTGTCAGCCGTTTTCAGTTGATGAACATGAAGGAAAACGAGTTTTAAGGGATTGGAGTTGTAAGCACACTTTTTATGTTGCAAATAAGGAATCTCCTTGGGCTGATTTAAAAAATTATGAAAAAAGAGCGACCGTCAACATAAGGGATGACTTCAACTCCAGACAAAGCGTATATTACGATAATAAGAGTGTTGCCGAAGTCTTAAAAGATACGGCGGAGAAAACCACATTTTTAGAAAAGAAAATAGAAGAACCGACTAAGAATGAACAGTTGGATTTATTAGTAAAAAATCTCATACAACATCGTGATGAAAAGCTTCATATACCAACATATGCCAAAGCATTGAAATTGATAAATAATGATTTGACTTCGGCTTTTGATGGCAAGACGGAACCGCTCAATGCCGATGCCTATGTGCCGGTAATCATCATGCTTGATGAAATGTCGGCGGACGTTTTCAATCAAATAGATTACAAACAGCAACGCACGTTTCATAAATCCGATTTAGGTCAGGAAATGCTACGTTTTTCGTATTTAACCACTCAAAATATGCGCGAAAAAGATAAATATGAAGGCTTTTCTTCAGAGAAAATGAACGCTTGGCTGTCCGATATAAAAAATACCGATTTGTGGCAGGTGGCGCAACGCAAAATCACAGAGGCGATTGTTGAAAGATGGGCACATCGGGTTAAAGTCGGCAGTTTGCTTAATAACAGAATGATGGAATTAGCAACAATTAAACCAAAGCCTAAGGAAGCGATGTATGCCGATTATTGGCAAGAAGACATGAAACGCTCAACATATATGAACTTATACGTTAAGCCGCAAAATATTCGATAGCCGCACAAGAGGTAATTAAATGACAGATAAACGATATACGGCCGTGTTGGCGACTTTGTTTGACTCGGCTTCCGATGCCACGCTGGACTATGCCGTCAGCCGCCACAACATTCATAAAATGGTGTTTTTGCTCTCGCTGATTGCCGGTATCGGGCAAGTGGCTATCGGCGCGTTTATCGGCATTGAATGCACACTCGCCGCCTTGCCTTATGTGGCGCTTCACGGCATATTGATTCTGCTCGGCTATATTTGCTTTTTGAAAGCCCTCAAATATACGCCGATTGCGCTGATTGGCTTGGTGCAAAGCAGTGAGCTGTTTTTTACCGCCATTATTGACTGTATGCTCGGCTATTTAACGCT
>CAKJXZ020000017.1:0-65374 GCA_918234285.1 Pseudomonadota bacterium | reverse complement strand
GTTATGCCTGGTGATAACGTAACCATTACGGTACAACTGTTGAACCCGATTGCGATGAGCGAAGGTTTGCGCTTTGCTATCCGCGAAGGTGGTAGAACTGTTGGCGCCGGCGTTGTTTCCAAGATTCTGAAATAACGTCTAGCTAGTAACTACTTGAGGGGCTTCTCCTCGTGTACGTTTTGTGTACACGTCGTCGAAGTCCCTCTTCGTATTTACACGCTATCCGTTATTTACGTAAGTGTTCTGCTAGTAATTTTTTTTAAAAAAAGTCCCTTGACTTATGTACTACATTGTACACCGCGTCAAGGGACTTTCTGCGTATTTAAACGTTAATCTCGATTTTTTGTGTTGTAGTGTGAATCAGCGGAAACATTATTTTTACGTTTTACAAAGATTATTTATTGATTTTTTTTGCAAAAAAAACTATATTTCATTTAGGAATTATTTTTGAGGAGAGTAAAATGGATATGAACGAATATCAGCACAAGCCTGCGGTTGAAATTATGAACAGAAGCGAGGCTGTTCTTGACCAAGGATTGCGGCAATATATGATTAATGTGTTTAACTATATGGGCGTCGGTTTATTGGTAACGGCGCTGGTGGCATATTTGTTTGCCTCCACTCCGGCATTGTTCGGCCTTTTATATAATCCGACTACGCAGAATATGACTATTCTCGGTTGGCTCGTTACTTTTGCACCGCTGATTATGATTTTTGCTTTTAACTATGTTGCATATAACAAAAGTTTAGCTATGACACAGTTTATGTTTTGGCTGTTTTCGGCGCTGATGGGGGCTTCGTTGTCGTGGATTTTTATTGCCTACACCGGCCACAGCATTACGCGCGTATTTTTGATTGCATCCGCGACATTCGGTGCGCTCAGCCTGTACGGATATACCACGAATCGTGATTTATCCTCTTGGCGCAGCTTTTTGTTTATGGGTTTAATCGGGTTGATTATTGCCAGCATTGTCAATATATTCCTGCAGAGTACTGCCTTGTATTGGGCATTATCTTATATCGGAGTGGCCATTTTCGTCGGCCTTACGGCATATGATGTACAACGCATCAAGCAAATGTATTACCAAGGTGCAGGAGAATTGGTTGCACGCTATGCCATTTCCGGTGCGCTCAGTATGTATCTTGATTTCATCAACCTGTTTTTATATTTGTTGCGCATTTTCGGTGACAGAAGATAAATCGAGTTATAAAATTAAGGCCGCAGTTGTAACGCTGCGGCTTTTTTATTGCGCTCCGTTTAGCGACCGTTGCCGCCGTTGGAGAATTGCGGCGGTATTATGCCGTTATAGCCGGTTGCGAACTCCTGACGATTTTCGTAGCTGAGTCGTTTTTTGCCGTGAACAACGGCGATATTGGTGCCCATCAGTGCGATATTCGTACCATCCGGTAACGCCAAAATATGCAAACCGTCTTTATTGTGATTGAAAGTTGTGAGCTCAGTTTTTCCGTCGGCATTTCGGAACTTAAATTCCTTTATATGATAGCCTGAATCAAGCACGGCGCGATGACGATAATCCATCAAAATTGTATCCCCGCCCCGCACCGGCTGTTTTTTATTCTTCTCCATGAATTCGGTTACGCGAAAATCTTTATCCGTAATCAATTTGTAATTTGTTGTTTGCAACACATTAAATTTTTCGGCATTGGTATGCAAAGCTGTTCCCGTTTCCCAAATCACGCGTCGCTTATCCAAATTAACGCTTATACCGCACGGCAATTTTACTTCGGTTATTTTGTTGTTTTCTATGGTATATTCCACACCGTTTGCATACTTTTCTTTTTGGCTTTTATTTGCTTTGCGATCGGCCAGTTTGGCATCGGTCAAATCAATTTTTCCCATCACTTTAACCTGCGGTTGCGGTTCCGGCCTACCGGCATACAACATCTGATGGTTCACAAAGTCCAGCTTAACAACCAAACCGTCTTTATGCGTATATTCGTAAACGCCTTTCTGCAGCCAAGCAATAGTAGGACTTATATTAAGCATCTTCCCGGTCAGACTGTTTATATCTTCCAGATACTTGTCTTCCATATTACGCAGCCGTTGCCGTAACCCACTGTTGAAATAGTTGTGGCTCAACATATTACGCATGGTCGAATAATTCTGCCAGGTTTCGCATTCCTGTGGCGTAAGTATATTCATCGTTTTCAGATATTCCCATGCTTCGCGTTTTTGCAAATCGCGGCCGCGAGTGATGCAGTATGTCATCAGACGGCACTCCAGCGAGTGATACGTGTGCAAAAACCATGTGCGCAAGTTATAATCATCGTCCATTTGCTTTAAGTCATCGGATTTTCGTGAAAAATCATCCAAAATTTCAATTTGCGGAACTATTTTATGCAGATTTCGGTTCAACGCTCTATACTTATCGCTTATCAACGGATAATTTAATTCTACCGTAAGCGGTTGCTGCGGATTCTGCCGATAGAGCGATTTAAGACGCGCAGCAAAACTGCTGTTGCTCTCGGAATTACCGCGAATTAGCCGTTGCGGATTAATTTTATAGACAATCTGTTGCATTTGATGCAAAACGTCAACATACGACTTCATGCGCTGAACTATGGTTTTATCGCAGAGTTTAAGATAGGATTTTGCATACTTTCCGCGCACTTCCGCATTTCTGCTTGCGCGCATTGCATTAAAATAACCCAGCTCATCCATGGTATCCCATTGATGGCGCATTAAATTACGAATATTTACGTAATCACGAAAGTTTTCGGTTGAGTCTATAAGCCCTTCGTTTTGCGCCAAATCGAATACCTCTCTGCCATCGGTAATACCGTATCTTTTGCGGCAGATACTTTGCAATTTTTCGGCAAATGACCCGAGAAGTTCCAAAATATTATTTTCATAAACTACCGTGGCTTCCGCAGCATAAGCTCCCATAGCATATCCCTTAAATCTGCTATCAATGGCATATTGATTTTTCCGTAAAATCTCAACCAAATTTATTAAAATGCGTAATTCAGCCCGCTTCTGCTCATCATCCAAAAAAACGCTGACCAATTGTTCTTTGTCGCCTTCGCCGCTGTATGCTGCTTTGTAAAATCCGTCGATATAAAATTCCGTTTCGCCGACTTTTGCATCTCTCGGCGAAACAACTACATAGCGCTCAATCGCTGACGGAAGCGGCATATCCATCAAATTAACCGCATAAGACTGCGGAATATACTCTATGACTCTGCCGTGATTTTCTTCCGGGTTCGTACGTTGTAACGTAACATACACTTTGCCGGTATTGGTGTGAATTTTTTCATCAACAAAATCATCGAATTGCTTTCTTTCATAAAATGAAAGCGGTTTAATCTCCCACGGAAAATCGTAATTTCCGTCTTCACACAGTTTATCCATCTGAAAACAGACTAATCTTTCCATTGATGAGCTCTGCAACGCTTTTTCATATTCTCGCACATAATACAGATAATCATCATATATTGCCGTCAACTCCTCGATTTGTTGCGGCGATATTGGTTTATAGTTATTTTCCGTGTGTTTTGTCATAGCAAACTCCTGTTCTTGCTACATACTATATTTGGCTGGTTTTGTCAATAAGATAATTTAACGGTTTTCAGCGTGTTTGGTTAATCTTTTCTTGCATTTTTTGTTGCAATAATTTGCTTTTGGCATATATCTGGCGATATTCCTCAATATTCGGTACATTTTTACTGTCTGCTTTTTGAAGCAGGACCTCGCGATTATCCCTTACGCCCAAATAATCATAAAATCTATGCAGATTTTTTGAAGAATCAGGCGTAAAATCTCGCTGTGCCTCCACAAAATCTCTAAATATTTTATTATGCGGATGCGACAGATTACCTATTTGTTGTTCCACGTGAGCCAAAAATTCTTCTTTATTATTCGGATGTTCTGATTTGATTTGTTTAAGCATCTTGGCGGTGTTAAGCGACTCATTCATATCTTCTTTACTATAGCCCATTTCGGCAACCTTATCTTTGGTATATTTATAAAGTTCCGGCCAGTTTAATAAGCCGTCTTCATTCAATAAGTGCGCACATTTACCTTGTTTGACTTCCTTAATTATCTTTTTGGTTGCCGGATATTCAAAATATGCCAAACCCAAACGTTCGTTCATCAAAGCACCGGACATTGAAGCCGATTCATTAAGCAGACGCTTTTCTACCGCCGCAATAATTTTTTCATCGCCGGTTTCACACGCTTTTAGCATCATGTAGCAAGTTGCCGCCGAATTTGCCTGCATTTCCCCCAAACACCGAGAATAATGTCTGTCTTTCCTCAAATCAAAATGCTTAATTGATTGAATTGTAACGGCCTCGTCACGGGATTTACCTTGATACAAAAGCTCATAATGCTCTTTGAGATATTCGTCTTCTTTGCCGGAATCACCATATTTGGCCTGCATTCCATGCATCAGCTCGTGAATTTCAGTATAAACGCTGTAAAAAGCATCTTGCGATAAGCCAAAGGGATACATAATCACTTTTTTATCGCCGTTTTGCAAAATTGATAAAGGCGGTGTTTTTTGCCGACCGAATTTCGGGTGCACGAAATAATCGTACCAGAATTTACGTTTTTCTTCATCGAATCCGAGCCAATCCAACTCTGGATTAAGCTCTTGCGGCGTACGAGTTAATGCATCTTCGCACATCGGACCGTGAATATGCACTTGCAGATGGTGGGTGTCATCATCAACGGTCTTTTTACAATTGGCAATTTCCGGAGCTAAAAATTCTCGCACCATATCGGCATAAGCCGGATGAAATTCGCCGGTTTCCAACAGTTGTTTGATATCTTTATCAACTTCCGGCTCGTTATACTTAAAATTAACTATATCCGTAAAATTAACCATTCTGGAAGCTTTATCATGCTGTTTGATATATTCATTGTGGCGGCGCAGTGTTTCTTTATCTTTATATAAATAACCGTTTTCTTCGTTATAAAGCCAGCTGATTTTATCTGCAACCTCGCGCATATCTTCGGTAGTTAAACCGGTTGCTTGCTTTTGCATCATCATAATTTTAATTGAGGTTAATACAGCCTCTCGCTCCGGTTTATAATCATCGCTTAATTTTTCACCACAAACTGCCGTTTTAAGGCTTGGAAAAGCAAACGTTTCCGGTTTTTTGCCGAAAGAATTTTCCAATAAATACTCAGGCGTATAAACATTATATTTTATGTCTTGCGGTGCAAATTCGGCGGCAATCTTGCATAACCTTTCCGAGATTTCCGCCACTTCCATATCTGGATTGGTATCTATCCCCAAATATAGGGCTTTGCCGTATTCTTGCGCGGTATTATATGAATCAAAATTATATTTCGGCGCATCAGATAACACACCTTGCGCAATTAAATTATCAGCAATTTTTTTGTTGTTATCGTCCAGACTTTCATAGCGAATCAACACATACGCTCTATCCGGTGCATTTTTATTGGCAGAACTCCAATAAGTTAAGATATTTTTATCGTATAAGTCCTCACAAACCGCCAAACATGGTTCTTCCACAATCTTGGCTAAATCGGCTTTGCTTTCAACCTGCGTATTTCCTGCCAAAAAGATTTGTTCAACATCGTGTAAGAATTTTGGTGTTTTAGCCATATTTACTCCTTATACTTATCTGACAACAATTTATAAACACCGGTCTTTGGGGTTTCAATGCTAGGATTTTTAAACTTATTCCAAGAACTTTTCAAAATATGATGATTGATGAGCATATTTTTCTTTTCTGCCTTCAATTTTTTACCAAAAGCAACGGCTTTTGTAACAAACGGGTGCAATGTGCTTTTTTCGGTGATTTTTTTCAAAAATGAGGCTATATCCGTCATTTCAGATTTTTTATTATACCAAGTTTGCCCGATTTTAGCCATTAGACGCGCCTGATATTTGCCAACAGATGTTAAATTTTCTTCTCTTGTTGTCCAAAATGCCGAATTATGTTCATCTTTTTTGCTTTTTTCATCTAATATTTTATCAAAAACCATTATCATTTCGTTCGGTTTGGTTTCGATAAATGCCGCTTTATTGCCCTTCTTATCGGCAAATGCTTGATAATCTTGCACAAACACCGGATAATAGGCGGATTCATCGGTATTGTATTCCGGTTCAAATTGTCCGTCTTTGACCGAGTAGCGATGAATACAACTGAAATCTAAATTATCGGTCATTTCTAACTGACTGTTATTCGTAACGCAAATAATTTGCCTTAAAGCATTTTTTTGTAATTCTTCCGAATAGCCGAGCTTTGTCATCGTCTCTCTAAAAACTTTATTGATGCGCGGTAAATCTTCTGCACCGCAACAATGCGCTTGAATCATAATGTTGGCGAAATTTTCCGTTAATTCTTTCGGTGTAAGCCTTTCAAATTTGCCATCAACATCGCGTGCCATAAACGGCATAAACTTTTGCAAAATTTCTCTTTTGTAATCATTTTCAACTTGCTCGTCAAGATTAGTAATATTTAGATACGATAACATATCATTATTTGGTCGATAACAAGCAACCAGTTGCATATTATCTTTCTCATCTTGAGATAGACCTAAAATAGCGGAAAAGGCATTCATATTACCATTGGCAGCTCTTGCATTCTTAGTCTGGTCTCCACCTAAACAAAGTAGGGTTTTCTTCTTAGGATTAAGCATGCATTTTTCTTCCCAATGTTCACTATTATTTTGTGATTTAACACCAAGACGATAATAGGAAAACCAATCCGGATTTAATGTTAATTTTCCGTCTTTCAGCTCATAATTAACATTGCCCTTAATATCATTATATACCTCGTAGTTATTCTTTCTATCTGTATGTCTGGCTAAATTTTTGTTTTCATAGTAGGAAGTAAATATACCGTTTTCAGGATCATCTATTGATGAAATATTTCCATTCTCATGAAATTTAGTAACCACTTTTTGCGGCGATGTTTCTTCTGTTAATTTTTCGTTTTTCGGATTATATTTGCGCAAATAACCATCCGATGTTAATTCTTCGATTTTAACGTTATTTCCATCTAAAACAGTATATGAACTGTTTTTTTGAATGGTTTTGGTTTTAGTGACTTTGTCGCCGTGCTTATCAATTTCACGCCGACTACCATCAGACAATTCCTGAGTTATGACACAAAAATTGCCGTCAATAATTTGTGATTTCTCGCTTATAATATCAACCATCGCTTTGTCCTTTATGCAATTTGTTATACTCTGTAATTGCTTTTAAGCGAATTGCCGTATTTAATGACATTTTCTGCCACATTTTCAGCCATTAAAACAATCCTTTATATTTTATCTTTCACATAAATTCGATTGTATATTACTAATATCCGTAGTTTTCTGCTGACCTTTTATTATGTACAACCTATAAGACATATCCAATGTTTTTTTTATCTGTTCTGGAGATATATTGACTGTTTCACCGTCAACATCACTGAATATAGCACGAATTATTCCTCTTGTTCCAGCTTCATTCATCCACTTTGCAACATCCTCAGGGGTTTGTTGTTGACGTTCCAAAAATTCACACATCATCTTGTCTTCAATATCTCGTGGTACCTCCGTTCTTTTTTCCATAGGAAGATGACATTGGTTATACATTTTATTCCACCACAACTTTCCGATTTTATTCGGATCTGCTGTTCTTCTATTTATCCATTCTTCTTTTTCCATCTTTAACTCCTTTTGTTTTATCTATTCAACAAAGGGGAATTGGCTTCCATACCTTTTTGAACTTGTTGCTGATTTTCCTTATTTTTCTTATCGCAAAATGCATTGATTTTGGCAATAGTATCTTCGTTAAGAGAAATGCTTCGTTGGTCGAATGCGGCAACAACGCGCAAAACAGACGAATCTTTCATATCTTCCCAATTCAAAATATTTCCGGTTACCGAACACTTAGGTCTCTTGATAGTGCCATAAACCGGACTGACATCATCTTTTAGGGCAGCTATGTATGCTTTTGTGTATTCGTCGTCATAACTCATACCAGGGCTATCCATAACTTCCATAAAATTTTCAATCTTTTCGCGATCTAATAACCAACCGGCTTCAATACGTTCACCGTTTCTGAAAAAATAATTGCGATCATCATCAAATCTTGCACGCTTAATACTATGCTTTTTATCATCTTCAGTAATGCAGTTTTCATTTATTTCTTGTATAACTTTAGAAACAATCGCCATATGATATAGTTCTTTAAGCGGTCTCCCCCTTTTGAAATGATCTTTATTATCATGCATATATTCGCACATTTCTTTAGCCGCTTTGAAAATCGGTAATAAACTGTCGGAACAGTCTTTATATGCTTCATCCACATTAAGTGTAATCATATTTTTTGCCGCGTAAGCATAAAACTCATCGCGTGACTTAAATTCAGGCATAGTTTTTTCGCGCAATTGCTTTAACTTATCACTATTATCGGCCATTGTTGTTCTCCTTTTAAATTCCTCTATATTTCCTTTTTACCCTATTTTTTGTCAAAAATCAATAAAAATTACACCTAGCTATTTACTCGTTGGCCGTTTTCGTAATTATATCTGGCAATCTTTATATCGCGCTTATGTTGCTCAAAATGGTCTTCCAATTCGCGGCGAACGTTCCGCAATAGCGATTCATCTTTCGGAGTCTTATCAATAGCCTTAATCAACGACATACCGCGTTTGCCGTTCAGCACCGCATTCATCATATTACGCTCGGTTGCATCCAAAGCCATAAATAAGTTAACAAGCAAATTTTTCAACGCCGTATTACCCTCTAACGGCGGACGGGAGCCGAATTTATCTTCTAAAAATTCAATAAATTTTTGGCGCAAGCCTTCTTCTTCGCGTTTATGATTAACTTTTAGAGTATTGCCGTCAAAACCGATATTTTCGCGCAAAACGGAAGTTCGTACATCACCTCGTAATTCGGCAATTTTAACCGCATTTTTGCGTTGCTCCGGATTAAGACATTCGTCGCACCGCCACGTCACATCTTGCGATGCTTCCAATTTTCGCATAAATAAGGCGCAAAAATTATGCCAACCTTGCAGGTATGGACAAGTTTCCGGGCAATTTTTACTCTCATCTTCAGCCATTTTGCTCCTCTTGCAAATATTGCGGCGGAATGTAACCGTCCTTAAGTACAATCAGATAATGCCGCACCACCGCATATAATAAATCCTTAGCGGCATCAACTTTTTCCCAAGTTAAAGGAGATAAATCGATATCTTGGGGTTTAACTTCAAAAAATTTTTCATTATATCCGCCGGCATCCGAGCCGTTTTTGCACCAAATTGACTCAACCAATCCGGCTTTGATTAAATCATCAAGTTCAAACGAAAATAACACCGAGCGCTCAACAATTGCTTTTAATACCGCATCGTTGCCTTGCCATTTTATCGGCTCGGTTAAGCACGAAATTGCCCGAGAGCGACCGGCAAAAGTTTTATCGAGCCACGCCATTATCTCGTCACGATTTTCCGAACCGGTTCGGTGAGCATAAGCACACAGATTCCGCGGACCTTGGGATATTGAAAGCAGGCCTTGTTCTTTTACGGTATTTTCTTTTGGTGCGTAATGATACAGTTTCATAAATCAAGCCTCTTATCCGTCATATTCGTGACTTTTCTTCAAATCCGCAAATGTTCTGATTTGCCGGTTACTGCCGTGATTAACGGGCGAATTTGCTCTTCCGACTTTGAGCAGGTGCATTTCCATATTTGTTTTTTTAACGAGAGTTATTGCCATATCAAAAGCATTGGCGGAGGCGCATTTCACATCAGGCGGAATGCCTTTGCCTTCTTCTATTTTTCGGCCGTTTATCGAGCGTTCGCGATAGGTATTGCCGATAAAAAGTGTACCGCCTTCCATTTTATGCTGTTTAACATCTCCGCCGGCAAACGCACCAAAGGTGTTTTCGCCGATGGTTTTACAATTATCCATTTGTCGCAACATCCAAATAGCCCCGTCGGCGGCAGACGAATTGCCACCGTCTTGCAAAACATAAACGTTGCCGGTAAAAGTTTTATCTCCGAATTTTTGCATATATTGTTCCGGCGGTCCGCCGCGTTCGACCAATGCTTTATCGATAATTTCCATTTTATCGGCATACTCGAGTTTTTTAGCGGCCATTCTCTCACCGATTTGCTTAATAATCGAGGCATCTCCGCCGCCGTTGCCGCGAATGTCAAACACAACGTCGTCCCAATGCTTTGATTGCTCCAACACATAATCGGCAATTTTATCAACTTTTTTGAGTTCATCGGCGTTGCTGTATTCTATTACAAAACTGTCAATGGCGACAACCCCGACCGTGCGCTTGCCTATTTGTTTTTCCGCCACCAAAATATTTGCCGTTTCATCGGGTTTGGAAGGAGCAATAAGCGTAAATAATTGCTGTTTGTGGAATGTTTTACCGGAATTAATCAAATTATGATTATCTTCCAGCGGAATTTTATATTTCAGCTTATCGTCTTGCGCTATTACCTGATAAGCCGCACGTTTCTCTTCGCCGTTTATGACAATTTTAACGTGTTCATCCGGCACATTTTTGGCGATTACCAAATCCATCGCCCGCAAAATCTGCTTTTCATCAGTGATATTTTTTTCGTGTAAAAATGCTTTTAAATGTGTCATTTTGGCGGCAAAATCGAGTTTTTTCCTTGCTACCTCGGCATCTTTTCCGGCCTCAGTATGATTCCATTCCGGCAAACGAGAACAAATTTCCATAGTATAACCATCTACCAAACGATTGACCGGATCTGCTGCATCGCGGCTCTGCATAACAATCGCAAAACCTGTGGTTTTTAACTCCTTGGTTGGCGATAAATCCAATTTGGCCGTTTGGTCAAAGACAACCGTTTGTACGCCGCTCAAATCGAGTTTTTCCGGCATTTTAACGTTGTAGCGCAATTTAAGTTCATCGCTTTGCGGCAATTTCAGACTTTTTACCGCCGTCAAATCCGTATCTTCTAATGTTAAGTTTCGGCACTTTGTGCGGCTTAAATCCAGTTCATTGTCCTTTTGCAACGTAGCACACGATAAAGTCAAAGCCTCACACCGTTCGGGTAAATGAATCTTTTCGTCATATTGCATGTGAGCAATACTGATATTCCCGTTACAATGTGCCAAATCAAGATGTTGTTTATCTGCCACCGTACAATTTACCAACGACATATTACCGGTTAAACGCGTTTGGCATATATTCTCGGCAAGGCATAATGAATGAAACGCGGCATTATTAATTTCGACGCCTTCCGGATTTTCCTTAATCGAATCCCGGTACGCGTATCCCCTGATATCCGCCGGAGGTTGATACTCACCCAAATCATTATGTTTTTCGTACGCAAATACCGGAAATTCTTCTATTTGCCTGTTTATCCGCGCCACCATATAATCATTCGGCTCGTTGGTATCGCGCGGGCTGTGTAACGAAGCAAATTTTTGCCAATCAATCCCGTCTTTATTGAAAAATCCGTTTTCATCGGCAATCTGCACCACTTTGTCGTCTATCCGCAAGTAAATTGCCGCAACCGGATTTCTGTCTTCCAAAACCAATGTTTCATAATCATCTCGATTTTCTTTTCTTTTGGCCGTTTGCCTTTGTTCGCGGCTGGCAAAAGGCCTTTCGGCGCCCGCCATATCATAAAATTTTTGCCCCTCATGTTGTTTTAGTGCAATAATAAATCCGTAAGATTGTCCGTCGATTTCCTCAAGATGTAATCCGCCTTTATTGGCGGCTTGCGAATAAGTAAGCGCTTCGGAAAACATATTTGTCGCGTAAACACAGTCACGATAGCGGCGGTGCGGTGTTAAGGCATAAGGCTCGGCAAACAGTCTACCGCTGTAAACACGGGTGTTGCTCTTTGCGTCGGGTATCGCAACTGCCGGCATTTGTTCGGAGGCATATCGCAGGTATTGCGACAATGTTTCTTTGACTTTCGCAACTGTCGGATTATTTTTCGCAATATCTATAACATTGCCCGTATATCTCTCCGCCACCGCCGGAACCAAACTTGCCTTGGTTATCGGCATGGCGCGACTCGTTTCAATGTTGTTTTGCAACATAATCCGTGCCATATCGGAAGCCGCCTTAACCGCGTCTTCCGGCAACATAAACGGCGAACGGATACCGGTACCGTCCACCACATAGCAGCTCAAATCATCTTTAACTTTTTCATCGTAATACGGAACGGCGTCGACACCGTTTTGGCGCAACAAATCGACGATTTCTTCAACGGTCTGCCCTCGCAAATGCAATCCCAACGATACCGCAACCGGTTGTTTAATCGCGTCGAAATGGTCGGAAAGAACGGCTTTAAGTTCTTCTTTGCGCTCGTCATTATGCAAAATTTTTGTTATATCGACCATTAAGTGCTCCGTATCGGCATTTTATATGCGTTTATTGTACAATATGCGATAAAATTTGTCAATAATCAATACTCCGCAAAATACGCGACAGGAAATTGTGCTGAGATTTCCTCTCGTTCAATATTTTTTTTGTTGACTTATCAAATTTATGCCGTTATAAGGGTAACGAAAAATTAACCGAGAATCTGCCGTAAGTCGCAGATTTTAAATAACTAATAACTAACCGGAGAATTAAAATGAAAAGAACATATCAACCAAGTAAATTAGTGCGCGCACGCCGTCACGGCTTCAGAGCACGCATGGCTACCGCCAACGGTCGCAAAGTTTTATCCGCCCGCAGAGCGAGAGGTCGTAAAAGAATTTCTGCTTAATGGTTTGCCATGAGCAACTTTCCGATAATCAAAAAACGAAAAGATTTTTTAAGAGCCGCTAAAGCCGAAACCGTTATTTTTCATAACGTCTTGTTGCAAGCGGCTCGTGCTTTATCCGTGTCTGCCGAAGAACCGGCGCGAATCGGCTTTACCGCTACCAAAAGACTCGGCAAAGCACATATTCGCAATCGGACTAAACGTCGGCTGCGCGCGGTTATGCGGGAAATTTACGATAAATATGCCCTGCCCGCAACCGATTACGTTTTGGTCGGACGTTACGACACCTATTGCTGCCCGTTTGAAAATCTGCGCGGCGATGTTATCCGTGCCTTCAAAAAAATCAACAGAGCGTTTACCGAAGCGCCGGAGGTAAATGATGAAAAAACTGCCGATTGCGCTGATTAAGTTTTATCAGATATTTATTTCGCCGCTGTGTCCGGGAGTATGCCGCTATCAGCCGACTTGCTCGCAATATATGATTGAGGCGATAAAAACGCACGGTATTGTCAAAGGAATCTGGCTCGGAACCAAACGCCTTTGCCGTTGCCATCCGTGGGGCGGTTCGGGGTATGATCCGGTGCCGCCGCAAGAAACAAAGCATAAGTAAGGATAATTGCTTGATTTTCGGCGCAATATCTTTTAGAAGTATAGTGTTTAACATAAGGAGTCTGGTTTGATGAACGAAGATTTGAAAGGTTTATACATTGCCATTATTCTGTCGGCTGTTGTTGTTTTGGGCGTAAATTATTTTATGCCGAAACAGGTTGTGCCGCAACCGGCTGCGGAAGAAGCGGTTGTCATAACCCCTGAAACCACAGAAGAAGCCGCAACGGAGGAAGTGGCGGAAACTCAACTGCTTTCGACGGAAGAGGCAGTTGCACAAGATGCACGTTTAAACCTTAAAAATGAAGTATTGGAAGGTTCCATTCGCTTAAAAGGCGCACGTTTTGATAACCTGAAATTGCTGAAGTATAAAGAAACCATCGAAGATAACAGCCCGAATGTATCTTTATTGATGCCGGCCAAAACTGCCGAATCTTATTTTGCCGATTACGGTTGGCTCACCACCGATGCCGGAGTTAAGGTACCTAATGCCGAATCCGTATGGCGGGTTGTCGGTAATACCGAACTGACGCCGGAAACACCGATAATACTGGAATGGGATAACGGACAGGGACTTAAATTCATTAATCAGATTTCGCTCGACGAGCACTATTTGTTTTCGCTTACGCAAAAAATAGAAAATCATTCGGGCAAAACCGTAACTTTGTTGCCATACGGCCTGTTCAGCAAACGTATTGATGAAAACAGCCAAACCCGCGGCGTGGTACACGAAGGTTTTGTCGGTGTGATGAATGACAAACTCAAAGAAATTCGTTACGGTAATATCAAAGAACAGCCGCAAGAATTCGAAACAACCGGCGGTTGGGTGTCTTTTTCCGATAAATACTGGTTCAGTTCGTTTATTTTTAATGACAGTGCCACTAATAAAATCAATCTGCGTAAGGTCAAAGACGGACAATATCAGTTAGATTATAAGGGCGAGCCGTTGCAAATTGCTTCCGGTGCTTCTGCCGAAGTTTCCACACAATTATATGCCGGTGCCAAAGAGATTAAATTATTGGATAAATATGCCGACGATATCAAAAAATTTGATTTGAACATTGATTTCGGTTGGTATTATTTTCTGACCAAACCGTTTTTCTATGTTTTGGATTTTCTTTACGGCCTTATCGGCAATATGGGCTGGGCAATTCTGCTGTTTGCGGCGATTTTGCGCCTGTCGATGTTCCCGCTTGCCAACAAATCATATGATAATATGTCGAAAATGAAAAAAATTCAGCCGAAACTGATGGCTTTGCAGGCGATGTATAAAGATGATAAAATGGCTTTGCAACGCGCCACCATGGAACTTTATAAAAAAGAAAAAGTCAATCCGGCAGCGGGATGTTTACCTATGTTTATTCAAATTCCGATTTTCTTCTCGCTGTTTAAGGTTTTGAACATCGCTATCGAAATTCGTCATGCGCCGTTTATCGGCTGGGTTAAGGACCTGTCGGCGCCGGATCCGCTGACGATTTCCGTATGGTCTCATATTTATATTCCGTCGGCAATCGATATCGGTGTATGGCCGCTGATTTACGGCTTGACCATGTTTATTCAAAATAAACTGAACCCGAAACCGGCCAATAAAGATCAGGCGAGGATGTTCGCCTTGATGCCGGTTTTGTTCACGATTATGTTTGCGCATTTTGCCGTCGGTTTAGTGATTTATTGGACTTTGAACAATATTCTCTCCATCATTCAGCAAAAAATCATCATGAATAAAAACGGAGTCAAGTAATGGCCGAAAAATTCAGCGCAGAACAGTTAAAATCAGCCGAAGCACAGTTTGCACGCCCGATTACGTTTATGCTCAGCGTGGCGCGGCTGGAGCAACTGCCGGATGATGATTATGCCGAGATAGCCTTTGCCGGACGTTCGAATGTCGGTAAATCAAGTCTCATCAATGCGCTGTTTAATCAAAAGAAACTGGCAAAAACTTCTTCAACACCGGGGCGCACTCAGCAACTCAATTTTTTCAATTTTGATAATAAGCTGTATTTGGTGGACCTGCCCGGTTACGGTTATGCCGAAGCACCGGAAAAACTGGTTAAACAATGGCAGAATATTCTCAAAACATATCTGCGCGGACGGCCTAATTTGCGCCGGGTTTTTCTGCTGATTGATTCGCGGCGCGGTATCAAAAAGGAAGACCTCGATATTATGAAAATGCTCGACGAAGCGGCGGTTTCTTATCAAATTATTTTAACCAAAATCGATAAAATATCTGCTACCGAATTGGCTAAAACCATTACGCAAACGAGCACCGAAATCGCCAAACATGCAGCCGCACTGCCGGATATCGTCGTCACCAGTTCCGAAAAGAAAATCGGTCTGGATTTATGCAAGGCTGAAATTTATTCGTTTATGACACAATCGTAGTCGGCGGAGATAGTTTATGTCTGATATTTGGTTTTATGTATTGTTATTACTCATATTTATCATCGCATTTATAATATTTGCCGTAAGTATTGTGGCGATTTATTTCTTTATTTCATCGTGTTTTATGCATTATCCGCCGCCGGTACCGTCTTCAGGCCGCCTGAAAGAAAAGGTTTTGGAAGATATCTGTACCTATTTGCAAGATAAAGAGGGGCTGACGTTTATGGACTTAGGCAGCGGCTGGGGCACCATGCTGTTACCGCTGGCCAAGCGTTTTCCGCAACATCGTTTTATCGGGGTGGAGCGTGCTTTCACGCCTTATATTGTCAGCGTTCTGCGCGCACATAATCTACCGAATCTGCACTTTGAACACGGCGATATTTTCAAAACCGATATAAAGCGTTGCGATGTGATTTTTTGTTTTTTAATGCAAAAACTTATGGATGATTTAACCCCGCACTTAAAAGAGAATTTGAAGTCAGGCGCTTATGTGTATTCTTGTCGCTTTACCTGTCCGAATTGGCCGCCGGCACACACGGTTTCGCTCGGTACACCGTACGAAACGTATTATGTTTATCGCCAAGAATAATTCTTTTACAAACAACTATACGCTCCAAAAATGTTTTTCGAAAAAATCAGAATGGGAATGTTTTTTATTGCTTGCTACTTTTTCAGGCTGTCGGAAACAATATCAATGACCGAAAAAATCCCGTGAAGCTGACTTACCACTTCTCGTACCTTATGATAACTGAGCGCCGAAACAAATAAAGAGGTTGTTTCAAACATATTTTTTTGGGTGTGTACCGCTATCAAAAGCTTATTACCGAAAAAGCTGAAGTCAATATGTCTGCCGTGAAACAATCGCTTTATTTCCAACATTTTTTCCATAAACGGCGGCGTTAAAATGTAGCGGGCTTCAACCTGATTATCGGTCAGTACTTGCCAACGCCGCAAAAACGGTATTCCCTCAAGCGCAACTTTTTGCGTTGCCTTTTTGGGATGATAATGGCGATAAATTTTATAAACCACCCAAATGATTATTAGCGGCAATAACAACGGCAACGGCGTAAATAATAAATGCATAGGCACATCGGGTTCGGTAAAATAATAATATATGGTCATCAGCGGTGCAATCATAAATATTCCGAACACCAGTAAAAGCAGCGGATTATTCCATATAAAATTGATATTTCTGCCTTTGTTTAACACCACGGTTTTGCCTTTGAACTTTTTAGGAAATTCAAACATCAGCATCACGCCCTTAAAAATCACCGTATCGCCTCGGTTGCCCTTAATACGCAAATCGTGTTCTGATACGTTTATATCGGTATCTTTATGATTGCCCCAAAAAGCATCGTCCGATTCCGATTTGTTGAAATAACTGAAAAGTTCGGCTCTTTTAATAACATCTTCGCCGATAATGTCTTTGCCGTTATAATATTTGAACTTACCCCAAAACGATAAAACTTTATTCATGGTACGCGATTTGGTTTGACCGTTATAAACCATAAACGGCTTATAAATCAGCCACGCCGCCACCAAAATAAACAAGGAACTGACAATAGCGAACCATTGTTGGTCCATAACGCTTATCGGGAGTATGTCATAATAAAACAAAGCCGCCGTGATTACGATAATGCTGCCGATAATCGCTGTATTGCGCATTAAATCGTGTAAATTTTTGCGGCGATCTTTTTCCAAACTTGCATAAATACTCTGCAAATTCTTCTGATAGAATTCCATGAATTTTTGTTGAGCTTCGGCCAGCGGCAAATCAACCGATTTCATCTGTTTAAGCCTTTTTTAGGTTACTTCGGTAATGGCGCGTTGGTTACCCATACGCTGAATTTGCACCACGTGGAGTTTGCGCTGCATTTCATCGAGCGTTTGTTCCACGTTTACGGCACCGTTAGTCGAGGCCATAATACGCTTAATAAATTGCAGATAGGCCTCTTGCGAACTCTCCGCGTGGATGGTGGCGAAACAGTTATCGTGACCGGAACCCATAAGTTGCCAAATACCGCTGGCATTTTGGGTGGAAATCTCGCCGCCGATAATAGCATCAGGAGTGAAACGCACCACCAAATCGATAATACCGGAATAATCAATATCATTGGTTTGGTTAGTACGAGACATCACGAGGTGAACACGATTCGGATGCGGCACAATCAACTCACGAGTATCTTCAACCGTAATAATTCGTTTGTGAATATCCAAAATTTTCAGCAAATTATTTAAAAAAGTAGTTTTACCGGTTGATGTTGCGCCGGACACCAAAATGTGTTCACCTCGCTTTATATACAGGAGAAGCCGTTCATAAGCATCGTCCGGAACCTTAATATCTTTAAGCGGATTGAGCTTCATGAGGGATTGCCCCTGTTTCATTCCGTAATCTTCGAGACCGAAAGCGACGTCATCAGCGTGAAGACGAATAGCCAAGGCAATACCGCCGGTTAAATCTTCTTCATCGTACATGACATTTCTCCCGCAGATTGCGGAAAAACGGTGGTCCCCCGGAATTGTTGCATAAACAAAAGGGGAACCTTGTAACGGATCAAACTCCAACTCATAAGTGTTGGCAATAATATACAGTAAATCCGTTAAATATTCTTTTGAGAGTTTCTCATCTTTATACATAACCCATGGATAGGCGCGTTTGCCACGCATTCTGAGCCAAATCTGGCCGGCGCGGTTGATGGCAACCTCCTCCAGGTTATCCTGATTATACCAATAGGATAAAGGTCTTAAAACTGATTCCAATACCGAAAAATCACTCATCTTCCTTTCTCCTAAAATATATCTTCATCACCCGTACCCAAATCAGGTACATCGCTGCTGCTGTCAATGGCCGGCGGCGGTTGCGTCGGGTAATTACTCGGATTATACGACTGCGTCGGCTCCTCAGTGGTTAAACCTCCTCCCGAAGGCTGAGGTGCCGATACCGGCTGATAGTTGCCCTGACTGCCGCCGTCATAGGTGACATCAACACTGCCGTCTTCTCCGGCATTACCGTCGGAAAGAACCACTGCTTTTCCATTGTCTTCGCCTCCCCCGTTATTGCCGGCATTGCGTCGAGAACGCTCTACGCTGTTAAGCCATAAATCCTGGTTCGGATAAATAATGATACGCGTACCGGCCGGAACATAGGCTACTGATTTAATGGCTGACTTTTTCTTCATAATTTCTTTTATGATTTCACTGATTCGATCATTAACCTGCTTTCTGGCATCAGACATTGCCTCGCTGCGCGCATCTTGTGTGGTGGTTGTTCCGTTTGAGTTGGTGGTTGAAGTCGAACCGTCACCGGCCGCCATCAGCACGTTAACCATACCTTGCAATGCGGTAGAAACTACCGGGAAAGTGTAGCGTTTCAGCAGTTGTTCATCCAAATAACCGATGGCACCGGAGCGTCCCTGAGCATCGGCCGTTTGAGCACTGTTAAATTTCCATTGTGAACCGTCCGGACGAATAAGTCGCTTCCATGTAATATTGATTTTAATCGCGCCGCCACTTTCACCGGCAAGGTCATTGGTTTTATCATCCAAACTGCCGATAACACGTGAGCCGGCAGGAATAATGATGTTGCGACCTTCTTCGGCAAACACGTTGCGTTCAACAATCGCCGTTACCGGAATCTTGTCACCCAGACCTTCGGAAGCATAAACCGAACGCGCCAGAACCGCCGGAATACCTTTGTCTTCCAGTATCATCTCGCTCATATCAACACGCCATGACGATATTTGATTACCGCTCGGTCCGCCGTCCCAACCGTCTTCTTCATAACCGGTAAAGGCAGAAGCATGGAATTCGCCATTATCCCGCTTCACTCCCTGTAGGCCCTGATACATCAGCTCTCGCCGTTGTTTTTGGAAAGCTGACAACATTTCGGCACGTTCCGGACTTAATCTTCCGCCCGGTCCGTGACCGCCGTCAGGTCCGGCATCCGGTCTTTCTTGAGTATCATAAGCCCCCGGTGTCTCCGGAATAAATATCTGCGGAATATTCACTTCATACGTACCGATAGGATTATAGTTTTCATCAACTATCAGGTCGTCTTGTCTGTATCCGATTTTTCTGCCGTCTTTACCGATAACTTCGCCGTTATCATAAACATCGCCGCCGTAATTACCGTCCGGATCAATATAGAAGCCAACAATTTTATTTCTGTTGCTGCCGCCCGGACGCTGAATCGTTACCCCCGGCTCCGGCTCAGGTTCCGGTTCCGGTCTAGCGCTTTCTCCTGAGGCAATTGTTATATTAGGACGATGCGGTCTTGTTACCGTCGGCTCCGGTTTATAGGTGGCAATATAATATTGATACTGCGTTGCCTGAGCAATTTCGTTGCCGTCAGCATCATAAATGGCACCGTTTTCTTTTAAGTATCCGATATTTGCGCCCTCGGCGTTAACCACCGTATCGTTGAGCAACAGCTCGCCGACAACATTATTACTGTTGTCTCTGACAATATAATCACGATTGCCGCGTGCCACCACTTCGCCACGGTTAACCACAAAACCGCGATCCAATTTACCCAACCGGCTGCCAACCATGCTCAATACCGTACCATCCTTGGTCAAATAACCGTAAACCACGAAGTTATCGTCATAAACATAGAAATCGTATAACGCGTAACCGACATTTGCTCCTTCGTATTCGACACTGCCGTCAAAATTAACCTGACCGACGACCTTGCCCTTGCTGTTTTTGACCTGACCGGCGCCGTCAATCATTCCCAAGAATGTATTATTGTTCTTATACGCAACCTTGTAGCGCATCACATTTCCCAAATTCTTTTTGGAAGTGGAAACGACGTTACCGTTAGGCTGCATATAACCAACCGTTGCGTCATCGCTGTTAATAACCTTACCGGTTGCTAACACATGGCCGAAAATTTTGTTGTCAAAATCAATTACCGGCTCCGGCAAAATCACACCATATCGTTGATGATGCTCTTCGTCCGTAATTATACCCCGCCGGTCGACACAACCGATGTTCTTTCCGTTGGCATCGCGACCGGTTGCACCGCTGACGGTGCCGCTGAAATTGCCGTCAAAATCAATAAGTCCGTGGTTTTGCACCGTATAACCGATATAATTGCCAACATCGGAAATAGCTTGTCCGTTCGGTAAAATATGGCCGCTGATGACGTCATGATGATCGATGACATCACCTTTGCCGTCTACCACGCCGATGATACTGCATTTATCATTAACCACCGTTGCAAACGGAATCAGCTTACCGTTAACGATGCCGTTATTATCCATAACATATTCGTTATATACAACGTGCCCGGATATATCTCCGTTAGTACCGATGACATTACCCTCACTATCGGCATAACCGATTAAATCACCGCTGGTATTGAGAGCAATAAATTTGTTACCGCTGAAACCTTTTATCGGCGAAGTCAGCGGAGAAAGCTTGTCTTTTGTTTCTACCACGTATCCGCCCGGAATGACTTTATAAGTGATATTACCGGACTGATCCAAAAGTAAGTTGCTGTCGGCAAACGTACCGAGCGGCTTGCCTTCATAATCCAGAGCATAACGAGGATTCAGAATTTCACCGATAAAGTTACGACCTTCCTGAACAATTCCGGAACCGGTAAGATGCGCGCCGCTTGCCACACGATATAGCGTTCCGTTAGGGTCGATATATGAATATAACACGCCTTCCGGCCCATATACCGCCGATAATGAGTACCCGGTGCCTACCGGCTTGCCGTCGGCATTAATTACATAGCCGAACGGTGAAACATGAACACTGCTTCCGCCGACGGTTACACCGGCATCAATATTAGAAATCCCCACCGGACCGTTATTCTCAACGGCTATCATACTGTCAACCGTTCCGCCCAAAAGCGTGCCGTTGGCGCTGTATGCATAATTGCCGGACATTTGACCGATATTACCGCCGCCGAGCGAAATTACGCGGCCGTTTTTCATACTTTGGCCTTTCAAACGCGCCATACTGTCATAAATTGGTCCGGTTTTTACCAAATCGCCGATTTTTTTACCGTCTTTATCGTAAACATAACCCTTGGCGCCGATGTGACCGATAACTTTACCGCCGTGTATAATGTTACCATTCGGTGCCAAATAACCTAAATATTTGCCGACATTGTCATTGGCGGTTGCGGCAATATCTACTGCAAAACCGATAACATCGCCGGTATCTTTCACCAATTTACCGTCGGCACGATATCTGGCAATTACTTTGTCTCCGTCCTTAACCTCGCCGTTATAACCGACGATTCCCAAATATTTTCCGGCCTGCGTAAAGGCATAACTGGTGGAAATAATACTGCCGATAACTTTGCCTTGCGCATCGTAAGCATAACCGTTGGCATGAATCTTCCCGACAGACTTACCTTCAAAATCAATAATCTGACCGGTCGGAGCAACACTGCCGATAAATTTGCCGTCAACCGATACCACCATTTTGGAGGACATTAATTTGCCGTCCAAAATATAATCTTCTCCCGATTTGCGATAAGCATAGCCGTTGGCCGAAACAAAACCGATATGCTGTCCTTCCAGTTTTGTATATTCGCCGCCGCCGGTCAGTCGTCCGATAGCTTCTCCATTTGGTGAGTAGATGATTCCCGGATATAATACCGCACCGACAACACTTGAAGTATCGTTGATGACCAATCCGTTAGGTAAGGACCTACCCACGGTCTTACCGCTTAAGCTGCGGACAACACCATCGCTATGAATTTTTCCGAGCAAATGGTTATCCATTCCGATGGCAATACCCTGTGGCACAACGCCGCCGATAACTGCCCCGTGTTCATTCAAAATTAAACTGTCAGCCGTGATATAGCCGATATTATCGCCGTCGGGATTAATAACCGTACCGGTAGAAATTACCTGGCCGATAATATCACCGTTGAAATCAATAGCCGTAATCTCAGCGGCATAACCGCTGACCGGCAGGAACATTCCCGCTAAGAATAATATATTTTTGGCTCTTTTTATTATTCTCAACATTATTAATTCCTCCTATTGCGCGCCACTTCAGGCAGGCTGTAGCCGGAAACATTCTTATCAACGTCTACGAAGGAACCGTTGCTCTTTAAGTATCCAACTTCGTTGTTCTGGTCGGAAAGAACACGACCCGTAGACGATAGTCTGCCGACATATTCGCCTTTATCCGATAATACGGTATTACCGATGGTGTAAACATGGCCAATCAGGTTGTTTTGATTATCAACCGCCAATCCATCCGTCAAAATCCTACCGACAATCGAGCCGCCGGAGAACACTTTACCGTCAAAGCCGACAACACCTTTAATAATATCGTCGCTGCCGATGATGATATCTCCGCTGATAATCTCACCCAAGAACTTACCGGTACTGCTGATAACTTTACCGTCCGGCATAGATTTGCCCGAAACAATGTGTTTTGTATCAAGATATTCTCCACTCGGGGTAGCCGTACCGACAACTTCACCGGCAGAGTTGATAACCGCACCCGACGATATTGCAACCAAATTGCTGTTGTTGCCGCCACCCGGAAGTAACGCGGTAATTTCTTTGCGGTTATTTCCCACAATCACACCGCCGCTGGTGGTTAAACCTACCGGGTTGCCGTATACATCAACCATTACGCTCTCCGGCAAAACTTCACCGATAACTTTACCGTCTTTGATAACAAATCCGTCCGGAGTAACGTGGCCGGTAATCTCGCCGCGACGATATTTTTTATCAGAACCGTCTTTAATATTTTCCAGCTCAATTACTTTACCGGTAGAAACCGCATATCCCAAATAAGAACCGTCATAACCACGAACACTGCCTTGTTTAACCGCACCGCCGATTAATCTGCCGCTTTCATCAAACATTTGTCCTTTGGCGTTAACCTTGCCGATTTTGGAGCCCTTATAGTCAACAACCGATAAATCATAATTAATTTTACCGATATTATTGCCGGCAACATCGACAACATGTGACGGACGAATAATCTTTGCCACGGAACCGTTATAATATCCGATATCACCGGTGTTGATGTTGTCAACCACAGCTCCGGATGCATCGTATACCAAGCCGTCTGCAAACAAGTGACCGACCATATGTCCGGTAGAATCAGTCAATATACTGATTTCCGGCACGGCGTAACCGTATATCTTATTATTCCTGTCCATAATCAGGTTATTGATACCGACATATGCCGCTCTCCCGTCTGCCAAAACCAAACTACCGGTTTGATCCAGCGTTCCGAGCGGCTTACCGTCAAAGCCGTAAACATCTTTCACATCAGCCACTCTGCCGATATAAGCAGCATCGGCATCATACACGTCGCCGAAAGAATCGGCACAACCGACGGCTTCACCCTGCTCATTACGCAACAATCCGCTTTCATCAAGCATTCCGGCCGGTTTCCATGTTTTTGCCGATATTACAAAACTTCTGCTAATCAAATGTCCCTTTATCCGCGGTTCATTCAAATCCAAAACCGTACCGTCCGGATTGATACAACCCACTTCCTGTTTATTATTATCGCGCACATAACCGTCGGCCATGGCTTCGCCGATGTAGGTACAGTCATCGTCATAAACACTACCGGTCATCATGGCACGACCTGCAAAGGTTCCTTCCGGTGTCCAAACCGTTCCGTCAGGATAAACCTTATAACCGGTTTCCTTGCCGTCACGACGGATTACGCCGTCTTTATCCAGTTTCAGACTGTAGTCGCAACCCCAGTTGACGATAAATCCCTGCTTCACACCTTTAGCTAAAATCTTAGCTCCGGAAATATCGGTTGCCAGCCCGTTCGGACGCATTTTTCCGACCACCTTTTGCTGATTAACCACCTCGCCGCGATTATTAATGGTACCGAGTAACTCTCCCGCCGGCGTAATCGGCAACCATTGTTTATCAATGACTCCGCCGATAATCCGCTTTCCGAAAGACTGAACATTACCGTTTTTATCGACAATTCCGACGATTTCATTACCTTTATAGACCAAACCGTCGTCTCCGACAAAACCGATGACTTTACCTTTATCATCCACCGCCAACTTGGCTTTACCGCCTCTACGACCGATTATTTCACCTTTGTCGTTAACTATATTACCGTTAGCATCAACATGACCGATTAAATCTCCGTCAAAGTTGAAAACATTACCATCATCACCGATGTAACCGAAAGCATTTCCGTTTTCATCAACCACCAAATCTCTGACATCACTGATGTGGCCTATAACCTCGCCGGAATAATCCTTACGAATAATCTGACCGTTCTCATCTAAAGTTCCGAGGAAAGAACCGTCGAAGTTGTGGGCGACACCTTTTTCATCAACAAAGCCGATAAATTTACCCTCTTTATCAACAGCTATGCGCATTTCACCCTTGCGACCGATAAGATTGCCTGCGTCGTCATATATATTGCCTTCTTCATCCATGTGGCCGACGAGATTACCCTCAAAGTCAAAAACATTGCCTTCAGAATCAATATAACCTATGGCATTACCTTGATCATCAACTGCCAAATCGCGCTGATAACCGATAATATTGCCGTGTTCATCCACAATATTGCCGTGTTCATCCGCCTTACCGATAATCGAACCGTTCATATCGTGAGCCACACCGTATTCATCAACATAGCCGATAACATTACCGTTTTCATCGACAATCAGTTTGATTTTCTGTCCGACCGTACCTATTACGGAAATTTTAGGTTTATTACCGATAATGTTGCCGTCTTTATCAACATAACCGATGATGTTACCGTTGTTATCGTGTACTCGATTGTTTTCATCAATGTAGCCGATAACATTACCATCGTTATCCACGGCCAGATCGCGCCATTCTTCGCTGACGCGTCCGATAATCTTACCGCTTTTATCAATTACGTTGCCGTCTTTATCAACCTTACCGATAACATTACCGTTAAAATCGTGCACATTACCGTTTTCATCGACATAACCGATGATATTGCCGGCATCATCATAAACCATTTGCGCCTGACCGCCGCGTTTACCGATTTTTTCATAGGTTGTAACCGTTCCGTCGGCATTCATGTGTCCGACAACGTTACCATCAGCATCAACTACGTCGCCGTTAGGCATAACCACACCCAAAATATTACCGTCGGCATCCGTAACAACTTCGCCGGCTTTGGCTACACGGCCGATGATATTCCCGTTGACGTCTATTACATTGCCGTTGGCATCCAAACGTCCGATCACATTACCATCGGCATCAACCACCGTGCCATCCGGCAACACTTTACCCAAAATATTGCCGTTGCCGTCAACCGCAATACCAAAATCAACCCCGCGGCCGATAATCTTGCCGGTAGCATCAACAATTGTGCCGTCCGGCAGCATATTGCCGATAACGTTACCTTCCATATCGTGCGCAACACCGTTGGCATCCACATAGCCGATAACGTTGCCGTTTTCATCCAAAATCAGCTTGCCGTTTGAGGCCACACCGATAATGTTGCCGTCTTTATCAACAATCATTCCGTCGGCATTAAGACGACCGATTTCATTACCGTTGGCATCAAAAACTCTGCCATCCTCACTGATGGTACCGATAATCTTACCGTCAGGACCAACGGCATAACGCATACTGCCGTCAATGGAGGCTTCTACCGCGTTGCTCGGTCCGGTATCACAATAGTTACAATTTTCTTTGGTGACCGCACTGCCGCGAACCGTCACCTCGTCGTGCTTGGCATTTTGCGCCGAGACGTTGGTTTCATACCAAATAACTTTGAAATTGTTTTGAACGTTGGCGGCCATTGTCGGCACCCATTTGGTCGTTACCATACAAGTTGCTTTACCGCGCAGTTCTTTATTTTGACAATTTGATGAATCGTAGCTAAAACCGTCAAAAGGTGCCTCCTCAAGTTCAACCGACAGAATTCTGATTTCGCGCTTACCGTTGGTACCGATAGTCAAAACGTTAGTGGCCTCGTTACCCAAAACAATCTGGCCCATATTCAACTCAAGCGGTGACAGGGTTATCGGGCGTTCTTCTTCATCCGGATTATCCCAAGCCACATCTTCCGGTATTTCCGTATTCTTAATGTTAACATCGGTTTCGGCGGAAATTCCGTTTTGTTCGATAGTCGCTACCTGTTCTTCTTCCTCGGTACCCGACGTTATAAGCATCAGGGCAAACAGGAAAAACAACAGGGCAATTATGCCGATAATCAAAAAGATTTTATCGGTTTTCTTTACATATCTGTCTGATCTTGTTAACGGACCTTTACTCATTTGCTATTGCACCCTAACTACACTACAAAACACTCCGTTGCGCCCTAATTGGCTGCATACGGCATCACCGCTGTCCAAACTCTTAACCGGGCCTATCCGCAGGTGGAATAATTCCTTCCCCTGTCCGTCTGCCGGAGCGTCAACGGAATAGAACGGCTCATAACTGCCCAACAATGAGGAATAACGACCTGATAAATCATGCCACAATGCTTCCAAATTGTTGACATTGGAGTCTGTTCCCAACTCTATCGATAGAGCATCAGAAGTTTGTCCTTCAAAGCCGCTGCCGTAACGATATTGCGACTGAATATTCTTAAATCTCGGGTCATCTCCGACATTTACTGAAGTCATTCCGTTGCAATCGGCATCTTTGACAGCTCCTGCGCCGAAGCTTCCGGCCGCACCGTTAGGCATGTACACCCCGCCGTCTTTATCAACTCTCATACCGGCATTACCGCCGCCGTTAGCCGAAACTCCGCCGTTTCCGGCAGCACCTCCGACTCCGATTGCACCGCCGGCCGCACCACCGGTTGCACCGCTGCCGCTATTTGCTCCTCCCGGAATTGCCGGTGCGACATCCCATTCGTTGCTGGTATCGGCATAGGTAACATATTGAGTTCCCTCATCATCGGAACGACGCATTTTCAAGCATACCATTCGCTTGCCGCTGCGCATAACCATATCGCCGACACCCTCGACAATAATCAAGCGATTATTCGGTCCTTTGGTACGAAATCCGACCGGTGTCTCCGAACGTTCGATAATCATCGTCACAATCGGGCGCTGAACCATATTTATAGCTTTTTCACCCAAATCTATATAGGTGAAAATATCGTCATGCCATACCCGCTCCGGAGCAATAATAACATCATCCGGATTAGGAACATAAATTTCTATGTCAAACCGAAACTTTTCCGGATCCATCGGAATACTCTTAAGCCAATCTTCCTTCAGAAAGCGTCTGGTATATGTGGTGTCAACTCTTTTACTGTTGTTATCAAATCCCATGCTGCCCGGATGGCTGCCGGCTATCTGCCCGCTACCCCTGGGACTACCTCCCGACGCGCCGACATTGTCGACAACATCAATATCTATGATGGAGTTGGTAATTCTTTCGGTGTTAACCCCTTCACCGCGAACATAAAACACATATTTGTTACCGGAACGCCCGAAAACAATCAGGTTTGTATCACTCCCTACGGCATACGGTGTCAGTGGAAACAGAACCAGAGAACTCGGTCTGTTAATATGAGCGCCGAAATTTTTCGGATCACCCATCTGAACATCTTCCACTAATTCCCATTCCGGAAAATTGATAAGAGTCATCATACCTTCACGCAAACGAACCGGCAATACCAAATCCGGAGACCAATAATATCTGGAATAAGCAGGTTTGCTCTGGCCCTCACCTAAATTTTGCAAAGGATCCTGCCATGCTTCCTGAAACATACCGGTTCCGAAACCGGCATATCCCATATTCTGGACAGGATAGTTGCCCTGTGTCTGGTCGGCCGATTGGTTCAAACTATCGTCAGTGACCAAGCCGGCGGCATACAGGTTATGCGTAAATAACATTCCTGTAATCATCAATATCAATGTTTTAATGCTCTTTCTCATTGTTTTATCCTAACTTTAATCTTTGATTTGTTTGACCGTATAAGACAGGACGGTAAATCCCACCGGATTCTTCAGTCTTTCTTTGTATGAAACGCGTTGCGGAACATACTGTATGCGCATGCTGGCGCGATATCTTAACTTTTTAGGCGTATATGATGACGGCAAATAGTAGTCTACGCTATATTCAACCTGCCACACCGCCTCGGAAATTTCGTTTACCGTAATAATCGTAACATTACTGGTAAGACCGTCTTCCTTCATTCGTTTCATCAGTTTCGGGCCGGTTTCGCTCATAAATTCCTGATACACCATCGGAGACGACATTTTTTGCAAATCACCGCCGTTCTGCCACCGCGCTTCCATTTCTTCAATATCCGAAAGCAAGGTTGTGCGCAACAAGACGTATTGGCGAATAAATGTCTCCGTAATGGATTTTTTAGCTTCCATTTCGCGACTGTACGGAACAATATTATAAACCTGCTCGGATTTATTGGATAAAGTCAACAAATACGGCTCAACACGGTACAGCGGCAAAATTGCGGCTATCGTCAGCAATAAAATCAGATTGCAGCATAAGCTGATGGCCGTGACAACCGCAAAAGCGCGCGCCGTCCACAAATATCTTCTTTCACTGGCATTAACCACCAAACTGTCTTCATCGCGTGCGATTTCCCGCTGAATTGCGGAACGAGCGCCCTGTACCGGACGTCTTTGTCCGGAAGCGATAAGCTTTTGCTGTGTATTATTTACCCCTAACTGATCCGCCATTTATTTAAATCCCGCCTAAATTGTTTCCCAAAACCAATCCGGTACGTTTTTAATGACATCAATTTGCATACAGGCACAAGGCGATAATTTCAGCTCATTGACATCTTTACCGATTCCCACGGCTTCCGGTTCATAATACGAACCGAACAAACTGCAAGCCGACAGAATTAAAAGTATAGCAAAAATCAAAAATTTTTTATACATTTCATATCTCTCATTTTATTTTTTTGACAGTTGTTGAGAATCTCCCAACACCCAGTAAATATCGGCATTATGCGGCAATAACCGATAAATGCGGATACTCCTCTGGCTATTATAATAAAATAAAAAGATTAAAATAAATTAAACAAATTATTCTCTTATTTCACTTTGACTATATTTGATAACCGTAAACCCTATCGGATTTAATAATCTGACCCTCAAAAGCCGCCGTTCCGGGATATAAGCCGGGGTTATTGACGCTTTATAACGCATTGTCTTTAAGGTTAAGGAACCGGAGGCATTGCGTGACCTAGACAGGTTGAAGACGGTAAACGTTACCAACCAGGCCGGAGAATCTTCGCTTTCTTTACCGATTTTATCAATATGAACTTCACTGGAATAGCCATTATCGAACATCTTCTCGACTGTTTTCACATTTTTCCCGACAAAATCCAGATAAACTTCAGGCGATGACATATATTGCACAATCCCGCCCGGGCCCCAACGTGTGCGCATTTCCTGTTCATCGTTGATAACGGTGTTGCGCACGATGATATATTGCCGTATAAACATCTCGGTAAGTTGCTTTTCCGAAGGCATTTTTTTATCAATCGGTTCATAACGGGCAACATTTTCCGAATCTTTCTGATTGATTATCAAAAGCGGCTCCACCACAATTTCACGTGATAGTCGGAAGATAACCAGCGTTGCACTCAAAAAGAAACTAAGTGAGATAATGGCGCACAAAATCACCAAACGTGACAGCCATCTGAAGTAAACCTCCTTACTTGATGTTGTTTCCTGTCTGACATCGTTGATAAAATGCGGTTGGTAACCGGTGTTTGGTTTCCGGTTACCGTCCGTTATTAAGATTCGCTTTGCGCCGTCGCCGAGTTGAGCCACTTTTTATCCCTCCTCAACCTATTACTTTATAGGATATGCGGAGCAATACGGGCGCAAATGCTTCTTTAAGCGACTGATACGTTCCGCATCCTGCTCTTTGGCTGTTTCGACAACAACCTTCCAATCGGCATAGGCTTTCTTCATCTTTTCATCCATTTCCGAACAATCAAGCTTATCGCCGTCAACCGAGCATTCATCTCCGGTGATTACAACCAAATCACCCGGATAATCTTCAATACCCAATTTTTCCTTAGCATATTCCGGCGTATCAAGTTGGTACAGCATAGCCTTACGCATAACCTCGCTACGGCGGCGGTTAATACTTTCGATTACATTGCCCTCACCCTCTTCGGTGACAACTACGGCCTTGACCTCGGACAGCTTATTCATAGCGCTGGCGATTGCCGCATCTTTCTCATCACGCAACTGTTTAACCAATCGCTTATAGTCATCCGATTGACATTCAACAAATTCTTCGATTTCTTTTGGATTTTCATCTTCATCGAATTTATCCATATCAATCTCGCAAGCCATATTGAAATCATCACCGAATATAAAATCGGTATCTTTCAAAACATCAGCAAGCGAAAGTTCCGTTGTCTTGGCCTTCTTTTCTGCATTGAGAAGATTGGTTTGTGTAATCCGCATCATCTCAATCTGCTCCAGAAAATCACCAAGCTGGTTTTTCTCCAAGAAGACGCGATTTGTTGCATCTTTGAGTGAAGTTTCTTCCTCGTGTTCCTCCTGGCCATAGTCATCCACATGAGTATACAAGGCGCGAACCAGTGTATCATTGAAGGTCAAACGAAGTACATTACCGGCTCTTTCATTCTGACATTCCGGCGTATCGGATATACACTGAGGATTACCGCCGCAGATTGCGATACATGCTTCATCATCTTCATGGCTCACATAAGCCTCGTTGTAAGGATTGCTTATAATCGGCGGAAAACCGTCACGACGCATGGTATCTTCTTCACGATAATAAGTCATTATTTTAGCAAGTTCGCTTTCTTGCTTATATTCGCCGCCGAAAGGAGGTACATAGTCGTAGTAATGATTGTCCATCAACGCGCTGGCTTCTTTATCATAAATCTTGATACCTTCTCCGGTTTCCGGTTTTTCAACGCGAACCTGAAGCGATAAGCATTCCGGTACACCGGCTATTCTTTCTGCAGGACCGGCATCTTCCCTATACCAAGTGGCGGAATATCTGTCCCACTCCGGATGGTCCGTTACACGGGCTTCCAACGGTACAGGATATTTTATGGTTCCTCTCGTATCTTTTTCCAACGGAGTTCTCGGAACGGCATATTGGAAATCGCTGTTGATATCAATAAAGTACTGAACAGGTACACCGGTCGACGTCTTATTCGCATTTAAATAAGTTCTGCCGGTACGTTTGCCCTCCATATTGTATTCATAAGAACGACACGGATACAAACCGGAACGGCGAACATCCTGTTGAGCACGCAAGGCATTTATTCTTTCTTCTTCATCATTACTATTTTCCACACCGATGAGTTTAGACAAATCAAATTGTTTCTGAACATAGGTGCGCGGCAACAATATCCACCGCCAGAAACGCGGTAAAATATCGGTTTTACCCACATCTTCGCCGGCAATATAATTATCCGTAGAATTAATGTTGGTATTCGGTGCCCCCAACAGTTCTTTCAAGAACAGTCGACGGCTGAAGAACATCAACTTATTCATCCCCCGCTCTACCGGAATATCATCATCCGAAACCTTATGATATATAGAAATGGCATCAAAATCATCGTTGGAGAAATGGACAACTTCACGCAACGGTACACCATCATCACCCCGACCGCAACCGATAGGATGCGGTGCCATAAAGTCAAGCGGTTGACCAATCAAACCCACAAAATAACCGCCCGGTTTATCTTCATCCGGCAGCTGAATGCTATCGCACGATTCCTGATCTCTGTCGTGGTCAAAGTCAAGTTCTACCGGCGGTTTTTTGCATATTTCGCCGTCGTCACCGCAAATTGAAGCGAATATATTGGAGTGCATCGCGGCAGGAAGCCCCGGAATTTCCGGTAAACCGCCGCATTCCGCCGGATTAAACTCACTCAAATCCTGAATAAGTTTTTGGTGAATAGCCCAAATACTATGCTTCACATCGCCTTCCTTCGGATAGTTTTTCACGGAATATATCGAGCCGCGAACCTGAATACGCGAAATCGTTCCTACTTTCTGCGGATCGTCTTCATCTTTTTGAGTATCCTTAACTATCTTCTCCAATTTATCGCGAACACAGGTCAAAAACTCGCCTGATGCCGACAATACCTCCGAAAAATCGAGAGTCTGGCCGTCAATTTCTATGTCCGTAGGATTAAATTCCGCACGTGCTTCGTGTAAGGCATCGACGGTGCTCTGCATATTGACCATTTCGATATATTCGGCATCACTCATATCTTTGATATATTGATTATGAGCCTCGGTCAGTTTTTCATCGAGTTTTTCAATTTCTTCTTTACACTTCTCGATTTCTTCTTCATATTTTTTGGCTTCTCTTTCGGCCTGTTCTTTTTTATTTCTGGCGATTTCCGCTATTTCCTGCGAATCTTCATCCAGCTTTTTGTACTTTTGAGCCTGCGGAGTTTTATCCGGATCAACATCGTCGCGTCCGGCTTCCTCATACAATTTACGGTTGGCATCGGCAGCGGTTTGCGAAACTTCTTCAACCAATTCGGCACTGCCTACTTCGCGGGTCATCTGATTATATTCGCTGTTTTTCTTGCTCAACTTAATCGCAAATTCTTCTTTTCTTTCAACCCACTTTTTACGCTCTTTTTCCCAAGGTTCTATTTTCTTTTTATATTTTCTATCAATTTCGGCAAACATCGCATCTTGCGCGGCAATCACACCTTCAATCTTCTCATTTTCCATTTGCTGATAGGCATCCAATGCTTCCTTAATTACCGGCATATTGCTCAAACCGGCAATATTCATCAGCAAAACAAAATCAGGAACAGTTCTGATGTAATCTCTTATATTGTCATATTTGCCGTTAATATACTGATCGTAAAATTCTTTATAATCTTTCCATCCGCCGTAGCCTCTTATAGTATCGGAGAAGTGAATCGGATCGAAAAAGCACTCAGCATTGGCAATATTCAGACCGCAAGCAAAATCGACGGCCAAAACGCTCATAACTTCCTTACCGATGGTCCAGCGCAGAATATCCTCTATCTGAGTATCCGACAGCATATTTTCCTCAGAATTACCGTCTTTGGTATCCGGAGCCTTGGCTTCCGCTTCATCATCTTCGTCGATATTGTTTTTCATTTCATCGATTTCATCCGGATCATTCGACGCATCGCGCTGAGTTATGTAAATACTGGAGGCATCTTCTTCTTCCGTTTCGCCCTCGAGCTGCTCGAGTTTTGTTTCTTTTCTTCTGTCGATAGCGTCTTTATTCGGATCTTCATTCTCGTCCGGTGTCTGTTCCTTCGGCTCGTAGAAAGTCATATATTTCGAGGCTCTGGTTTTATCACCGAATTCCATATTTTCCGAATCCGAACTGATTTCGACGTGCGCTGTATAGTTTGCGCCTTCGGCTTCATTGGATTCGACGTTCAGCACGGTTTCTTCGTGGTCATATATTGCATTACCGTCGATTGCGGCTCGATACAAATCAACCAGATACTGCAGAATTCCGCCGACTTTTGAAGCATCTACCGGATCTATCTTTTCCCGAATTTTCTCATCTCTATCGCTATCTTCTTCATCATCTAATTTTCCTTCATCAAACGAATCGATGTAATCGTCTATACGGACAACATAACACTTGTTATGAGGACTATCAGGGCACGGAACATCCATCAAACCTTGCGATGCCGAAAGATCTTCAAACGATTTTTCGTTAATATAATGGCAGACAACCTTACCATCCAGTGAACCTTTTTCGTCATGTCCCAACGAACATCCGTTCGGACCAAACAAAGCCTCCGCCGGATCTACATAGAACGGCAACAGCATATGCATAACGCACTCACTAGACTTTGCCACCGTTTTGCGGCTGAGATTATGTCTTTCTTTGATGTAGTTGTAATTTTTATAAATATCTTCATAATCAGGTAGACGTTGCAACACGTTGTGAATGTTTTCCACACGTTGTAAATCCTCTTCTGCCGCGGCAATACTCGCCAAATCGGCAAAACCTTCGCCGCGAGTCCCTATTACGGTAGAATAACCATTGGCACCGTTGCCGAGTTCGAAATCACCGCTCATATAATCGGAAGGATCGTCCAAAATGCTTTGATATTTACCCATTTCTTTTTCGAGCACACGTTCAGATACGGCTCTGTCGGCAAACATCGCATCCGCCGTTATTTTTTGCGAAACCACGGTACCGCCGTAATTGAAGTAAGTCGGCTCAAGTGCCGAAGTATCGTTTGCATCGCCTTCTTCTTCATCCGGTGCTTCATTTATCTTAGCAATCGACGAAATACCCATAACCGAACGATATTGAGCCAGCATCGCTATTACGTATTCATTATAAATCATAATGGTATCGTAGAGCTTTTCCGCTTTAATGGCACTGTTCCAGAAACATACCATATCTTCGTTATCGCCGGAGCCCGAACCGTCGTTATCATCACCCTCGTCTCCGGATCCGGTACACGAAGTTAATTTGACTATATCGCAATATTCGTTTGCCACCATACATCTTTCATACAAACGAAGCTGTGATATCATACTTAAATCTTTCATTTTTACGGATTGAAGTTTGCTTTCAATATCATCGTCCGAAAAATTCAACGGCTTGCCCCAAAGTTCGATTTCCTTACCGCGCAGCTCTTTCTGCATTTCTTTGGCGGTAATAAACATCTCAATGGTCGTATCCATTTTCAGCTGTTCACCCTTTTGAGCATAAGCATATTTGGTTTGATTGTTTTTGGAAGGGTATTGGAAAAACAATCTCATAAACGCCTTTTTCACCAGCGATACCGCTTCCTTATTTTCTAAATCGACCAATGTCGGTTTGCCGTTTTTATCCGGAACTTTATAATTTTTACAGCTTTCGATGGTGCGCGAATAGGTAACAACTTTACTCTTTTTCTTTTCGTTTTGTTTCATCAGATTAAATAAACCTTCGCCAAGGTTAGGTATATATTTTTTGGCCAACTGTTTAACTCTGGTGACATCGGTAACCCCGGTTAATGTGTCTTTAGCTTCCATAACTTCTTTAATGGAAGACGTCAACAACGTTGCCTCAGACGGCGTGCCGCTCAGGTTTGCTTCAAAACATTGTCCTGGATTCAGCGGGTCATAATCAGGCGGTATAAAAGCCCACGCACTGCCGCTAAGCACTGCGCTTGCCAACAAAACCGTTAAATATTTTCCAAAATTATGCATCATACCCTCCCTTAATTAAAAGAACTCTTTGACTTTGCTTTTTACGGTATCTTTAGCTGTTCTCTTTGATTTTGATAACCAGTCTTCTCTTGTCATAACATAATCATCCAGGTTAAACTTGGTTATATCTTTTTCATAGTCGCGCAACGCATACTTATTATCCCATTTCTGCATTTCGGCCGTTGTATCCAGCTGTATCATCGCCAATAAAATTTCCAAAAAGCCTACAGCCACAATGGAATTCTGCATTTCGACGCATTGGCGCAAACCCATGGCACCAAAAGTGCCGTCAGCCTCTCCTACCAAGGCATCGGTACATGACAGGCTTCTCTCATTGGTTTCTTTGATATTTACCTGCGTGCTTATCACTGTTTCTAACGCATTTTTGACGGCATCATAATATTCTCTTTGACGTTCTTTCACAACCCGGTTTATATTTTCCGGATTTGCCGGCTCATCTTCCTCTAAAAATAATTTGCTGATGGCCGTTGCATACATTTCTTTTTCCTCTTTCTCCGGATCCGTATCAAACAATTCCATCAGTTCGGTCTGCATCTTATCCGTCATATTCTCCTCGGAATATTTAGCTTTTGCACTTTCCATCTTTTTCTGCAGTTCGGCAATTTTCTCCCTGGATTTCTTGACTTTAGGTGTATCCAACACTTCCGTATCGTCATTTTGCTTTATTTGTTCGGCTAAATCGGCAATAGCCCTATCCAAAGCTTCTAACTGTGCCACTCTGTCCGGAGTGGATTCTTGAGCAATCAATGCATCCAAAGCGTCGCGTTGCGAAGTCAGGATGCTCATTTGCTTTTGCATTTCCACTTTTTTATCCAACTTGGCTTTTTCCGCTGCCTCAATCTCGGCTTCCATTTGTTTTTTCTGGTTGGCATAATCTTTACTCAGGTCGGCCAACTGGTCGGCAAAGGCTTGCAACATACCGTCGGCCGAATAGTCGGTAGCCTTATATTGTCCTTTGGCGGCAGCAATGGCAATATCAGCCGATTCACCGACGATATCTTTAAACATTTTCATACTTTCATCATCGGCCGCCTGCAGGGTTTTCATGTTCAGCTGTTCCATAATATTGGTGGTGGAAGTTTCCATGTTGTCGCTATCCTTAAAAATTTTCTTAGCTAAATCTTCCAGCAAGGTAGTAATTTCCAAAAAGGCCAATGCACGCGCCGGCGGCGTGTACACACAGAACGAGCCCAACAAATATACAACGAGCAATATCGCTCCTTTTTTACTTATTCTCATCGCTGTTACCTCCCGCTTTACCATTGTTGCCGTTGCCGGTTGTACCGCCCTCGGCATTGCCACCTTCGCTGCTCTCGGAATTTTGGTTGGATTTATAATCGTCGTAATATTTCTCCCCCTCGTCAAGCAAGGTTGATACCGCACCTTCATAATTTTCGTTGGCAGCACTGTTATAAACGTTTTGACCGGTTGAAACATTACCGGAAATCTTATTCAGAGTTTCCGTAACTTTCGGGTTGCTGTTTGCACCGCTGTATAACGACGACATAGAATCAAAGGCCTCTGAGAAGTTCTTATTTTTGATGGCATCAATACCCTGCTGTGCGCTTTGCGCTACATCGCCTACGGTCAAGTTTCCTGCCCAATCGCCGGATTTTCCTCCGTTATTTTGCACACCGCTCGAACCGCTTTCCGGCGTTCTTACACCTTGATTTTGCAATTCTTCCACCGCTTCGGATACATCTTCTCCGATAATTTCGGACATATCATCAACACGAATACTGTTGGCCTGATTTCTCAACTCGTTTACCGTGTTTGATGCTTCAAATCTCACAATATCCAGCCAGCGATGATTAGCGCGACGCATTACCACGCTGTAATTCCATTCCAACGTTTGAATATCCTCACCGGAATCGGTAGAATTATCTTCGCTGGCGAGTTGTTTCATTTCTTCTTGTAAGTCGTAACGTGTGGTCAATCCGTTGGCGTAATCGGTTGCCAAATTTTCAATGGCCATATTGTTGATGGCTATATCCTTGGCCAGATTTATCTGTACATCGTTGCGAACGTGCTGTTTTTTGAAATAAGACAGTGCCGTCTGCTTTTTGGTTTGCGGAGTGGTATATTCACCGGCATCGGTCGCCGCATCCATTCCCGGCCATTGTAAATTGCTGAGTTTAGTATTGTAAAATTCGGTATAATCAACAAGATCCAGCCCGCTGCGTCCCTGTCTTTTGTTATTGACCATCTTAGTGGCATTGCGCGCTAATTTCTTAGCGGCTTTTTGATTGGCGGTATCGGTGGTTTTTTCCTGTAAATCGATTTGGTGTTCGATATACTCGTCAAGCGCAACGGTTACATCTTCTTCACTGATGCCGATGAGTTCGATGAAATCTTTAAAAAGGTCGAATGATGCCGCCGCGTTTTTCGGCAACAAAAAGCTGATAACCGCTATTATTACTGGTATGCTTTTCTTCATCTTAACCTCCCTTTTTATCGTACGTCTCCGTTGGTGTTGTACTTTGCTTATTTATTTTTTCTTGAATAATCCGCAACCTCATCAAATAAGGTGTTCAAATCACTTATTGCTCTGCGTGCCACAGCTTTATCCGATTCTGTTGCATTAGGATCATTCAAAACTTTCTGTGCTTCGGTACGTAAACTATCTATTTCATAACCGTGAGTCGCTAAGTCTTCCGGTTCAAGATTGGAAAGTTGGTGTACTCTGTCTTCAATCGAATAAGCATTCATGTGGTCAGATTGCCCCTCAACTGCCGCATTTTCGTTGCTGTCGTTATTTTCACCGGAATTATTACCTGTATCATTGCTTGCACCAGTGCCCGAACCTGCTCCCGTACCGCCTCCGGAACCGCTTGGATTAATAACGCTATCCGATCCGACTGAAGTGCTTCCGGTTTCGGTTTTAGTCGAACCGGTAACAGAAGTTTTGCTTTCCTGATATTCTTCTTCGGTCAAAATAGCTGACGGATCAACGTTGCGAATTCCTTCAAGCGCCTGTAATTTCAATTTTTCGGCATATAACTCACGCAGATTATTGATAACATTGGTGGCAAAAGCCTGTGAATTGGCTATCGCCGCTTCCGTATCACGCTGCGTATTCGAGTCGTTGGTCGCACCGGCATAATCATTTGTAGTATCTTCAAAGTTACGTATGCTTTTCAACTTATCGGTTGCATTGGTAAGAGTATCGTTGAGTGCTTGATAACGCATAACATCATAGTCGTGAAGTCCTTGGGTTTTAACCGCCGAGTTATCATTATTAATAGCCTTGATGTATTTCTTGATGCATTCTTCGATTTTGGTCAGATCGGCAGCCAAATCTTCGGCATTAACCTTACAATATATCATCATAGCTTCCGGAAACAGCGGACGTCCGTTGTACAGATTACTGAAATTAACGTTTTCCGCATCTTCCATGGCTTCTCTTTCTTCATCTGCTTCACGTGATGCAATTTCTTCATCAGATAAACGGCTGTTGGAACCCGAACCGCCACTGGAACCGCCGGTAGCGTATCCGGTAGTGGTCTCGCTGGATACCTCCCCATCAGTAACAACGTCCGTAGTAGTTGTCACCTGTTCGGAAAAGGCAACCGATGAATTGTATAATAATGCACATATTGCTATGGCGCATATCTTTAAAATTTTGCTTTCCTTTATCATTTTACACTTCCTTTTCCGTTAATTAAAACATTTTTATTTTGCCGTCTTCATTACCCGGAGAACGGTTTTGCTCTAACCAATGATAGGTCTGATCTTTAACAGACGAGTCTCCTGTCTGATTTCCGCCGTTATCGGCAACCTCTCCGGTATTACCGGATTTCTGATTTTCTTCTTCCAGTGCTTTTTCGGCCTCAGCAGCTTCTTCCGCTTTTTTCTTGTATTCATTAAGCGTCTTTTCCATAAAATCCATGCTGGCAGCCTCAAATGCTTTCGGATCTTCACCGAAGCGTTTGGCACTATCTTCAATAAAATCATATAATCCGCTGGCCTCATAGGCGCTTCCGCGCTCGGCATTTTCTTGCGCTAATTTGGCATTGTTTGTGTATTTGGTAAGATTCTTTTTTTCAATCAGCCCTGTAGTCCATGAACGCATATAAGAAGCTAAATATTCTTTGAAAGGCATAGGTATACCGAAGGCATACGCCTTACCGGTAAAACCGATGAACGCTGCCATAAAAGCGATTACGCAGATGGTTTTATGCATTTTATTCATTATCATCGCCACTACCTCCGTTACCGTTTGATTTGCCTTTTTTATACCAATTATACCATTTTGCCTTGCCCGGCTTTCCCTCGCGCCCGCTTACAACTTCGTTTTCTGCCTTCTCTCTTTTCTTTTCTTCTTCACGTAATTTTTTGGCGGCTTCTTTTTTGCGCTCGTATTGCTCTTTCTTTTTCTTACTCTTCAACTGCTGTTCTTTGGCCAGTTCGGCACCGTATTTTTCTAACATTTTCTCCAAATTAGGGCCGAAAATACTGTTGCCGTTTGCAACACCTTCCACGGTATCAATTACATCCATATACAAATCCGTAGAGCCAAAAGGACCATATCCGCGATCTTCTTCGGATTTCTTTAAGTCCTCCTTCTTATCGTCTTCGGCTTCATTTTCTTCGTTTTCGTTTGATTCGCTTTCCAAGTGCTCGGAATCTTTGGCTTGGTCGGTTGTCGGCATTTCGGCATAAACGGCCGTTGTTCCCGCAAGGAAAAACATCATAATGGCTAAAACCGCTATGCGTTGCAAACTCCATTTTTCACCCATAATGACGTCCTCCTATAATTTTTATATCTTCCATTATAACATATATTCATAGCGTGTTGTATGAAATTTTTGTTAAATTTTGGTTCTATGATATATCCAAATACTTAGTCAAGAATCCGTCTTCACCGAATTCTTGAATCAGTTGCTGTACCAACAACACATTCTTACGGCCAGAATTGTATATGCGCAAATATTTGCCCAAACCGCCCAAGTTAACATCCAAAATTACCGACTCACCGGTAACCGGACGTGACAACAAAATGGCATACGGAAAATCGCGGTAACTCTTACCAAAAATGAAGTCCATTTCGTTTTTGGTAAGATTCCAGTTGGCATAATCTTCGGCCTGTGCTTGCGGGTTGCGGAAAAAGATAACGGTTTGACATTGACCGCGAATAACTTCGCCGACGCCCAATTTATCAACAATGTTCGGCTGTTGGAAGGCGCAGAGATATGCTTGGCGCTTTTTACGTCCTTCTTGCAAACCGATAATAAAGTAATCTCTAAACATCGGGTGCTTCAACATCGGCGCCGTTTCATCGATCATAATCAGTGACGGTACACCGGTTTCGCCGGTTTCGGATTGAATACGGTGCATGATGTAACTGATTACCGCCGGTGCCAGGTTTTCGTCTTCGAAAATATGCGTAAAGTCAAATGCCATAAAGCGGCGGCTCTTCAAATCCAAGCTGTCGTCCTGACCGTTAAAAATACCACCGTATTGATCCGGATTTACCCAACGATACAACTCACGGCGCATATTACCGGTCGGCGAGAAACAGCTTTTATACAGGTTGGCAAGAATTCGTTCTTCCGGCCGCAAATAGTCAAATGCCGTCGTAACGGCACGAGCAACTTCACGATCTGCCAAAGCATCGTCCACCATGGTAATAGATTTCAACCAGCGACGCAAAAATGCTCTGTTTTCCGAGGTATTGGCACAGTCAAACGGGTTAAGCGAAACGTTCTTTTCATCGCCGTCAAAGCCGACATACGCACCCTTGACCGCGCGCGTAAAGATTTGTGCACCTAAGTGACGATCAAAGAAGAATACCCGCAAATCGGCATGACGCATGGCTTGTCCGGCCAAGAAAGTAAGCAAGGTTGTTTTACCTTGACCGGTCGGACCGATAATGCAACAGTGTGCCACCGCAGATTCTTCACTGCTGACGTGAAATTGGAAACGATATGCCGAACCGGACATGGTACGGAAAACGGAAATCGCACCGTTACCCCAGTCGCTCTTACTAAAGCCTTCTGCCGGTTTATCCAAGGTTATACCCATGGCAATCGCCCGCGATAAATACATATATGTTCTCGGATAGGTATCGTAGGTCGGGAACTGGGTAAAGAACACCGCTTGTGCCACCCAACCCTCACGCACCGGAGTTACACCGAAAGCGCGACAAATACGCTGTATTTCCGACTCGGCAAAGTCCAGTTCCTCTTTGGAGCTGCCTTTGGCAATAATGGTCATGGCATATTCCGAAAGCGATTGATAATCATTGTCGCTATCATCGATTGATGCTAATGCGGTCGCGTACTGTTCAACCACACCGCCGGAAAAACTGGTGGTCATAGCCATACGCTGTTGTTGCATCAACAGACCTCTGGCCTGTGCTCTGAACATCGGACGAATATTATGCAATAAAACCAACTCACAATCAATGGCATTAAGCGAATAAATCATACTTTCATCCCACGCTTCACCGCACGAGCGAATACCGAAAGCAATCTCATATAAATCTTTATCTCCCGAGAAAAAGTGAATAATACCCTCTTCCTGAGTAAAATGAATATGGTCCGAAGTTAACATCTCGCACAAACGCGAGCCTTCCGCTCCGTATACTTTCGGCGTAGGTTGTGAAACCGGACTGCATAAACGCGCAAACAAATAAAACGGGCTGTCGACAGGATTGCTGGTTTCCGTTTCATACATCGGGCTCACACTGTATTCACCTAAAGTCGACATCAAGCTTTGCGAAGCGTAGTTCAAATCTTTTAAGGCATCTTTACGGTCAATAACCGACAATATTATGTAGTGTTTATTGCTGTAAATACGATTCATCTGATTAAACCATATCTGCGAAACCGTCTCCAGCAACGGATTGTTAAAATCGCGTTTTTCGCTTTCAAGCGCATCATGCTCTCGCGTTGTAATCACCCGGGCAATAATCTGCATATTAGACAAGTCATCAATAAACGACTTACGCGCTTCCATCATCGAATAAACTTTTTCTGCCGTGGCCGAAGACAAATCGATACCCTCCAGCCTAAAGACACGGGCGTAGGAGTTATTGCGGCACTGAATGGTTACGCCGTCGGACATCAGTTTTTGAAACGGCAAAAAGTCGGAAACGCGAGATTCTCGCGGTTGCGGCAACACCCAGTTACCGAATTTGGTTGAAAGCAAAACCGCAAAAGATGCTGCCGATACAATACCTATAAGAGCGACAATAACCTCGACGTTGCTCAATCCGCGGACAAACAGGCTGAAAAAATCGTATTCATTCATGGTTCGAATTTACTCCCTTTTACAGGATACAAATTGGTTGTTTTAATATATGTTTGCCCGTAGGCTCTGAGCATATTGGACAAGTGCGGTTCCTTTTGCCCGGCAACAATCAACGCAACATGGGCAGCGATAATCAACACAACAAAAAACAGCGGGTTCAAATCGGCAACCCCCATTGCCATAAACATTACAGGGAATTGTATTCCCAAATTAATAATGGCCGGCACCATCGGCGCCCACAAAACTTTCGGCGGTTGAGCCACTGCTTTCAACAGTTCTTCTCTCATCGCCCTCTCCTTTGTTGTAAAACCGTGAGTAATTGCTGTGCCGGTTCCCGATCTTTTTGCTGTTGCACATGCATTTGCGTCAGCAATTCATAAGTACTGTGGTCGGGAACAACGCGCAATCTTGCGTATTCGGCCGTTTGCTGCCGCACACCGGCCAAAAGTTTCTCGATTTCATGTTCTGCTCTGTCTTTTTGCTCCGAATTGAGTAAGTCTTCCAACGCCGACGCATTGACTTGTTTGCCGGAGGCTTGCGCCCTCCCGACATATTCATCTGCCTGTTTGAGTTTTTTCAATATTTCGGAACCGCGGCTGTGCAATCGATGTAAATTACTGTTCTGCTCACCGGCCGTCATCTGAGTTTCGCCGATACGGCTGTCTTCTATATAGGAGAAGGCCGGATAAGCTGAAAAACAAAACATAACGACTAGTAAAATAATTCTCATTCGATAAACCCACTTTTGTTACATCGTTTTCTTTATGATAAGCCTAAATAGCTGCGGCCATATATCAGTGGTGCCGGCCGAGGCTTCACCCTGGACGTCGTATTGCAAGTCCGGAACCCCGCCCTTACTACCTTCGGCTACCCACATAACATACCAAAACATGGTACTCAATACAAAGCAGCTCAGCATAATGTAGGCTAAAGTTTTCCAAGATATTTTGTTAAATATTGCCATAAAGGAAAAGAACACCAGACCAAAAGCGGCAATAATAAAGCCGCTGTCGCGCAACCCCACACCTACAGCCGTGGCACGAGCCGCCAACTGATCGAATATTTCGGTTTCTTCACCGGCAAACGCATCCGGTGCAATGCCGACAACCATAAACAGCAACAATATGGAAAAGCGTAGCAAATTATTCATGGTCTTTCTCCTAACTTGATCCGGTCAAATCAACTTCCGTACCGGTGGCAAGAGTGCCCGTTTGCTCGGCATAAGCAATAATGAAAACACCGATGAGAATGGCAACCAGCCATTTCCAGTTAAAGGTACCGAACATACCGCCGATACAAACACTGGCGATACCGATGGTAGCCGCCGGATAAATAACTTTCCGCAACCCGCTGAAAATTGTTCGGCCGGCCTCATTAAGCGCACTGAAAGTACCGGTGTCGCCACCTACGGCAAAGGCATCAGCTGCATACAAAAATAAAGAAAGTACCAACCCGATGGTATATCTGTTTTCATAAAGAAAATTCTTTATTTTTCTGTACAACATGTTACCTCCCTTCTTCAGCCTGAGGGAGAAAGAATACTCTCTCTCCCTGTAGCTGCAATACATATATAGAATTAGTTCAAGCTATCCGAAGTTCTACCGGAAGCAACATTACTATCCGTTGCATAGTCAACAACTTTACCGGCAGCAGCAACAACGGCCAAACCTAAAGCCAAAGCCGCAAACCAAGCCCATTTCAGTTTGCCGAAAATTGCCTGGAAGGCCAAAGCAACCAAACCGAAACCGCCGATAATAAACAGAACGTTTTTGGTATCTTTAAACAACTTAGACAGTTTATTCATTGCTGTAGAAAATACAGAACTTGCTGCCGATGCATCTCCGGCCATAGACACCGTCAGAACCAAAGCAAGTGCCAAAACGGTACAAATATTATTTTTTAAGAATTTCATGTTTTTTCTCCTTTTCTATCCTTTACAATTTCATAATAACACACTTTTTCTCAGAATTGTACAAGTTTTTTGTGAATTTTTTGTTACAATCACTTTCACGGTGCAACGCTTTGATTCCGTGCTTAGACGGCGTGCGTATCATGGGTATACGGCATCATATTATTCCTAATTTGTAAATAAATCGTAAAAGACCGCTTAAAGAAAAGTGATATACACAATAAGTATGTGTCAGCAAAAAAATATTTAATTGTTTTGCCGATTCTGAAGAGCGAAAAATCGAATCTTTTTTTCGTTCAGAAAATGCTGTTATTAACTTTATTTCATCTATTAACTGTATTTTAACGTTATTCGGTGTATCTTCAACCAAAAGAGTAGGATATTTGCCGCCCGAATGCGGCCGTATCTGCTGATTCTACAGGATTTTAAATATGCAAAAGCTGAATTTGAAATATTTTATGGGTAGTTTTTTCCTTTCGCTGGTAGCGGTGTTTATGGCCACGAAGGTATACATCGTCATGACCTTGAGCGCGCAAACGGAAGAAAATAAAACAGCCGTCATCGAAACCAAGAATATTGAGCTGTTCGCCGCTACTGAGGAGAATGATCCGATATATGAAAAATATAAGAGATTATCGGCTGCGGAATCTCCGCTCGGTACCGTCGACACCGTTCCGATGAATACGGTTTCCGCTTCTCCTTCCGATGATAATGCCGTCGAAGGTACGGTTTTGTATGCGGAAAACAATGCCGACGGTTGGATTAAGGGTGATGAAAATTTTGCCGAACAGACAAATGATAACAACTTATCCACAGCTTTTTCAACAGATATTACACCGGACGTAACCATAGCCGAAGAGACTGCGGATACGGCGGAAAACAGCGAATTGCAAATTGCTGATGCCTCAACCGCACCTAACTTTGCCATTCCGCTCAAACATAATTTTAAAATAGAGACCGGCGTAGTTTCGGTTTCTGATGAGGCAGACGGCGGACGTATTGCTCTGGCTTCCAAAAATGTCAGCATTTATAATCTGGGCACGGATAACACCGCTGCCGTAACCGAGCCTTTGGCAACAGACAACGAAGATACTTTATCCACACAATCCACAGATGTTGATAACAATTCGGTTGAGGAAGCATATTCGCCAAATGCGGATGATGCATGGGAAGTTGCCGAAACCGCCAACAAGCATATCACCAAAAATACTTTCGGTGTAAAGAGCGAGCCGCTACAACAAGATGTTACGCTGCCGGATGCGCAGGCCAAGGACGAGGCCAAGGTTGCCTATACTCCGCAACAAAATATTTTGATTCCGATACCGGAAGACATTTTAAATAATGAAAATTTAACCCCGCAATTCTCCACTTCTAAAGAAAATTTGGAAATAGAACAGGAGTTGCGCGACAAACATCAACTTCCGGAATTGTTGCCTGAAGAAAGACTTCAAAACAAAAATAACCGGTCGACCGACGGTAACGGCAACAACGATAGCGGTACGATTCAAAGCATTGATGACGAAAAGGATTTTGATAACGATGACGATGGAGATGACATCGACGATGTTGACGGCGGTGATGACGAAGCGGCACACGGTTATCTTGATCGGATTAATTCCTGGTTCAGCGGCAGTATCCGCGGCAAATCAGCGGATTCCGCAACAAAATCGAAAAAAGACGGTTCTGCCGGAAAAGGTCGGCAGGGTTCCATCTTTCAGCGTCTTTTTGATAAGAAAGACAGTCAGGAAAATATTGTACCGACTGAGTTAAAATTGTCGTTCCAACCGAATCGGGCCGAAATTTCGGGACAAACGTTGGAATGGTTGCATGCGTTTGCCGACAATGCCGTTAACAACGATAATGTTGTGGTGGAAATCAGGGTTGATCGTTCGGCTTCGTTCGAAGTTCAGCAAAAACGCCTCAAAATGCTGTATAAAATTTTGGAGGATAACGGTGTTGATCAACGCAAGGTCAATATCATGTTTACCGACAGAGAACCAAACTCTTTTATTATTAGGAATGTACGATACGCTACAGATGAAGCGCGGATAGAAGCAACAAAACATGCCGACAATCCGTGGTTTTAATCCGCAGCTGTTCAGTTTTAACCTGTATTATAGGAAAATACGATGAAACAAGATATTAAAGGAAAAACAATGACAAATAAATTTGCGATTACCGGCTTGGTATGCTGTATTCTGGGTACAGCCGGTTGTGTCGGCGCCGATGACCAACGCCCGATGCCGAGATATCCGAACGAACAGTGCAGCGACGGCATATGCACCAGCAACAGCGAATATACGGCAGTGTGTGTTGAAAACGCGGCCGGATACAGCGAATGCACTGATAATGCCCCGGTTAATTATACCCGAACACAGGCAGATTTCCGTGCCTATGGTGAAAGAACGGCGCGTGATCATCGTATTACACAGGCTGGGGCCGGGAATAATATCTCTGCAACCGTTATGCCGAGCATAAACGACGAAGTTATCGAATACGAAGCCGAGGTTTCGGGAAATCCGCAAACCATGCCGATGCAAATGCAAGTGCCGGCTACTGCCGAACAAAATCAGCAGTATGAAGTCGTTGATAATGCTCCGGAAGAAGATTATGCAGACAACCCTAACCGTGATTGGTTGGCTGAAGAAGGTCAGAGTTTGAAAGATTTATTAGTTCAGTGGAGTGAAGAAGCCGGTTGGCGGCTGATTTGGAAGACAAATCGTAATTATACGCTGAACGCCGGCGCGATGTTCCGCGGCAATTTTGCCGATGTGGCGTCTGCGTTAGTAAGGGCTTTTGCCCGAGCAAAACCGGCACCGGTTGCTACTTTCTACAAAGGTAACCGCGTTCTGGTAATTGAAACAATGGAGGACGAAAATGCGTATGACTAATTTGCTTAAATTAACTGTTCTCGGGTTTTTGGGGATTACCGTTGCGTGTTCCCTCTCGCCGCAGCTTGATGCGGAACTGGAACAGGCATCTGAAGATGCTGCAACCTTGAAACAACAGGCTGCCGTTCCGGATACTCCGATTCCGGACGATGTGGTACGAGTCAAAAACGACATTTGGCTCGGTGACACCTCAAGAGTTGAATTTGAAGGCGAGCAAGTTCCATCGTATTTGGAAGCCAAAGACGGCATTACTTTAATCAGTAACCGCCCTATCACTCTTTTTGAAATCGGCACCATGATCAGTAAGATTACTTCTTTGTCCGTACGCTATGCGCCGGAATTGGAAGACACCGATAATATCAAAGAAGTCGCCGATGCAAACGAGCCTACGCTCGAAACAATCGGTGCACAATGGACCGATTCCAGCAAAATGCTTGTCAACTACAAAGGTCCACTCAGCGGTTTGTTGGATGAAGTTGCCAATCGTTTCGGTGTGTGGTGGAAATATGAAAAGAATGAAATCTATTTCTATCGTTATATCACCAAAACTTTTGTGGTTTACAGCTTGCCGACCAACCCTTCGCTCGACGTAAGCGTTAATGTTTCCGGTGACAGCAGCTCCGGTGAGGGTGCCAGCGGCGGTGCCAGCATCAAGCAACAAAATCAGGCAAACGATTTGGATATGTGGGCGCAAATTCAAGAAACCCTGGAAAGTATGATCACCTCAGACGGAGCAATCAACGTGAACCGCGCCAACGGTACGGTAACGATTACAGATACACCGTCCAACATTCGCCGTATTGCCAAATACATCAACGAAACAAACGATCGTTTGGGTAAACAGGTTGCCATCAGCGTTAAAGTGTTCACTGTTACTTTGAGCAGTGATGATGAATATGGTTTTGATTTGAACAAGTTGGCATATAATAACGTCAAAGGTGAACACTCTACCCAAATCATTTCTAACAGCGGTGAAAGTGGTGTTAAAGGGCATGGACTTTCTATGCTTATTACTTCAAAACATTGGGATATTGACAGTGCCATTAAGGCGATTTCAAAGCATAACAGCGCCAAGTTGGTTACCAGCGGTACGGTTACTACTGTGAATAACAAACCGGCACCGATTCAGGTAGTACAAACCGGTCACTACAATAAAAATATGACCTCTACCTCAACTTCGACCGGCAGTGATAACAACGATTCCAGTACCGAGGTTGAAAATTATACCACCGGTTTTATGATGAGCGTATTACCGAGGATTCTCGACCACGGACGTTTAATGTTGTTCTTCAACCTGTCTTTGTCTGAGGTTGTCGGTAATGATGAAATTAGGTATAGCTATACTCAACCTGAATTGGTAATTCCAAAGATTGAAACCCGTGGCTTTACGCAAGAAGTGGCAATAAAATCCGGCCAAACCATGATTCTTACCGGCTATGAAAGAACCTGGGATCAAGTGAGTAAGGAAGGTACAGGGACACCGGATAATATGTTGCTCGGCGGTAAAAATGATACCGAAACGGCACGTGGTGTCTTCGTGATTATGCTTACGCCTGTGGTTTTGGAAACCCCGCTGTCTCCGGAATCCAGAATGAGCGACTAACACTTTTAAGGGAGAAAACCAGTGGACGATATGCAAACTGAAGAAAAGGCTTGGAAATCGACGTTCAGCAGCGACGGTACGGTTTATGCCGCCAGTCTGTTCTGGCAGCCGCTATTGAATGAAGACAAGCCTTTACCCGAAGTCAAAGAAGCGGCCGAAAATATTTTGGAAGGCGCCGATCTCTACGTAACGCGTAAAGGTAAGTCGGCTCAGTTCGGTCTGGCGGCTTCCTCGCAGGGCTTTACCAAAGGTCTGCCTTCTGCTGCCATTGCTTTGATTTCCGGACTGGGAAACGTCACATCGTTTCTGGGCGTATTCAAAGTTGATACCGGTTGGTGGTACATTTGTTACAGAAACGATGTTATCCTCTCCGACGGCGATACTTTATTTATTAATGAACGCGATGCCAAAAATCAGTTTATTTCGATGTTGGCCGTGCCGGATTGGGATGCGATTTATGCTCCGGCCGAATGGGCCATCGAAGATACCAAGTCAACCGAGCTCGGTCCGCTTTTGAACCGCGGTCTGCAGGTTAAACTTGATAAAATTGATGCCAGCAACGACACTATCATGTTGGCGGTTATCGTAGTATGCTTTGCCATTATTCTCTGGTTTGCCTACTCCACATTGAAAGATTTGTTCTTCTCTGCGCCGCGTGCGCCGGTAATTGCTCCGATTGAACAGGCGGAACAGGCCGAACTGCCGCCGGAGCCGAAGCCGTGGGAAGATATAAATAATCCGGTTGATGTAATGCGTAATTGCTATACCGGTGTGCAAAAAGTAGTACAAGTTTTGACTCCGGGTTGGATATTGGGACCTGTTACCTGTGCTCCGAACTCCGGTATTGTGACCTCTTGGACTCGCGAACACGGACGTTTAACCTGGATTCATCAGGCATTGGACGTTTCCGGAGTTACGTTCACGTCACGTGTTTTATCCAAAGACGGTAACTCAATCATTGTTACGACACCGATTGACAAGCCAAAGACCTTCAATTCGCCGCCGGAGTATACGGAAAATGAATTAATCGACACCATCAACGATATCAACCAGGCACTCGACCTGCAACAGTTCCGCTCGCAAATCGCGCTCAATCCGATTTCTTGGGTTTCGCCGCGAGGAACAAAATACCAGTTGTTGGAATTCACCATTACTTCAAATAACGATCCGCTGGAATGGATTGACTTGTTAATGAAATTTTCAGGGTTATCGATTAAAAGTATAATATACAATATCCACTCTAATGACGCAAAGTGGACTTACAAAGGAGAAATTTATGAGTTATAATCTGAAAAATAAAGCAGTGGTTGTCATCGCGTTGGCTTTTGCATTTACGCTGACGCTGAATCATGTAAGTTTTGCCGCAGAAGAAAATGCCGCTGCCGGCGCTGAAAAAACGGTTACGGTTTCCGTACCGACCGATGCACTAATCCAACCGGCGGAAAATGCCGCAGCCGATGTTGCACAAGCTGCCGATAAGGTTGCCGATGCTGCCGACAAAGCTGTTGATGCCGTTAACAAGACTGCCGATGCGGTTGATAATGTTGTTAAAGACGTGCAAGACGCTAAAGCTGCATTAGATCAAGTCTCTCCGGAAGCCGATATTGATATCGAAGCACCGAGTGCCGAACCGCTTCCTTTTGCTCCGACCGAAGACGATATAGTTGCCACGATGCCGGAAAAAAGCAGCGATGAAGGTTTGGATTTTCTCAACGAACAGAAACCGGATGACTTCCTCAACAGCCCTGATATAGCAATTGAGGTCAGCACAGCCGCAACTCTTGAACCGACCGAAGGTGTTGCCCCGGCTGCTACCACGGCGGAACAACCGGCAAATGCCGTTGCCTCGGATAATCCTTTGGATGATGCGTCTTTAAGCGAGGCGTCTTTGGATGATGCATCTTTGAATGCTGGTTTTGAAGAACTCAAAGAACTGGAACCTATTTTACCGGATGCTGATGCTCCGAAATCTCCTCTGGAGCAGTTCGGTAATGCCATTCTTTCCAAGGTTGACAATAACCTGTTCAATCAGATGTCTCATATCGAAAAAGAAGCAACCCTGTTGCAATTAGAGAAAAAGCGCGAAGAACTTCGCACTAAGGTTCTCGAAGAGCGTCAAAAGAGTTTGGCTATTATTGAAGCAACCAAACGCGCTAAAATGCAACTTGAAGAAGAGCGTCTGAGAGCCGAAGCCGAGCGCAAAGCCAGAATTCTGGAAGAGGAACGCAAGCTTAAAGAAAAAGAAATGGAACTTGAAAAGCTCAGACAGGCCAAGGTTATCAACGACTATATGAACGAAATGTTGATGATGAATCAACAATGGGTAGAAAAGAGCGCTAAACTGCAGGGCCGTATTAAAGAGCTTGAAGATGAGCGCGTTGACCTTATCGAAACGTTCAAAACCAAGATTACCAGCGTTGACGAGGCAATCTTAAAAACTAAAGAACATGCCGTTCTGGTGGTAAAAGAACATGAAAGAGTCGTTGCCGAATTCGAAAGTAAGATTGAAGATTTGGAAGGCACTATCAATGACTTGAATCTTGAATTGACTATCAGCCGCAAGAAGGTAAAAGAATTACAAGAAGCAGCCGAGAAACCGGCCGACAAAGAAGATTCGGAAGAGGGGCCGAATAAGAACGATAAAGATATGTCGCAACAATACGCCATTATGGATATTACCGGTAAGGGTGATGACATTGTTGCCAAGATTATCAATACCGACGGTAAAGTATTTATCGTTCACAAGGGTTCGACGCTGAAGAACGGTGAAGTGGTTACTGCCATTACCGATCACTACATTTCCTTTGAGAACAAAGGTGTGAAGAGTTATCTGTATACCGGTAATACCATTGTTGAATACGAACCGGAAGCATCTTTCGGCGGCACCAGTGAAATGTTAGCGAGCGCCTTGCCGGAAGAAAAAGAGGCTGTAGAAGAAACGGTTGAGGAAACAATCGCCGATACCAAAGTAAAGGCTAATGATAAAGCAAAGCAGACTCCGCCTAAAAAGGCCAAGAAGAATTCTGCCAAGAAAGCCAATAAAGCCAAGAAAGATGTTCCGCAAGGAAGTTCGATACCTAGCAGCCCGCACGTTTCAGCTCCTTCTTTCGGTAGAGGAATGTTTGTAAGATAACATTAAATCATATGGCAGATGAAGTTAAAACAGCAGAGGAAAATAAAGACTTATCGGCAGTGACATCTGTCGATAAGTCGGCTGTTGACGTCGCCGCCTTGATTACCCCGAAAGCGGATGCTCCCAAAAAAGAGGAAGCCAAACCCGTATCCGATATTGAAGATAGCGTAAATGTCGAAGAAAGGGGAGACGATGATCCGCAGACCTCTTTCCGCCATTTATTTGCCAGCGACAACCGTCTGTTGACGATTGAAAACGGCGAAATTGTGGTTGATCCGGAAACGCGCCGTATGTTGGCTCTGTTTTCCGACGGCACTTATCTGGTTGACGAAGGGCACCGATTTGACGGTAAGGTTTTGAACTTTACGGCAACCGCCCGTCGGCGCAAAATTCCTATTTCCGATCCGCGTTATGTATCTACGGCAGAAATTTCGGCAATTTATGCCTTTGCCGAGCGCGGTACCGGCCAGATAAATATTTCGGCCGCGGAAACGTCAGATTACCAGATGCAAATCGACTTTCTGAGTGTTATCAGTCGCGCTGCCATTCACAAAGTTTCTGATATTCATGTTATCGTCGGTAATTCCACCATTGTTTATTTCCGTTCCAGCGGTATGATGGAGCGCGAATTGGAATATTCCAAGGAATGGGGTGAAGCGTTTGTGCGTGCGGCCTTTGCTTCGGCCGATATTTCCGACGCAAACTATGCACAAAACGAGTTTCAGGGCGCGCAAAAGTTGGGTTCCACACCGTTGCGCGGCACCAACGGCAAATTGCGCTTGCCACATAATATTCTGGCTATTCGTTTACAATTTAATCCGGTGGCATTCGGTTCGCAATATTTGGTAATGCGTCTTTTGTATGCCGATGACAATCCGAACGGCGACGGTGACTTACGTTCGCTTGGTTTGGGCGATCGCGAAATAGATTTATTCTATCGTTTAAGAGCCAGCGCAACCGGTTTGAAAATCATCGCCGGCCCGACCGGATCCGGTAAGTCTACCACCTTGCAACGTAATATGATTAAGCTTTTGCAGGAGCATAACAACGAAATTAACGTAATTACCGTGGAAGACCCACCGGAGTATCCTATTCCGGGTGCAAGACAAATGCCGGTTACCAATGCCAGTTCCGAAGAAGAAAAAGACGATGCGTTCAACAAAGCCTTGTCGGCAGCGCTTCGTTCTGACCCTGACGTTATCATGGTCGGCGAAATTCGTACATTATCCGCCGCCACCCTCGTGTTCCGCGGCGCGCTTTCCGGCCACAGCGTGTGGTCTACCCTGCATGCCAACTCGGCTCCGGCAATTATTACCCGTCTACGCGATATGGGGGTACAATCATATATGTTGGAAGACCCGGAAATTATGAAGGGACTTATTTCGCAACGTTTATTCCGTAAAATTTGCCCTTATTGCCGAGTTCCGGTTAAGAAGAGAATGTCTGATCCTTCTTTCAAGCGTTTGGAAACGGCGCTGGGAGAATATGGTGTCGATAACACCTATGTCCGCGGCCCGGGCTGCAAATTCTGTGATAATAAAGGTGTAATCGGCAGAATGTCCGTACCGGAAATTATTTTGCCTGATGCCCACTTTTTGCAACTGATGATTAAGGGTGAAACCAAAGATGCCATTGATTATTGGGTGAGCGAACTTAACGGGCGCCCGTTGCGTGAAGCCGCTATCGAGCGTATGCTTAAGGGTTATATTGATTTGGATGAAGTTGAACGGTGGTGCGGTCTGTTGGATCAGCGACCGATTTACTAGGAGATAACGGAAAATGCCTGAGATAAAGAGAAGAAGTGCCTTTAATCGAGCTATGGGAACCACCAATAAGTGGATGTTGACGTATGCCAAGTTTATATGCAATATGTCAAACAAAGGCCGATTGAAAATTTATCGTAAATTGGCCGCGTTATTGCGCAACCGTTTTTCGTTAATGAACTCACTTGACATGATTTATAACGGCATTTCCGAAGACGGTGCACATCCTAACGAGCCGATGGCTATTGCAATCAGTGCTTGGGGACGTGCGTTGCAAGAAGGTCACCCGTTCTCCGACGCGCTTAAGGGATGGGCGCCGGATCGTGAGCGTTTAATGCTTTCCGTCGGCGATGTATCAGACTTGGAAAGTGCTTTGTTAAACTTGATTAAAGTTTCCGAAGGTTCTTCCCGCATGATCAGACCGATTGTCAGTGCAATCGCCTATCCGTCTTTCTTAATGATGATGGCTGTATTGATTTTGTATGCCATCGGTGTATACATGGTTCCGCCGATGCTCAGTGCCGCTCCGAACACCATTTGGACGGGAACGGCGCGCTCTTTGGTTAACCTTTCGGAATGGATTCAGAAAAACTGGCCGATTGCCTTTGCTTTTTTTCCGACAATAGGCGCGATTATTTATTTTACCATCGGTATTTGGTCGGGAAAAATCCGTGTAAAATTCGACCGTTTTCCGCCGTGGTCGCTTTATAAGATATTTACCGGTATTACTTGGTTGTTGGCACTTTCAGCATTGGTTAAGGGCGGTGTGCCGGTATCGGTAGCATTAACTTCGTTACGCCGCGATGCCAGCCGTTATTTGCGTGACCGTATCGACGGAGCACTGTTCCACATTAAAAACGGTGACAACCTCGGTCAGGCACTTTCCAAAGCCAAACAAGAATTTCCGGATAAGCAGATTATCTCCGACTTAAAAGTATATTCGGAATTGGATAACTTTGAAGAAGCATTGGATAAACTGGCCAACGAATGGCTTGAAGAATCCGTATACTTAATCGAGCAGAAGGCTGAAGTAATGAACATTGTTGCCATGTTGTTCGTGTCCGGTATTATTGCCTGGGCAGTGTTCGGAACCTTCGACATGCAAGACCAAATCACCAGTTCAATGGGTAAATCATAATGAATAAGATATATTTGAACTTAAAAAATATCCGCACGCAAAGCCTTAACGGTGTTGCCATTGCCATGTGTCTGTTGCTGGCCGTTATCGCTCTCAGTTATGTTTTATTCCATAATCCGCACAAAGATTTGCACACCGCAATTTTCAAAACCGCCGATAATATTCGCGATTATTACCGTGACCAGCCGAATTATTGGAAGTTGTCGACCGAAACGGCAACTGCGGCTTCATTAGTTGATAAGGGGCTTGAACAAGCAAAATTTGTTTGGCACATCGGTCAGGGCGCCAAAGGAGATACCGCCATGCCGAATGACAACAGTTTCGATATTGCCTTAAACAAACTCAACAAATCATCCTGCATTAATTTGAGTGAGTTATCCGTAAGCAAAAAGCAACAACTGAGCCTGCAGAAAATCACCGTTATCAACGACGAGGGAAGCACCGAATTTGTATGGGGTGATGAAAATCATCCGCTACCGATAGACCGCTATGCTACCCGCCGCATTTGCACCCCTGACGGCAATACGGTTATTTGGACTTTTCAATAAAACGCCTTATTTTTTATCTTCCGGCACATCGAACAGCGGACGACCTTGGCTCATGCGCGTCATCTGCATTTCGATGGTGGTGGCCAGGTTGATTTTTCCGGTTTTGATAATGTTACGTGTTTGGTCACCTTGTGTCGTAACCGGGTTGGCAAACAGGAATTGCACCACCGGCCGCTTTTTACTGGTACCGATTAATTGTTGATGGATAACCCCCAAAATACCGCGCGAAAGCAAGTCGAAAGCCAATTCCTCACTCATTTCGCCGGCGGAAGCATGCTTAACTATGGCATCGATGGCATCAGCAACGTTGTTGGCGTGAATGGTGGATAATACCAAGTGGCCGGAAGTGGCGGCACGCAGACATTCACTGGCTGTCGCCGGAGTACGAATCTCGCCCACCAGAATATAGCGCGGACGCGAACGCAATGCAGAACGTAAAGATGCACCCCAGTCATCATTAATCGGCTGGGTTTGTTTGCACATTCCCACCGAGCCGTTCATGGCGCGATATTCGCCGTCAAGCGGCATTTCAAACGGGTCTTCGATGGTATAAGCAAAACCGCCGTTTCTGATTAAATATTCACGCAACAGGCTGGATACGGTCGTGGTTTTACCCGAACCGGTGGCACCGCCGAGCAAAATCAGTCCGGAAGCGTTGCCGAGTGTTGCTAGATAATTAATCAGCGCCGGCGGATATCCGAGCGAAGTCAAATCCGGAACCTGTTTCGGCATTTTACGCATACAAAACAAAACACCGTACATAGAAACCGTACGCTCAACGCGGAAGAAAAAGTCTTCATATGTTATGGAATAGCTGGAGCGACCGGTAAAAGAACGTTCCAATAAGTCGTAAAACGCATCAAAGTCAGTGGGCCGAATCTGCCGCAATCCGTTTTCCGTACGTGTGTCCGGCACAAACACCTGTTTATCCGGCGTTATATATATATCTGAATAAAACTCATCATTTATACGACTCATATTTTCCTCCTTATTTTGTTTGGATTATAGGTTGTATTTTGTAAAATGTCCATCAAAAAGCAAAAAATTCATATTCTTATTGTCAGAGCGTAAAAAATATTTTATATTGCATGTCATAAATTATGCAACAATACCTCACAGGGCAGAAAATATAAAATGAAAGCGTTGGGATTATTTATAGTATTCGTTATCGGGTTAGCCGCAATATTACTGGCCGGACATACGTTATGGTACTCGGCTCCCCTGACCTTTCCGCCGGAAATAGTCCCGGAAAACATCAATACGAAAATGTTGCTGTTATTTTGCATTCCTTACGTTGTATTGTGGAGTGTTTTGGTATATATCTATAAAAAGCGCGCAAAAATTAGAGAACGCTTATCAAAAATTAAAGCCTTCAAAAGCTATATGTTTATTCTGCCGTTTGTTAAGCCTTATTGGATCAGAGCGGTTCTTTCCATTATCATCACCATTCCGGTCGGAGCAATGGACGCAGTTATTGCCTGGTCGCTCAAACCGTTTATGGATGTTGTCTTGATTGAAAAACAAACCGGTTGGACTATGTATATTCCGCTGATGATTATCGTTTTCAGTATTCTGCAGGCTCTTTTCACTTATTTAGCCACCTATCTGAATGCTTGGGTGGGTAACAAAATATCCACCGATTTAAAACGACAGCTGTTCAATCGGCTCATTCGTCATGATACCGCGTTTTTTGATAAGAATGACTCCGGTTATATTCTGTTTCGTTTTCATAATGATGCGGAAACTGCCTGTGCCGGCCTGTTAAACAGTATCCGCCTGTTTTCAACCCGCTTCTTTTCGTCGCTTTCGCTGTTGGCCGTATTGTTCTACAATTCCTGGAAGTTGGCTCTGGTTGCAACCGTTGTTTTGTTTGGTGCCTTACTGCCGTTGACCAGAGTAAAAAAGCGTATGTTCTCCGTTGTTGCCAAGGATGCAAATATAATGGCTACGGTTTTGAAAGACTACAACGAAGTATTCAGCGGAAACCGAATTATTACCGCATATAATTTGTTTGATTATTGCAAACGCAAATTTGCCAACAGCGTAAATGATATGTTTGACCTCTCTTTGCAAATACAACGCAAAACAGGCTCCATTTCGCCGATTATGCATACCATTTCTTCTTTCGGTATTGCTTTTGTGATTTGGTACGGAAGCTATTTGATTGTTTCGCAACAAATTACCGTCGGTAACTTTGCCTCGTTTGTAACTTCGCTCGTGATGCTCTATAACCCGCTCAAATCAATCGGCAACAATGCCAGCGGTATCATTATGTCGTTAATGGCCGTCGACAGAATCGCCGAGCAAATGAACAGTAAGGATAACATTACCAATACCGAAAATGCCGCGGCATTACCTTCTTGTCGCGGTAATATTGATTATAAAGATGTTTCTTTTGCCTATGTTCCGAACAAACCGGTGCTAAAGCACATAAACTTAGGTATAAAAGCCGGTCAAACCATAGCCTTGGTCGGCAATTCCGGCGGCGGAAAATCTACTATTTCGGTTTTGTTACCGCGTTTTTATGACGTTACCGGCGGCGCTATAACCATTGATGGTACCGACATCAGAAAAATCAGCTTACGGGATTTGCGCGACAATATTGCCATTGTTTTTCAAGATAATTTCCTGTTCGGCGGCACCATCAGAGAAAATATTCTGCTCGGCCGTACCGATATATCGGAAGAACGCTTGCGTGAAGTGATTAAAGCGGCTTGCTTGGAAGAATTTATCGACTCTCTGGATAAAGGATTGGATACCGAAATCGGCGAGCGCGGTGTTTTGGTTTCGGGTGGGCAAAAACAGCGAATCGCCATTGCCCGCGCATTTGTTAAAAATGCACCGATTCTGATTTTGGACGAGGCAACCTCTGCGCTTGACAACAAATCGGAAAAAATCGTGCAACAGGCCATTGATAACTTAATGAAAGACCGCACGGTGCTGGTTATCGCGCACCGACTTTCCACCGTACGCAATGCTGATTGTATTGCCGTGATTAACGACGGAGAAATCGTTGAGCGTGGCACGCATGAAGAATTGCTCGCTCAAAACGGCGAATATGCCGCACTTTATAAAACTCAGCTAAGCTGATATTCACACCTTTTTTATTGTCAGCAACCCTTTGTTTCGGCTCATAAAATTGCGCTTAAATTAAGGGACAAAAATGCTTTTTTTTCGGATATATATTGACAAATTTGAAAAAATAAGCTATACTGAACTTGTCATTAACAACTATGGAGGCAAATAATGAGTGATGACCCCCACCCCTGTATGAAGGTGACGAGCCACATTCACAATTTTATTAAAATGTCCGCTGCGGCGGTTCATATTCAGGAACAAAACGTTTCACTGATTTTTTCTGATGATTGCAATTCATCAAATTTAATTCTGAGTGCGGAAAATATTGCCGCGAAAAATCTTAATCACAATCAAAAACTTTTTTTCGATGATTTAAGACCGTATCTGCTTGCGCCTAAAAATTCGGTGCAACACTTGCGCTTGGTTATCAATAAATACGGTGTTTGCACTCGCAGATTTTCGAATATTTGAAAATCGCGGCAAATCGGCAATACTCCGATAACCACAGATTACTGATTAAGATAGGAATTATGCTTTTTGGATTAACATTATCATTCATATAGGAGGAAAAAATGAGTGATGACCCCCACCCCTGTACGCAGGATAATAATTTTGACTTATGTAAACTTATATTGAAAACTTTGCTTTTAACCGCAACTACTGCGGCTTTTGCACAGGAACAAAAGGTTCCGACCACTAAATCCGAGGTCTGTTCGGACAGACTGACTTTAACGCTCGGCGCAGAAAATATTTCTGCCTTGACCATAGAACAAGATAAAACCGTATTCTATAACGATTTAAGACCGAATATGACAGCACGTGCCTGCAACGGGCGCGGCGATTATGCGCAACTTAAAGCGATGGAAGTCTTGATTCTGGAAGATAAAAACTTCACCCCTATTACCTCGAGATTTATGTTGGAACTCGGCAAACTGACCGGCAACGGCGGCACTGTCGTTTTCAAGGCCGGCCGCGAAAAAACCGAAGGTGCGGCCCTGTTTGACCACGCCCTCGAATATTATGCCGACTCCCGCGATGCATATCAAATGGCTAACAGCGCGGAAAGATTGGTTTTCGGATATCAGAAAGACCATAAATTCATCGAACTTGGTATTATCGGCAAAAACGGCGACGGATTTTTCGTCATACCGAATCCGAAATATGCCGATTTTTGGGCTAAAAGCGGTTTGGTTCTTTTAGCCAAGAGCGGCGTCAAACTCAACATGAGCGGAGCGATGCGCTTTGGCAGTAAGCATAAACAGCTACTGAGTTCCATCGGCATATCCGAGCGTTCCGGTTTCGGTGCCGGATTTTTGGGTAACTACGATTTTGCCGAGAAAAAAGGTAACATCGGCCTACGCGCATGGAAAGATTTTCAGCGTGGTTGGCACATAATTGCCGAAACGGTATTCAATCAAAATCGCGACCTATACATTCGCGGCGGAGCCGACAAAGGCAATATACAATTTTCCGTGGAATGCGGCAAACCGAAAAATCGGTCGAATTACTTTAATTTTACCGTTGCGGCCAATCTGGCACGTTCGCGTACCGTATGCGGTGCCAAATAACTTATTGCAATTTTATCAATATAGGAGAAAAAAAATGACTGATACTTTAAACTTAAAAAACAATGATTTTCAACTTTTTAATGTTCGTAACTTTGTAATCAACACTCTGTTGTTGACGGCCACGGCGGCGGTTGCGCAAGAGCAACAGACAACGCAGCCAAATTCCGATGACAATCCGGACCGCATGACCTTAACGCTCGACGCGGCCAATGTTGCGGGCTTGACCGTAGAAGAAGGAAAAACCACCTTTTATAACGACTTTGCCCCGTCATTTTCGGCGAAAGCTGAAAACAGCCGCGGTGACTATGCTCAGCTTTCCGGCCAAGAAGGCATTATTTATAACAATGAAGCCTTTACCTCTTTGACCATTAAATTTATGGCCGAACTGGGTAAACAGCTCGGCAACGGAGCCGTAATCACTTTCAAAGCCGGTCGTACCGCCACCGAAGCCGGAGCCGTATTCGATAATCCGCTCTCATACTATGCCGACGCTTATGATATCGGCCGTTTCGGTAATGCCAGCGACCGTATCGTCTTCGGTTACGAAAAAGGCGGACAGTTTGTCGAGCTCGGTATGATAGGCAGCGTCGGTGACGGTTTCTATGTTATACCGAATCCGAAAAAGGCCGACTTTTGGGCCAAGTGCGGTTTGACCCTCTTGGAAAAAAGCGGTGTAAAACTGGATATGACCGCCGCGGTACGTGCCGGTAGTGAACATCGCCAATTACTCAGTTCCATCGGTATTCGCAGTAAAGCATACGGCGCCAAAATCTTCGGCCATTATGATGCCAGACAGCATTGCGGCAATTTGGGCGCCCGCGCTTGGTACGATTTGCGTCGCGGCTGGAAAACGGTTGCCGAATCGGTAATTACGCAAGATCGTGACTTATCGGTACGCGCCGGTATCGGCAGTGGCGGTATGCAGTTCTCGGTAGAGTGTAGCAAACCGCACGGCCAGAACCCGAGTGTAAACTTGACGGTAGCAACAAACTTGGCGCGCTCGTACCTTATAAGCGGCCACAAATAACCGCCGATCTTAAACACATAAACAGGGAGAAACCGCGCCATCAGCAAGGTGGCGCGGTATTTTATTTATTTTTCTATACTTAATTTACCGTTTTCCATAGTGGCGGTACCGCCGAACGGAATGGTGATAATCGGTGTTGTATGGCCGTAATCAACATTGGCCAGCACCGGAATATCTTTTAATTCCGACTTGTTGTTGATAATAAATTCCAGCATTTCACGCGACATTTTCGAACCCTTTTGAAAACGCCCGATAACCAAGCCCTTAACGTTTTTAAAGTCGGTTTGATGACAAAGTGCCTGCAAGTTGCGGTCAAACGCTTCCGGATAACTTTCGGCATCGTCTTCAATCATCAAAATCGTATCCTTTGTGAATTGCGGATAATACGGTGTACCCAACAGCAGATTAAACGTGCACAAATTACCTCCGACAATCGTACCTTTGGCACTGCCGTTATGGATATTCCAAAAGCCCTCGTTTTTGATAAATTCGCGGTTTTCTTGGTCGATAAACCATTTATCGTCACTCCACTCTGCCGACGATTTAACTTCTGCCGGAGCATCGGCAAACAGCATTTTTTGTAAATAGTCGAGCGTATATTCACAGCCCTTTTTCATACCGATGGAGCTGAAATGCGGTCCGTAATAGGTTTGCAATCCGGTGCGGGCGGTAATGGCTTCAAGCACGGCGGTGATATCGGAAAAGCCGCAGATAAATTTCGGGTTTTCTCTGATTACGTCATAATCCAAATGGGCCAAAATTTGGTTACTGTTAAAACCGCCGATAACCGTAAAAATCGCCTTAACCGATTTATCTTTGAACGCGGTCATAATATCGGCAACACGCTGTTCAACCGAACCGGTGCTTTGTATATTCCAATTTTCGTCATTGGTATTCGGGGCAAATTCTACGGTCAATCCCATATCGTTAAATCGTTTGATTGCAGTTTGACGACAGTCTTGACTAATCATTTTTAAGCCGCACGAAGGGGCTACTACCATAATTTTATCGCCTTTTTGCAGTTTTTGCGGAATTATTTTTTGCATTTATTTTTCCTCCTTTATCTTTTGCCGATATCAGAATTAATATAGCTAAAACTTTTTAATGGCAAGAGTTTGTTGCAAAAATGTTAAATTTTGACCCGTCAGAAAAAAATTGCTTGCAACAAATAGCGAAAAACGCTAATCTGAATATATAGTTAAACGGCATCGGAGAAATGTTATGACTGCAACCCGTACATTTGAATATCAGCACGTGATTGTCGATGAATCGTGCAATGTTGCTGCATTTTACAGCCGAAAAAATAATTCTTTTACGGTAAATCATAAGCTTAATAACCCTCAATTTAATAAAGAAAGTCATGATATTCCTACGGCTTGTCATGAAATGAAGCATAAAGATAATCAGTTGGAAGGTATACAGGCTTATGCCCTCAGTCCGGAGCAGGCTTATAAAGTCAAGATGCATGACGAAATTTCGGCCAATATTGCCGCTTTGATTTCCTTGCGTGAAGAATATTTGAAAACCGGAGATATCAATGTTTTTGATGCCGAACCGCGATTTAAGTTTTATAAAGAGGCAATCCTAAACGGAGAAATAAATCCGAAAAGCAAATATAAAGAAGACTTTGATAAGGAGATGAGTTTAATTGCCAACGGCACCAAAGATATGTGGATGAAGAAGTGTGCCAACAGTTATCTCGAAAGTAATTCCACTAATGCCGCGTATTTATGTGAGTTAGACAACAAGCATGCCGCATATTATGATCAGAATTACGCGAGAGCCAAAAAAGTTGCTTACGGTAATATCGGCGGAGTAGACTTTAGCCAGTATATGAAAGAGGATGTGGAAATTCCGCCAAAAGGAAAAGAGTTACTGGACCAAAAAGTAGCCCAAGTGAGAAAGCAAGGAAGAAAGGAATTTTACTCGGTCAATGCGGATATTATTGATGCCGACTATTTTGAACGCGAAGATGAGGATATAGAATACAAAGCTTACAACACAGCAGTTAAAAACGAACCGATTAACCCTATCAACACAAAGCCTCCACGGTATCCGAAGGGAGCCAAGATTGAGCAAAAACAAATACCGGATTTGCGTCAAAAAATAATCAAACAACCTACCGCATACCATACACGGCCGAATCAATCAAACGCTGTATCGGGGGTAATGCATGCAGATTCCGGCAAAATTTCAAGGTTATTGAATGCCTTAGGTAAGCAGAAACCGAAGCCGAATCCGCTTGATAAAGTTCTTACCGAGATTAGAAAAAGATCAAATCAGAATAATTAGCGATTAAGATTTTGTTTCGTCTTTGCAAAGCGGCTTGCACCCGCAATAAATTTGATTATATAAATTCAATTCTTTGATAAGCGCGGCACGCAATTCCTGCATACCGTGTTTGCGCCCTTCAATCTCCACATACGGTACACCGGTTGCGGCGCTTGCCTGATACGCAGTTTCATTAACCTGCGCCAGATTTTTCCAGCGCGACACACCCAATACCGATGCTACCGCCGTAAAACCATGTTCACGGGCAAATTCCATTACCCTTTTGAGCCGCATATTAAAGCAAATCGAGCAACGTCTGCCGCGTTCCGGTTCATTTTCCAAGCCGCGAGTGAGTTCACACCAACGCTCATTATCATACTCCAGTTCAATAAAATCAATGCCATACATTTTGCACACACGCTCATTTTCATCGCGACGCTTAACATATTCGGCATACGGGCGAATGTTCGGATTATAGAACACCACCGCAAAATCTTTTTTTTGTTCGGCCAGCGTTTTAATCACGGCACAGGAGCAAGGCGCACAGCACGAAAGCAGTAAGAATCTGCCGGAAAAATTTGGCGGTACTATATCAAATTCCACACTCACTTCAGCTTGCCTTTCAGATATTTACCGGTAAAGCTCTTTTTGTTTTTCACTACTTCCTCCGGTGTGCCTTGAGCCACAATCGTACCGCCGCCGTCACCGCCTTCCGGCCCCACATCAACAATGTAATCTGCCATTTTTATCACATCGAGATTATGCTCGATAACCACCACGGTATTACCCTGTTCCACCAGCATTTCCAACACATCGAGCAAATGCCTAATATCCTCAAAATGCAATCCGGTTGTCGGCTCGTCTAAAATATACAGCGTTTTGCCGGTGGCTTTTTTGCTTAACTCTTTAGAGAGCTTAATACGTTGCGCCTCGCCGCCGGAAAGAGTCGGTGCCGGTTGGCCGAGTTTGACATATCCCAAACCCACACGGCGCAATAAATCCAAACGACGTTTAATCGGCGGAATATTCTCAAAAAACTTATACGCTTCGTCAATGGTCATATCTAAAACATCGGCGATGGATTTATCCTTGAATTTAACCTCAAGGGTTTCGCGATTATAGCGCGTACCGTGACAGGCATCGCACGGAACATACACGTCCGGCAAAAAGTTCATTTCGATTTTCATCACACCGTCGCCTTTGCAAGCCTCGCAACGCCCGCCCGGCACATTAAATGAAAAATACCCCGAAGTATAGCCGCGCGCCCGAGCTTCAGGCAATTCGGCAAACCAGTCGCGGATATTGGTAAACACGCCGGTATAGGTGGCCGGATTGGAACGAGGTGTTCTACCGATTGGCGATTGGTCAATATCAATT
>CAKJXZ020000016.1:0-34631 GCA_918234285.1 Pseudomonadota bacterium | reverse complement strand
GTAACGATATCTATTTCGAACTCGCTGAAATCCCTGCAAATAAAAGAAAAAGTCGTCATTTCTGACGACTTGCACACTGTGGCTGCTTCACCTGGACTCGAACCAAGATTGACGGAGTCAGAATCCGAGGATTATATTTAATAAGTGATTGAAAATATATTCTTTTTTGTTTTCATTCTGACTTTTTTTCTGGTGTCATTCTGACTTTTTGACTTTTAAAAGGAACATTATTTGAACGTTTTTCGGCTTCAAGGCGCTGCTGCAAAGCGTGCAAACTGAGCTGTTCGGAATTGCCTTTATAAACCTGATTGAAGATCTGCTCGTTGGTGTGTCCGGTTAATGAAATCACGGCAGATGTATTGACGCCGGCCTCAGCGTATGCAGTGCTGCCGGCATGGCGTAAAAGTCGGAAAGTATAATCAAAGCCGCAAGCATCATTGACTTTTTTGAAGATATGGCCAAAAACATTGACATCGTACGGTTTTCCATGCTTATTGCAGATAATATAATCGGTTTTGTTGAGAATTTCATCAAGCAATTCAGGCGGCACCGGCACATGGACATTGGCACCGGTTTTATTTTGAACGATATTAAAAAAGTAATATCCGTCTTTTTGATAAAGGTCTTTTTGCGGAGTTTCAGCACATCTGCCGGACGTTGGCAAATGTAAAAATTAAGTGCAATCGCAAGCGCGGCATTTCTGAGATCCAATTCATTGGCTTTTTCAATTAAGGCTTGGATGTGTTCTGCCGGAATAAAGCGTTTTTTAGGCCGCACATTTTTGATGCGCATATTTTCAAAAGGATTTTGCCGTGTCAAAATTTCTTTACGCATGCCGAAATTGTAAACAAGGCGCAAAATGGAAATACAATACTTGGCCCAGCGTTCGCGATAACTTTCAATAAAACGCTGATAAAGCTTATAAGCGGAGTCGCTGTCAAATAAATCAAGCGGAATGTCTTTTAATTTTTGGCCGGATTTGTTTTCCTTTTGGCAGATTAAGTCATAAACCCGTGAATAATCCTTTTTTGTGCGCTCGGATAACTCTATATAAAACCGGCTTTGAATGTATAGAGACCATAAAAAGCCGAAAGATTTGGTTTCAATGTTTTCTTCAATCTTTTTGTAGGCCTTGAGTTTTTCATATAATTCAAGCGCTTTTTGACATGCCTTAATGTAATCCGTGCCTAATGGCTGAGATTTTACAAGGCAGCCTGCAGGGATCAGGCGAGCCGGAATATTGAAATAATATGCCGTTTCACCGTTTGCAAGCCGTTTATATGTCAAATAAGGTATGCGCATGTTAAAAACAAAAATCCAAGTCTGTTGCTATATTATTGTTTGCAGGGTTAAAATCTTGTTTAATCCGGTAAAGTTTTACGCGTTTTGATAAATTCTTAATATCAAGGGTGCCGCGTTTTACCATCGCATTTAAGGTCCGATAATCACCGGATTTTGATTTTAAACCAAATTCTTTTTTCATTTGCTCGCCGTTGAGCCATTCTTCAGTTTTCATGTTTCACCTCCCGAATTTGTGCATCTGGATCAATCCAGTAGCCTTTGAAATAATTGCCGTAAACAAGTCCTTTTATGACCAAATAAATGATGGCCTGCCTTTTGTGCCGGTATTCTTTGACCTTTTCGCCTTTTATCCATACTTCATAAGTCATGCCACACGCTCCCCAAGTTCAATGTCAAAAACATCGGTATCAATATGCAGATCGGTATTCAGCCCGTTAATAATGCTTATTTGTTGTATTTTGAAAGTCATTCTTTCCGGATTTTTGCGATATGCCTTTTGGAATTGCACATAATCAAAGCTATGAAAAAAGCCGTTTTGAACAATTCGCTTGCGCCAGTATGGTGTTTCAATCCGGTATTCATGCGTTTTGCGTCCGGATTTAATTTCTTCAAACCAATGGTCAGTCAAAACAAGCTTTAAGGTGTTAGTCATCTTTTTTTAATTCCTTTAACCATTCTTTTTCTTTTTTAAGTGCTATCTTTGTTTTTAGTTTATACCAATATCCTTTTGCGTTAGATAACTCCTTTTCAAAATATTTGATGTTATATTCAGCAAACTCAATCAGTTCGTCTTTTGTAAACTCTTTTTTACTCCAACTCATATCGCTTTAGCTCCTTATATTTGCCGCAATTCCGGCATATTTTCCTTTTGGTTATCATGGCGCCGAAATAAACGGTTTTGGTGGTTTCGTGGCGTATTTCAAGCCCTGAAAGCTCATTTATATAATCGTGAAAACCCAATAAACATAACAAACGCTTTATCACTTTAAGGCCTCCATTATTTCATCAATAAGATCATGACTAAAGTAATCGACAAGCGAAGCGCCGTTTTTTCTATCGACAAGCTCATCAATCATGTATCCGATGATTTTTTTGAGGTTGTCGTTTTCTTCAATGAGGCGCTTATTTGCTTCATGTTCTTCACAAGCACAATTGACCATATTTCGCCATTCTACATAATCAGGCACTTCGGCAAGGACTTCTTCAACGTGCTTTGTTATAAATTGTCCGTTAAAACTTTTTATATAGGGAAGTTTTTTGTTATGGCATCCATTTTTATACCGGATACTTCCCAGATATATACCACCATTAACACGAACATAGCACTCTGTTTCTTCCGGTAGCTCGCCTTTGTGCCATTGCGAGGTTAAATCCCCCTTTTGCGAGGCATTGCGAGGTGATTGCGAGGTTAAATCAGTCATTGTCTGCCTCCACTTCAAAAAGTTGCTCTATGTTTGCTTTGGATTTGCCGAGATAGGTATAATATTCGATTATATCTTCATACAAATAATTTGAAGTTTCTAGTTCTTTACGACTATTACATCTATGCACACATTCAAAATTTTGACATTCATCTATGCTTCTAAATTTTCCGTCCAAAGGATAACATTTATGTTTAGAAACAATGTGTATTTTGTGCTTATCGTCAGTCTTATATTGCCACACATCTCCGACTTCTGGTGTATCTTTACTCATCTTTCACCTCAAAGTTGTCTGTTAGCCATTTTTGAATATGCGCAACGCGGTCAATATCCCATGTGTTTTTCTTCAACTCTTCAAGGCTGAATATCACCGGACGAATGGCCATCCAGTTAAAGTGATCATCCAATTTTTTGCAATCGGCTTGACATCTGGCCAGTTTTTCAAAAATCTTTTTACCGGTTACAATTTGAAGACCGTGCCACGAATACCAATTTATAAAACGTTTCCACATTTCAACACCTCATCTATTTTGGTTAATACCCTTTTTAACCCAATCTTTGCACTTTCTAATTGCCAATATCCAGTTGGGTTTTTAGCCTCGTAAACATCGTTAATTCGGAATAGCTGACTAAGATTATCATTTATTTCTTTTCTGCAATTTTGCAGCAGATCCTTATATTTTCCGTTCTTTTCTTTCAATTTCTGGATCCGCATGTCTTTGATTTGAAGCTGATCGCGCAGCTCAAAGGCTGACACTTGCTCAAGAAGTTGCATTTTTTTATTTGCAATGTTTTCTGCAACATTTTCGGTTTTTTGCAATGTTTCAGTCATTTTTCACCTCATGTTTCCCGAAATAGCAGCCCTTGCATTCCGCATAACCAAAACCGTTTTTTGTGTGGACATGGCGCGATGTGAACATATCGCCGAATTTAAACTTTTTGCCGCATATACAGCAGGCAACTTCCTTTTCCATATCATCCTCATAGCAGCTTGCGCCCTCCGGCAATTCATACGGAACATATTGATGTTTTGCCTCAATCCAAATTTCTGCTTTCATTTTTTACTCCGTCATCTTTTTTTGATAATAAAGTTCGTCATCGCTCAATTCTTTGTGCCGCACCATATAGCGCTGCATTTCATCTTCTGTATAGTTTTTGATGCCATTAAAGGATCTGACATAGACATCATGAGATGCCGGCTTGCCATTGAAAGATTTTTGCCAGCATTTTACAACAACCCCAATGAGATTGCCCTCAATAACGACAATATCGCCAAATGTAAATTTACTCATAAGCTTCCCACCCGTTCAAGTTGTTGTTTCCAATACATGAAATTTTTATCCTCAATTGGTTTGTCTTCCGGATAATATTCCGCCCTGTCAAGCCACTCTTTATAACATTTCGGGCAGTAATAACGATTGAGAACGGCGATATAATATCCGTCAAATGACGGTTTGTCGCAAAAGTCGCATATTCCGATTGCATATCCACCCTCAACCGCCTGCAATTCTAACAAATTCAATTTTATAACCTTGAATTTTATTCCTTTTACAATCTCAGCCATTTTCGCACCTATTCAAAAAGTTTTTGGTTTTTAGAGATATAATCACGTTCAAAGGTCAACACGGCGTGAAGTGTGTTCAAAACGTACTCCATGAGCTCAATTTGATAATTTGCTTCTTGCTGCGTCATTTTTCCGTCTTGTACCCAGCGCGGATATAACCTTTTGCGGTAGTCAATTTCGCGCCGGACGCCCTTAATTTGCTCGGTCAGTGTTACCATGTTTTTTTCCTTTACCTTTTGGGGTGTCGTTAAAAATGTACATACAGCCATTGCCCTCGGTGTGGTATTGGCTATATTTCATATATTCGGCGATTTTTTTAATTATTGCCTTTGTGACCTTTTTGCCGCCAAAGTTTTTGACGCTGACATGATCTTTAGAGACTAAAACCGAATATTCGTTGTTTATAACAAACCAGTCAAAGCCCATTTTAGCGATGATCGCCACGCCGATCAGGCCTCCGGTGACATTATCTAAACTGCGTGATACTTCAAATTTCATCATCTTGCTCCACTTTAAAACCTTTAAATTTGCCAACATAGTGATAGTGTCTTTTTATCGTGAATAAAGGAAGCGTTTGAACAGCAACTCCGCAACAACTCCATCCGACAATACCATCTCTGACACATCGTGCTACCATAAATCCATCATCGTTTTTATAGATATCTTCTATGACAATTTCACATAATGAAGTATGACGCCACACATCGCCAATTTCAGGTTTTCTTTCTTCTTTTTTCATCATCTTTTCCTTTTAAGGTGGGGCGGTTAAACTATGGAGGAAAAACCGCCCCGATTGTTTTACACCGGAATGCTGTCTTCCCATTGTTGTTCTAAGGCCGCCTCAAGAGCATCATCTGCTTGCTCGATTGATTTTGGCGCTTCCGGTTCTTGCTCCGGTGCTGGTACTGGTTCGGCATCAAGATCAATGGCCTGATAGCGTTCGGCATCGTCCTGAGGCTCGAAAAAAGTTTCTGATTTGACATGCTTATAATCGGCATCATCATAATCAATGGCTTGACGCAGCTCCGGCGATTGCGGTATCCATTTGGACAAGCGCTTGAAAACCGTCTTTTTGGCCATTTCATCATAATCGGTTACCCATGGCCCATTGTTGGCCGCTTTGGAGCGTTTGCGAACGGCGTCAATTTCGTCCTTGTTCATGACTTCACATTTTTTGGTGCCGTCCTTAAAGGTGACAATAGCATAATATGCGTAAGCCTTGCCGCGTGCCTCTTTGAAATTGATTTTATGCTTTTCAATTGTGCCGATATTATATTCAAATTCGTCATTTTCGCAGATTTTATCTGCATGAATGTTTGAGATAAAACCGGAGCGCATGGCAAGCTCAACAATACCTTTGTAGTCAATAATGAGCTGAACATCGTTTTTATACGGGATAAGATAAGCACGCCGCCCATCCGGTTCGATACCAAGCTCGGCGCATTTCATAAATGCGGCAGCAATTGAGGCACGCCCCTCTTTAGTGTTGATTGCGGCCAACAATTTGCCATCTTTTTTGATGCAAGTCAGAGCAACACGGGCAAAGCGATCCGGTGTGCAGACTGTCGGCAAAACGCTGTCCCAGCCGCTTTTGATCATGTTTACGAAATCAAGAGCAATGTCTTTTTTGACAATTTCCTTGTTTTCGGTTGTTGTAATTTCATTGGTCATGTTTAAATCCTTTCATCGTTCCATATACCAGTTAGAATAACGCATTTCTACACGGCTCGGATATGCCGCCCAAATGCTGGCGTCATGTGTTTCATTCCATGCCGTCAATTTTTCCTTAATTTCAAAAAGGTGATGCGTGACAATGCTATGCGCGACCTGTCCGGTTTCAAATTCCACATTGGCAACGGCAATGACGTCTTCTTCACCCTCTTTATTTGATTGAATTATGAAAACAAATTCAGCCGGATCTTCACCGTATTTTTCTTTGATACCGCGGCAGTAAAAATCATCTTGCAGCGGATATTGAAGTTTTTGAGGCCAGTTTAAAATGCCCTCAATATCGGATGATGTTTTGTAATCAATGATTATCAGTCCGTTTTTGGTGCGCTTTACGGCATCGGTTTTTTGTTTGCATAAAAGTCCGGTGTCTTTATCGGTCCAAATATACGGAATTTCAGCGGTGGCACCGTCAATGATCAGGCTGGCAAGGTGATGTTGCTTTAACTTTTCAATCATCATCATTGCGTGCCGCCATTCGTCCGGTGATACAACCGTTAAATCCGGATGTTCGGCGCACATTTCATCATATTTTTTGTTGTTGCGAGATTTACCGAAATCACCGCAGAAAAAGCTTTCAGATAAGGTGTTCGGCTCAAGCAGCATTGCATGACAAAGCTTTCCGAAAGCAAGAGCGTCTGTTTGTTTGTCCGGTTCGCGATTTGGATTGAAAGGCGTTGACTTCCAAAACCAATAAGCGCCGCGGTCATATTGTTTGATTTGACTTGCTGAAATTGCTTTGAGGGCAAAATATTCATCATCAGTCATTTTTGAGATTTGTTTCGTTTGCATTATTCTTTTCCCTTTGTTGGATCTTCATGAAACCAAGCAATATATTGTTGTTTGGCATACTCAAGTTCACGCTCAACGCGCTGATTATCGAGTGCATTCGGGTTGACGGCAACGGCATACATTAAAAAGCCGAGCCAAAGAACAACCACCATCACCAGACAGCTAACAAGAGCGGCTAATGTTTCGTAATAGCTTTCCATTATTTATCTTCTTTCAGTAAGGTTTTACCCATGAATGAGTTTTTAACAATTTCATCCATTTCTTCATCAAAGTGCTGCAGGGTATGATTTAACTTTGCATAAAAGGCCTTGGTGCGTTCAGTTTCATCCTTGGCAAACTCTTCACGAGTGTTAAAAAATGCGACAGGATTGAAACCGGCATAAAAGCGCCCGAAAACCTCTGCATCAAGAATTGCTCTGACAAGCTCAATTGTTTCGGTGTAAAGATCATCAAAGACAAAATCTGCGAAGTCTTTACCATTTACCAAGTCATCAGCGGCATGGGATAAATCACCATCATTTTCGTACAAATAGCGCGAAGTGTAGTAATTATCTTCATCATCCAGCTTTTCACGGAAAGCATTGACAAGAGCAACGGCTTTTCTGACTATTTCCTTGTTGTATTCCATGATTATGCCTCCAAAACTTTATAAGCTGCACGAATGGCATCAGTTGTCAAAATACGTTGCCACGCTTTATTTTTCGGTGACCAGCGGAAAGCATGGGCCTTGAGTTTGGCAATGACTTCCGGTGCCGGTTTGCCGTCAAATAAGAGTTGCAAGCGGTTTTCTTCACGGTTTTCAACCATTTGAACACCTTGCAATTCAATTGATGAATTCTCTTTCGGTTGGGAATTTTTGACTTTGTATTCGTTGAGAATATCGGTCAGAATTTTGATGTTGCGCTCAACTTTTACACCGTTTTGCAGATGTACATTGAGAGCCTCAAGCACTTTTATACAAAGCGCATAACTGCCATTTTTGGCCTGCGTTGTGAATTGACCTTTTAAGTGTGGCCACGCGTCATAAGTATATCCGAGAGCCGGTAAAGGGTTTTTCGTTTTGTGGCGGATAAAATCATCAATAGTGCTGTTTAATTCGCGCCATTTATGCAGATCAACTCTGGCCTGTTTTTGCTCAGATGTCATATAGCGGTCAAAAATGTCGCCGGATAACATCTGATTTTCAGTATAAGCATAGTCATTGAGTGCTTTTTCGGCAGATGCTTGGCGCTTTTCCATTCTGGCAACCGGAAACTTTGCAGGGCCGACAATAGCCCATGAAACGCACCGGCTTTCAGCTGAAAGATATTTTTCGGCCTGAGAATGTAAGCGATTAACCCAATATGCTGAGCATTCATCTTTTTGTTCTGGCGTGATATTTGCCGCTTCAACACGTTCAAAAAACTTTTGAATAACCTCTTTGAATGAAGCATCAAAATTTTCGGCACGTTTTTCAGGATCAAAGCTGGTGTTATACCAAGCCATTTTGAGTAAATTTTTGTTTAACTCAGGTATCATCATGATTATGCCTCCGTTGTAACTCTTATGAAAGCGCCATAGTATGACCGGCAATAATCCATGAGATAATCAAAGTTATATGTCAAAATATCGTGAGAATGGCTTTTCGTGTATATTAACGCACAAACAAAGCCTTTTTTTAGTTTGCGGACGTTAGCAACATCTTTTGAATGCTTATCCTTTGATAAATATACTGTTGTTTTTTTCATGTCTGTCTCCATAGTTTGATTTGTTTTCGCTTTCCGGTATCGGCTCTTTGCCATAGCGTTGGTCGGTGGCCGGAGGGCGGCACGCTTTACAGGGCGTTACTGATACCGCGGTTTTGAGCCGTGCGGCTGGGGCTGTTAAACAATTTCTGTATATATTGTTATACTATAATTGTATAAATGTCAATACAGAAAATGTATAATTTTGCATATTTTTTGTATTATTACGGAAAATCAAAGAGATAAATTTAAAATAAAAAAATGGAGCCTAAAACTCCACTATGTTAGATTGTTAATGGTCAAATAATTTACTTTATTTATTTTTTTTCTTGTAATTTGGTTATTTTATCCTCAAGGTTCATAATTATCTTTTCAAGCCGGTTAAGCTCGTTTTTGAAACCGAAAGCAGCAACAAGAAAAATGAAAATTGTAAAAAGGTAATAACTCATGCGGTTTTTCTCATGTGATAAATAACTTTGCCGATCACCTTGATATTGCGGTAATTATTATGCGGAATTGGCGCATATTGAGAATTGTCTGCCCGTATCATGGCGGTATTATCAAACGGGTTTATTTGGATGCGGCGGATAAGCAGATCAGAGCCGATACATAATATATATAACCCGTCAGAAGTCGGCGCTTTAACCGAAATATCCACCCAAACAACATCATCGGTGTGAATGGTCGGCATCATGGATTCCCCGATTGCCTTGATGATTTTGATATTTTCAGGGGCCTGAGACGTGAATTCACGCAGTGCCGGAAGTGTCATCATTTGTTGACCAATGACATTTTCGGTAAAGTTTTCAATGCCATCGCCGCAGCAGGCGCGGACATCCAAAACATCAATATGCACAATGTCCGGTTTGATCACTTCACTTGTTCTGGATGGTATCTTATCGGTCTTATTGTCGTTGTAATCTTTAAGCTCTTTATAATCAAGCCCAAAGAAGCAAGCAAAATCATACACTTTTTTGGCAGGTATAGAAATCTTGTCTGAAAAAAGGTCTGAAAATCTTGTTTGTTGCCACCCCAGAGCTTTGGCCAGATCTGTTTGCGTCAAGTTATTATCATCTGCAATTTGTTTTAAGAAATCCCATCGAGACATAATTTTCCCCTGTAAATACATTTAATGTATAAATAACACAAAAAAAGCAGTTTGTAAAATACAATTTTTGTATTGACATTTATACGATAATTGTATAAAAGGTTATACAGGAGGCGTAAATATGCAGTTTAGAGAATGGATAGATAAATCAGAAAAATCAGGGAAATCACAAGCAGAATTAGCGCGTGAGCTTGGCTGTAGTCAAGCCGATATTTCACGTTATTGCTCCGGTGATGTTATTCCGCGCCCTGATAGAATGCAAAAAATTGTGGAATATACCGGCGGCGAAGTTACCGCAAACGATTTTTACAACAACGAAAGGGAAAATAATGGAAAACAAAACTGATGAAATAAAGGACTTTAGCCGAGTTCTTTGGGAGCTTGAAGACGGTCAGTTCAATACTGATTGCTCCAATAAGCTTGAAGAGGCGATCAAAGCGATGCGCGAGCGTTGCGATGTTGATGGTCTTAGAGCGGCGAAAGCCACAATCAGCATCAATTTAAGTTTGGTGCTCAGCAGCGGCAACTTGGTCATTCAGGCCAGCGTTACCTCTAAGAACCCAGAAAAGCCGAGAGGCAACACAATATTCTGGACAACCAAAAACAACGCTTTGAGCCGCGAAAATCCGAAGCAGCCGCGCCTGCCGTTTGAGGTGGTATCAAACAAGCGTGAAGTAGTTAATTATGACATGGAAAGGAAAGATATCAATGGATAATGAGGTTAAAAATGACGTTGTTGCCATGCGTGAGACGATGGAAGATCTATACACGCCGCGAGCCATTGAGGCAACAAACACGAATGGTTTTATTGTGTATCCGGAAAATATGAATGTTGTGCCGCTCAAAAAGTATATTGACGAAGAGCGCACAACGCCGGAAACCTTAAAAGGTTTGACATTTTTGCATGATTGCACCAGTTTTTGTGAATTTGTAAACCGCTACAAAGCTGATAATTCGGCGATTTTTTACAACAAAGATGCGCAAATGGTCACTTGTATTTTCGATTGCGCAACCAAAGAACATGCCAGCTTTGAAAAGCATCTGGCAACTTATAAATTCCCGTTTAGTAAAGAATTGCAGGAATGGAAAAATCATAACGGTGAAACAATGTCTCAGGTTGATTTTGCCTTTTTCATTGAGAGAAATGTCCTTGATTTATCAGATGCACCGGCACCGGATAAGGAAAGCGACAGTTTGAAAGAAATTCGGGCCCGTGTTGGCGGTTTTTATGCCAGCACTCAAAAAATGGTTGAATTGTCAAGAGGTATTGCGATCCGGAACGATGAACGCGCAACCGTGAAATTTGATACCAACACCGGCGAGGCGACACTTGATTTTTCAAGCGAGCATCAAGACGCTGCCGGAAACAAAATCAAAGTGCCGAATATGTTTTTGATTGTTATTCCGATTTTGAACGGTGGTAAGGCTTATCAATTGCCGTGCCGCTTGAGATATCGCCTTTATAATGGCACGGTTAAATGGTGGTATGAGGTCATTGACTTGGATAATGCCATAAACAACGCCATCAATGAAGAATTGGAAAAGATCAAAAAAGAGGTTGCTTTGCCGGTATTTGCTGGCGAGTTACCACAAGGAAGATAGATATCAATGCCGGAGTGGCTCTTAATCATGAAATTCTGCTTGCTCCGGCACTTCCCAATTGAAAAGGAAAAAGAAATGACATCAGAAAAGAAATTTGAAAAACTATATTGCGATAAATCTAAAAAATACAACGATTTAAAAGGCAATAATAAAGAATTACAAGAAGAAGCGGAATTTTATAAAAATCTGAATACTGAGATTTTGGAAACATCGGCAAAAGTGTTTGCCTTGAATGAGGCTTTGACCAAGATCAACAAAGAATATTCGGACCTGCTGGATAAAGTCTTAAAACACATACAAAAGTGGAATAAGATTGATTTGATCCTGACGCCGACATTTATGGCAGCAATGTTTTTGTGTGGTTATTTTTTAGGAAAGTAATTTAATGAAGCCAGAGCACACATTGAGTTGCCAAGTCACAAAATATTTGAGGATGCGGGGATATATCACCTCTGACAGTGATGTGATGAGTGCTCTCAAATATTTGCCGGTACATAACGACAGAGATCGCTCGATGTTTGTAGCGAGCCGTAAATCGATGGGATACACACTCGGACAATCTGACTTGGTTGTCATAAACAAATACGGGCGCGTTACATATTTGGAGCTGAAAAACGGCAAAACCGGCACGCAGTCGGATAATCAGAAATATTTTGAGCAGGAAATCAAATTCAGAGGCGGAAATTATGAAATTATCCGCACGCTGGATGACTGCATCAATTTTGTGGACAGAGATTTGGACATCGGAAACAATGACGGGAGCGCCGTGTGTAGTCCAGCGCAAAAGCGCTCCCTCCTTTTAAGGACATAAAGGAATGAGGGATAGTTTTGTATTTTATCGTAGTTTTTATGAGGCGATGCAGGATCTATCTGACACGGAAAAAGGCCAGTGTTTTGATGCTTTGGCCAATTATGCCATCAATGGTGTTGAGCCTGAAAAAATGGCTCCGGTAGTCAGATTATTCTTTACATTAGCCAAGCCGCAAATTGATAAAAACAACCAAAGATTTGAGAACGGTAAAAATGGCGGTCGTTGTAAAAACCAAACCGAAACCGAAAACAAACCAAACAATAACCAAACCGAAACCGAACGCGAAGCTAATGTAAATGTAAATGTAAATGTAGAAAAAGAAAAAGACACACTAAAGTGTGTCCAAAAAGAAAAAGTTAAAAATTTCGTAAAACCGACACATGATGAAATCAGTCAGTATTGCTTGGAAAGTGGCAACAACATTGATGTTGGACGCTTTTATGACTTTTACGAGTGTAAAGGATGGAAAGTCGGAAAAAATCCGATGAAAGACTGGAGGGCAGCAGTGCGAAACTGGTACAGAAGCGAAGCAACGGCACCGGTAAGCCGTAAAATGGCCGAATGCAATGACAATCGTAATTGGTGGGAGCAGTAAAATGATGGATAAAACAATCGAAATTTTGTGTTATATTGACGAGCTTTATCGGGATGGTGAAAACAAGCAGGCCCTGCTCAATATTGATATTGAAAATCCGGAATTATACGGAATGTGGAAAGCATCGTTTGAGGATTATAGTTTTGCCGATGTGAAATCTGCCATCCGCCGGTATTGGACCTATAAGAACGACCGCACGGCTCCGAAAGTGGCGCATTTGTTGGCGTATCTTGAAGAGGATCACAAGGACGAGCAAAAATCGCCGGAAGCACAAAAAACGGAAAGTACAACTCTTTTGCCGACAGCCGAAACTTTAATGGCTAAAGATGATGAAGCCGGAAATCTGCATCATTTTCTCTGGGATTATCGCCAAGCGTTCAGACTTTGCACTGAGGATTGGCTCGCCGAAGTTATACCGGCGGAAGAATATGCCTATGCTATGAGCCATTGGCCAAGAAATATCAAACTGGCACAAGAAAACGGATTGCTTGACCGGATGGATGAAGCCTTGCGGATCGTATCAATGAAAAACCGCGGAAAAGAAATTGCCTTTGAAAGTAAAAACGACCTTTTGAGCAGAAAAGGCAAGCTTTACGGCGTATCTATGCCGCAAACAGACAGTAAATTTAAGACGCCGCAGGTCAATGTTTTATCGGCGCATTTCAGAGGTGCAATGTGATGGCGGTATTTGATGAATTGAGAAAGGCGGTCGCTAAGGCGCAAAAATTCAACATACAGGCGTTTGAGGTGAAAATCTTGGCAGATGACGGGCGCGTTTTGAAATTGGCCGCCTACGGTCAAAAAATCGCCGCTGCGGAAAATCGTAAGCACGAAACCAGCACGGCTAATGTAAATTTTTCGGAATTATTCAGACATTTTGGGGTGAAAAAATGAAATGGAATAAGTCACTCATTGCTCAATGGCACAGACAGACCTTTGTCGGATGCAAGGCTGAGCAGCAAAGAAAAAAGCTTCATTTGGAATGCAGAGAGTTTTTTGACGCCTTAAAGCATGGCACTTATGACGCCAAACTGGAAGAGTTGGCGGATGTGTATATCAGCGCCGCATCATTATACTTGCGTTTCAGCGATTATTCGGCGTGGTTTATTTTGCGGCAGATCGAGCAGAAAAAGAAATGGCCGGAAATTGCGGATGCGGTGGACGCCAAAATGGATGTGAACGCAACGCGCCGATTTGCTTGTATTGACGGCGAATGGCGGCATGTTGAGGGTTAGGAATTTGACTGATGATGTAGTAAAGGGGTAGAATATGCAACAGGGAAGCCTTTTTGATGATATACCGGAAGCACGGTTTTTTGGCGAAGTTTGGAGGGGTGCGCAGCAACGCGCAAAGAAAAGGCTACCGTATCAGCTCAAAGGCGAGAGCAAAGAGGAGTATGACGAAAATTTAAGAGATGAAACACGATTGGAATTTGTTTATGCGTTGCGCATAATTGCCGATGACATTGAGCAAAGGACACTGGCTCGGCAGATTAAACGGATTGAAATACTTTTTGAAAAAGCGGAGGCCTTGGAATGAGAAGATTGTGGCGTAAAATCAGATTGACATTGTGTATTTGGGGTTTTCATCGCAAAAAATATTGCGTTGGCGGTTACCGGTGCGAATGGTGCGGCAAATATACGGAGGGATACAAAACAAAATGATGGAAGTTGTTTACGTTAGTGATGAAAAATACATGCCTTTTGTTGAAAAATCGGCGGCATCTCTTTTGAAAACCAATCCGGATGCGCACATAACGGTTGTCAGTCCGGAGCCGGTGGAAACAGACTTTGACAATGTAGTCATTCCTTTAACCGAGCAATACCGGAAGCGCAAAGAACATGAGCGCATCACACAAACAACATATTTGAAACTGTTTTTGACTGAATTGCCGTATAAAAAGATTTTGTTTATTGATCCGGACACCATTGTGCAAAAGCCGCTTGATGAATTGTGGAACATGGAAGTTGAATATCTCGGCTTATGTGAGGGCCATGAGGCCGGCAAAATACAAGCCGCGGATTTAGGCGTTGAAAAATATGTTAATTCCGGTGTTATGCTGATGAATTTGGAAAACCTGCGCAAAATTGACTTCACAAAGAAATGTTTGGCCGAGCATCCGGAGCCGAAACTTTGGTGTCATGAAGAAACGCTCATAAATGTGGCCATGCAGGGCAAAATTGAATTTCTGCCGGTAAAATATAACTATTGCTACAATCGGGATTATGGCGACAGGACAATTGATGCGGAAGATATTGCCATTTGGCATATATGCGGCAAGAATAAAAGTTTGATGAGTTATGAGCCTTATGAAGAAATTTATGAGATAAAAAACTTCATTAAGGATAAAACGGTGGCCATTGTCGGCAACGCCAGAAGCATTTTTGACAAGCAAAACGGCAAAGATATTGATGCGCATGAGGTTATCATTCGGTTTAACCGTGGATTTGTAACGGTGCCGGCGGCGCAAGGAAGCCGCACCGACATTTTGATGTTGGCTTGCGAACTCAGTATTGATGAAAAAGCCAGTTATAAGTCCGTTTATTCGGTCAACCGGTCAATGGGTACCAGATGCGGCAATATAACCATAAAAAACCGCATTCGCAGAAGATTAAGAGCTTGGATCGGCAAGCAGCCGTCAACCGGATTTATGGCCATTGATTTATGCCGTGAAGCTGGCGCGGCTAAAATTGATTTGTATGGATTTGATTTTGAGAAAACGCCTACATTTTACAATCCGGAGGGTTATGTGACATGGCATGACTACGCAACGGAAGAAACAATCGTGCGTGATTTGGAAAAAAGAGGCATCGTTCGGATAAATTAAGAGGTTATCATGGCAAATATTGAGAATTTACAGCGATTAACATCGGAAAAAGCTAAGGAAATCGGCTCAATCGGCGGTAAAAAGTCGGCAGCGGCAGCCAAAAGGCGTAAAACAATGCGCGAAATGCTGGATTATTTATTGACGCAACCGGCGGCCAAGAAAAAAGACGTTGACACGCTTGAGGCCATTTTGGTTGCGGCGATTAAAAAAGCACAAAAAGGTAATATCAAGGCAATGGAATTTATCAGAGACACGGTCGGCGAAAAACCGGTTGATAAACTGAGCGGCAATTTCAATTTGACGCAGGCGTTGGTTGTGTTTGAGGCCAAGCCGATAAAAGAGGATGACAATGCAAACGGTGACGGTGAAAATAGCGGAAAAGTTCAGGCCACTATTAACTGAGCATTATCGCAATAAACTTTATTACGGAGGGCGTGCCGGTGGTAAGAGCTACGCCTTTGCCGATAGTTTGTTGCTTATTGCCCGCTCAAAAAAGGTCTTTATTGCCTGCGTGCGTGAGGTTCAGGAAAGCATCAAGGATTCTGTTTACAAACTACTCAAAGACCGTGCGGAATATTACGGCTTTGATGATTTTGTGTTCTATGAGGACAGAGTTGAAAACGTTGTGACCGGCTCAAGGTTCATCTTTAAGGGCTTGCATGATACCGTTGCGGAAAATATCAAGTCGCTTGAGGGTGTTGACATCTGCTGGATTGAGGAGGCGCAGAAAATCAGCAAAAAGAGCTGGAAAATCCTTGAGCCAACAATCAGAAAAGAGGGCTCGGAAATCTGGATCAGTATGAACCGAGACAAGGAAAATGATCCAATCTGGCAGGCGGTGGCAGCGCATCCGGATGATAGAACGTTTATTTGCCGCATCAATTATGATGAAAACCCGTATTGTCCGGAAGAGATGATTTATTTGGCCGAAAAATGCAAACGGGAAGATCCGGACGAATATGATCATATTTGGATGGGCGCTCCGGTCTATGCCGGCAATTATAAACTGATTGCGGCCAAAGATGTGCGCAACGCCATGGAGCCAAAAATAGATAAAAGCGATAGTCCGCTGATTATTGGTGTGGATGTGGCCAGATTTGGTGATGATAAGACGGTCTTTTGTTACCGGCGCGGCAGATGGTGCTATAAAATTGAGGCTTTCAGCAATATGGATAATGTGGCAGTTGCCAACAAAATCACATCTGACATCTATAATTTGAGGCCGGCACGCGTTTTTATAGACATTGGCGGCTTGGGTGCCGGTGTTTATGACATTCTGAATGACCGAGGTTATGGGAAAGTTGTGCGCGGCATCAATTTTGGCGCCAAAGCTATTTACAATGACCGGTATGTCAACAAACGCTCGGAAATGTGGGGTGAAGCCAATCAATGGCTGAAAAGTGATTTGCCGGTGCAACTACCTAAAGATGATGAGCTTTTTGAAGAGTTATGCAGCGTTGAAAAAGGCTATGACGGATATGGCCGGCTGAAACTGGCCAGTAAAGATGAGGTAAAAAAGAACCTTTTGCGCTCGCCGGACAAAGCGGATGCATTTGTTTTAACGTTTGCCGAGCCGGTTTTTGACAACGGAAGTGCGCAGTTGTATGGTAATAATAACGTAAGCATTGAGACATTGTTCGCCGATGCAGCGCGTAAAAATAGGAGTAATGGATGGTAAAAGCGATAATGGACAGGGTTTTTGTAAAACTCGATGAGCCGGAAAAGATTAACGGGATTATTTTGCCCGATGATATCACCAATCCGCGAACAACGGGGCGCGTTGTTTCAGTTGGTCCGGAGGTGCACTCTGTTAAAGAGGGTGATCACGTTATTTTCCATGTGTTTGATGAATTGCCGGTGCCGGTTGAAAAGGATGTTGTAGCCGTGTGCGAGTATTCACTTCTGGGGGTGTTTGATGATTGATAATAATGAAAAAGAAGAATATGACAAGTGGTTAAGAAGAATAAGCAAAGCCGAAAAGGATTATGCAGATTATCACGACTTAATCAAAGAAATTCGCGAATATTATCGTAATGAGCGCAAAAAGAATAAATCGAATTTGTTTTGGTCTTCAATTGAGACGTTGAAGCCGTTTTTGTATTTCAAAGCGCCAAAGGTGTATGTCGAGCGAAAATCCAAGACCAGCAACGATGTTGAGCGCGTGGCCGCATCTATTTTGGAAAAGGCGCTTGAATGGGATTTGGAACAATTTGACTTTGATAGCGCCATAAAATATGCCCGTAACGATTATTTATTGTCCGGTTGCGGTATTTTATTGGAAAAATACACACCGACATTCAAGAAAATCGCGGTTGATGAAACCGGAAAAACCGCTGATTTGTTGGACAGTGAGAAAATTGAGACCGTGTATATTGATCCGGTGGATTTTATCGCCGATAGCGAAAAAGTCGGTATTTGGGAAAATTGCACATGGGTGGCCCGTGTGGTCAATATGACAAAGCAGGAAGTTGTGGCGCAATTCGGTGAAGATTTGCAGGCGTATATTGATCCTGAAAAGGAAGAAGAGAACAAAAACACGCGTGTTTATGAAATTTGGGATAAAATCGGCAAAAAAGTCTTGTATATTTGCCAAGATTTTAACGATAGAATTCTGAAAATTAAGGAAATGCCGGATTTGGTGAGCGGTTATCCGATGCCAAAACCGATTTATAGCACGCTGACAAATGACAGCCTCATTCCGGTGCCGGATTATGTGGAAATTAAGAGCCTTTTGGATGAGTTGGACGGCGTCAACAACCGGATGCGTTTGACAATGCAGGCGCTCAAGGTTTCCGGCTGTTATGACAACAGCTTTCCGGAGCTTGCCAACATTCTCGACAAGGATGTGACGCTGCTTTCGGTGTCTGATTTTACCAAATTAAAGGAAAAAGGCGGACTTGCCGGAATTGTGGACTTTATGCCGATTGGCCAGTATATTGACGCGCTGCAAGGATTATCCGAACGCAGGGCGCAATTGACGCAAACGATTTATGAAATCACCGGTGTTTCTGATATTATGCGCGGCAGCAGTGATCCGAATGAGACCGCCACCGCCGTGATGAAAAAGACCAATTTTGGCACGCTGAGAAATCAGGACCGCCAAAACGACATGCAGCGCTTCATCACTGATTTGTTGAAAATTAAGGCTGAAATGATTTGTGAGCTGTTTCAGAATGAAACATTGTACCGGTTTGCGGATAATGATGCGGATGATGAAACCAAGAAAAACGCAATCATGCTGTTAAGAGAAAATAAAACGCGTGATTTGTGCATCGGCATTGAAACAGACACGGGGTTTAAGCAGGATAATACGCAAGAAACCACGCTTGAGGCCGTTAAAATCATCAATGAATTGGTGGCGCGTTCGTTTCAATTTGTGAGCGCTCAACCGAGTTTATTGCCGCTTTATAAGCAATTGACACAAAGTGTTGTTTCAACGTTGCCGAATACACGGCAATTTGAACCGGTAATTGATGAAGTATTCAATAAGATCGGTATTGAGTTGGCCGCACCGGATGAGCCGGATGAACAGCAGCAAGAGGATATTTTGAAAGTCAAGAATGAAATGGCTAAAAACCAGCTGCAGGCACAAAAGAACGCCAACGATTTGGCCATCAAGCAAGAACAGAACGCAATCAAGCGCAATGAGGTAATGCTCAAAAACCAAGTGGATAAAGAGAAATTGTTGCTGACAAACAAAGAAATGAATCGGCAATTTGCGCTCAAAGAGGCAGAATTGGCCGTAAAAGGCAGCACCAATGAAAATATTTCAACCGGATTAGTGGGAGCGCCTTAATGAGTAGTTACAAATTGCCTGACGGGCGTGAAGTGGACAGTTTGGCAGAATTTGAAAAATATATGAAATCTGCTAATATAACCGTAGCGAGTGATTATTCTGATCAATGCATGCAGAATATTCGCTACAATTTGGAAAAGGCTGAAAAAGATGAGGCTTTTCTCAACTTCGTTCAAGCCTACAAAAAAATAGTTTGGAGTAAAAAATGTCGGAATTAAGAGACGAATTGGAACAGCAGCTTGCTTCGGTTGAAAAACAAAGCGAGACGCAAGAAGTGAATGGTGCAGAAGAACAGACGCCGTCAACACCTGCAGAAGTTGATGAGTATCTGGACGCTCCGGCAGCATACGCGAAAGAATGGAAAGAAAAATTTAAAGAGCTGCCGCTTGACGCTCGGATGCAGATCATCAACCGAGAAAAGCAGGTGGAAAAAGGTTTTTCTGATTTGGGCAATAAGTTGAACGGCTACAAATTTATTGATGACGCCTTTAACAGTCGCGCAGAGAGACTGAAAAAGATGGGAATTACATCGCCAAAGCAATATGCAAACTTTTTGGCGCTTCTTGATGACGGTCTTTTTTATAATCCTGCCGAAATTCAAAAGGAAATCGGGCAAATTTATGGCTGGGAAAACAATGTTGCGCCGCAAAACAATAATGCCGATGAATTAACGTATCGTGTTAATGCTCAGGAGCGACAATTGCAAAGATTAAATCAGATGTTTCAGGAATCCCTGATGCAACGTGAAATTGCAAGTTTTCTGTCGGCAAAAGATGCTGCAGGCAATCCAAAATATCCGTATTATAACGAAGTCCGTGAAAGAATGGGTGTTTTGATGGATAGCGGCGCGTGCAGATCACTTGATGAAGCATACAATCAATGTGTATGGTCGGATGAAAATGTCCGCAAAAAACTGATTGAGGCTCAAAACAAGGCTGATTTGGATGCAAGAGCTCAAGCAGCAGCAAAGGCAAAAGATGCCGGATTTACACCGCAGTCAAAAGCCGTTGCACCTGAAAAAGAATTAACACTGCGTGAGGCGTTGGCAAAAACGTATGATGAATTGGGTATTGAATAAAAGGAGTATTTAACATGACAAGTCCAAATTCTAATTATGATACGCTTCTGACGACTACGCTTGCGAATTTTTCGAGGGAGCTTAAAGACAACGTAACAAAGAACATCGCTTTGTTAAACCGCCTTGATAAAAAAGGCAAAATGAAGCCGTTTTCCGGTGGTACCAAAATTCTGGAAGAACTGGAATATGGCGAGGGTGATTTGATTTGGTATAATGGTTTTCAGGCTATTAACTATTCACCAAAAGAATTGTTCACCGCTGCCGAATTTCCGATGAAATTATGTGCAGTGCCGATTGCTATTTCCGGTGAAGAGCAACTGCAAAACAGCGGAAAAGAGCAAATTCTTGATTTGTTTGAAAAACGCTACAAGAACGGCATTAAGACCATGAAAAATAAACTTTCTGCCGCTTTGTATTCTGACGGTACCGGTTCATCCGGTAAGGAAATCGGTGGTTTGAAATTGCTTGTTGCTGATGATCCGACAACCGGCACAGTCGGCAACATCAATCGTGCAACCTCCGGCAATGCATTCTGGCGCAACCAGTCCAAAGTTATGGACACGGCATTGACTAAAGATACAATCCGCAAAGAAATGGATGCTCTTTATTTGAAATGCTGCCGCGGTGTTGATAAGCCGGATTTGATTGTGGCTGACAATGATATGTATTCATTGTATAATGAAAGCCTGTCTGATCTTCAACGTTTCACCAATCCGGATGTAGCAAATGCCGGCTTTGTATCGTTGAAATATAAAGGCGCTGACGTTATTTTTGACGGCGGTCAAGGCGGTGCTTGCCCTGATGGCCACATGTATTTCTTGAACACTGATTATATTTATCTGCGCACCCATAAGGATCGCGATATGAAAGTAATCAATGGTGATAGAATGGCAGTCAATCAAGATGCTTTGTATCGTTTGATTGGCTGGGCCGGAAACTTGACCACAAGTAATGCCAGCTTGCAAGGTGTTCTTGTCAATGCTGACACTGGCTCAAGCAGCTAGTATATTCGGGGCAGTGTATGACCTGCACTGCCCTTTTTTTTAAAGGAAAGGATAATATAAAATGAATGAATATGGTATGTTTCAACAAACTTTTAACAACAATAGATGTTCGGAAAGCGGAGTTGTTGCCGAGTTTTATGATAAAGTGATAAAATCTGACGAAGTAAACGACAAAGGGCTTCCGGTTTTTAAGACACGGACCTATGTCAGAATAAGAACAAAAGACAATTCGGATGTATTTGACCAGCCGGCAGGAAATGAATATAAACAGCGCTTTGCTATTGAATATAACCGTTATATGATGGGTAAAAAAGAAATACAAACCGGAGGCACGCCGATCAATCAATTTGCTTTTTTGAGCGCAGAGCAGATTGAAGCGTGCAAGTTTTGCGGCGTTTACACTATTGAAAAATTGGTGGAAATGCCAGAAGACCAGATAAATATGCTCAACTTAAACAACGAATGTGAAGCAGCCAAGAAATTTTTGGCCATGAACAAAAACAACAAAATCATTGATGAATTTGAGAAAAAAGAAAAAGAGTATCTTGAAGAAATTGAAAGCTTAAAGGACGAAATTTCAAGTCTGAAAGAGCAGATTAAGGATTTGAGAGCGGCAAAAAAGGCAACAAAGACGACAAAAGAGGCTGATGGGGAGTAACATATCATTATATTTTGTTTTTTCATATTTTTTTCCTTGGCAGTGGTGGCAGATTTTTTCTGCCGCCATTGTTTTATGCCGTTTTTTGACAGCCGGAATGTTGCAGTGCTAAAATTCGGGTAGATATAAAAATAATGTAAGGAGGTTTATATGCCATACGATGGATCAGGTACATTTACAATCTTAAACAGTTTTGAACAGGACAGAATTAACAACATTTCTATTGATAGTGCTAAAATGGACGCCAATTTTAATGATGTGGCCGGTGGTTTGAGTAATGCTGTATTGCGTAGCGGTTCATCTGCTATGACTGGCGCTTTGAATATGGCAAGCCATAAAATCCAAAATGTGACAGATGGATCGGCAAACGGTGACGCCGTTAATAAAGGCCAGCTTGAAACGCTCTCGGGCGCCTGCGTTAAACTGAGCGGCAACCAAACAATTGCCGATACAAAGACATTTTCATCAAGTCCGGTCGTGCCAACAGTAGCAAATTCGGATAATTCAACGAAATCAGCGTCAACGGCTTATGTAAACAACAAATTTGTTGTGGTTAATTCTTTGCCAGCATCACCAAATGCAAACACATTTTATTTTGTAAAGGGTTAATTATGGTTGAAAAGTGTTATCACGGCTCAAATTTGATTAAAAGAATATACGCCGGTTCAAATAGAATAAAGCGTGTTTATCAGGGCTCAACTCTGGTGTGGAATTTGCACCCGTATGAGCCTAACACGGTTATTTATGAAAGCTCAACCGGTGGCGCATCAACAACTTTGAGCTTGCCGGAGGGCTTATATCAGGTGATTTGCATTGGCGGCGGTGGCGGTGGCGCTGCGAGTTACAGAACCGCTCAAGGTGGCGCTATTTCTGCCGGTGGCGGTTCGGGCTCCGGCTTTAATTGCGTTTTTAATTTGTCGGCAGGCAATTATGCGGTTGCGGTTGGCTCAGGCGGTGCAAGCCATGCGAAAAATGGCGGCATGGGTTATAGTAATCAAACCGGCGGAACCGGTGGAAATTCGAGATTTGGCACATCGTATGCTTATGGCGGCGGCGGTGGAAGCGTTGAGAGTGGCGGCGGAAAAACCGGAGGATCAGCAGGAAGTGCACCAACTCTGACATACACAAGAACATCAACAACATTAAATACTGCCGGAAACGGTGGCAGCACAGCATCCGGAACGTATGACGCCACCGCATCGGGCGGTGCTGCTGTATATGGTTCACATGGAAAAGGCGGTTATGCCGGTGCGCATAAAGATTCCGCAAATGTGGAAGTTGCCGGAAATGCCGGATATGTAAAAGTTATTTATATTGACCAAGCTTAGGAGGTGCTTATGAAAACAATTCTTGAAATATGTCGTGAGGTGGCGGATTTGGCAGCCGTGCAAAGACCGACAGATTTATTTGCAAGTGATGACTTAAATAGTCAAATTTGGCTCAGTGTAGCAAAATCGGAGCTTGAAAGTCTGTTGCGTTATGGTAATTGGCAGGAATTAACCAAAGAAGCCGAGTTTTGGACAACCTGCGGAAATTCAAACTATCCTATTGATAATTTTGTGCCGGATTTTTATTGTTTGCTGCCAAATACAATTTACATCAAAGACAGTAGCGAAAGAGTTATCGGAGCAATAACGCCTGAGCAATGGACGCGCGAGAAAATGTTTAATTGTCCGAGCTTGGATATCAAATTTAAAATCCAAAATAATGTGATCCGGTTCTTAAATCCACCGCATTGCTATAAATTTATTTTTCAGTATCGCTCAAATGGTATTGTTTGGGATTATAATACTTTTACGGAAAAAAGCGCTTTAACTGCCAATGATGATGTGCCGATTTTTGATGAATATCTGGTAAAACTCGGTATTTTGTGGCGCTGGCTCAAGCGTACCGGCTTGGATTATACCGAAGAATACAATGAATATGAAAAGGAATTAAAAAAGCGGTTCGGCGAAAGTTTGGCCACAAGAGACATCAATTTGGCCGGACCGGTGCTTGATGATTGCGCGGAGGTTGCAAATGTTATCGTCTATAAGAGCTGTCAATAGAGGCAATAGAAGTCATGATGTGATCATTCCTGCGCCGGTCGGAGGTTTGAACGCCCGTGATGCCATTAGTGCCATGGGCGCACAATATGCTATTAAAATGGATAATTATTTTCCGCTGGGTTCATCGGTTATGCTGCGCAATGGTTATGTTGTGCATAAAGCAATGAGCGGAAGCGCCGGAGGCGTCAGAACGTTGGTGGCCTATAAAAAGCCAAATTACAACCGGATGCTTGCCGTGTATGAGGGTAAAATTTATAATGCTTCAACATCTGCCGGTACGGAATACGCCGGAATTACACTGACCAATAATGAATGCCAGACAATACAATATAAAAATTATTTGTATTTTATGAATGGAGCGGACACGCCAAAAGCCTATTATATTGATGACAACGGCGATGAGTATATTGCCGATTGGGGTTTCAGCGGTACCGGATTGACTGCAACACGCATCATTGCCGGAGCCGTCAGCAAAGAGCGCCTTTGGTTTGTTGAAAAAAACACCTTAAAAGTTTGGTACGGTGGAGCCGGCAACATTTCCGGCACCTTAAATTCGCTTGATTTGTCACAAATATCAAAATTGGGCGGTGAATTGGTGGCGGTGGCAAACTGGACGCTTGACGGCGGTCAAGGTATTGATGATTTGACAATATTTATCACCTCTGAGGGGGAAGTTTTGATTTATTCCGGAAGCAATCCGAGCGATGCCTCTGATTGGACCTTAAAAGGAAGTTATCACATCGCCAAGCCGATCGGATACCGTTGCACCATGAAATATCAGGGCGATATCGTTGTGATCACTGAGGATGGATATATGCCATTGGCCAAAATGCTCAGCGTGAGCAATACCGGCGAGACAAGCAACATTTTCAGCGACACCATTCGCGAGCTTGTTTCTGACAGAACAACGCAATTCAAAAAGAAATTCGGCTGGCAAAGCATTATTTTCAGCAAAAAAGGCTTTGCGCTGTTTAATGTGCCGGTTGCGCAGCAGTTTGAGCAACATGTCATCAATATCAACACCGGCGCATGGTGCAGATTTACAAATTTACGGGCATTTTCTTGGTGTGTGTTTGAGGATGATCTTTATTTTGGCTCGGATGACACCATTTTCAAAATGGATGACGGCTATTCGGACAACGGCTCAGAGATTGAGGGCGCCATTGAACAGGCTTATACCAATTTGGGAACGCCGGCGCTGAAAAGAGTAAGTTTAATCAATCCACGCTCGAAGTGTTCTACAAAATATCAATTGGTTATTTATACCAACACCGATTTTGTAAGCCGAAACGTTAATTATGTGACAAGTATCGGTTCGGTTGGCGGTAGTTTGTGGGGCGTGGCCAAATGGAGTAATTTGAGCGCCGAAGTTGATGCGAATTATAAATGGAGTAACAACTATGATGCTGTTTTGATCAATAGTCAATGGGTTGCAAACTCGGCTGTCGGTTCAAGCATCAGCATTGTATTCAAAACCAAAACAAGAGGAAACAGAATTGAGTGGTACGACACGCAAATGCGATATGACATCGGAAGTGGTATCTTATAGACCGGATGACACCGGCGAGGTGTTAAAGTGGGTTTGTGACGGACTGGGTGACGATGTGGCGGATTATGGCGCAAATTTGACAATTGGCGTGTGGCTTGGCAATATATTGATAGCAGGTATTATATTGAATGACTTGCGTAATAATTTAGATGTATGGTTGACGATTTATAGCACAAATAAACGGTGGTGCACGAAATCAGTCGTTAAATATGTGTTTAAAATTGTCTTTGAGTTAATGAATTGCAGACGGTGCAATGTCTTTATAAGCAAAGATAACCACGCGAGCCTAAGCCTATGCGAGCGGCTTGGGTTCAAAAAAGAGGGCTTACTTCGGCAATATAGAGAAAATGGCACAGATTGCTATGTTTTAGGAATGTTGAAGCAGGAGTGTAAATATCTATGAGTAAGAGTAAGAAACCAAAACAGGATACAACCCCATATAAGAACTATTCGGCCTATTTGAAGAGTGTTGACACTTCAAATGTTGATAATACATTGGGGAATTTGACAAGTTATGCATTAAACCAGAGCAAAAACTTGATGAACAATTCAAACTGGTATTTGCCGGAAGTCAATCCGGAAGATTGGACGCTGAGCGTTGAGGCGAGCGATGAAGCGCGTCAGAGAGCGGAAGAAGCGACATTCAATTCAGTTATGAATTATTTGCAGCCGCAATTTGAGCAAGAAAAGAGCGACTTGGAAACAAGCTTAATCAATAAAGGTTTGCCGGTTGGATCGGAAGCGTATCAACGTGCAATGACTGACTATGAAAATGCTAAAAATCAGGCAATAAATCAGGCAGCATATCAGAGCGTTTTGAATGGCCAAAATGCCTATTCTCAATCTTTGAATGATGCAATTGCCGCCGGTAATTTCGGCAACAGCTCTTTGTCGGCAATTGAAAATGCTCAATTGGCATCAAATAATGCTCAGCAAGGATTGATGCAGCAAATATTTAATGCTATGAGCGGCTCGCCGTCAAGCTACGAAAATCAACAAAACATCTTTTCGGTTGATGCCGGAAAGGCCGCCGTTGATTATCAGAATGCTTTGGCCAACGCAAAAGGCGGTTGGACCGGTGCTTTGACCGGTGCCATTCAGGGCGGAATTGCCGGTGCTATGACCGGAAATCCTTATGCAGCCGCAGCAGGTGCAGCAGCCGGCGGTTATAGCGGATATAACAGCAATCCATATTCAAACAACGGCATCAATTATTCAAGTTGGGCTGATGTGTTGAGCAAGTATAAGACAAACGGAAGCGGGAGTAAGTAAGATGTTAAACAAAGATTATGCAAGAACGAGCGCCCTTATTGGCTTTGGTGCATTGCAAAGGGCAGCAATTCCGCAAAATGGGAATAACTGGGGATTGATGCTGGCGCAGGGTATCAATGCGCTCAACGACAAAAAGGCCTATGATGCTGAGCAGGCAAAACTCGGCGCATATTCGGCAGCGTTAAAAGAAGCGCATCCGGAAGATGCCGCCAGAATTGATGCGATGGGTGCACTGGAAGCCGGTGCATATTATGACAATCTGGCCAAAGAACAGCAAAAACGGCAGTGGGAGCTTGAAGATATGGCTCGCAAAGAGCAGTTTGAGCGCTCAATGGCTATGTTAAGACATAAAAATGCCATGGCCACCGCGCAATATAAGGCTAATCAGGGCGGCAATCCGTTTGGCAGCAAAAATGAGTTTATCAATTTGCTTGGCATTAAAAACAATCCGGAAGTGTGGGATAATTTGCCGGATGAAGACAAAGCAATTGCATTGGCTCGGTTGAATTATTTGTCGCAAAATCCGGAAAACATTTACGAGAAATCGTATCAGGGCCAGCGCGGTAAAGAGGCAGCCAAGCAAGAAGCAACAGACCGTCAAAACGCTTTTGAAAATCAAAAACAACAGCAAACGCTTGATAATGCGATCGGCTTGGTTAATTCGTTGGATGACAAATTATTTATGCCATATACCGGCTTGTCATCTATGGTTGGCACCGTATCAAACGGCGATTATGGCCTGACACCGGAAGAAAACGAGCAATACGGATATTTGGAGCGCACAATCGGCTCAATTGAGAATGATTTGATTGCAAAGGCACGTTCTAAAGGTCAGAGCGGTATCAACACCATTGCTGAAATCAGACAGGCCGCCAAAGGCCTGCAGCTCGGTAAAGGTAAGCAACGCTTGCTCGGTGCACTTCAAGCAATGCAAAACATTGAAAACAAACTTGATGCAATGCCGACAGTCATGTCTGTAATGCCGCAAGGCGGTAACACACCGGTAAATAATGATCCGCTTGGTATTTTTTAGGAGGATGTGATGAATATAGCAGAAATTCGGCAAAAATATCCGCAATACGATAATATCAGCGATGAACAGCTGGCGCGTGGACTGCACAAAAAATATTATCCAACACTTGATTTTGATGATTTTGCTCAGCGAATTGGATATCAGGCACAAAATCCGGTTTTGAAGATGACACCGGAGCAAAAAGAGCAAGCAGCCAAAGCCGCAAAAGAGTGGCGCGAACAGGTAAAACCGACAACCGCCGGTGACAAAGTCGCTGAATTTATGGCGACTAATCCTTATGCACGGCAAGCCGGTTTTGCATTGCAGGGAATATCAAATGCAGGGTTAAATCCGGCAGGATATATTGCAAGAGCTGCCGGCATGGATACAAAGCCGCTGGAAGCGCGGAACGCTGCGGAAAGAATTACGGAGCTGGCCGGACAATATGGATATGATGCCGCGGCAATTGCTACCGGTTTGGGCGGTGCTGCAGAAGCCGGAATTGGTGGAACAGGCTTGACCGGTAATGTTATCAAAGCAATGGCTGAGGGCGGCATGCCTTTGGCTGAAACCGGTGCTTTAGGTAGCGCATTCATGACCGGTACAGTCAATCCAAAAGGCCAATGGGGGCGCTTTTTGACTGACATGGGCGGTGGTATGGCAACAGCACCGATATATTCTCTTGGAAGCAAAGCCGCGCAAAGCATTGCGCCGGTAAAACAAATTATTAAGTCAAAATATCAATTAAATCAGTTGACAAATGATCCGGATTCTGGTATATTTATAAACACTTTGAAAAAAGTATCAGGGAAAGGAAAAACAATTGATGATGTGCTTAATCAAGAAAATCAAAGGTTATCTCGGCAAGCTCAACGAGCTGAAAAGATCTTTGACGCCCGCAGAAATAGCCAAGAAAATCAAACATCAGGATATGTGTATGACACAGATGGCCTTTATGGACGAGTACCTGCAGGACCTGAGGGAAATCGATTTGGAAATGAAGCGCAACAAAGCATAAAAAGATTGCGCCCGAATGAGAAACTTTCCGAGACTTTAGAAAATCCTTTGACTTTTAATGAATATGCGCCGAATGTGGAAAATGGCAAACGTTTTTCGCAGGCGATGAGTGATTTTAAAAAATCGGCAGGATATACCGGCGAGCAAGTTTGGCAATATACGCCGGAAGAATATGCTAAGATGCGCACATTTTTGACCGATGATGGCAAGGTCGGCTTTGCAATCAAAGACGATGGTGATGTTGTTTCGGTGTTCAGTAATAACGGGCCGAGAGGCGCAGCGGATTCAATTATGCAAGCGGCAACCTCTGTCGGCGGCAAAAAATTAGATGCTTATGACACGTTTTTGCCGGAAATATATTCAAGACATGGTTTCAAAGTGACATCAAGAGATCCGTGGAATAATGAATTTGCATCAAAGACGTGGGATAAGGCCAAAATGCGCAACTTTAATCTTGGTGAGCCGGATGTGGTTTATATGCAATATGATCCTAATTATTACGGCGGATATGAAGCACCGAACAGCCTGCAAAATGTTGTTAATCGGCTTCAAAAGGCTGTTGATAACGGAAAAAGCAAGCTTCAAAACATCTGGCAGCCGGAAAAGAGTGCCGTTGCCAGCAGAAACGAGGTCGGCGTGAATGAAAAACGTTCATTTGTTGAGGCTTTGGCCGATGAAACCAAGCGCCGCAAAATGCGCAATGCTGTTTTGGCCGGTGCCGATGACTTGTCGGAGCGTGCTCAAATTCTCAGTGATGCGCTAGAACATCGCAAAAATGGCTGGCACAACACAAGTCTTGAAAATCTTATAAAAACGCCGGAATTGGCTGCGGCTGAAAAGAATTACGGCGCATTCATGGCCAAAAACGGCAACAAGAAACTTTCTGCAGAAAAGGTTAATGACTTTTATGAACAACATCCGGTTGCTCAAAACATGATTGATGAAATGCGCGAGCTCGATCCGAGAGCATTTGACGGTGTTGAGCGCGGAAGTTTGAAAGAATTTGACATGCTGAAACAGGCGCTCAGATATGATGCTGGTAAAAACATCACTGTTGGCGCATCTAAGAAAAAAGCGTTTAAACGTGCCGAAGATGACCTCAAAACTTTGATGGATGATGAATTTGCCGGTTTCCGCGAAGTCAACAAAGAATATGCCACCGCTGAGACAACGCAAGATATTTTTGAAAGCAGATTGAGCAAAGGTTTGACTTCGGTCGGCGGCTCGACAGCTGTCACTTCACCGTTCTGGAGCGGCTTCACCAGTCCGGCAGTTGCAGCCGGTTTGACAGCCGGATATTTCAACCCGACAGCGGCTGTTGTCACTGCAGGCGCTTTGGGCGGCAAGGCAGCGATGCGCTCAGCTCGTAGAAATTTAGGCCGAGAAATTGCCAACGGTGTGACGGCGCAGCAAAAATTGCTGGATAAGGCCAGAAAATACGGAAATATAAGTTTGCGCAGTTTCTTGACAGAGTTGCAAAACCAAAATGAGAACGAGAAAAAGCAGCGCGAAGCAATGGCTCGTTATTTGAAGAGTAATCAGTAATTTGACAACGGCTTGCTGATTATTTTATAAATAGAAATGTAATAAGGACAGGCCGCGTCTTTATTACACCGCACTAATAAGAGAGAGATGGATGGCTTTATTTCATCTCTCTCTTTTTTTGCCCGTTTTTTGACACGCGAATCCGTCATGGGATATACTTAAATCAGAAAAAAAATGGGGGTGTTCAAACAATGGATTGGTTACAATTTTTAGAAATAATATGTGTGCCTGCGTTTGTTTGGTTGGTTTATAAAATCGGTTGCGTTGAGCGCGATATGGCGGCCTTTAAGCTGAAAGTTGCGGAAGAAGCCAAAAACTATGCCACAAATGAGGCTATTTTGCGGATGGAAAGCAAAATTGACGACCTGCGCGATTTGATAATTGATGAATTGAAAACCAAAAAGGCAGGTAGAAAATGACAGCATTGGTGTGGGAAACGGCAAAGAAGCTGACACTCAAAATTGAGGGCGGTTTTCAAAACGATCCGGACGATAAAGGCAATTGGACCGGTGGCGATATTGGCAAAGGTGAGTTAAAAGGCACCAAATACGGAATTTCGGCGGCGGCTTTTCCGCATGAAGATATTGAAAATCTGACGAAAGAACGTGCCGAGTATTTATTCAAAACAATGTATTGGGATAAAAGCAAGTGTGATTTTTTACCGGATCCGCTGAGCATTGCTGTTTTTGATTATGCCGTAAACAGCGGTGTGCCGCGTGCAATTAAGGACTTGCAAAAATGCTTGTATGTTGTGATTGACGGCAAAATCGGCAATCAGACAGTCGGCGCGGCCAACAGATTGCCACCTGCAAAGGTTTTGGAAAACTACATGAACAGGCGGCTTGAGTTCGTTATTTGGTTATCAAACAAGCCAAAATACAGAAAATATAGAAATGGCTGGGTTGATAGAGTTGGAAAAATCAGGGAATTTTGTGAAAGGTTGGTGTAATGGGAATATTTTTTAGTATATGGCGGCGGTTTTTTGGCGGCTATGACAGCAAAATTGATTTTTTAGAACAACGCGGCATTCAAATGATTTTTTGCATTGTGGCGGTGTTTTTATGGGAGTTTTTCGCAAAATCTAAAGTTTGGTATATTGCACTGATTATAGCGGTTTTGGTGTACATTTTCTGGTGCTGCGGTCATTGGTATTATTTCAAATGTGGCACCGAAAGCAACAAATATATTGATGATGAAATGGCCAAAGGCCGCAAACCGGCAATGAATTGGATCGTGAAACCGGTCAATAAATGGCTCGGATTTGCCGAACGTTCAAAACAATACTGCTTTGTCGGCTTGATGATACGTTATTTTTTATGGTCTTTACCGGTGGCCGCGTTTGTTGGATGGAATTTTGCCGTGTGTGGTTTCTGCATTCCGTTTATATATAACGCGTGTTTCTGGGTTCAATTTCCGAAAATTAAAATGGCTGAAAGTCCGACAAACTGGGCGGAATTGTTGGCCGGATTGGTTATCGGTTGGGGTTTAATGTAATTTTACGGAGGTAAAAATGTCAATAGTTGAATTATATGCATGGGTTACAGCACACAAAGAGGACATCGCTGCCGTTTATGGTTGCGCGGTGGCATTCTGCACGGCAGTTATTAAGCTTTTCCCATCGAATAAAAGTTCTTCATTCTGGGGAAAGATCGTCAAAGTGATGGATTATTTATCAACGGCTTATACTGATACAGACGCAGAAAAGCTAAAAAAAGCGAAATAATGGTAAAAAATCGGCGGATTATGTGATTTTTTCACATTTTCCGCTGATTTGTGATACTGATTCCGTCAAATAGCAATGACATAAATTTATTGCGTAATATCAACACATTATATTGATTCTGTTTAGATTAGGTAAAAAGGGATGACACACATACAACAGCGGTTTCCGTTTCCGGATTATCCGGCAAAAGAGCAAGAACGCGATGCAAGACGTGCTGAGCGGCTTAAATCGACAGAGGTTTATGTGATGCGCGTCAATGGTGACTGGGGTGCAGTAATGCCACGCAAGCGTCACAACGTCATTTTTAATGCCGATAAAGGCGTTGATCTGGCGGAGTTTGTGCAAAATGTGCGGGATGATTTGGTCGAATTAGGTATAAAACCACGCTTTCACTGCGTGCAGAATTTTGGAATTGAGTGCAAAATCGCCGAACATCAGGATGATTTTGCGAAATTAAGAGCTATGAGGGAGTTTAACCAAAATGATCGAGATTGAGTTAAAAGACAGTGAGCGCACAAGATGCGAGATTTGGACACGGGTAATGGGATACCACCGCCCTGTTGAGAGCTTTAACAAAGGTAAAAAAGAAGAATTTTACAGCCGTAAATGCTTCACGGAAGAAAAGGCCGTTGAGCATTTGGACGGCTTCAAAATGGCTGCATAATATGACTTTTGATGAAAAGCTGGCAATCTGTTATAAAATGGTTGAGCATCTGAAACACAATCAGTTGTATGATGATGTTAAACAAGAGATTGCCTTAATGATTTGGGAAAATCAGGATGATGAAGACCTGAAAAGAATTGTTGTAATGGCTGGAAAGCGTATTTTTGGAGGTGAGCTAAAGCATCATATAATTCGTAAACAAACAAATAGCCGCGATAAGGATGGCAATTTAATTGATTTTGAGGTCGTTGACGAAAGCACCGTTGAGCAATTTGGTGTTCGGAAAAGTCCGGTAACAGATGAAATGCGCGAAACAGTGGCAGACATCGCCAAATGTAATGAGCTGATTTTAAAAATATTCAAGCGGAAGCGCAAAAAGATCAATGAAATGCTGCATATTCCGAATTGCGGTTTTTCTTCTACAATAAAAAATTTTCACAAACAATGTTTCAAAGGAATGTTAAAAAATGTCACAAACACAAATGTCTAAAATAAATGAATTGCTTTATAAACAGATTGAGCTTATTTCAAACAACAAAGAAGTAAAAGATGAAGTGTTAAACAGTGAAATTGAGCGCTCAAAAGCTATGGCCTTGCTGGCGAGCCAATATATTGCCGGTGAAACGTTGGAAATGAAAAAAGAAATCATGACGCAGCAACTTGGCAAGTCTAACGTTGCCGGATATATAAGCAAGGAATAAAGAATAATGCTTCATTTTCAACCGGAAGTATATGAGTTTGTCAAGCAACATCCGGACATGAAAGCGCCGGATTTATGCCGGCTGATCAATAAAACATTCGACTTAAATCTAAAATATAGCCGCGTTTGGGAATGGCAGCAAAAATATGTTAAAGGTGGATACAAGAAAAAAAACAAACCGACATGGTCCGCCTTGCCGGTTGGCACGGAATTCAAAAGAGGCGCTCAGGGATATATTGTCGTCCGGACAGAGACCGGAGCCAAGCCAAAGCATCATATAATCTGGGAAAAAGAGCATGATCCGATAAAACCGGATGAAGTCCTGATTTTTTTGGATGGAAACCGTGAGAATTTTGACCTTGACAATCTGTTTTTAACAAAACGCCGGTATTTAAGCGTTATCAACAGAATTTTGAAAGACAAAGAGGTTTCACCGGAAACGCGGAAAACAGCAATAAATCTTGCCATATTGAAAGTCACTATTTCAGACAAAGAAATCATAATCAAGGCCAACAAAAAGGAAGTGCATCCTTTGACCACGTTGCAAAAGAAAGTCTTAGACCTGCATTTGCAAGGATTAAGCAATTTTGATATTGCCACAAAATTGGGGTGCAATATGAGCGTTGTCTCAAAGGCAGTGCGAAAATATAAGTTTGGATATTATGATAATGTGTACGCTTCCGCCTCTGGTGACCAGTGAGCGACATATTTCAAAAAATCGGAAGGATTATCCATAAAAAATAAAAATGCGCTTGTAGGGGCAAAAAACAGCCTTAGAGAATCGGCTAAAATTATGCACAAATTCATTCTGACTTTATTCTGATTGGCCATGCTAAGTATTTGATTTTGTGTGAGTGCGTTTTGTTTAAAAAGTCAGAATAAAAAATAGCGCATTTCTGCGCTAAGTCATTGAAAAATCAAGTGGCTGCTTCAACTGGACTCGAACCAATATTGACGGAGTCAGAATCCGCTGTCCTACCATTAGACGATGAAGCAATTTGCTCGTACTCGGCGACACTTCAAACCTTGGTATTTGTCGGGCAGTTCCGAGTACTTATGTAAAAGAGAGGAAACACATTCCTCTCTCATAT